>QEVP01000020.1 GCA_003576765.1 Pseudomonadota bacterium
GCCGAATCCCGGCGCCTTCACCGCGGCGCCTTTCAGCCCGCCGCGCAGCTTGTTCACCACCAGCCTGGCGAGCGCCTCGCCTTCGACGTCCTCGGCGACGATGATGAGGGGACGGCCCGACTGCACCACCGCTTCGAGCACCGGCAGCATCGCCTGCAGGCCCGTCAGCTTCTTCTCGTGCAGGAGCACATAGGCGTCCTCGAGCTCGGCGATCATCTTTTCGGCATTGGTGATGAAATAGGGCGAAAGATAGCCGCGGTCGAACTGCATGCCCTCGACGATCTCGACCTCGGTGTCGAGCGCCTTGGCCTCTTCGACCGTGATCACGCCCTCGTTGCCGACCTTCTGCATCGCCTGCGCGATCATCTTGCCGATGGTGGCGTCGCCGTTGGCGGAGATGGTGCCGACCTGGGCCACCTCGGCGGAGGAGGCGACGGCCTTGGCGCGCTTCTCGATGTCCTTGATCACGGCGGCGACCGCTATGTCGATGCCGCGCTTCAGGTCCATCGGGTTCATGCCGGCGGCCACCGACTTGGCGCCTTCCTTGACGATGGCCTGCGCCAGCACGGTGGCGGTGGTGGTGCCGTCGCCGGCCTTGTCGTTGGTCTTGGAGGCGACCTCGCGCAGCATCTGCGCGCCCATGTTCTCGAACTTGTCGTCGAGCTCGATTTCCTTGGCGACGGTGACGCCGTCCTTGGTGATGCGCGGGGCGCCGAACGACTTGTCGATCACCACGTTGCGGCCCTTCGGGCCGAGCGTCACCTTGACGGCGTTGGCGAGAATGTCGACGCCGCGCAGCATGCGGTCGCGCGCGTCGCCGGCGAATTTGACGTCCTTGGCTGACATAGTGGGGTACTCCTGAAATGGTTTGTTTTCGTCATGGCCGCATAGTCGTTCGAAGAACGGCGGCGCGGGCATCCAGGTCTTTACGGGCCCCCTCCCTTTATCCCTCCCCCGCAAGCGAGGGAGGGAAGGGGGCGAAACTGTTGCGGCTTAGCTCAGCACGCCCATGATGTCGGACTCCTTCATGATCAGGAGTTCTTCGCCGTCGAGCTTGATCTCGGTGCCCGACCACTTGCCGAACAGCACCTTGTCGCCGACCTTGAGGTCGATCGGGATCAGCTTGCCGCTCTCGTCGCGTCCGCCGGGGCCGACAGCCACCACCTGGCCCTGCGACGGCTTCTCCTTGGCGGTATCGGGAATGATGATGCCACCCTTGGTCTTTTCCTCGGCGTCGAGGCGCTTGACCACGACGCGGTCGTGAAGCGGGCGAAATTTCGACTTGGACATGGAGTTTCCTTGCTTACCGTTGGGTCGTCACGAGGGCTTGCGAACTTAAGGACACGCGGTGTGATGGCCGCTGCCGTCCGGGCCGTGGCGTCGCTTTTGGCAGTCGAGCCACGAGAGTGCTAAAACGGCCCGGAGATATGGTGTGTGGCCGGTTCTGTCAAGCAAGCCCTTAAAGTGACGGCAAGGCCAATGGTATAGGGGGTGGTCCCGCGTCGTCGCGGCGACGCCTGCCGCCACGCCGGGCGGTTGGCGCTTGCCAGGCGGATCATTGCAGTCCAGACTCGTTGCCAAGGGGAACTCTGCTCATGCTCAGCTCGATCTCGTGCGCGCTCCCGCGCCTCGCTCCACACGTCGCGCGGGTCCGGGCGCTATCGGGGGCGGTCGCCCTCGGCGCGTTACTCGGTGCCTGCAGCACTTTTGGCCCCGGCGTCGAGCCACCTGTCGCCGAACAGCAGCCGGCGGTCGAGCCGGAGATTCCGGCCACCGTCCGCGCCGACGAACTGGTCGGGAGTTGGGGCCTTGCCTCCTACACCAAGCCGGACGACCGCCGCCGCACCGAGGCCGCCGCGAAAACCCAGTGCCGCAACCCGTATGTAATCGGCGCCGGCGCCAACGGCGGCGTCGTCATGCATCTGGCCGACCAGGCCAAGCCCGAGGAACTGCGGCTCAAGGGCAGCACCAGCGGCAAGAACTACATCGGCCCGCCTGGACCTCCCGGCGGCGAGCAGGACCGCGAGATCGTTTCCTTCGACGGGCGCGTGCTGGTGACGCGGTTCATCGACCGCGACGCTGCGAGCCGGTATGGAACGATGGTCTATGTCCGCTGCGCGCCAAAACCCTGAGCCGGCTCCTGACAGCGCCAGTCTGCCGAGTGACGACGCCGATCCTCCCCTCAGTGCCGTTTTAGATCCCGCCGGGAGCGCGAGCGCGCGGCCAGCGCCGTGACGGCGCTGGCAAGCTATCTCTGCGGGCCGGGGCGGGCGGTGCCGGTGCTGTCGCTGACGCAGATCCTCGCCTGGGGCGGGCTGATCTATTCGCCGGTCTTGATCCTGCCGCATCTCGGCGCCGAACGCGGCTGGTCGCTGGCGTTCTGCATGGCCGGCTTCTCGCTGGCGCTGGTGACCTCCGGGCTGGTGGCGCCGCGCCTGTGCGGCCTGATCGACAAGCGCGGCGGCCACGCCGTGATGGCACCCGGCGCGCTGATCGGCGCCGCAGGGTTTGCCGCGCTCAGCGTCGCCGCGCACCCAGTCGCCTATTTCGCCTGCTGGCTCTTGGTCGGGGTGGCGATGTCCACCACGCTCTACGACGCCGCCTTCACCTCGCTCGGCCGCATTTTTGGCGCCTCGGCGCGGCGCCAGATCATCTTCGTGACCTTTGCCGGCGGTTTTGCCTCGACGGTCGGCTGGCCGGCGGTGCACCTGTTGATCGAATGGCTCGGCTGGCGCGGCACCTATCTGGTGCTGGCGGCGGTGTTCGCCTTCGTCATCGCGCCGCTGCACGCCTTCGCCCTGCCGCGTGGCGCCGCGCCCGCCGCCCCGCCGGTGAAAAGCGCCGACGGCGCGCGGCCCGGCCCGTCAAAAGTGTCGCCGGCCGGCACCATCTTCATGTTGATGGCGGCCGGGTTCGCGCTGCACGCCTTCGTGCTGTCGGGCATGGTCGCCAACCTGCTGGTGATGCTGGAGCACGGCGGCATCGACACCACCACGGTGGTCATCATCGGCGCGCTGTTCGGGCCCTCGCAGGTGGTGGCGCGGCTCGGCGACTTCATCTTCGCCAACCGCACCGATCCGTTGTGGGTGGCGCGGTTCGCGATCGCGCTGATGGTGGTGGCGTTTCTGCTGATGACCGCGGCCGGCATCAGCGTGCCGTCGGCGGCGCTGTTCTCGATCCTGTTCGGCGGCGCCAACGGCATCGTCACCATCGCGCGCGGCACGCTGCCGCTGCACATCTTCGGCGCGGCCGGCTACGGCCATGTGCTCGGCCGTATCGCGCGGCCGGCGGCGCTGTTGCAGGCGTTTGCGCCGTTCGCTTTCGCAACTGCCATCGACGTCTTGCCGACGCGGGCGGTGTTCGCCATCGGGTTGGCTTGCGTCGTCGTGTCGCTCGGCTGCTTTGTCGCGATCAGGAAACCGTGACGTTACCTGGCGTCCGCCTCGAACACCAGGCAGGTGGTCGTGGCGTGGGCGAGCAGGCGGCCGCCGGCATCGATGAGCCGGCCCTCGGCGGTGCCGACGCGGCGGCCGACATTGAGCGCGCGGCCTTCGGCCCGCACCTCGCCGGTGTCCCTGGTGACCGCCTTGATCAGCGTCACCTTGAACTCCAGCGTGATGTAGAGGCGCCCCTGCGGCAGCATCGACTGCACCGCGCAGCCCATCGCCGAATCGAGCAGCGTGGCGGTGAAGCCGGCGTGCACCGAGCCGATCGGGTTGTAATGCTCCGGCCCCGGCACCGCCGTGAACACGACGAGGCCCGGCTCGGCGGAGCCGCCGGTCAGGCCGACCTGCTGCATCATGGTGGCGTGCGGCAATTCGCCCGCGAACATCTTGCGCAGGAAGTCGATGCCGCTCATCGAGGCCACCACGTCGAGCGGCGTATGGCCGTAAGAGATCGGTTGCCGCGGTGCCGCCG
Source organism: Pseudomonadota bacterium (assembly GCA_003576765.1). Classification (GTDB taxonomy): domain Bacteria; phylum Pseudomonadota; class Alphaproteobacteria; order Rhizobiales; family Xanthobacteraceae; genus PRO6. The sequence goes on from QEVP01000020.1 coordinate 3,919, forward strand.
TGCTCACGCCCGCTTGCGCTCGCGCATCAGCTCGGTGAAGCGCCGGAACAGATAGTGGGAGTCGCGCGGACCCGGCGAGGCTTCGGGGTGGTACTGCACCGAGAACACCGGCTTGCCGTCGAGCTTCAGCCCGCAATTGGAGCCGTCGAACAGCGAGACGTGGGTTTCCGTGACGCCTTCGGGCAGGCTGTTGCCGTCGAGCGCAAAGCCGTGGTTCATCGAGGTGATCTCGACCTTGCCGGTGGTCTTGTCCTTGACCGGGTGGTTGGCGCCGTGGTGACCCTGATGCATCTTCACGGTCTTGCCGCCGACGGCGAGCCCGAGCATCTGGTGACCGAGGCAGATGCCGAAGGTTGGCTTGCCCGATTCGACCAGCTTCCGGATCACCGGCACGGCATACTTGCCGGTTTCGGCCGGATCGCCCGGACCGTTGGACAAAAAGATACCGTCGGGGTTGAGCGCGAGGATGTCTTCCGCCGACGCGGTCGCCGGCACCACCGTCACCTTGTAGCCTTCGCCGGCCAGAAGCCGCAGGATGTTGCGCTTGATGCCGTAATCGACGGCGACGACGTTAAATTGCGGCGCCTCCTGGCGGCCGAAACCGTCGCCCCATTGCCACGGCGTTTCGTCCCAGCCGTAGCGCTGCGCGGTGGTCACCATCGGCACCAGATCCATGCCGACAAGGCCCGGCCACTCGCGCGCCTGGCGCGTCAGCGCCGCGCGGTCGAACACGCCGTCGGCCGCATGGGCGATCACCGCGTTGGGGGTGCCCTGGGCGCGGATGCAGGCGGTGAGCGCGCGGGTATCGACGCCGCTCATGCCGACGATGCCGCGCGCCTTGAGCCAGCGGTCGAGATGGCGCGTGGCGCGGTAGTTCGACGGCTCGGTGACGGCCGCGCGCAGGATCACGCCGCGGGCGCCCGGCGTCGCCGCCATGTTCACCGTCTCGATGTCCTCGTCGTTGGCGCCGACGTTGCCGATGTGCGGGAAGGTGAAGGTGACGAGCTGCCCGGCATAGGAGGGATCGGTCAGAATCTCCTCATAGCCGGTCATGGCGGTGTTGAAGCAGACCTCGCCGACAGCGTCGCCTTCGGCGCCGAGTCCGACGCCTTCCAACACGGTGCCGTCAGCCAGCACGAGAAGCGCGGTCGGCTTGAAATCCGGCCAGCGCGATGAATTGTCCGAGGTTGTCATAAAGCCATTCCATAGCGCCGTTGCTGCGCCGCGTCAAAGCCTGATCCGGGCAAATTCACCGGCATATCTGCCGATTTGACAGCGCCGGCACGGCCGATACCCTGACCCGGCAAAAAGGAACAAAAAAGCGGGGAGGCGCGGCCATGGACCAGCTTTACACCGGCGGCACCGCGGGCGGCCTGATCGTCGGTGCGGTGACGCGCTTCGCCGACCGCCCGGCGCTCGGCGACGGCACGACGTTCTGGACCTACCGGGAACTCGGCGCGGCGATGGCCCGCTTCATCGCCGCCTTCAAGGCGGCCGGCCTGAAGCGCGGCGACGCGCTGTCGATCCTCGCCGGCAACCGCGCCGAGAGCTGGGCGGCGATGTGCGCCGGGCTGGTCATGGGCTTGCGCTACACGCCGCTGCATCCGATGGCCGCCGAGGACGACCACGCCTTCATCGTCGAGGACGCCGAGATCGATGCGCTGATCGTCGATGCGGACAAATTCGCTGCGCGCGGCCGCGCCATCAAGGCGCGCGTGCCGGGGCTGAAGCACCTGATGGCGTTCGGCGAAGCGGAGGGCGCGCAGGATATTCTTGCCGCCGCGCGCGCCGCGACGCCGGCGCCGCTCAGGGACGAGGGCGCGGCCGGCGACGTCGCCTGGCTCGCCTATACCGGCGGCACCACCGGCCGCTCCAAGGGCGTGATGCTGCCGCACCGCGCCATGCTGACCATGACGCTGACGCTGTTCGCCGACTGGGACTGGCCGGCCGACATCCGCTATCTCGCCGCGACGCCGGTGAGCCATGCCGCCGGCGTCACCATCTTTCCGGTGATGCTGCGCGGCGGCTACACCCGCCTGACGCAAGGCTTTGACGCCGAGACGTTCTGCCGCCTCTGCGCCGACGAAAAGATCACCGCGACGTTCCTGGTGCCGACGCTGATCTATGCGCTGATCGACGCGCACGAGCTGCGCGCGCGCCACGATCTCTCCTCGCTCGACATGATCATCTACGGCGCCGCGCCGATGTCGCCGGACCGGCTGCGCGAGGGCATGGCCGCGTTCGGCAACGTATTCGTGCAACTCTACGGCCAGACCGAGGCGCCGCAGTGCATCACCTCGCTGCGCAAGGCCGACCACGATCTCGCCCGCCCCGAGCGGCTCGGCTCGTGCGGGCGGCCGAGCCCGCTGGTGGACGTCAAATTGTTCGACAGCGAGATGCGCGAGGTCGCTGTCGGCGAGCCGGGCGAAATCTGCGTGCGCGGGCCGCTGGTGATGGACGGCTACTGGAAGCGTCCCGACGCCAATGCGGAGGCGCTGCGCGGCGGCTGGCTGCACACCGGCGACGTCGCGGTCGCCGATGCCGAGGGCTATCTCTATATCGTCGATCGCACCAAGGACATGATCATCTCCGGCGGCTTCAACATCTATCCGCGCGAGGTCGAGGACGCCCTGATGGCGCACCCGGCGGTCGCCTCGGCGGCGGTGATCGGCGTGCCCGATCCGAAATGGGGCGAGGCGGTGAAGGCGTTCGTGGTGCTGAAGGAGGGCGCGAGCGTAGGCGTGGCGGAATTGCAGGCCCATGTGAAGGACAAGCGCGGCGCGCCGTGGTCGCCGAAGACGATCGACGTCGTCGCCGCCATCCCGGTCACCGGGCTCGGCAAGATCGACCGCAAGGCGTTGCGCGCGCCTTATTGGGAAGGCCGCGTGCGCGGCGTTGCGTGAGGGCCGATCAAATAGCTTGCTGTGTGTCCCGTGCGCGATGCAGCGTGTAACGCTGCTTCGCAGAACCGGGACCGTTGCGCGCTCGGAATCCGAAACGACCTCGGATCGGCGGAGCGGCATTCCATGCCGCACCGCGTCCGGGGGCACGGCTCGGCAGCCTTGTGCCGGCCGCCGGTAGCGCGGCACAGTTTGTTGTGTGGGGCTTTGAAACGCCCTACATCACGGCAGCGAACGAAGGCGCCAATGCGCCGTAAAGGAGCCAAACAATGCTGCGCGACGACATCAACGCCCATGTGAAAGAGGCCATGAAGGCCAGGGACGAGCGCCGGCTCTCGACGCTGCGCATGGTCAACTCCACCATCAAGAACGCCGACATCGAGGCGCGTGGGCAAGGCAAGCCGCCGCTCGGCGACGCCGAGGTGCTGTCGCTGTTGCAGAAGATGATCAAGCAGCGGCAGGAGTCGGTCGCGCTCTACGAAAAGGGCGGACGCGAGGAACTGGCGGCGCAGGAGCGTGCCGAGATCGCGGTGATCGAGGGCTACCTGCCGCAGCAGATGTCGGACGACGAGGTGAAGGCGGCGATTGCGGCGGCCATCGCCGAGACCGGCGCTGCCGGCATGAAAGACATGGGCAAGGTGATCGGCGTGCTGCGCGGCCAATACGCCGGCCGCATGGATTTCGGCAAGGCCAGCGCGCTGGTGAAGGCGGCGCTCGCGGGATGAACCCTCGTGCCCCGGACGCAGCGCAGTGCGTCGCGCAAGCGACGCCGTGCGCTGCTGATCCGGGGTCTTCTCAACGGTCGCGCCGGCCGCGGTCCCGGTTCTGCGGAGCGGCATGAAGAATGCCGCACCGCGCCCGGGACACGGTTTCGCCTATCGATCAACTTGATAGCTGCGCGCGATGGGAGCAGATTGCAAGTTCTTCCGGCATCTGACGAGACCGCCATGCTCACCGAGACCAGCGACTACGACGAACTTTACCGTAACTTTCGCTGGCAGGTGCCGGAGCATTTCAACATCGCGACCGCCGCCTGCGACCGCCATGCCGACGGCTCCGGCCGGCTGGCGCTGACTTTCATCGACGAAAACGGCGGCGTGAGAAAAGTCTCCTTCGATGAGATGCAGGCGTGGTCGCGCCGCTACGCCAATGTGCTGACCGAGGACGGCCTCAAGCGCGGTGATCGCGTCGGCGTGTTCCTGTCGCAGTCGGTCGAACTGCCGGTCGCGCATCTCGCCGCGTTCCGCGCCGGCCTCGTGTCGGTGCCGCTGTTCACGCTGTTCGGCGAGGAAGCGCTGGCGTTCCGGCTGGCCAACTCCAACGCCAAGGCGGTCGTCACCGACGAAGGTGGCTACGCCAAGCTCAAAGCCATCCGCGACCGGCTGCCGGCCTTGCAGCACATTTATATGATCGGCACCGGCGACGTTTCGACGGTGTCGTTCTGGGACGCCATCGAGGGCGCGTCGGAGGAATTCGAAACCGTCGCCACCCGCGCCGACGATCCGGCGATCATCATCTACACCTCCGGCACCACCGGCAACCCGAAGGGCGCGCTGCATGCGCACCGCGTGCTGCTCGGCCATCTGCCCAACGTCGAGATGGCGCACGATTTCTTCCCGAAGCCCGACGACGTGATGTGGACGCCGGCGGACTGGGCGTGGATCGGCGGGCTGTTCGATGCGCTGTTCCCGGCCTGGTATCACGGCGTGCCGATGGTCGGCTATCGCGCCAAGAAGTTCGATTCCGTCGAGGCGATGCAATTGATGGCCGACCATAAGGTGCGCAACGTGTTTTTGCCGCCGACCGCGCTGAAACTGATGCGGCAGGCGAACGTCTCGCATCCCGGCGTCAGGCTGCGCAGCATCTTCACCGGCGGCGAGTCGCTCGGTGGCGAACTGCTCGACTGGGTGCGCAACACGTTCGGCGTCGAGGCGCACGAAATCTACGGCCAGACCGAATGCAATCTCGTCGTCGGCAACAACGTAAAATTATTTCCGATCCTGCCGGGCTCCATGGGCAAGGCGACGCCGGGTTTTGACGTGCGCATCGTTGATGAGACCGGTCGTGAGTTGCCGAACGGGACGACCGGCATCATCGGCGTGCGCGCACCCAACCCGTGCATGATGCTGGAGTACTGGGGCAACCCGGAAGCGACCGCGAAAAAATACGCCGGCGGGTTTCTGCTCACCGGCGATCTCGGCCGCCGCGACGATGACGGCTACTTCTGGTACATGAGCCGCGAGGACGACGTCATCACCTCGGCGGGCTACCGCATCGGCCCCGCCGAGATCGAGGACACCCTGATCCGCCATCCGGCGGTGGCGATGGCCGCGGTGGTCGGCGTGCCCGATCCGATCCGCACCGAATCGGTCAAGGCGTGGATCGTGCTGCGCCCCGGCTTCGCCGGCAGCGACGCCTTGGCGCGCGACATTCAGGATTTCGTCAAGGTCAAGCTCGCCGCGCACGAATATCCGCGCCTCGTCCAGTTCGCCGACAGCCTGCCGATGACCGCAACCGGCAAGGTGCTGCGCCGCGAGTTGCGCGCGCTGGGGTAGCACGCCCCTGCCACCGCCGCCGCCGGCGCGATCCAACAGTGGCATTGCGCCCGGCGATGCGCTACCCAACACGCCGATGGGCACCAGGTCATTCCTCCGGCGATGGAACGGCGCGCCGCCAGCGGGCGCGGCAACCGTCGCGCAACCGGACGACGGCATCGTTTTTGACGATGTCGAGGCGGAACGCGGCGGGCGCGTGGTGCTGGCGCTGCCGGCGTTGTCGCTGACCGAGCGCCGCATCGCCCTGATCGGCGACAACGGTTCCGGCAAGAGCACGCTGCTGCGGGTCGCCAACGGCCTGCTTCAGCCGTCGCGCGGCCATGTCACCGTCGCGGGACTGGACACCGTGGCGCAGCGCCGCGAGCTGCCGGGCGTGGCCGGCTTCATCTTCCAGAATCCGGACCATCAGCTCATCTTCCCGACGGTGGGCGAGGAGGTCGCCTTCGGCCTCACCGAGCGCGGGATGGCGCCTGCCGAAGCGCGGCGCCAGGCGCTGGCGCTGCTGGCGCGCCACGGCTGCGACGGCTGGGCCGGGCGCAACGTCAACGACCTGTCGGGCGGCCAGCGCCAGCTCGTCTGCGTGCTGGCCGTGCTCGCCACCGATCCCGCCGTGCTGTTGATGGACGAGCCGTTTTCGAGCCTCGACCTGCCGACGCAACTGGCGCTGGCGCGCCGCATCATGGCGCTGCCGCAGCAGATCGTGCTGGCGACCCACGACCTCGATCTGGTCGCGGATTTCGCGCGGGTCATCTGGCTCGAAGCGGGGCGCGTGCGTGCCGACGGCCGTCCCGCCGACCTGCTGCCGGCCTACCGCGCGCATGCGATCGCCGCCGCGCAGGATGCGATGTCCGCATGATCGCCGACAGCCTCGCGCCCCCGAACTGGCTTAGTCGCGTGCCCGCCGGCGTCAAGCTCGCGGCGCTGGCGCTGTTCAGCGTCGCGCTGGTGCCGGTCGACGATTGGCGTATTCTCGCCGCCGCGCTCCTCGCGCTCGGTGCGATCTATGCCGGCTTCGGCCGCTACGGCCTGACGCGGCTGAAGCTGCTGCGGCCGCTGCTGCCGCTGCTTGTCGTGATCGGCGGCGTGCAGGCGCTGTCGCAGGGCTTTGAGGCCGGCGCGGTGATCGTGATGCGGCTCGTCGCGATGCTGCTTGCCGCCGACCTCGTCAGCATGACGACGACGATGGGTGCGCTGATGGAAGTGCTGGCGCCGCCGCTCAGGCTGTTGCGCCCGCTTGGCGTCAACCCGCGCAAGATGTCGCTGGCGGTGGCGCTGGTCATGCGCTTCGTGCCGGTGTTGATGACGCGCTGGCGCGCCCGCGAGGAGGCGTGGAAGGCGCGCAGTTCGCGCCGCGTCCCGGTCCGCCTCGTCGCCGCTTTTTTCGCGGAAAGCCTGCAACTGGCCGACCGCGTTGCCGAAGCGCTCGATGCGCGCGGCTTCGATACCGCCCCGGTCACGCCGCGCCCGCCCCGCCGATAGCCGATAGGAGAGCCCTTTGGAATCCCGTACCATCGTCCGCATCGCGCTGATCGCCGCGGTCATCGCCGTGCTCGGGCTGTTGCCCGGCGTCGTGCTGCCGATTGCCGCCGGCGTGCCGGTCACGGCGCAGACGCTCGGCGTCATGCTTGCCGGCATCGTGCTCGGGCCACGCCATGGCGCGCTCGCGGTATTGCTGTTCATCTTCGTCGTGCTGCTGGGCGCGCCGCTGTTGTCCGGCGGGCGCGGCGGCCTCGGCGTGCTGTTCGGCCCCTCGGTCGGCTTCCTCATCGGCTTCGTGCCGGCGGCCTTCGTCACCGGATTGCTGATGCAGCGGCTGAAGCACTTGCCGGTGTTCGCAGCGGCGCTGATCGCGGCCATCGGCGGCGGCATCGTCGTCGAATATGCCTGCGGCATCGTCGGGCTGATGGCGGTGGCGCGGATGAGCGTCGTGCAGGCGCTCATCGCGACCGCCGTGTTCATCCCCGGCGATCTGTTGAAGGCGCTGGCCACCGCCTTCGTCGCCGAAGCCTCGTTCCGCGCCTATCCGGCGGCCATCGCCGGCCGCGCATGAGCGGCGAGACGATCACCGCCCGCCTGCCGCGCCACGCCGGCGCTGCGCCCGAGCGTGCGGCGATCGTCTGTGATGGTGACGCGATCTGCTGGGGCGCGCTGAACGCGACCGTCGAACGGCTCGCCGCCCATCTGGCGCAGCGGGTGCCGCCGGGCCGCGGCGTGGCGCTGCATCTCGGCAACGGTCCGGCGCTGGCGCTGTTGTTTCTCGCCGCCGCGCGCGCCGGCCGCGAGGCGCAGATCCTCGATCCGGCATGGCCGCTTGCGACCGCGCGGGCCGCGATTGCGGCGCTGACGCCGGGGTTGGTGGTGAGCGACAGCGCGATGCTGGCGGGTGAGGGGTTGGCCGTCGTGATCGACGCGCACCTGCCGTTCGCGCGGGTTGCCGATGCGCTCGGCTCTTCAACCGAAGGCGCGCCGCCGCCCGGGCCCGATCCGCTGGCGCCGTTCTATGTCGGCTTCACCTCGGGCTCGACCGGCCTGCCGAAAGGATTTCGCCGCCATCATCGCTCGTGGGTCAAAAGTTTCCGCGCCGGCGACCGCGAGTTCGACATCGGCGCGACCGACGTGGTGCTGGCGCCGGGCAGCCTGACGCATTCGCTGTTTCTTTACGCGCTGGTCCACGGCCTCGATGTCGGTGCGACGGTGGTGCTGTGCCGGACGTTTCGCCCGAACCACGTCGTCCGCCTGATGCGGCAGCACGATGCGAGCGTGCTCTACGGCGTGCCGACCCAGCTTGAGATGATCGTCGAGGCGGCCGCGCGCGAGGGCGCGTCGTTTCCTGCTATGCGCTGGGTGTTGTCGTCGGGCGCAAAGTGGCAAGGCCGCGCCGGCGCCGAACTGCGGCGGCTGTGTCCGGCTGCGCGCTTCGCCGAATTCTACGGCGCCTCGGAACTGAGTTTCACCACGGTTGCGCGCGACGACGAGGATGTGCCGGCCGGTTCGGTCGGCCGCGCCTTCGCCGGCGTCGAACTGACGATCCGTGACCATCGCGGCCGCGTGCTGCCGCCGGGCGAGGTCGGCGAGGTGTTCGTCAAAAGCCCGTTCCTGTTCATGGGCTATGCCTGCGGCGATGCCGCGCCGCTGCGGCAGGCCGATGGCGCGGTCTCGGTCGGCGACGTCGGCGTGCTCGATGCACGCGGTTTCCTGCGCCTCGTCGGCCGCGCCAGCCGGATGATCGTCACCGCCGGCAAGAACGTGCACCCGGAGGAAATCGAGCGGGTGCTCGAAGCGCATCCGGCGGTCGCGAGCGCTGCGGTGCTCGGCACCGACGATGCCCGGCGCGGCGAGCGGCTGGTGGCGCTGGTGCGCTTCCGCGACGGCGCGGCGGCCGACACGCCGGCGCTGATCGCGCATGCCCGCGCCGCGCTGCCGCTCCATCGCATTCCGCGCCGCTATGCCGTGCCGCCACGCTGGCCGACCACCTCGTCGGGCAAATCCGACTTCGAGGCGCTGTGCCGGCTGTGGCAGGCCGGCGCCTGCGTGGGCCTGCCATGAGCGCCGCCTTCATCGTCGCGGCCCGCCGCACCGCGGTCGCGCCGCGCGGTGGCGCGTTCAAGGCGGTGGAGGTGACTGAACTGGGCGCGGCGCCGATTCGGGCGCTGCTCGCCGATGGCGGCCTTGCGCCCGGCGAGGTCGACGAGGTCATCCTCGGCAACGCGCTGTATGGCGGCGGCAATCCGGCGCGGATGGCGGCGCTCGCCGCCGGCCTGCCCGACGCCACCCCGGCGCTGACCATCGACAGCCAGTGCTGCGGCGGGCTCGATGCGGTGATGATGGCGGCCGACCGTATCGCTTCGGGCGCGGCGCGGGCGGTGATCGCCGGCGGCGTCGAAAGCTTCAGCCGCGCCCCGCTGCGGGCGCGCCGGCCGCGCCATCCCGGCGAGGCGCCGCAGCCCTACGAGCGGCCGCCGTTCGCGCCGTGGCCGGAGCGCGACCCCGACATGATCGCCGCCGCCGCCACGCTGGCGGAGCGGTTCGGCGTCACGCGCGCGGCGCAGGACGCCTTCGCCGTCGAGAGCCACCGCAAGGCGCGCCGCGATCCGCCCGGTCCGCCGGAGATCGTGCCGCTCGCCGATCTTGCCCACGACGCCTTTGCCCGCGCGCTGACGCCGGATCTGTGCCGGCGGTTGCCGCCGCTCGCGGGCGATGCGGGCCACGGCGTCACCCGCGCCACCGTAGCGGTCGAGGCCGATGCCGCGGCGGTGGTGCTGGTGGTGTCGGAGGACGTCGCCCGCCGCCTCGCGCCGTCGCGCCCGGTGCGCATCGTCGCGGGGTGCCGGTGCGGCGGTGATCCGGGCATGCCTGGCGCCGCCCCGATTGCCGCGGCGCGCGCGGTGTTGGCGGCAGAGGCGCTGGCGCCGTCGGCCATCGCCGTCGCCGAAATCATGGAGGCATTTGCTGCGCAGGCCATCGCCTGCATCGACGGCATCGGGCTCGACCCGGCGCGTGTCAACCGCCGCGGCGGGGCGCTGGCGCGCGGCCATCCGATCGGCGCTTCCGGCGCCATCCTTGCGGTGCGGCTGTGGCACGCCTTGCAACGCGAAGCGCCCGGCGCGCGGGGGCTGGCCGCCATCGCCGCCGCCGGCGGGCTCGGCAGCGCGCTGATGATGGACGTGTAGGAGACCGCGATGAGCGAACCGTCAGGATCGTCGCCGATCTTGCGCGTCGCCCGCGCCGCCGATCTCGCCCCCTCAGTCGGCGTCGATCTGCGGCCGAGCGGCTGGCGCACGGTGACGCAGGACGAGGTCGATCGCTTCGTCGCGCTCACCGGCGACGCCAACTGGATTCATACCGACGTCGCCCGTGCCGCACGCGATCTCGATGGTGGCCGCACCGTGGTGCCCGGCCAGTTGCTGCTGGCGCTGGTGCCGGCGCTGTTGCAGGAGGTGTGCGTCGTTGCGTCCGGCGCCGGCAGCCACGAGGCCGGCCTGCGCGCCGTGCGCTTCCGCCATGCCGTGCATCCGGGCGATGCGGTGCGACTGCGCGCCCGCCTGACGCTGGTGGCGCGGCGGCCGCGTTTCGTGCAGGTCGATGCGAGTTGCGACCTCGAACTAGAGTCGGGGCAGCGCGCACTGACCTCGCGCCGCACCGACGTGTTCTTCGAGTGATGGGCTTGCAGGCTACGCCGAGCGGCGCGCGGCGTCCACGCTCCACGGCCCCGGTCCGGCGAAGACGAAGTACAGGAACACGAAGCTGTACAGCGCCGCCAGTTCGCCGCCGTTGAGGATCGGATAAAAACTCTTCGACGCGTGCGCCATGAAGTAGGCGACCGCCGTGAAGCCCGACAGGATGAAGGCAGTCGGGCGCGTGCACAGCCCGATGATGAACAAAATGCCGCCGATCAGTTCGATCAGGCCGGCGACGCCGATCAGCGAGGCGATCTGCAGGTTTGCAAAATTCTCCATCGGCGGGATGCCGAGGATTTTCGCCGTGCCGTGCTGCAGCAGAAGCAATCCGGCCGCAATCCGCAGGACGCTGCGGATGCGCGGCTCCCATTCGTTCAGGGTCGATTCGATGGCCATGGCAGCCCCTCCGTGGTGAAACGAACCTATATCGCTAGCGCAACCGCTCGATGACCAAGGATCACGATGCGGTGAAAGATCCCTGATTCGCTCTAAATCATGTCAGGAGTCTCCTCTCCACGACAAGGAAAAACAAAAAGGAGCCGCGGATCGCGGCTCCTTCGGGTATTCATGACGAGCGGTGCAGACAGGGTTTTCGGCGCGCTTGGCCTCAGCGCCACTCGACCTTGGTGACCTCGTAGGCCTTGGCGCCGCCCGGCGCCACCACCTCCACTGAAGCACCCTTCTTCTTGCCGATCAGGGCACGCGCCAGCGGCGAGGTGATCGAGATGCGGCCCTTGCGGGCGTCGGCCTCCGCCTCGCCGACGATCTGCCACACCGCCTTCTTCTCGGTGTCCTCGTCGATCAGGGTCACGGTGGCGCCGAACTTGATGGTGTCGCCGGACAGTTTCGACACGTCGATGATGTCGGCGCGCGCGAGCTGGTCCTCGAGCTCGGCGATGCGGCCCTCGTTGTGCGACTGCTGTTCCTTGGCGGCGTGGTATTCGGCATTTTCCGAAAGGTCGCCATGCGAGCGCGCTTCCGCGATCTGCTCGATGATGCGCGGGCGATCGACCGATTGCCGCTGCTTCAATTCCTCTTCCAGAGCGGCATGGCCGGCCTTGGTCATCGGAATTTTTTCAACCATTTCGTCGTTGTCCTTGCCTCTCGCTGCCCGGCGGCGGGGCCGGGGAATGAAGCGCCCGGTGGTTGCCGGGCGCGGTCGGTCGTCTCAAAAGGGTGCCTGCCCGGTCCTTGTCCGGTTCCAACGGCAAGTCCTTGAAGGGTTAGGTCAGGCGAACGTCACGGCTTGGCAAAGTAGCTTTGCAGCGTCCGCACCTCGAGGTCGCCGCCCATATAGGCACGGATCCCCTGCGCGGCCGCCACCGCACCTGAAAGTGTGGTGTAGTAGGGCACTTTATGCAAGAGGGCGGCGCGCCGCAGCGAGCGGCTGTCGGCCAGCGCCTGCGGCCCCTCGGTGGTATTGAAGACCAGTTGCACGCCGCCGTTGGTGATGGCGTCCACGATGTGCGGACGGCCTTCCAGCACCTTGTTGATCTTTTCGGCGGCGACGCCGTTGTCGGCGAGGAAACGCTGGGTGCCGGAGGTGGCGATCACCTTGAAGCCGAGCGAGGCCAAGAGCCGCATGGCCTCGAGGATGCGGGTCTTGTCCTCGTCGCGCACCGAGACGAACACGGTTCCACCGCGCGGCACCCGGGTTCCGCCGCCGAGCTGGCTCTTGGCGAAGGCGACCTCGAAGGAGCGGTCGAGCCCGATCACCTCGCCGGTCGAGCGCATCTCCGGGCCGAGCACGGTATCGACGCCGGGGAAGCGGGCGAACGGGAACACCGATTCCTTGACGCCGACATGGTTGAGCTTGCGCGGCACCAGCTTGAAATCGGCGAGCCGCTCGCCGGCCATGATGCGCGCGGCGATCTTGGCGACCGGCACGCCGATCACCTTGGCGACGAACGGCACCGTGCGCGAGGCGCGCGGGTTGACCTCCAGCACGTAGATCTCGCCATCCTTGATGGCGTACTGCACGTTCATCAGGCCGACCACGTCGAGGCCGAGCGCGAGTTCGCGGGTCTGCCGCTCAAGCTCGGTGAGGGTCGCGGCATCGAGCGAGCGCGGCGGCAGCGAGCAGGCGGAATCGCCGGAGTGGATGCCGGCTTCCTCGATGTGCTCCATGATGCCGACTACGAAGGAATCGGTGCCGTCGCTCAGGCAATCGACGTCGATCTCGATGGCGTCGGACAGGTAGCGGTCGAACAACAGCGGATTGGCGCCGAGCACCGTGTTGATCTGCCCGGTCTTGTCGTTGGGATAACGCGCCTTGACGTCGGCCGGCACCAGTTCGGGCAGCGTGCCGAGCAGGTAGTCGCCGAGCTGGGCGTCGTCGCGGATGATCTGCATGGCGCGGCCGCCCAGCACGTAGGACGGGCGCACCACCAGCGGATAGCCGAGGTCGGCGGCGACGAGGCGCGCCTGCTCGACCGAGTAGGCGATACCGTTCTTCGGCTGCATCAGGTGCAGCTTGTCGAGCACGCGCTTGAAACGGTCGCGGTCCTCGGCGAGGTCGATGGCGTCGGGCGAGGTGCCGAGGATCGGCACGCTGGCCTTTTCCAGCGCGTGCGCCAGCTTGAGCGGGGTCTGGCCGCCGAACTGCACGATGACGCCGTGCAGCGTGCCGTTGGAACGTTCGTTGTCGATGATCTCCAGCACGTCCTCGGCGGTCAGCGGCTCGAAATACAGCCGGTCGGCGGTGTCGTAGTCGGTCGAGACCGTCTCCGGGTTGCAGTTGACCATGATGGTCTCGAAGCCGGCGTCGGCCAGCGCGAAGCAGGCGTGGCAGCAGCAATAGTCGAACTCGATGCCCTGGCCGATGCGGTTCGGACCGCCGCCGAGAATCACCACCTTCTTGCGGTCGGAGGGCGCGCTTTCATCGGCCGGACGGCCGGCGAACGGCGTCTCGTAAGTCGAGTACATATAGGCGGTGGGGGAGGCGAACTCCGCGGCACAGGTATCGATGCGCTTGTAGACCGGCCGCACGCCGAGCGCGTGGCGCTCAGCGCGCACCTCGGCCTCGGTGGTCGAGGCAAGCACGGCGAGCCGCGCGTCGGAAAAGCCCATCGTCTTGAGCGAGCGCATGCCGAAGGCGTGCGGCGGCAGGCCGTCGCGGCGCACCTTGTCCTCCGTCTCGACGATCTCGCGGATCTGCGCCAGGAACCACGGATCGATCTTGCAGGAGGCGAAAATGTCCTCGTCGGCCCAGCCGAGCCGCATCGCCTGCGCCACCTGCAACAGCCGGTCCGGCGTCGGCGTGCCGAGGGCTGCGCGGATCGCGTTCTTGTCGTCGCCCTGGCCGAGCCCCTCGATCTCGATTTCGTCGAGGCCGGTCAGCCCGGTTTCCAGCCCACGCAGCGCCTTCTGCAGGCTCTCCTGGAAGGTGCGGCCGATCGCCATCACCTCGCCGACCGATTTCATCGAGGTGGTCAGCGTGGTCGAGGCGCCGGGGAATTTCTCGAAGGCGAAGCGCGGAATCTTGGTGACGACGTAGTCGATGGTCGGCTCGAACGAGGCCGGCGTCGCGCCGCCCGTGATGTCGTTGGCGATCTCGTCCAGCGTGTAGCCGACCGCGAGCTTGGCGGCGACTTTTGCGATCGGAAAGCCGGTCGCCTTCGAGGCCAGCGCCGAGGAGCGCGACACCCGCGGGTTCATCTCGATGACGACGATGCGGCCGTCGGCCGGGTTGATGGCGAACTGCACGTTGGAGCCGCCGGTCTCCACCCCGATCTCGCGCAGCACTGCGATCGAGGCGTCGCGCATGATCTGGTATTCCTTGTCGGTCAAGGTCAGGGCCGGCGCCACCGTGATGGAATCGCCGGTGTGCACGCCCATCGGATCGACGTTCTCGATCGAGCAGACGATGATGCAGTTGTCGGCCTTGTCGCGCACCACCTCCATCTCGAACTCTTTCCAGCCGAGCACGGACTCCTCGATCAGGACTTCGTTGGTGGGCGAGGCGTCGATGCCGCGCTCGACGATCTCGATGAACTCGGCCTTGGTGTAGGCGATGCCGCCGCCGGTGCCGCCGAGCGTGAACGAGGGGCGGATGATGGCCGGCAGCCCGATCTCGTCCAGCGCGTGCAGCGCGTCGGGCAGCGTCTTGATCTGGATCGAGTGCGGCGACTTCAGTCCGATCTTGTCCATCGCCTCGCGGAAGCGGCCGCGATCCTCGGCCTTGTCGATGGCGTCGGCGGTGGCGCCGATCATCTCGACGTCGAATTTCTCCAGCACCCCCATCTTGCGCAGCGACAGCGCGCAGTTGAGCGCGGTCTGCCCGCCCATGGTCGGCAGCACGGCAAAACCGCCCGGCGTGACGTAGCGCTCCTTCTCGATGATCTTTGCGACGATCTCAGGCGTGATCGGCTCGACGTAGGTGGCGTCGGCCAGCTCCGGGTCGGTCATGATGGTGGCCGGGTTGGAGTTGACCAGCACGATACGGTAGCCCTCCTCCCTCAACGTCTTGACCGCCTGCGTGCCGGAATAGTCGAATTCGCAGGCCTGCCCGATGATGATCGGGCCGGCGCCGATGATGAGGATGGTCGAGATATCGGTTCGTTTGGGCATCACCACTCCGCTGGACCGCCACCGGGGAGGGGGCGGCGATCCGATCAAATTGCCGCGCAGGGCCGGCGGGGGCGCCGAATCGGCCCCTCGGTCCGCGGTCTTGAGGTTTCCGGGCACAAAAAAAGACGCGCTCTCGCGCGTCCCAAGCCGGGCGCAAGGGATCGTCCTGCGCGCGGCTGTGTCTAGACCAGTTTTTCAGGCCGGGAAAGGGGTTTTGGCCGCTCAGGGCCGGTCAAACGGTCCGCCGGGGGCGCGCCTTGGGGATATCCCCGGCCCGCGAAGGGGGAGTTGGAGGCCCAGCCTGGGCTTGAACCAGGATGTGGAGCCTTTCACGGCTCCCGCGTCGTCTTCCGCCACCGGGCCGGGAGGAAACATAACGAATTACCGGGGGCATGCATCCTTTACCGGACATTAACCCTAACGCGCGGCCGGCTGCGGGGTGGCGACGAAGGTCATGCGCGCGGGATTGTAGCCGATATTGGCCGGCGCGCGGGTCGCGCTGAAGCCGGCCGCGGCCAACCGCGCCGTGATCTCGGCTTCGGAAAAATGCTGCAAACCGAAGTGGCTGCGCAACTGCCGGTAATCGGACAGGGCGGTGGCGGCGAGCCCGACCAGCGCGTCCTTGAGAAAACCGTGGCGGCGCGCGAAGCGCAACAGCGCCATGACGTCGGTGACGAGGCCGACATTCGGCCTGAGGATGTCGCCCAGCACCAGCCGGCCGGCGGGCTTCAGCGCGCGGCGGATCACGGCCAGCGCCGTGTCGAACTCCTCCGCCGTCATGTACTGCGCCACCGAATTCATCACCGCGAGATCGACCGACTGCGGGTCGATGTGGCGCAGGTCATCGAGCGAGCGCACCTTGATGCGCAGGTTGGGGGCGAAGCGCGCGATCAGCCGGCCGCGCACGCCGGGCGCCGGCTCGGCCAGGATCAGGAGGCCGCAGGCTTGCGCGACCCGGCCGGCGGACAATGCCTCGCCGCAGGCATAGTCCAGCACCACGGCGTCGGGGGAGGGGATGTAAGAGATGATGTCGTCAGCGATGACCTGAAAATGCAGGTCGCGGTGCCGCCGGCTGACATAAATGGTGTGGGTGGAATCGTAATAGTCGATCCAGTTGTCCATGGGGTGCCGGCTGGCGGCCTTCCTTTAGTTCCGGGGCTGGAACTGGCGATCCGGACATGCGTTTATAGGCCGGCGGCGAGGGCTGTCCATCGCCCGGAGCCGGCATCGTGGCGTTTTTTTCACAAAGGAAGGCATTCCCGTGACCAAGCCCAAGAAATCGTCTTCGCCAAAAGTCGATCCCGCGCTCGATACGCCGACCGACATCGCCCCCGATGCCGTGGACGAGATCTCGGCGGCGCTCAACACCGTGCTCGCCGATACCTTCGCGCTGTTCCTGAAAACGAAGAACTTCCACTGGCACGTCTCGGGCCGGCATTTTCGCGACTACCATCTGCTGCTGGACGAGCAGTCGGCGGCGATCATGGCGACCACCGACGAGATCGCCGAGCGGGTACGCAAGATCGGCGGCACCACGCTGCGCTCGATCGGCCACATCGCGAAGCTGCAGACGCTCGCCGACAACAACGAGGACTACGTACCCGCGCGCGAGATGCTGCGCGAGCTGATGAACGACAACAAGAAGGTGGTGGCGAACCTGCGCAAGGCGCACGAGATCGCCGACAGTCACGACGACGTCGCGACCGCGAGCCTCCTGGAGAATTTCATCGACGAGGCCGAGAAGCGCACCTGGTTCCTGTTCGAGGCGAGCCGCGAGGTCGGCGATAACGAGCGCTGATTGTTCACTGGGGTCCGGCGCTCGTGTCCCGGACGCGGTGCGGCGTGCAGCGCCGCGCCGCAGAGCCGGGACCGCCATTGACGCGGTGGCTGGAACGATCCCGGATCAGCAACGCAGCATTTCCCCTCCCTTCATTCCTCCCCTGAAAGGGAAAGAGGGTGGGGTGCCTCGACAAGGGAGGCGTGGATGGCCGGGTCGAGCCCGCGCGTGACCGGTCCCCATTTGCTTTAGCCGAACAGCGCGTCGATCTCGTCCTGCGAGGCGTGGCCGTCGGCGTCGGGCGCCTTCGGCCCGTTGAGCAGGCGCGCGTCGCCGACGCGGTCGTCCACGTCCACGGGCGCATGCGCCTTGATGGCATCGACGCCGCCCCAGATGTCCATCATGACGTTGATGTGATGCTCGATGAACTTCATCGTGGACATCACCTTGGAGATGCGCTGACCGGTCAGGTCCTGGAAGTTGCACGCCTCGAAGATCGAGATGACGCGCTCCTGAATGTCCTCGGTGAGGTGCGCATGCTGCTCGGGCGAGGCGACCTTGGCCAGCATCCCGGCCGAGTGGTCGATCGCTTCCGCGGCGGCGAGGATCTGCTGCGTCGCCTCCTCGGTGCCGCCGACCACGGCGCCGAGTTCGCCGGTGACCTTGGCCATCTCCGCGCCGGAAAAGCTCTTGCCGTGCAGCACGGCGATTTCCTGCTTGGTGCGGTTGATCGCGGCGTGGATCAGGTCCAGCTCGATCTTGAGCTTCTCGCATTGCGCGATCTGGGCGCGGTAGCTTTCCAGCACCGCCTTGGCGGCGGCAAGCTCCGGCGTGACGCCGTCGCCTCGCGGGCCGCTGAACGACTCAGCCATCTGCCGGCGCAGTACGGCCAGCTCCGCCATGATCTCGTGGTGAAACGGCGGATCGTCGTCAGCCGGCGCGGCGGCGCTCTCAATATCCTCGATGCGGAATCGCTTGCGGCGAACGGCCATTCTATGCCCCCCGACAATGCCTATACGTTCTCGTACCACGCGGGTTGTAGCACACGCGGTTTAACGTCGGGTTCACGCGGGTTCCCGTTTGCCGCCATCGCGATCTCCGACATGCAAGCTGCGGTTAACCATGAACGCCCCGCCTTCATCGAAAATAAACGCTGATCGCAGCATTCGCCGCCGTGCCGCGACATGGTGAATCCGTTTCGCCGCGGCGTTTACCAAACGGATGGGCTTTTCTCTTTCACTGCGGGCGGGATCGTCGCGGCCCGTGCCTTGCGCGCGCCGCAACAGCAAGAGTGCATCGATGATGATGAGAGGTTTCGTCGCGTTTGCTGCCGCCGCAACGTGTGTCGCCGGCAGCATTGGGCCGGCATCCGCGATGGACGCGAACTCGCAACGCGCGCTCTATGCGCGTCACAATGCGCGCCAGGTTGAAGCGCCGCCGCAGATCGCCGTGCCGCGCTACGTCGCGGCGCGGCGCGAGGCGTCGCCGCAGCTTGGCGGCGGCTTCATCGAGTTTCTGTTCAGCGACGGCCGCTCCGGCACGCCGCCGGGTGAGCCGCGCGCCTATCGCGAGCCGGCGGCGCCGGGCTATCCCGGCTATCCGGCCGCTCAGGGTTCGCTTGCCGCGCACGCGCATTACGGTGCGCCGGCCGAGCCCCATTTCGATCCGCGCTACGAGAAGCAGACGGTCGCCTATAACGGCAAGGAAGCGCCCGGCACCATCGTCGTGGATACGCCGTCGAAATATCTCTACCTCGTGCAGGAGGGCGGGCAGGCGCTGCGTTACGGCATCGGCGTCGGCCGCCCCGGCTTCACCTGGTCGGGCGTCAAGCACGTCACCGCCAAGAAGGAGTGGCCGAGCTGGACGCCGCCGGCCGAAATGCTCAAGCGTCGCCCCGACCTGCCGCGCTTCATGGAGGGCGGGCCGGACAATCCGCTCGGCGCCCGCGCGCTCTATCTCGGCTCGTCGCTGTACCGCATCCACGGCTCCAACGAGCCATGGACGATCGGCACCAACGTGTCGTCGGGCTGCATCCGCATGCGCAACGACGACGTCATCGACCTCTACCGGCGCGTCGGCGTCGGCACCCGCGTCGTGGTGCTGTAACGGCGTGAGGGCGGCTCAGGCGAAATCGCTGTCGCCGATGTCGAAGTCGCCGTCATCGAAGTCGTCGTCCTCGTCGTAGCCGGCATCCTCGTAGTCGGCGTGATCGAAGCGGCCCTCGTCGCGGGCATCGTCATGCCCGGCCTCCGCAGTGCGCTGCTCGCTGCCGCGGCCGTTCGAGCCGACATCGTCGAGCCCGGCATCGCGCGCGAGATCGCCCTTGCCGGCGTCGCTGCCGCCCCACGGTCCGCCCCGGTTGCCGGCGGAGTCGGAGGCAAGGCTTTGGCCTTTTTCGCCGCCGCCCATCAGATCGCGAATGCCGGTCATCAACAGCGAGCCGCCGACCACGCCGGCCGCCGCGGCTGCCGCCGTGCCGAGGAACGAGCCGGCGCCGCCGCCGGCGGGCCGCGCCTCCGGCGGCATCTGGGGCTGGGTGCGGTCAAGTACGGCGCCGCTGTTCCAGGCCGGCCGGTCCGGTCCGCCGCCGCTCGGCGGCACGCTGCCGCCGCGGCGCGGGCGCTCCTGCCCGAACAGCGCATCGCGCATCGTATCGAGGAAACCGCCCGACGCGGCCGGCGCCGTTTCGCCGCCGCGCTCCAGTTGTTCGATCCGTTCGCTCGCCCGCGCCAGCGCCTCGTCCTGCACCAGCACGGTCTGCACCAGCGCGTAAGCCGCGTTGGGCGCAAGGCGCAGGCCTTCGGCAATCGCCGCCATGGCCTGCGGGTCGCGTGGATTGCCTTCGACCGAGGCGAGACGGTCGAACAGATCGTCGATCAACTGGCGTTCCTGCGGCGTCATGGCACCCTCCGGGTTAACAGTCCCGCGGATGTAGCAACGCTTTGTGGCGCCGGAAGTGCCGGGCGGCCGCGGTGCCGATGAAATTTTTGCAATGGTCTGGTCAGGCAAGTGCGACGTTTTGCGCCGTCAGCAGGCGGGGGAAGTCGTCGCTGGCGAGATAAGCGTATTCGCGCTCGCGCTGGTCGGTGAGCGGGTCGAGGCGGCGCAGCGTGTCGTCCACGAAGCCGGGATGGCACATCACCAGCGCGCCGTCCGGCAGACGATCGAGAAAGCCGGCCATCGCGGCGCCGAAATCGGTCGCGCGGGAATGGTCGTAGGCGCCGGCGAAGGCCGGGTTGCAGGCGACCCCCGCGCGGGCGCAGCGGCGGCGGAACGAGCGGCTCAGAGTGTCGAGGAGCCCGGTCTTGAGCGTTGCCTTCAGGTTGCCGCCGCTTCGCCACGATGCAGCCACGCGGCCGCATTGCCGCACCCAGGCGCGTGGTGCTGCGCTTTTCACCGCGGCAAGGAAGGCGTCGCGCACCTGCGGAAACAACTGCACGTGCTGGTGGCCGTCGGCATAGTCCGGCGCGCGCCCGACGAGGGCGGCAAACGCGGCAAGCTGGGCCGCGATCTCGGCTCCAATCATCTCGCGATCGAGGCGCCGCAAGGTTGCCGCGCGCAGCAGGGCGCCGAGCGGTAGAAAGGCGCCGCCTTCGAGCGGGCGGAAGTGCATCGTCAGCGGATGGAACGGGGCGGTCAGCGTGACGTGCAGGCCGATCGCGCAGTTGTTGTCGCGCGCAACGTCGATCAGCGCGGCGATCTCGTCGCGCGTCGCCGCCGGCCCGACCACCATCACCGAGGTGGCGTTGATGCGGCGGTGCGCGATCAACTCGCGGATCGCGCGGTTGACGCCTTCGCTGATGCCGTAGTCGTCGGCGCACAGCCGGATGCGGCGCGGCGCGGCGTCAGTCATGCAGCGCGTCCGCCGGCGTCTTTTCATCCGCCGGCTGCTCAGCCGGCCTGACGCTGTGCTCGGCGACGAAATAGCTCGGGCGCTGCTTCAACTCCGAGAGAATCTTGCCGACGTATTCGCCGACGATGCCGATGACGATGAGCTGCACGCCGCCGAGCGTCATCAGCCCGACCGCCAGCGACGGATAACCCGGCACGCTCTTGCCGTCGATCCACGTCTCCCACAGGATCGACAGGCCGAACAACAGCGCCACCACCGCGACGGCGACGCCGAGCAGGCTGGCGAGCCGCAGCGGCGCCACCGAGAACGAGGTCAGTCCCTCGATCGACAGCCCGAGCAACTGCGACAGGCGGAAACGGGTGGCGCCGTGGGCGCGCGGCTCCGGCTCGTAATCGACGCGAAACTGGCGGAAGCCGATCCAGCTTGCCAGCCCCTTGAAGAACCGGTTGCGTTCCGGCAGGCGGCGCAGCGCCGCCGCGGCGCGCGGCGACAGCAGGCGGAAGTCGCCGGCATCCTCGGGAATTTTCTGGCGCGCGCCCCAGTTGATCAGGGCATAGAAGCCGTGCACCGCGACGCGGCGCAGCCACGATTCATGATTGCGGTGGGCCTTGGCGGTGTAGACGACATCGTAGCCGTCGGCGATCCAGTGCCGCACCAGCGTGGCCGCAAGCTGCGGCGAATGCTGGCCGTCGCCATCCATGAACATCACCGCGCCGGGGCCGGCATGGTCGAGCCCGGCGAGCAGTGCCGCTTCTTTGCCGAAGTTGCGCGACAGCGACACCACCTGGATGCCGAGCGCGGTGGCCGGCAGGGCGCGGGTAATCGCCAGCGTATCGTCGGAGGAGCCATCATCGACATAGATGACCTCACAGGCGAGGCGGTGGTCGCGTGCGAGGTCTTGCGCCAGCGCGATCAGCCGCTGGTGCAGCGCGGCGAGCCCGGCCGCCTCGTTGAAGACCGGCACGACGATCGACAGCCGCTGCCCGGCGCCGGCGCCGCGGTCGGTTGGGTCAGGCGTGGTCATCATGGCGCGATCCCGTCATGCACGATCCCGTCGCATGGATATGGGAGGGCGACGCCCATGCGCCAGAGCGGGTTACGATTGAAGAAAGGTTTCGAGCCGCGCGAACAGCGGGTTGGCGCGGGTGAAGACATAGTCGATCTCGGCGACCGAGACGGCGTCGGCGCCGTGCTCGCGCAGGAAACTGGCAAGCGCATAGAGCTTGGCCGGCGGGCAGTGCAGCGTCAGCATGCCCGACGAGGTTGGCCCACCGAACGGCGACACCACGCCGAAGCGGGCGTCTGCCTCCTTCAGGAGCGCGGCGTCGCAGCCGGGAAAGCGCGTGCGCACTTCCTTGTAGACGCTGGCGCGGGCACGGGCGGCGACGTGGTCGAGGATGACGCGGGCGCTTTCGCGCGCCGCGTCCGACCATTCGGCGTGGCGCGAGGCAACGAGGTTGGCCTGGCTGCGCAGGATGATGCCGTCGTCGAGAATCTTCAGCCCGTTGGCGGCGAGCGTGGCGCCGGTGGTGGTGATGTCCACGATCATTTCCGCCGAGCCTGCGGCCGGCGCACCTTCGGTGGCGCCGGCGCTTTCGACGATGCGGTAATCGACGATGCCGTGCGCGGCGAAGAAGCTGCGCGTTAAATTGATGTACTTGGTCGCAACCCGCATGCGACGGTTGTGGCTGGCGCGGAACGCGGTGGCGATGTCGTCGATGTCGGCCATGGTGCGGACGTCGATCCACGCCTGCGGCACCGCGACCACCACGTTGGCATAGCCAAAGCCCAGTCCCTCGATCAGCGCGACGCGGCGCTCGGCGTCGAGAATCGTCTCGCGCACAAGGTCTTCGCCGGTGATGCCGAGATGCACCGTGCCGCGCGCAAGGTGCGCCGCGATCTCGCTGGCCGAGAGGTAGGCGACCTCGACGCCATCAAGGCCGTCGATGGCGCCGCGATAGTCGCGCGCACCGCGCGATTTTGCGAGCGTCAGTCCGGCGCGGGCGAAAAAGTTTTCGGCGTTTTCCTGTAGCCGTCCCTTGGACGGAACGGCGAGAACGAAGGACGTGGTCATGCGGCGCCTCCCGCCGCTTCGGCGAACGCTTCGATCCACACCGAAAAGCCGACCGCCGGAATCGGTGACCCGGCGCCGAGCCGGCTCATCAGGCCGTCGTAGCGTCCGCCGGCCATCAACGGCTCGGTACCGTTGCCGGGGCGCACGATCTCGAACTCGAAGCCGGTGTAGTAGTCGAGCCCGCGGCCGAAGGCGGTCGAGAACTGCACGGTGTCGACGTCGATGCCGCGCGCGCTCATCAGCCGGATGCGGTCCTCGAAGGCATCGAGCGCCGCGGTGAGGTCGAGCTTGCTGTCGGCGGCAAGCACGCGCATTTCGGCGAGCGCCTCGTCCGGCGTCCCGCTGATGGCGAGGAAACTGCGGATCGCCTGCAATGCGTCGCGCGGCAGCGCGCCGCCCTTCAGCGTCGCCTGTTCGAGGAAGCGGTCGGCGATCTCGCCGATCGAGCGCCCGCCGACCTGGGCGGTGCCGGCGATCGACAACAGGTCGGTGACCAGCGCCAGCGCCGCCTTGCGGTCGGAGCCGGCCAGCGCCGCCAGCACGCCTTCGTACTCGCCGGCGCCGTTGCCGTGGGCGAGGGTGACGGTCTCGAGGTCGCGCGCCAGCGTTCGCTTGCGGTTGAAATCCTTGATCAGCCGGCGCTTCCACACCGGGTAAAGGTTGAGCGCGTCGATCAGCGCCATGAACAGCCCGACGTCGCCGGTACGAATTTCGATGTCGCCGGTGCCGACCGCCGCCGCGGCATCGCGGGCCAGCGCCAGCATCTCGGCGTCGGCGGCGGAGCGGTCGCTGCGGCCGAAGGATTCGACGCCTGCCTGCAAAAACTCGCGCGGCCGGCTGCCACGGTAGCGGAACACCGGGCCGAGGTAGCAGAACCCGGCCGGCTTGCCGGCCTGCGGGGAGGCGAGGTAATCGCGCGCAACCGGGATCGTCAGGTCCGGCCGCAGGCACAGGTCGTCGCCGCCGGGGTCCGAGGTCAGGTACAGGCTCTTGCGGATGCCTTCGCCGGACAGATCGAGGAACGGCTCGGCCGGTTGCAGGATCGCCGGGCGCGCGTGGGTATAGCCTGCCTCGACGAAAGCGGTGAGGAAGGCGCTGGCCCAGGCAGCGGAGCCGATCGGCGCGACGGCGGTGGTTTTCATCCTGACAGTCCGTAAGGCCGCCGGCAGCCGGCGGCGCCGCCCTTTACCATGCCGGGAAGCGGCTTTCGACCCTGTTCCGCAAAACTGTTTAACCGGCGCCGGGTGGTCTCAGCGGCGCCAGTCGCCATTGACCGACTGCACCAGCGCCAGCGCCGCCACCGCCGCGGTGTCGGCCCGCAGGATGCGCGGGCCGAGCGCGAGCCGCGCAAGACGGGGCACGCGGATGAGCCGCTCGCGCTCGTCCGGGGCAAAGCCGCCCTCGGGGCCGACCAGCACGTCGATGCCGGCATGGTCCGTGTCGGCCGCTTGCAGCGCCGCGACCGGGTCGGCGAGGTCGGCGCCTTCGTCGCAGAACACCAGCAGGCGGGCGCCGTCGCGTCTCGCCAGCCAGGCGTCGAGCCGCACCGGCTCGGCGACGTCGGCGAGCGTGAGGATGCCGCATTGCTCGGCGGCCTCGATGACGTTGGCGCGCATCCGTTCGACATTGACGCGCGAGACTTGCGTGAGCCGGGTGAGGACCGGCTGCAAGACCCGCGCCCCCATCTCGACGGCTTTCTGCGCCATGTAGTCGAGCCGGGCGTGCTTGAGCGGGGCGAATACGTAAGCGACGTCGGGCAGGGCGTCCTGCGGCCGGGTCTGGCTGTGGACCGCCAGGCTTTCCGCGCGCTTGCGCCCGGCGATTGCGGCGCGCCACTCGCCGTCGCGGCCGTTGAACACGAGAATCGTGTCGCCGGGTCCGAGCCGCAGCACATTGCCGAGATAGTTCGCCTGGTTGCGGTCGAGCGCGATCGCTGCCCCGGCCGTGAGCGGGGAAGCGACGAACAGGCGGGGGCTTGCGAAATCGGCGGGCGGCATCAAGGCCATCCATAGGCCGTGCGGTGCGCCCGTGCAAAGCGGTCTAAAAGCGGTGGTGGCGGGGTGCGGTTCCGTGGCACGGCCCGCCGCCGCGCAATCGCCCCATTCGCCGGGTTGTTAAGCTGCCAGCGGAATCGTAAAGGTTTTCATCGAACAACGGGTGGCGCGCGACTGCTGCCCGCCGAAAGCCGCGCGGGCCGCGTTGAGCCGATGCGGCGTGCGATGCCGATTGCCGGTCGCCTGTTGCCAACCCTGTCAAGGCCCGAGATTTGCCGGAGGAGCGTTGTGATCATCCCTCGTTTGGTTGTCCCGTTGCTGGCGGTGGCGGCGCTCGTCACGTCGGCTGAGGCCGAGGCCCAGGGCGCCTTTCCGGCGCCACTGCCGGGCGCGAGCACACAGAGTTCCTCGCCATTTCCCCCGGTCAACGGCGCGCCAGCCGCCAAGCCGTCACCGTTTCCGCCCGTCAATCAGACCGCGGCGCCGTCGCAGTCGCCGTTTCCTCCGGTGAACCAGGCCGCCGCCCCCGCGCAGTCGCCGTTCCCGCCGGCCGGCGGCTCGGCATTCACCCAGGGGGCCCCGCCCGTGACCGGAGGCTTTACGCCGGCGCCGCCTCCGCAGCAGCAGGCCGGCGAGCAGTGCATGAAGGAGTTCGCGCCGCTGCGCCAGGAGACGGAGCGTCGTGGCGAGCGCATCAAGAAGGCAAGCGACCGCAAGGCGCCGCCCACCGAAGCCTGCAAGCTGATCGGCGACTATGTGCAGGCCGAAGCCAAGATGATGAAGTATGTCGAGACCAACGCGCAGCGTTGCGGCATCCCTCCCGAGGTCGGCAAGCAGATCCGCGACAGCCACAAGAACACCCTGCAACTGCGCAGCAAGGTCTGCGCCGCTGCCGCGCAGATGCAGCAGCAACCGCGCGGGCCGGCGGCGCCGAGCCTCAGCGAGGTGCTGGGTGCCGGTGCCCTGCCGCAGGCCAACGCGGAGCGGCCGAGGGGCGGCAGCACCTTCGACACCCTGACCGGCAACGTGCTGCAGCGATGAGGCAGAGCCCGGCGGACAGCGCCGGGCGAGGGGGCTTTCGATGAACGACGCCACCCTGCGGGTCGCCGATTCCACCGGCAACTGGGTGGACAGCCACGCGCCTGAGTGGATGCGCCCCTATCTCAGGCTGTCGCGGTTCGACCGGCCGATCGGCTGGTGGCTCCTGCTCATTCCATGCTGGTGGTCGGCGGCGCTCGCCGCCGGGATGGCCGGCGACCTGCGCCACCTGCCGGCGCATCTCGCCTTGTTTCTGATCGGCGCCGTCGTCATGCGCGGCGCCGGCTGCACCTGGAACGACATCACCGACCGCCACCTCGACGGCAGCGTCGAGCGCACCCGCTCGCGGCCGATTCCCTCCGGACAGGTTTCGATCGCGCAGGCGGCCGCGTTTCTCGTCCTGCAGGCGCTGATCGGGCTGGCCGTACTCGTGCAGTTCAACGGCTTCACGGTCGGCACCGGCCTCGCCTCGCTCGCGGTGGTCGTGGTCTACCCGTTCATGAAGCGCATCACCTACTGGCCGCAGGTCGTGCTCGGGCTGGCCTTCTCGTGGGGTGCGTTGATGGGGTTTGCCGCCGAGTTCGGCCGCCTCGATGCCGCGGCGTTCGTGCTTTACGCCGGGGCGATCGCCTGGGTGATCTTCTACGACACCATCTACGCCCATCAGGACCGCGAGGACGACGTGCTGATCGGCATCAAGTCCACGGCACGGCTGTTCGGCGCGCGCACGCATGCGGCGCTGATGCTGTTCGGCGTGCTCGCCGTGGCGCTGATCGGCATGGCGCTGGCGTTCGCCGGCGCCGGCTGGCCCGCCTATACCGGGCTCGCCGGCTTTGCCGCGCATCTTGTCTGGCAGGTGCGCGCGCTCGACATCGACGATCCAGCCAAATGCCTGCGGCTGTTCAAGGCGAACCGCGATGCCGGGCTGATTTTGTTCGCCGGGCTTCTGGCCGACGCGGGCTTGCGCGCGTTGAGTTAGTCGCGCGCGATGATTTCGTGCTCGTCGCGATGCACGACCATGTCCGCGAGCGATCCGCCGCCGCGCCGTCGCATCAGGGCGCGCGGATGGCGCCACTTGACAGCGTTGTGCCGCCGCCGTCGCGGCGCCGGCGGTTGCGTGTCGCACCTCTCGTCGAGAATTTCCGGCAGCGCGAAGAACACGCACCAGACCCGCACCGCCTGATCCAGTTCGCCGGCGTCCGCCGTGACCAGCAGCGGAATCGACAGCGATGGATCGCGATGCGCCAGCACCAGCGTATGGTCGCTGCCGCCGCTGCGGCGGACGATGCCGACATAGTCGCTGACCGGCATCGAGATCGCCATCCGCATGCCATGCAGCGAGCGGCGCAGCACGACGCGCTTGCGGTTGAGTTCGACCTGCCGGATGCAACCGTCCGCTCGCGCGTCCGGCGCATAGAAGCGAAGCTGCATGAGAGGAGGGTCGGACCGCTGCGCGCGGCCCGACCCGGCGGGGTGATCCCCGCTGGTTGTTTGACGCCTCATAGTCTCTCCCCGCCGGGATTATTGTCCCGGTCGATGGGAGGACCATAGCGCGGGGCACTCGGAATCGGCTTAACGAGGCTGGTTAACCGGCTGTCACCGCTCAGCCTTCGGCCGGCATGATTGACAAGCCCTTGCCGAGGTCTGAACAATTTCTTGCGAGGCGTGCTTGCGCCGCCGTCCGGTCCGCGCCAAACAGGCGTTTCGACCCATTCCCCTCATTCGAGGATCAGGCTTCGTGACGATCTCTTCGCCCTCGCGCACCTCTGCTGCGGCTTCGCTGCTCGACCAGTCGGGACTGACCGATCTCGCCGAGCGTCTTGTCGAGGCGGCCAAGCGCGCCGGCGCCGATGCCGCCGATGCCATCGCCGTGCGCGGCATGTCGCAGGGCATCGAGGTGCGCGACGGCAAGGTCGAGGAAACCGAACGCTCCGAAGGCGATGACGTGGGCCTGCGGGTGATCGTGGGCCGACGGCAGGCGGTGGTCTCGACCAACGATCTCACCGGCAACGGCGCCGCCACGCTGGCCGAGCGCGCGGTGGCGATGGCGCGCGTTGCTCCCGACGACGCCTATGTCGGGCTGGCCGATCCCGACCTGCTGGCCAGGACGTGGCCCGACCTCGACCTCGTCGATTCCGCAATTCCTTCGATCGACGACCTGGAGGCGCGCGCCCGCGCCGCCGAGGATGCGGGGCTTGCGGTGAAGGGCGTGGTCAAGTCCGGCGGCGCCTCGGCCAGCCACGGCATCGGCGGCATGGTGCTCGTCACCTCGCACGGGTTTCGCGGCGCCTACCTGCGTTCGAGCCACAGCGTGTCGATGACGGCGATTGCCGGCGAAGGCACCGGGATGGAGCGCGACTACGATTTCACCTCCGCGCTGCACGCCGCCGATCTCGACGCTCCGGAGCGCATCGGGCGCACCGCCGGCGAGCGCACGGTGGCGCGGCTCAATCCGCGGAAGGTGGCGACCTGCAAGGTGCCGGTGGTGTTCGATCCGCGTGTCGCCGGCTCGCTGGTCGGCCATCTTGTTTCGGCGGCGAACGGCGCGGCGATCGCGCGCAAGGCGAGCTTTCTCAATGGTCGCCTTGGCGAGGCGCTGTTTCGTCCCGGCGTGCGGATCGTCGACGATCCGTTGCGCGTGCGCGGGCTGCGCTCGCAGCCGTTCGATGCCGAGGGCGTCGCGGTGAAGCCGCTTGCTATCGTCGATGACGGCGTCCTGACGTCGTGGCTGCTCGACTGCGCCACCGCCCGCGAACTTGGCCTCGCGACCACAGGCCATGCCCATCGCGGCGTATCGTCGCCGCCCTCGCCCGGCGCCTACAACCTGCACCTTGCGGCGGGTGAGGTCGCTCCCGCGGCGCTGATCGGCGACATCGCGCAAGGCTTCTACGTCACCGACCTGATCGGCTCCGGGGTCAACGGCGTCACCGGCGACTACAGCCGCGGCGCCAGCGGCTTCTGGATCGAGAACGGCGAGATCACCTATTCCGTCAGCGAAGTGACCATTGCCGGCCACCTGCTCGATATCTTCAAGTCGCTTGAGCCCGCCAACGATCTCGTGTTCCGCTACGGCATCAACGCGCCGACCGTGCGCATCGAGGGACTGACGGTTGCCGGACGCTGACGCCGGTCACACAGGTGAACGCGCCAACGAACGCAGTATGGCGCGCGATCTCGCGCTGCTCGCCGCGACCGTGCGCGAGGCCGGCGATCTGGCGCTGCGCATGTTCCGCACCACGTTGAAAACCTGGACCAAGGGCGCGTCCTCGCCGGTATCGGAAGCCGACATCGCGGTCAACGATCTGATCCTTGGGCGTATCAGTACCGCCGACCCTGACAGCGGCCTGCTGTCGGAGGAGAGCACCGACGATGCGGGCCGGCTCGCCAGGCGAAGGGTGTGGATCATTGATCCGATCGACGGCACCCGTGCCTATCTCGCCGGGCATGAGGACTGGTCCGTCAGCGTGGCGCTGGTCGAGCACGAGCGGCCGGTGGCGGCGGCGGTGTTCGCGCCGGCGACCGGCGAGCTTTTCCTTGCGGCGCAGGGGCGCGGCGCCTCGATCAACGACGCGCCGATCCATGCGACCGGCGGCACCGCCCTCGACAGCCGCCGCATGGCCGGCCCGCGCGCGCTGATCGAGCGGCTCGGTGCGCCGCCCGGCGCCGACATTCATCCCCGCATCGGCTCGCTGGCGCTGCGCATCTGCCGCGTCGCCGATGGCCGGATCGATGCCGCCTTCGCCACCGGCAACAGCCGCGACTGGGACCTTGCGGCGGCCGATTTGATCGTGCACGAGGCGGGTGGTAGATTGACCTCGCTCGCCGGCTCCCCCCTCGTCTACAATCGACCGAGCGTGACGCACGGGGAACTTGCTGCCGCCGGGCGCGATCGACATGCCGTCATCGTCAGGCGTTTGCGCAATTCCTCCGGGGGCTGAGCGGCCGGCGCCACATGCAGCGTGCCCGCCGTTGTCGTTAGCGTCGGCAACCGGGACTGCTATCCGAGGTGCGGCGGTCGCCGCAGGAACCAATCGATGCCCGAGACTGCTCCGCAGCAACAATTGCTCCATCTGGTGATGGGCGGCGAACTGACCGACCTCACGCAAAATACCTTCAAGGACCTTTCCAAGGTGGATATCGTCGGGGTTTATCCGAACTATGCCACGGCCTATGCCGCGTGGCGGGCCAAGGCACAGCAGACCGTCGATAGCGCCCATGTGCGCTACTTCATCGTCCACCTGCACCGCCTGCTCGATCCCGGCCAACCCACCGCCTGACGCATGTCGCTGCGCAGACTGCTACGCTCCGCCTTCGTCCAGCGGGCCGCCGGCTTTATCGGTGCGGAATACCTGCGGCTGGTATGGCTGACCAACCGTTTCCGCTATGATCCGGCCAACGTCTACGACGTCGTCGAGCCGTACATGCCGATGATCATCGCGTTCTGGCACGGACAGCATTTCATGATGCCGTTCCTGAAGCGGCCGCAGGACCGCGCCAAGGTGCTGGTATCGCGCCACGCCGATGGCGAGATCAACGCCATCGCGGCCGGACGGCTCGGCATCGGCGCGGTGCGCGGTTCCGGCGATCACAACGGCGCCTTCCACCGCAAGGGCGGCGTCACCGCCTTCAAGGAGATGGTGCGGACGCTCGAGGGCGGCTTCAACATGGCGTTGACCGCCGACGTGCCGAAGGTGGCGCGCAAGGCCGGGCTCGGTATCGTCATGCTGGCGCGCGAGAGCGGCCGGCCGATCATTCCGGTCGTGATCGTCACCAGCCGCTTCATCCGGCTGAACAACTGGGACCGCACCGTGATCCCGCTGCCGTTCGGGCGCGGCCTGATCATGGGCGGAGAGGTCGTCACCGTGCCGCCGGATGCCGATGCGGTGGCGCTGGAGGTGGCGCGGGCGCGGCTGGAGAGCGAACTCAACGACGCCACCCGCCGCGCCTATGCAGCGATCGGCCGACCGCACGGGCTGGATCATGGATAGCCGGCTGCCGCTGTCGCTGCGGGCCTACCGCAAGCTGTCGGCGGCAGCCACGCCGCTTGCCGGCCTGATCATCCGGCAGCGGCTCAAGCAGGGCAAGGAAGACGCAAGCCGTGCCGGCGAGCGGCGCGGCGTCAGCGCGGCCGAGCGCCCGCACGGGCCGCTGATCTGGGTCCACGGCGCAAGCGTCGGCGAGGTGCTGGCCGCTGCGGCGCTGATCGAGGAATTGCGCGCACGGGGGTTTTCCGTGCTGCTCACCTCGGGGACGGCGACGTCGGCGGCGGTGGTCGCCAAGCGGTTCCCGCGCGACGTCATCCATCAGTTCATCCCTTACGACGCGCCGCGCTTCGTCGCGCGCTTCCTCGATCACTGGCGGCCCGACCTTGCGCTGTTCATCGAGTCGGACCTGTGGCCGAACCTGATCCTGATCGCGGCGCGCCGGCGCGTGCCGATGGTGCTGATCAACGGCCGGATGTCGCCACGCTCGTATCCGCGCTGGCAGCGGTTCTCGCAGACCATCGGCGCGCTGCTCGGCCGCTTCGATCTGTGTCTTGCGCAGTCGGAGACGGATGCCGCACGCTTTGCCGCGCTGGGCGGCCGCGACGTGCGCATGACCGGCAACCTCAAGCTCGACGTGCCGGCGCCGCCCGCCGATCAGGCACGGCTCGACCGGTTGCTCGGGGTGACGCGTGGCCGCGAGGTGATCGTGGCGGCCTCGACCCATCCGGGCGAGGAGGAGATCGTGGCGGCGGCGCATCGCCGGCTGGCCGCCCGTGTGCCGTCGCTTCTGACGGTGATCGTGCCGCGCCATCCCGCGCGCGGCGGGGCGGTCGCCGAGGCCGTCGGCGCGACCGGGCTCAAGGTGGCGCTGCGCTCGCAGGAACGGCTGCCCTCGGCCACCACCGATGTCTATGTCGCCGATACCATGGGCGAACTGGGGCTGTTCTATCGCCTCGCGCCGATCGTGTTTATGGGCGGCTCGCTGGTCCCTCACGGCGGGCAGAACCCGATCGAGGCAGTCAAGCTTGGCGCGGCCATCGTTCATGGCCCGCACGTCTTCAACTTTGCCGAGGTCTACCATGCGCTCGACCAGGCCGGCGGCGCATTGCCGGTTGCCGACGAGGCCGCGCTGGTCGGGCAACTCGACCACCTGCTCCGCAACCCGGCGGCGCGCCATCAGGTGCTGACGGCGGCCGAGGACGTGGTGGTCGAACTGGGCGGGGCGTTGCAGCGCACGCTCGCGGCGTTGCAGCCCTATCTTCTGCAACTGCGATTTGAGAGCAGCGCGCGCGATGCGTGAGCCGGCTTTCTGGTATCAGCCCCCGTCGTGGCAGGCGCGTCTGCTGGCGCCGGCCGCTGCGCTCTATGGCCGGATCGCGGCGCGGCGCATGGAGGCAGAGGGCGAGCGTGCCGGCATTCCGGTGGTGTGCGTCGGCAACTATCATGTCGGCGGCGCCGGCAAGACGCCGACGGTGATCGCGCTCGTGGCGCTGCTGCGCGAACTGGGCGAGGTGCCGGTGATCGTCAGCCGCGGCTACGGTGGGCGGCTCAGTGGACCGGTCGCGGTCGATCCCGCCCGTCATACCGCCGCCGACGTTGGTGACGAGCCGCTGATGATGGCCGGACGGTTGCCGGTGGTGGTTGCGCGCGACCGCGCCGCAGGCGGCCGCTTTGCAAAGCGCCATGGCGCGAGCGTGGTGCTGCTCGACGACGGCTTTCAGAACCCCGGCCTCGTCAAGGACGTGTCGCTGATCGTGATCGACGCCCGGCGCGGCGTCGGCAATACTTACGTGTTTCCGGCGGGGCCGTTGCGCGCGCCGCTGATGCCGCAAATGGTGCGCACCGATGCCCTCGTGTTGGTCGGCAACGGCACCGCGGCCGACGGCGTGATGGCCGAGATTGCCGCCCACGGCGGGCTGGTGTTCCGCGCGCATCTGGCGCCCGTCGAAACCCGTCTCGCGCCGCTGCGCGGCCGCCGCGTGCTGGCCTTTGCCGGCATCGGCGATCCGCAGCGTTTTTTTGCAACGCTGCGCGACAACGGCGTCGAGGTGGTCGAGGAACGGGCGTTTGCTGACCACCACCCTTATGTCGCGGCCGAAATCGACGACCTCAAGGAGGCGGCGATGCGGCAGGCGCTGATCGTGGTGACGACCGAAAAGGATATGGCGCGGCTGGCCAGCGACCCCGCGCTCGCGTCGCGCATTGAGGATATCGCGACGTTTCCGGTGACGCTCGGCTTTGCCGACGAGGATGGCCTCAAGGCGTTCCTGAGCCGGCGGCTCAAGGAGGCGCGGGCGAAACAATAATCCGGGCTCGCGTTACGAAGCGGGCTTGGTCCCGTTGGCCGCGTCGGGAAAGTGCCGCTCCAGCACCGCGGCCGGCGTCGCATAGGCTTCCTGGCGATCGACGCTCCAGTATTTCAGTTCGTCCAGCGGGATATGCACACCGGTGACCGCGCACAGCACGTAGGAGCCGGGCGATACCACCCGGAAGTCGCCGTCGAGATATTGGACCTTGGCTTCGCCCTGGCCGGAGGGGCCGAATCTGTTGAGCACGTCGCTCTCCCCGATCGATCGCGCCTATAGATAGGGATTGCCGGCCGGCAGGTAAACCCGGAAGCTGGTTCAGAATAGATCGCCCTGGCCGCCGCCGCTCTTGCGCTCGCGGCGTGCCGCCGGCCGGGTCGTGCTCGAGGGTGTGCCATCGGCGGTTGCGCCGAGATGGCCGTCGGCGAACTCGATGTCGAGCCGCGTGCCCGCCGCCACGCCGGCCGCCGACCGCAGCGGCGCGCCATGGGCATCGCGCACCAGCGCAAAGCCGCGCGCCAGCACGTTGCGGTAGGACAATGCCTCGAGCACCTGCCCGAGATGGGCGAGCCGGCGTCGCCGCTCATCGATCGTGCTGCGCATGCAGCGGGTGGCGTCGCCGCCGAGCCGTTCGACGCGGGTGCGTTCGGCGGTCAGCCGCTGGCGGTGGGCGCTGGCATTGGCGCGCAGCGCGGCGGAGAGCCGCGCGTTCCAGCCGCCGAGGCGCTCGCGGCGGGCGCGGGTCTGGACCGAGAGGCAGCGCGCCGCCCGGCCGGCGAGGTGGCGCAGGCGGTCGTCGGCATGCGCGATCTGGCCCTTGAGCGTGCGCACGGTGAGGAACGCCGCGACCCGCGACAGCCTGCGGTCGTGCAGATGGGTGTTGGCGCGCAACGCCCGGGGCAACGCGCTCGCTGCCTGATCGAGGCGCTGGCGGGGCAGCGCCAGCAGGCTTTCCGGCGTCGACAGGGCGCGGGCGGCTGAACGCAATTCGGTGCGGCGCCCCTCCTGTGCGCGCTGCCAGCACAGCATGATGCGCCGCGCCAGCGTGCCGACCTCGACGGCGAGTTCCGCGCGCACCGGCACCGCCATCTCGGCAGCCGCCGTCGGCGTCGGTGCGCGGCGGTCGGCGGCGAAATCGATCAGCGTCACGTCGGTCTCGTGGCCGACGGCCGAGATCAGCGGAATCATGCTGGCCGCGGCCGCCCGCACCACGATCTCCTCGTTGAACGCCCACAGGTCCTCCAGCGAGCCGCCGCCGCGCGCGACGATCAGCAGGTCGGGGCGAGGGGTATCGCCGCCCTCGGCGAGCGCGTTGAAGCCGTCGATGGCGGCGGCGATCTGTTCGGCCGAACCTTCGCCCTGCACCCTGACCGGCCACACCAGCACCCGGCGCGGGAAGCGGTCGGCTAGCCGATGCAGAATGTCGCGGATCACCGCGCCGGTCGGCGAGGTGACGACGCCGATCACCTCCGGCAGCCACGGCAGAAGCTGCTTGCGCGCCTCATCGAACAATCCCTCGGCGGCGAGTTTCTTCTTGCGCTCCTCCATCAGGGCCATCAGTGCGCCGACGCCGGCCGGCTCCAGCGCCTCGATGACGATCTGGTATTTTGACGAGCCGGGGTAGGTGGTGAGCTTGCCTGTGGCGATGACCTCAAGCCCTTCCTGCGGCTTGAAGCGCATCCGCCCATGGACGCCACGCCAGATCACCGCCTCGATCTTGGCGCTCTCGTCCTTGAGCGCGAAATAGCAGTGGCCGGACGCATGCGGTCCGCGAAAGCCGGAAATCTCGCCGCGCACGCGGACGTGGCCGTAAGCGTCCTCGACCGTGCGCTTGAGCGCGGAGGACAGTTCGGACACCGTGTATTCGGCGAGGTTGACGAGAGGCTCTGGACTGGCAGGCATGTGGACCGATTCTTTTTGCGGAGTGCGGGCGGCATGTTACACGGGTTTCGTCACGCATCTAACCCGTCCCTTGCCACCCCGGTCCGGTGGCGGCGCCGGGCACGTCCGGGTATCGTCTGTCCATGAATATCCTTCTTCTCGGTTCCGGCGGCCGCGAGCACGCGCTCGCCTGGAAGATCGCCGCGTCTCCCATCGTTGAGAAGTTCTGGTGCGCGCCGGGCAACGCCGGCATCGCGCGCGAAGCGGCCTGCATTCCGCTCGACGCGTCCGACCATGCCGCGGTGATCGATTTCTGCCGCCGCGAGAGCGTCGATCTGGTCGTGGTCGGGCCGGAAGCGCCGCTCGCGGCCGGGCTGATCGATGACCTCGACGCGGTCGGCATCACCGCGTTCGGGCCGAGCCGGGCTGCGGCGGCGCTGGAGGCGTCGAAGAGCTTTACCAAGGCCCTGTGCCGCGAGCATGGCATCCCGACCGCGGCCTACGAAGCCTTCAGCGATGCCGGGGCGGCGAAGGCCTATGTCCGTGTGCAAGGCGCGCCGATCGTCGTCAAGGCCGACGGGCTTGCCGCCGGCAAGGGCGTCACCGTCGCGACAACGGTGGAGGAAGCCGAGGCCGCGGTCGATGCCATCTTCCGCGATGAAGGCGCGGCGGTGGTGATCGAGGAGATGCTGACCGGCGAGGAAGCCTCGTTCTTCGTATTGTGCGACGGCGAGCACGCGCTGCCGCTCGCGACCGCCCAGGATCACAAGCGCGCTTTCGACGGCGACACCGGGCCGAACACCGGCGGCATGGGCGCTTATTCGCCGGCGCCGGTGATGACGGAGGCGATGTGCCAACGCGTCATGGACGAGATCGTGATGCCGACGCTCGCCGCGATGCGCGCGCGCGGCACGCCGTTCAAGGGCGTGTTGTTCGCAGGACTGATGATCACCGCCGACGGACCGAAGCTGATCGAATACAACGTGCGCTTCGGCGATCCGGAGGCACAAGTCCTGATGATGCGGCTGATGTCGGATCTGGTGCCGGCCCTGCTTGCCGCCTGCGACGGGGTGTTGAACACCTTCGACCTGCGCTGGTTTCCCGACCCTGCGCTCACCGTGGTGATGGCGACGCGCGGCTATCCCGGCGACTATCCGAAGGGTTCGCGCATCGAAGGCCTGCGCGAGGCGGCGGCGGTCAAGGGCGTCGAGATTTTTCATGCCGGCACCAAAGCGGATGGCGAAGCCATTCTTGCCAATGGCGGCCGCGTGCTGAATGTCACGGCGAGCGCGCCGACGATTGCCGAGGCGCAGCGCCGCGCCTATGCCGCGATCGACCTGATCCGCTGGCCGGAAGGGTTTTACCGTCGCGACATCGGCTGGCGCGCGGTGAAGCGGGAACGGGACGCACACGTCTAGGCTCATGTATCCCGGGCGCTGCGATACGCAGTATTGCTGCGCAGACCCGGGATCGTCACGATGTGCTGACGTCTGTAACGGCCCCGGATCGGCGGCGCACCGCTTCGCGCTGCGCGGCGTCCGGGGCACAGGAGAAAAGCGCCCATGCCCGATCTCGCCGACCTGTTTCCCGGCTATGCCTCCGAATGGATCGCGACCTCCGGCGGCCGTGTCTTCGCCCGCGTCGGCGGTGAGGGACCGCCGCTGTTGCTGCTGCACGGCTATCCGCAGACCCATGTGATGTGGCACCGCGTGGCGCCGAAGCTGGCCGAGCGGTTCACGCTCGTGGTGCCCGATCTGCCCGGCTACGGCTGGTCGGACGTGCCGGACAGCGACGCCGACCACACCCCATTCACCAAGCGGGCGATGGCGCGGGTGATGATCGAGGTCATGGAGAAACTCGGGCATGCGCAGTTCGCGCTGGCCGGCCACGATCGCGGCGGCCGCGTCGCCTATCGTCTCGCGCTCGACCATCCCGGCCGGCTGTCGCGGCTGGCGGTGCTCGATATCCTGCCGACTTATGAGTACTGGGCGCGGATGGACCGCGCCTATGCGCTGAAGATTTACCACTGGTCTTTTCTGGCCCAGCCAAAGCCGTTGCCGGAGACGCTGATCGGCGGCAACCCCGATGCCTATTTTCGCCATACGCTGGCGAGCTGGGCGGCAACCCGCTCGCTCGATGCGTTCGATCCCCGCGCGCTCGCCCATTACCTCACGGCGTTCCGCGATCCGCTGCGCATCCATGCGGCGTGCGAGGATTATCGCGCCGGTGCCTATGCCGACTTCACGCACGATACGGCCGACCGCGAGGCCGGCAATACAATCGCGGCACCGCTATTGGCGCTGTGGGGCGATGCCGGAATTGCCGGCGCCGCGGCGACCCCGCTCGACACCTGGAAGCAGTGGGCGACAACCGTGACCGGCCAGCCGGTGGCCGGCGGCCACTTCATGGCGGAAGAAAATCCAGACGCCACCGCAGCGGCGCTGCTGGCGTTTTTCAGCGTCGCGCTTTGAAGAAGTCGCGCAACAGCTTGGCGGCGTCAGCCTCGCCGATGCCCGCGTAGACCTCCGGGGCGTGGTGGCAGGTGGCGCCGGCGAAGAACCGCACGCCCGACTCCACCGCGCCGCCCTTGGGGTCGGCGGCGCCATAGTAAAGCCGGCGGATGCGCGCGAAGGACATAGCCGCGGCGCACATCGTACACGGCTCCAGCGTGACGTAGAGGTCGCAGGCCGTCAGCCGCTCGCTGCCGAGCAGGCTGGCCGCCGCGCGGATCGCCAGCAGTTCCGCATGTGCCGTGGGGTCGCGGTCGCGCAGCGTGCGGTTGCCGGCGGTCGCGAGGATCCTGCCGTCATGGACGATGACGCAGCCGACCGGGACCTCGCCGGCCGTCGCGGCGGCGCGGGCTGCTTCGAGCGCTGCATCCATGAAAGAGCTGGCCATCATGCCTCGTCCCGCGCGCGCAACTCTGCTATAGCGCCTTGCTTCCACGTTCGAGAGACCTCATGCCCCGCGACAATGACAAAGACAATGGCCGCAGCCGCGGCCCGGCCGGCCGCAGACCTGGCGGCAAAGGCCCCGGCGGCAAAGGCCCCGGCGGTGGCAGGGGTGGTGGCAAGGGCGGCCCCCGTGCCTCGGGCAAGCCGCCGCGACGGGACGAGCGCGGCCGGGCGCATGAGGGTGCCGGCAAGCGGCGCGAGGGACCGGCCCCGGCTGGCGGCAAGCGTGCGCGCCCGATGGCCAAGGCAGGCGAGGAGAGGCGGCCGCCCCGCGCGCAAAAACCCTTCCGCCGCGACGACAGGCGCCGCGACGAGCGCGCCCCGCGCAACGTCTCGGGTGACCGTGATCGCAAGCGCTGGGGCGCCGACGAGAGGGGCAGCGAGCGGGCGCCACGAAAGGCATTTCGTGATGGTGACCGCAAGCGCTACGACGGCGACCGGCCGCGTCCGGCTTTCCGCCGTGACGACGAGCGGCACGATGAGCGCAGCCCCCGCAAGCCGTTCCGCGAAGGTGGCCGCACACGCGAGGAGGGCGGCGAGAAAAAACCCTACCGCAAGGCTCAATCGCCCCGGCCGTTCGAACGGCCACGGCGAGACGACGAGGCACCGCGCGCGGAGCGCAAGCATTTCTCCCGGCCGCGTGACGAGCGCCACGGCGCACGCCCGCCGCACGAGGGGCAGCGCGAGTCCCCGCGTGCGCACGAGCGCTGGCAGGAACATCCGCTGAGCGAGCGCCGCGAGGATACGCGCCCGCACCGGCCGGCCGCCAGGGATAATCGTGCGTTCCGCAAGCGTCCGTCGCCCGACGCCGCGGCTCCGCCTGGGCGCAAGCCACGCCCGGTGCAGGCGCCGCCTGCGCCGCGCGCCGACAAGACCGGCGAGCGCATTGCCAAGATCGTGGCGCGCGCCGGTCTCGCCTCGCGCCGCGAGGCGGAGGCGTGGATCACGGAAGGGCGCGTCGCGGTCAACGGCCGCGTCATCACCTCGCCGGCGCTCGATGTCACCGCGCACGACGTGGTGACGGTGGACGGCGCGGCGCTGCCCGAGCGCGAGCGGACCCGGCTGTTCCTCTATCACAAGCCGCGCGGGCTGATGACGACGCATGCCGACCCCGAGGGGCGGCCGACCGTGTTCGACAATCTGCCGGACGGGTTGCCGCGCCTCATCAGCGTCGGCCGGCTCGACTTCAACACCGAGGGGCTGCTGCTGCTGACCAACGACGGCGGGCTCGCCCGCGCGCTGGAGTTGCCGCAGACCGGCTGGCTCAGGCGCTATCGCGTGCGGGCGCACGGCGAGGTGATGCAACCGCAGCTCGATGCGCTGCGCGCTGGTATCGTCATCGACGGCATCAGGTACGGATCGATCGAGGCGACGCTGGAGCGCGAGCAGGGCGCCAATGTCTGGCTGACCTTCGCGATCCGCGAGGGCAAGAACCGCGAGGTGCGTAACGTGCTCGGCTATCTCGGCCTCGACGTGAACCGGCTGATCCGCGTGTCCTACGGGCCGTTCCAGCTTGGCGAACTTGGCGAGGGCCAGGTCGAGGAAGTGAAGACGCGGGTGCTGCGCGAGCAGGTCGGCGAGGCGCTGCTCGGCCGCGCCGGGGCGTATTTCGCGCCGCCGCGCGAGCCGTCGCCGGGCCACGCGAAGCCGCTCAAGCCGCGCGCCAAGCGGGCGGTGGTGGCCGACCGCAAGGGCCGCAAGGTGGTGGTGGAGCGCGCCGGCGATGACGCTGCACCGCGCCGCGACGGCTCCGCGCCCTACCGGCGGCCGACGCGGCGCTATCACGGCAAGCGCGACTTCACCCCGAAGGCGCCGTGATGCGGGTGATCGGCGGGCGGCTGCGTGGCCGCGCGATCGGTGCGCCGTCCTCGCGGAACATCCGCCCGACCGCCGACCGCCTGCGCGAGGCGCTGTTCAACATTCTGATCCACGGCTATGGCGATCCCGTCACCGGCGCCCGTGTGCTGGACCTGTTCGCCGGCACTGGTGCGCTTGGCATCGAGGCAATCTCGCGCGGGGCGGCGTTTGCGCTGTTCGTGGACAACGGCTCCGAGGCGCGTGCGCTGCTGCGCGGCAATGTCGAGGCGCTGGGGCTCGGCGGGGTCACCAAGGTTTTCCGCCGCGATGCCACGGCGCTCGGCGTTGCCCATCCCAATCCGCCGTTCTCGCTGGCTTTTCTCGATCCGCCTTACGGCAAGCGGCTCGCCGGGCGCGCGCTTGCCGCGGCGCATGACGGCGGCTGGCTGACGGCGGAGGCGCTGATCGTGGTCGAGGAGGCCAAGGCGGCGGCATTCGCCGCGCCGGATGGTTTCGAGGAACTGGAGCGGCGCGCCTACGACGACACCGAGTT
This sequence comes from Pseudomonadota bacterium, assembly GCA_003576765.1. Taxonomy (GTDB): domain Bacteria; phylum Pseudomonadota; class Alphaproteobacteria; order Rhizobiales; family Xanthobacteraceae; genus PRO6. The sequence continues at coordinate 44,332 of QEVP01000020.1, forward strand.
GGTGATCCTGCGGCGGGCGTGACGCGCCGGGAAGACGCCGGTTTGATGCGTCGCGCTTATGCGGTGGCCGCGCCGGATCGGCCGGCGGCAATTGCGGAATGCCGGGTGGCTGGACAGCGCCGCCCGCCCTGACTATAACCCGCCCCGCCACCGGCGTTGCCGGGCCGGCACGCCCAGGTAGCTCAGTTGGTAGAGCATGCGACTGAAAATCGCAGTGTCGGTGGTTCGATTCCGCCCCTGGGCACCA
>QEVP01000021.1 GCA_003576765.1 Pseudomonadota bacterium
TGCGGCCATTGTCGTCGTCGTCACGGTGATCCCGCTTGCCGGCATCATTCTCGCCTACGATCGTTATGCCTCCAGCCTGCTGGCGACGCTGTCGGGCGCTACGCTCGAACAGCGGATGGCAACGATGCACGGCCGTATGGCGAGCTTTCTCGAAGCGCGCATGGCACAACTCGACACGCTCGCCAACTATCCGGGACTGGCGCAGGCCGTTAGCCGCCTGCACGGCGCGGAGCGCGCCTCCGGCGTGCGTGCCGTTCTCGAATACGAGGCCGACAACCCGGACCTCTACGGCGTGCTGATCTTCAGCGACAAGGGCGTGTTGATCGACGCCATCCCGAGCCAGGCGGCGACCGGCATTCCCTATTGGGGCGGCACCTGGGAGCCGTTGCAGCAGGCGGCTCCGCGCCTCAAGCTGGCGCGTGGCGAAGTGGTCGGCCCGTTCCTGCCGACCGAGCGGCAACCCGGCTCGTTCCTGCTGCTCAAGCCGCTGCCGACGCAGGACGGCGCTGCGTCGTCGGCGCTGATCGCGCTGCACGTCCGGCTCGCCTCGCTCACCGAGTTGATGGGCTACGACACCTTCAATGGTTTGGTGCAGGCCGTGCTGCTGACCCCCGGCGGCACGGCGCTATCGCCGGTGGGGCACGCGGTTGCGCTCGACGGCCAGTTCGTCGATGGGCCGGCCCTGATGGAGGGCTGGCGTGTCGGCCTCGAACTGACGACGCCGGCGCTGGCGCAGCCGCTGACGCGCATCCGCGAGGCGCTGCTGGCTGCCGCGCTGGCCACCGTCCTGCTCGCGGCCGGGCTCGCCGTTGTGTTGGCGATCCGCGCCGACAAGCGGATCGGGCGCCTGGTGGACGGGTCGGTTGCGCTGGCGGAGGGCCGGCTCGATACCCGGATCGAGGCGGGCGGCTCCGACGAACTGGCGGTGCTGGCGCGCGCCTTCAACCGGATGGCCGAGCGCCAGCGCGATACGCTGTCGGCCACGGTCGCGGTCGAAAAGATGGCGGTGCTCGGCCGCTTCGCGACCAGTTTCGCCCACGAAATCCGCAACCCGCTCGCCGCCATCAAGACGGCGGTGGAGAGCCTGCGCCTGACCGATCCGGAGCCGCAGCGGCGCCAGCTCATGAGCGGGGTCGACGAGGAGATCGACCGGCTCGACGATCACCTGAAGGGCTTTCTGGCCTATGCGCGCCCGGCGCCGCCCGCGCCGCAGCCGGTCCATAGCGGCGAAGTCCTCGACCGGCTTGCCCTGCTCGTTGCCCACCAGCTTCAGGAGTGCAACATCCATCTTGCCGTGGTGGGCGAAACGGGACTGCGGTTGCGGGTCGATCCCGGTCACTTTCAGCAGACCCTCATCAACCTTGTTGCCAACGCCATCGACGCCATGCCGGACGGCGGCCGGCTGACTGTTCGGGTGCGGCGCGCCGGTGAGCGTGCCGTCGTCGAGGTGAGCGACACCGGCGTCGGGATCGACCCGGCGCTCGTTCCGCGCATGATGGAGCCGTTCGTCACCACACGGCCCGGCGGCTCCGGGCTTGGTCTGTCGATCTCGCGGCAGCTTGCCGAAATCAATGACGGCACGCTCGACCTTTCCAGCCTGCCGGGCGCCGGCACCACCGCGACGCTGGTATTGCCGCGCGCGGCGACACAATATGTCCCGGCAAGCGTGCCGCCGGCCCAGGGGGCGGAGATTGCGGGCTGAAGGGGAGCCGATGAAGCAACCACAGGTTCTCATCATTGACGACGAGCCGAATTTCGTCAGCTCCATCATCTTCGGGCTGTCGGCGCACGGCATTCCGGCGCGCGGCGTCGGAAGTGCGGCCGAAGGACTCCGGGAGGCGCGCGCCCGGGCCACCGACCTTGTCATTCTCGATCACAAGCTGCCCGACGACATGGGCATCAACCTGATCCCGCAACTGCGGGCAGGTGGCGCCGATATCGTCATGGTCTCGGCCCATGGCGACATCCCGACCGCCGTCGAGGCGGTGAGGCGCGGTGCGCTGGATTTTCTCATCAAGCCGTTCGATCTCGACGATCTGGTCGGAGTGGTGCAGCGTGCGGTCGCCGGCGCACCGGCTTCATCTGCGCAGATCCAGCCGGTGGCATCGACTCCGGTCGGCGCGGTGTGCGAGCCCGATGCGACGACTGTTGTGGTGGCGCGCAGCTCGGCGCGCGTGGTGTTGCTGCTCGGGCCGTCCGGCTCGGGCAAGGGCTATACCGCCCGCCGCATCCACGAATTGAGCATGCGCGCGGCACGCCCCTTCGTGATCGTGAACTGCGCGGCGCTGCCGAGCGATCTTCTTGAGTCGGAGTTGTTCGGTGTCGAGCGCGGCGCATTCACCGGAGCGCACGCGAGCCGGATGGGCCTGATCGAGGCGGCCGAGGGCGGCACGTTGTTTCTCGACGAAATCGCCGAGACGGCGCTGCCGTTTCAGGCCAAGCTGCTGGGCTTTCTGGAAAGCCGGCGCTATCGCCGGCTCGGATCGAGCGAGGAACGCGAGGCCGACGTGCGCGTGATCGCCGCGACCAACCGCGACCTTGAAAAGGACGTTGCCGAAGGCCGTTTCCGCCTTGACCTGTTCTACCGTCTCAACGTGGTGCCGATCGCCCTGCCACGGCTCGCCGATCATGCCGCCGACATCATGCCTCTGGCGCGACACTTCGCCAGCCTTGCGGCGGCAGCCAACCACACGCCGCCGATCGCTTTTACGCCGGCGGCTGAGGCTGCGCTCTCTGCGCATGACTGGCCGGGCAACATCCGTGAATTGTCCAATCTCGTCGAGCGGCTGACCATTCTCTATCCCGGCGCGACGATCGAGCCGCACCATCTGCCGAAAACGCTGTGCGCCGATGCCCGTGGTGCGGCAGGCCCGATGGAGGCGCGCCTCGAGAAAACCGAGCGCGATATTCTGGAGCAGGCGCTGCGCGCCGCCGGCGGCCACAAGGCGCGCGCAGCGGAAGGGCTCGGCATCTCGCGCCACGCGTTGAAACGGCGGCTCAAGCGGCTCGGTATGCTGTAGCGCAATATGAGCGGAAACCGCTCGCCCGTGCGCTAAAGGCGAGCGCCATCCGCTCGCGCGATCCGTGGCCCGGTGCGAAAAGCCGTTGTCCAACAGGCGGAACCGGACTGGCACGGAGGTTGCTAACCCTGATGATGCAGGTCGGTCTCCTCGTCTCCGGGGAAGGTCGATCAATGACACGGGGCGGGGAGGAATGCCGGTGGCATCGCGGCGGACATGGCGCGCGCAGCTTGCGGGGTTGACGGTATTTTTGCTGTCGGCCGCAACCGCCCTGGCGCAGCCTGCCGTCGAGATCGGCTGCATGTATCCGATGACGGGGCGCGGCGCGCTCTACGGGCGCGACAGCGTGGCGGCCATCGAGATGGCGGTGGAGGCCATCAACGCGCGCGGCGGTGCTGCCGGCCATCAGCTGCGGGTGCATCTGGCTGATTCGCAGTCACGCCCTGCCTTCGCGGTGTCGATCGCGCGGCGCTTCATCGACGAGACCAAGGTACATTTCCTCTGCGGCGTCGTCAGTTCGTCGGTCGGACTCGCGGTCAGCAAGGTCGCGCTGGAGCGGCGTAAAATTTTCATCGGCACCGATCACGGCTCCTCGCGTCTCACCATCGAAAGCGCGCATCCCTATTATTTTCGGGTCTCCAACAACTCCTACCAGTCGATGGCTGCCGGCGCGCTGTGGCTCAACGATCTGCGACGCGAGCGACCCTGGCGCACCATCGCGTTCATCGGCCCCGACTATGAATATGGTCGCGGCATGTGGGCCGACCTGCGCGCCAAGCTCGACGAGATCGGCGTGGCTTACGAGGTCGCCGGCACGCTGTGGCCAAAACTCTACGAGCCGGACTTCACCGCCTATATCGAGGAGTTGAAGCGGCTCAAGCCCGACATCATCGTCAACGGCCACTGGGGCGGTGACTTCGTTGCCTTCGTCAAGCAGGCGCGTGCGCTCGGATTGTTCGAGAACAGGGTTTTCGCCAACTTCGATGCGGGCGCGAACTATGAGATTCTCGCCGCACTCGGCGAGGACATGCCGCTGGGGCTGGTGCTCTCCGCCCGGCATCACGTCAATTGGCCGGCGACCGCGCGCAACCGCGCCTTTGTCGAAAATTTCCGCACCCGTACCGGACGCTATCCGAGCTACGCGGCTGAGGGCGCCTATGCCGGGATTCTGGCGATCGCCAAGGCGGTGGAGAGCGTCGGCAGCCCGTCCGATACCGGGAAGCTGATTGCCGCTCTCGAGGGCATGGAGCTGGAACTGCCTGAAGATCCGGATGGCTTCCGTTCGCGGATCGATCCCGACACCCACCAGATCATTCAGATGCAGGCGATCGGTATCGTTCGCCGCGACCCCTCGTTCCCGCCGGCGGCGGCGCTGCTCGGCGACTTCAAGGTCTATCGCGCGGAAGACCTGATGCCGTCGCAGCAGGAATTGCGCCGCCGCCGCGAGAATTTCGGCAATCGCATCGCCGAAACCCCGTCGTTCCCGGAATCTGTCAAGGAGGACATGAAATGAACTGGCAACGCACCACCGCCGCCCTCATCGCCGCGGGCGCCTTGATGCTTCCCGCGCTCGCGCAGGCGCAGGACGCAAAGCCCTTCAAGCTCGGCATCGTCACGTTCCTGTCGGGCGCCGCCGCCGGTCCGTTCGGCGTGCCGGCGCGCAATGCGGCCGAACTGATCGTCGAGGCGCTCAACAGCGGCAGCGTGCCCGCGCCCTATGCCGGCAAAAAGGGTATCAACGGCATGCCGCTCGAGACCACCATCGTCGATGAAGCCGGCGGCACCACCAAGCAGGTGACGGAGTATCGCAACCTCGCCGAGCGCGCCGGCGTCGATGCGGTGATCGGCTACATCTCCTCAGGCGATTGTCTGGCCATTGCTCCGCTTGCGGACGAACTGAAGAAGCTGACCATCTTCTTCGACTGCGGCACGCCGCGTATCTTCGAGGATGCCAGCTACAAGTATCTGTTCCGCACCGGCGGCACCGCCACCATGGATAATCTCGCGGCCGCGCGCTATCTCCTGAAGAAGAAGGCCGACGTCAAATCGGTTGCCGGCATCAACCAGAACTACGCCTGGGGTCACGATTCGTGGAACGACTTCAAGGCGTCGATGCAGACGCTGAAGAAGGACGTCAAGTTTGCGACCGAGCAGTTTCCCAAGCTCGGCGCCGGTCAGTACGGCACCGAGATTTCGGCGCTGCTCGTTGCCTCGCCCGACGTGATCCATTCCAGCCTGTGGGGCGGCGACATGGAAGCCTTCGTCTTGCAGGGCACCGCGCGGGGTGCTTTCGACAAGCGCACGTTGATTCTCACCGCAGGCGAGAGCGCCATGCATCGGCTTGCCGGACAGATTCCGGACGGCACCATCATCGGCGCGCGCGGTCCGCATGGCGACTTTGCTCCGAAGAGCGAATTGAACGACTGGTTCCGCAAGGCTTACGAAGCCCGCTTCAACACGCCGCCGACCTATCCGTCCTACAAGATGGCGCAGGCTCTGCTCGGCCTGAAGGCGGCGACCGAGAAGGCGGCCGGCGATCAGGCATCCCGTCCGACCGATGAGGCGATCGTCAAGGCGTTCGAGGGACTGACCTTCACTGCGCCGAGCGGCGAGGTGCACATGAAGCTCGGCAAGGGCCATCAGGCAATTCAGGAAATCGCCTACGGCACCTTCAAGCGTGAGAACGGCAAGGCGACGCTGGTCGATGTCGTTCGCTATCCGGCCGAGTGCGTCAATCCGCCGGAGGGCGTGAAGAGCATGGATTGGCTGACCGGCGGCCTCAAGGGCGCCAAGTGTGATTAGTACACGCCTAACTAGTGCAAGTATGACTAGCGTAAGTGTGACGAACGCAGGCGACCGATGTCGCCGCGGCGGCCCGATGTGCCGGGCCGCCGCATGCGTCCATCCTGACAGCAGTGAACCGGGCCAGCCCTCATGCAGCAACTCGTTGCCATTCTGATCGACGGCACGATCTACTTTTCGTGGCTGTTTATCGTCTCGCTCGGGCTGACCCTGATCTACGGCGTGATGAAAATCCTCAACATAGCTCACGGCAGCTTCTATGCGCTCGGCGCCTATGCGGCCGCGTCGGCCGTTGGCGCGTGGTTTGCCGCGGGATTGCCGGCGGCAGGAAGCTATCTGCTGCTTGCCGTCTGCGGCCTCGCCATTGGCGCGGCGATCGGCTTCGCCGTCGAGCGGGGGCTGCTGCGCCGGATGTACGGCCGTGACGAGGTCGTGATGATCCTCGTCACCTATGCGGTGTTCCTCATCCTCGAGGACGTCATCAAGCTGGTGTGGGGGGTCAATCCCTACCTCGCCTATCAGCCCTACACGGCGCTCGGCCGCATCGCGATCGGTGGCATCGGCTTTGCCGTCTACGACCTGATTCTGCTGGCGCTGGCGCTCGCCATGGGCTTTGCCGCCTGGTTTACGCTGAACCGTACGCGCTATGGGCGGTTGCTGCTCGTCGTCATCCATGACCGCGAAATCTCGTCGGCGATGGGTATCAATGTGGCGCGGATGTTCACCGTGACCTTTACTATCGGCGCGATGCTGGGCGCGCTCGGCGGCGCCGTGGCGGCGCCCGGCATCTCTGTCGTGCCGGGGATCGGCGTTGACATCATCGTGCTGGCCTTCGCGGTCAGCGTGATCGGCGGCCTCGGCAGCGTTGCTGGCGCCGCGATCGGCGCGCTGATTGTCGGTCTCACCCGTGCCGCCGCCATCCACCTTGTCCCTGAAGTCGAACTGTTCGTCATCTACGCCGTGATGGCCATCGTGCTGGCGTTCCGGCCGGAGGGGCTGTTCGGCAGGCCCGCAGCGAGGAAGATCTAGATGGCGAAGCTCGGCACCCACGCCCTGTTGCTGGCCGCGGCGGTCGTTCTCGTGCCGCTTGGCCTCGTGCTGCCGACCTGGCTGGTGTTCCTCGTCACCATTGGCCTTGCGAAGGGCCTCGTCGTGATCGGCCTGGTGGTGATGATGCGCGCCGGCCTGGTGTCGTTCGGTCAGGGCCTTTATTACGGGCTCGGCGCCTATAGCGCCGGGCTTGCCGCCAATTTCCTTGGATTGAACGACGCCGTACTGCTGCTGGTGATCGGTGCTGCGGTCGGCATCGTCGTCGCGCTTGGCCTCGGCGTGCTGCTGGTGCGTTATCGGCAGATCTTCTTCGCGATGCTCAGCCTTGCGGTGTCGATGATCCTTTATGGCGCGCTGGTGCGCTCGACGGCGCTCGGCTCGACCGACGGGTTCAATCTGCCGCCGCCGACCTTCCTCGGCCTGGCGCCTGACGTCGAGACCGGCCGCCGCATCCTGTTCGTGCTGGCGCTGTTGCTGGCGCTCGGCACCGCCTCGCTGCTCCATCGCTTCACCCGCTCGCCGACCGGTGTTCTCGGTGAGGCGATCGTCATGAACGAAATCCGCGTCGAGTATCTTGGTGCGTCGGTCAGCCGCGTGCTGTTGATCACTTACGTCATCGGCGCGATCACTGCGGCGCTCGGCGGCGTGCTGGTGGCGCTGGCCACCAGCCACATCGATCCCGACCTTGCGTTCTGGACCACGTCCGGCGAGTTCGTGTTCGTCGCCATCCTGTCGGGCACCGGGCATGTCGCGGCCTCCCTGGTCGGCATGGTGTTGTTCGAGACGGTGCGCTCCTTTGCCTTCCAATACTCGCCCTACACTTGGCAAATGGTGGTCGGCACCGCCATGCTTCTGGTGATCGTGTTCCTGCCTTACGGGCTGTGGTCGCTGGTCAGTCGCGGCGAGGGACGGAGCGCGCGCCCATGACCCGCACCGTGCTTGAAGCCCGCAATCTCAAAAAACGCTTCGGTGCGGTGGTCGCCGCCGACGACATCTCCATCACCATGGCGGCTGGCGAGGTGATCGGCCTGATCGGCGCCAACGGCGCGGGCAAGACGACGTTCGTCAACATGGTGACCGGGCACCTGAAGCCGGACGCCGGGCAGGTGGTGTTTGAAGGCAGCGACGTGACGGCGCTTGCGCCGCGCGCCATGACCCGGCGCGGCATTACCCGATCCTTTCAGGTCGCCCAACTGTTTCCGCAACTGTCGTCGCGTGACAATGCGCTGATCGCGCTGGCGAGCGCCGAAACCGAACAGCCTGCCTTACTCGGCGACCTGCGAATACCGGATCGGATCGCCCGCGCCGATGCGCTGCTCGCCCGCTTCGGCCTCGCCGACGTCGCCGACCGTCTCACCGTCGAACTGCCGCAGGGCAAGCGCAAGCTGCTCGATATCGCGCTGGCGATGGTCGGCGAGGGGCGGGTGCTGCTGCTTGACGAGCCGACCAGCGGCATCAGCGCCGATGAGAAGTTTCCGTTGATGGACCTGGTGATGGAAGCGATCGGCGGCGCCGATGCGACGATCCTGTTCGTCGAGCACGACATGGAGATCGTCGAGCGCTACGCGAGCCGGGTCATTGCCTTCTACGAAGGCCGCATCATTGCCGATGGCGCCCCTGCGGCGGTGCTGGCCGACGCCGCCGTGCGGCGCCACGTTGTCGGCGCCGAAATTCACCGCAGGCACGAGGGGCCGCGACGATGACCGCCATGCTGGAGATGTCACGGCTTTCCGCCACCATCGGCGGTGTCAAGGTGCTTCAGGACGTCGATCTCGCGCTTGATGCCGGCAGCTTTGTCGGGCTCGTCGGCCGCAACGGCGCCGGCAAGACCACCCTGATGCGCGCGGTGATGGGACTGATCGCCACCGATGGCGGCCGGCTTGCATTTCTCGATCGCGACCTCGGGGTGGAGGCTGCGATGCGGCGCGCCGCGCTCGGCATCGGCTACATGCCGGAAGATCGCCGCCTCGTGCCTGATCTCAATGTCGAGGAGAACGTTCTGGTGCCGGCCTGGGCGACCGGCGAGGCCGACAGCGCCCGGCGGCTCGGGTTCATCTACGAGGTGCTGCCGGAGGTCGCGGATTTTCGAGGGCGCCGGCCGTCGCAGTTGTCCGGCGGGCAGCAGAAGCTGGTGGCGCTGGCCCGTGCGCTGATGGCGGGCACGCGGCTGTTGCTGCTCGACGAGCCGTTCGAGGGCGTTGCACCCGTCCTGGCGCAGCGTCTTGCCGCCGCCATCGGCAAGCTGCGCGCGACCGGCGTTGCCGTGTTGCTGTCCGAATCCGATTACGTCCACTCCGAGACGCTGGTGGACGATTTCTATGTGATCGAGCGCGGCGTGGTCACGCGCGGCAGGCCGGGCCAAGGAGAAGCGTAATGAAAACACGAGCAACCGTGCTTGAACGGATGGGCTGCGCCACGCCCTATGCGGAGAGCCGCCCGTTGCAGGTGGTCGAACTCGACCTCGATCCTCCCGGTCCCGGCGAGGTGCTGGTGAAGATCGCCGCAGCCGGACTGTGCCACTCCGACCTGTCGGTGATCGACGGCAATCGCCCGCGCGTGATGCCGATGGCGCTCGGCCATGAGGCCGCCGGTGTCGTGGTCGAGACCGGTCCGGATGTCGGCGACCTGGTGCCGGGCGATCACGTCGTGATGGTGTTCGTGCCGAGTTGCGGTCATTGCCTGCCCTGCGCCACCGGCCGGCCGGCGCTGTGCGAACCGGCGGCGGCCGCCAACGGCGCCGGCACGCTGTTGTCGGGGGCTCGACGGCTGCATTGGAAGGGCGCGCCGATCAACCATCATCTCGGTGTTTCGGCCTTTGCCGAGCATGTCGTCGCCTCGCGCCGCTCGCTGGTCAAGATCGATCGCGACATTCCGCTTGAGCATGCCGCGCTGTTCGGTTGCGCGGTGCTGACCGGCGTCGGTGCCGTGGTCAACACCGCACAGGTGAAGGCCGGCATGTCGGTCGCGGTGATCGGCCTCGGCGGCGTCGGCATGGCGGCGCTCATCGGGGCGCTGGCCGTCGGTGCCGGACGCGTGATTGCCGTCGATCTGTCGCCGGAGCGCATCGCGTTCGCCCGCCAGCTTGGCGCGACCGACGCCTTCGAGGCCGGCCCCGCGGCGGCGGAAGCAATCCGTGAAGCGACCGGCGGTGGGGTCGAAATCGTGGTCGAGACCGCTGGCGCGATCAAGGCGCTCGAACTTGCCTACAAGATCACGCGGCGCGGCGGTACCACCGTCACCGCCGGTTTGCCGCCGCCCGATGCGAAACTGGAAATTCCCGCGGTCAGCCTCGTCGCCGAGGAACGGACGGTGAAGGGCAGCTACATCGGGACGTCCGTGCCTTTGCGCGACCTGCCACGCTATCTCGCCTTGTACCGTCAGGGCCGCCTGCCGGTGGATCGGCTGCTGACGCACCGTCTGCCGCTTGAGGATATCAACGAGGGATTCGACCGGCTGCGAACCGGTCAGGCGATCAGGCAGATCGTCATGTTCTAACGCCCCCGGGACGCAGGCTGTGCAGTGCAGCGTGCCGCTTGCGGTGTTTGCGCAGCCTCAACGTTGCCGGCGATCGATCGTGCCACTGTGTCCGCGCCCGACGACCTGTCGCTGCCGGACCCTTCATGCACCAGCGCTGTCTCCCGCCGTTTCCCGATCTCGGTTCTTTCCTGTCGTTTCTCGAGGACAGGGGAGGGCTGCGCACGGTCGCCGCGCCCGTTTCCATGCGTCTCGAACTGACGGAGCTTCACCGTAAGGTCATTGTTGCCGGCGGTCCCGCGCTGCGGCTGAGCCAGGCGCGCGGCGCGACCGATGCCGCATCGAACCTGCCGGTCATTGCCAATCTGTTCGGTACGCCTGAGCGGGTGGCATGGGGGCTCGGTACGGATCTCGACGGGCTTCAATCGCTCGGGACATTGCTCGCCTGGATGCGCGCGCCACAGCCGCCGCGCAGCCTTGGCGAGGTGCGGCAATTGTGGCCCGCCGCCCGGACCGCGTTGCAGGCGCGCCCGCGGATCGTCGGCGCCCCGCGCGAATGGCGCGATGGCGCGGCAGATTTCTCGCAGCTTCCGGTGCAGACCTGCTGGCCCGGCGACGCCGGCCCTCTGATCACATGGCCGCTGGTCATCACCCGCCCGCCCGGCACGGACGATCCGGCCGCCTACAATGTCGGCGTCTACCGCATGCAGGTGATCGGGCGCGACCGCGCCATCATGCGCTGGCTGCCGATGCGCGGCGGCGCCGCCCATCATCGCTTGTGGCAGGCGGAGAAGGCGGACATGCCGGTGGCGGTGGTGATAGGAGCCGATCCGGCGCTGCTCTTGGCCGCCGTGATGCCGGCACCCGAGGGGGTGTCGGAACTGGCGCTGGCCGGCATCGTCAGTAGTCGCCGGGTCGGGCTTGCGCCATGCCGGGACATCGCGCTGCATGCGCCGGCGAGCGCGGAGATTGTGCTTGAAGGCACCGTCTCGGTGACGGAAACGGCACTCGAGGGGCCGTTCGGCGATCATACCGGCTATTACAACGCGCCGGCGCACTATCCGGTATTCACGCTGAAGGCGATGCGCCTGCGCGAGGGCGCGCATTACCTCACGACCTTCACCGGGCGCGCGCCCGACGAGCCGTCGGTGATCGGAGCGGCGCTGCTCGACGTGTTCAAGCCGCTGTTGCGCCAGCAGCTTCCGGAGATCATTGACGTCTGGCTGCCGCCCGAGGCGTGCTCCTACCGCATCGCGGTGATCGCCATCGCCAAATCCTATGCCGGGCAGGCGCGCCGGGTGATGATGGGATTCTGGTCGTTGTTGCCGCAGTTCTCCATGACCAAAATGCTGATCGTCGTCGATGACGACATCGACATCCGCTCCTGGCCGGACGTGATGTGGGCGCTTGCCACCCGCATGGACCCCTCGCGCGATCTGCTTGTGGCCGAGCGGACGCCGATCGATCAGCTTGACTTTGCTTCGCCGCTGGAAGGGCTGGGCGGCAAGCTCGGCATCGATGCCACCTGCAAGATCGGCGCCGAAACGAGCCGGGACTGGGGCGAGACGATCGTCATGGACGCGGCCATCGAGAAGCAGGTTGTTAGCCGCTGGCAGGAGTTTTTTCCGGAGGCGGCATGCACAAGCGTCTGATCGTCGGCGTTACCGGTGCGTCCGGCGCGGTGCTCGCCCGCGAGACCCTGCGCCAATTGGCCGGCCGCGGTGTCGAGATCCATCTCGTGGTGTCGCGCGGCGCGCGCATCACCATCGCCCACGAACTCGGCCCCGGCGGCCTCGCCTCCTTGAGCGGCATTGCCAGTCATAGCTATTCCGAACAGGAGTTGGCCGCGCCGATCGCCAGCGGCTCGTTCCGCACCGACGGGATGATCGTGGTGCCGTGCTCGATGCGCAGCCTCGCCGCCATGGCGCATGGCCTCGGCGACAACCTGCTGACGCGCGCAGCCGATGTGGTGCTGAAGGAAAAGCGGCGGCTGGTGGTCGCCCCGCGCGAAGCGCCGCTGCACGAAGGCCATCTCGATGCCATGCTGCGGCTCGCCCGGCTCGGCGCGGTGATCGCGCCACCGGTGCCGCCGTTCTATGCCGCGCCCACGTCAGTCGAGGACATCGTGCGCGAGATTGTGGCGCGGCTGATCGGCTGGGCCGGCATCGATCCGGGCGAAGCGATGACCCGCTGGGGCGAGCGCCATTCCTCCTCTCCCTCCTCCACAAGCGGGGGAGGGATTAAGGGTGGAGGCGATGCCGGATGAAGTCCGGGCATGACGAATGGCGATCCCTCGCGCAGCGCACGGCTTTGGCGTTCCTCTTTGCGCCAGAGCAAACTCCGCCGGTTATCGCGCGGTAGGATGCCGCCGGTTTGGGCAAGCGGGGACGCGGCCGTGCGCGATGGCGAGGAGATGAGCTTGCCGGCATTTGCCCGGCGGATGCTGCCGCCGTTTGCCGGGCTGCCTCTGGGGCCGTTTTTGACCCTGTCGCTGCGCTCGCTGGCGCGGCGCCGGCCGCAAGTTTTCGAGCGGCTCGGCGAACATCGCCGCGCGCGCTACCTGATCGATCCGACCGACCTGCCGTTTGCGTTCTGCGTGGTGCCGGACGGCACCGCCGCGACGGTGCGCGTCGTCTTTCGCAACGCGGAGACGCCATCCGATGTGGCGATCCGCGGCCCCATCCTGGTGCTGCTCGGCGTTCTCGAAGGCGCACTCGATGGCGATGCGCTGTTCTTCCATCGCGCGATCTCGGTCACGGGCAAAACCGAGGCGGTCGTTGCGCTTCGCAATGCGATCGAGGATGCGGAACTTCGCCCCTCCGATCTGCTCGGTCTGACCGGCGTTCTCGGCAAGTTTGCCGATGCCGGCATCCTGGGCGGGCTCGACATGGCGCAGCGGGTCGCCACCTCAGCGCCGGCGCGCCGGGAGTTTGAGACATGACGGCGGGCCGACGCATGGAACTGGTCTGTCCGGCCGGCACGCCGGCCACCCTGCGGGCGGCGGTCGCAGCCGGTGCCGATGCCGTCTACTGCGGATTTAGCGACGATACCAATGCGCGGAATTTCCCCGGGCTCAATTTTTCTCCGCAAGAGATGGCGGAGGGCGTTCGCTTTGCCCATGACCACGGCAGCAAGGTGCTGGTCGCGATCAATACATTCGCACGGGCCGGCGATACCGACCCGTGGCGGAAGGCGGCGGATACGGCGGTCGCCTGCGGCGCCGACGCGGTGATCGCCGCCGATATCGCCGTGCTCGATCACATGGCACAGAACCACCCGAAAACGCGGCTGCATCTGTCGGTGCAGGCGGCGGCTGCGACGCCCGAGGCGATCGGCTTCTACACCGAGGCGTTCGCCGTGCGCCGCGTCGTGCTGCCGCGCGTGCTGTCCGTGCAGGAGATCGCGGCGCTCAACCGCGCCATCGCGGTCGAGACCGAAGCGTTCGTGTTCGGCGGACTGTGCGTGATGATGGAGGGCCGCTGCCACCTGTCGTCCTATGCCACCGGACGCTCGCCGAATCTCAATGGCGTCTGCTCGCCGCCCGAGGCGGTAAGCTACGAAGAGGGTGGCGACGCGACCACGGCGCGCCTCTCCGGTTTCACCATCGACCGCTATGAGCCCGGCATGCCGGCCGGCTATCCGACGCTCTGCAAAGGTCAGTTCAAGGCCGGCGGCAAGACCGGATACCTGTTCGAGGATCCGGTCAGCCTCAATGCTGGCACCATGATCGTCGCGCTGAAGGAGGCAGGCATTACCGCGCTGAAGATCGAGGGGCGCCAGCGCGGCAAGGGTTATGTCTCCGAGGTGGTGCGCGCTTTCCGCCGCGCGGTCGATGCGGCCGAGCAAGGCCGCGACCCGGTCGAGATCGAAGGCATTCTCGCCAGCCTGTCGGAGGGTGGCCGGCAGACCACCGGCGCCTACCGCAAGACTTGGCGATGAGAAGGACTTGGTGATGAGAGAAGACCCGGCGATGAGAAAAACCTGGAGATAACCGGCGTGTCGATTGCGCTGACGCTCGGACCGACGTTCTTCCACTGGCCGCCCGACCGGCTGCGGGATTTTTACTATCGCATCGCCGACGAGGCGCCGGTCGAGCGCGTTCATGTCGGCGAAGTTGTCTGCGGCAAGCGCATGCCGTTTTCCGATCCGGTGTGGCCCGAGGTGATCGAACGTCTGGAGCGTGGCGGCAAGGAGGTGGTGCTGTCGACGCTGGCGATGCCGGCGCTGTCGCGCGAGCGCCGCGCCGTCGAGGAATTTTGCGCCGACGGCCATCTGGTGGAGATCAACGACGTCACCGCGTTGCCGGCCCGTGCCGGCGGGCCGTTCGTAGCGGGACCGTTCCTCAACGTTTACAACGAGGCGACGGCGCAGTTTCTCATCCGTCGCGGCGCCTCTACCATCTGTCCGCCGGTCGAACTGCCGCTGGCGACCATCGGTGCCATTGCCGCGGCATGCCCGGACACAGAGTTCGAGGTGTTCGCCTTCGGCCGGTTGCCGCTGGCGCTGTCCGGGCGCTGCTACCATGCCCGGCTGCACGGCTTGCACAAGGACTCCTGCCAGTTCACCTGCGAGCAGGACCCCGACGGGCTGGTGGTCGAGACGCTCAACGATCAGGCGTTCCTCGCCATGAATGGAGTGCAGACGTTGTCGGCGCAGGTGCAGGCGGTGCTGTTTTCTCCCGCGGACCTGGACGCGCAGCGCATCCGTCGCCTGCGGCTGTCGCCGCACACCTGCGACATGGTTGCGGTGGCGCGCATTTATCGTGCGTTGCTCGCGGGAGACCTGGCGCCGGTCGAGGCGCTCGCCCGGCTCGGCGACCTCGATCTCCCCGGCACGCTTGTCGATGGCTATACCCGCGGTGCCGCCGGATCGCAGCCGGTGGCGTGCCTGTAGGCTCTCGTCCAGTGTCGGGCATGTGGCTTAGCGCCAGCCGCAACCACAACAGCTATCTCAGCCGCAGGGTCGAAGTTGGCGAGCATATCCGTGTCCCGCGCTGTTATCGCGGCAAGGATATCGAATGGTGGATGGACGTCATCGGCTTTCAGGACGAGCGCTACGACGAGGTCGACGACATTGCGCGCGCGGCGGGTGCCGTCGTTACAACTGGTCGGCACACCTGACCGCTCGACGCTTGATCTCAACGCGCTCTCGGACATCGGTGTGCGGCTGGCCGGCCGTGTTGCCGGCGTTACCGACGGCGGCAAGGTGCAGTTTTCGGGATCGCTGCGGAACATGTGTGCGCTGTCCGACCTCAAGATGGGCCGCTTGCTCGGCCGCATCGATGAATGGGCGCATACGAACGGCCTCGACGATACGGTCGTACCGCCCGATCGTCCGCCGCCGACCCGCATCGAGGAGGCGCCGACGCTTGGTATCGATCTTGCGGCCGAGGGGATCAGGAGGGTGATCTGGGCCACGGGATATCGACCTGATTATTCCTGGCTCAAGCTGCCTGTTTTCGACCGCAAAGGGCTACCGCGCCACGATGGCGGCGTCGTCGCTACCCCCGGCGTCTATCTGATGGGACTTCAGTTCCTGCGCCGGCGGAAATCCACGCTGATCGACGGCGCCGGCGACGATGCGCGCGAGTTGAGCGCTCATCTGGCCGGTTATCTCAGCAAGCAAGCCGGTCTGACGGATGCGTGAGGCGCGCCTTTCGACGTCACCCATTCACCCTGCCAGCGCCTGTGCCAGGTCGGCAATGAGGTCGTCACCGTCCTCGATGCCGGCCGAAAGCCGCACGAACGAGTCGGAGATGCCGATCGCGGCCCGCTGCTCGGGCGGGATCGAGCCGTGCGTCATCAAGGCTGGATGCTCGATCAGGCTTTCAACGCCGCCGAGGCTTTCGGCGAGCGTGAACAGGCGGGTGCGCTCGAGAAAGCGTTTCGTACCTGCAAGATCGCGGTCGAGTTCGAACGAGAGCATGCCGCCGAAGGCGTGCATCTGACGCTTGGCGATCTCGTGCTGGGGGTGGCTTTCGAGGCCCGGATAGATCACGCGCCGCACATCCGGTCGCGCTTCCAGCCAGCGCGCGATCTTCAGCCCGTTCTGCGAGTGCCTATCCATCCTGAGCGCCAGCGTTTTGATGCCACGCAGCGCCAGAAAGCTCTCGAACGGCCCCGATATCGCGCCTGCGGCGTTCTGAAGGAATTTCAGCCGGTCGCGCAATTCGCCATCCTCGCGTACCACGGCGACTCCGCCGACCATGTCGGAGTGGCCGTTCAGGTATTTTGTGGTCGAGTGAACGACGATGTCGATGCCGAATTCCAGCGGCCGCAGGAGGGAGGGGCTGCAGAAGGTGTTGTCGGCGACCGTGACGAGACCCTTTTTCTTCGCGAGCGCCGCAATCCCGTTAAGGTCTGTTACCTTGAGAAGCGGGTTGGTCAGCGTCTCGATCCACAGGAGCTTCGTCTCGGGCCGGATGGCTGCCTCGACAGCCGTGAGGTCGGTGAAATCGACGAAGTTCACTTTCAGTCCGGCCGAGCGCCGGCGCACCTTATCGATCAGCCGGAACGTCCCGCCATAGATGTCGTCCGTTGCGACGATGTGGGAGCCTGCGTCGAGGAGATCGAACACGGTCGAAATCGCCGCCAGCCCGGAGGCGAAAGCGAAGGCCGCGGTGCCGCTTTCGAGGTCGGCCACCGCGCGCTCGAACGCAAAGCGGGTCGGGTTCTGGCTGCGGGCGTATTCAAAGCCCTTGTGTACGCCGGGACTCTGCTGCGCATAGGTCGAGGTGGCATAGATCGGCACCATCACCGCGCCGGTGGTGGGGTCGTGGCTCTGCCCGCCGTGAATGGCGCGGGTCGAGAACGCCAGCCGATTGTGTCCGCTCGTCGTCATTTGCTGGATCGCCTTAGGTGATTGATCAGGTCTACGCGGGTGATGAGCCCGATGAATTCGTCGCCGTCGAAGACGATGGCGACTTCGTTGCGGTCGAACACCGGCAGCAGGGCATCGAGTGTCTGGCTGGCCTGCAATGTGTGCAGGTCGGTGGTCATGGCGGTGCGAACGGTCGCGTTGAAGCGGTCGCGGCGGCTCTCGTAGGGGCCATCGACCTTGGCCAGGATGTCACCCTCGTCGATGATGCCGACAAGACAGCCGTTTTCGAGCACGGGAAGCTGGGAGACGTCAGCGCGGCGCATGCTGCCGTAGGCATTGAGCAGGCTATCCTCCGGCCGGACCCAGACGGTGCCACCCTCGCGATGGGAACGCGCAACGAGATCGCGCAGGTCGCCCTGCTGCCGGCGCTCCGCAAGCCCCTGCTCGGCGAGCCAGAAATCGTCGAACACTTTTGAGAGATACTTGTTTCCCGAATCGCAGACGAGGGTCAGCACGCGCTTCGGCGTTGTCTGCTCGCGGCAGTAGCGCAACGCCGCCGCAAGCAGCGTGCCCGAGGACGAGCCGGCGAGAATGCCCTCGTTGGCAAGCAGGTCGCGCGCGGTCGCCATGCTCTGCCGGTCGGAGATGGAGTAGGCTTTCTTCACCAGCGACAGATCGGCATTGGGCGGGATGAAGTCCTCGCCGATGCCTTCGACCGTCCAGGCTCCGGCCTCGATCAGCCGGCCGGTCTCGATGAAGGGTGCAAGCACGGAGCCGACCGGATCGGCCAGTACCATTTCGGTCTTCGGCGACACACCGGCGAAAAAGCGGCCGAGGCCGGTCAGCGTACCGCCGGAGCCGACGCCGACCACGACGGCATCGACATCACCGTTGAGCTGCTGCCAGATTTCCGGCCCTGTCGTGGTCTCGTGCGCGGCGGGATTGGCCGGGTTGGCGAATTGGTTGACATAGAAGGCGCCGGTTTGCTCGGCGGCGATCCGCTCGGCCATATCCTGATAGTAATCCGGGTGGCCCTTGCCGACATCGGAGCGCGTGAGACGCACCTCGGCGCCGAGCGCACGCAGATGCTGCACCTTCTCGCGCGACATCTTGTCGGGCACCACCAGCACGATGCGATAACCCTTGGATATGCCGACCTGCGCCAGCCCGAGCCCGGTGTTGCCGGCGGTCGCTTCGACGATGGTGCCGCCCGGCGGAAGCACGCCGCGGCGCTCGGCATCGGCAATCATCGACAGCGCGACGCGATCCTTGATCGAGCCGCCCGGGTTCTGGCTTTCGAGCTTGACGAAAAGCTTGCACGGCCCGGTGTCGAACTTCGACAGTTCGACGATCGGGGTCTGGCCGATGAGCTTGAGCACCGAAGAAACCGGCGGCTGAAGACGAGGACTGGCTGCCATAGGTTCGATTTCGACGCTCGTTACTGTGCGCATGCGCGTTGCGGGGGCTGTTGTTGTCGCGGCGATGGTGTGCGTGTGCATCGACGTCACCTTAACGATTTTTTATCGTCGTACCTGCCGTGCGACGGAGTCGCGCTTGTCGATGACGATGCAGATGCGGGCGACTCGAATCGAAGTGGTGCGGAGCGTCGAACGCCTGCCGCGACGCGGCTCATTGGTATCGTTGTTGTGCATGACGTGGGTTTGCGCAAGCCTGCGCTGCCGGTTTCACGACATTAAGAAGAGATGCGCTGTCATCGCCGCAATGAGGATGTATTTCTTTTCCATGATGCGTGGCGCGGGATAGATTTATTGCCTGCCGTCACCGCGCGATAATCGCTTCCGACACCGGTCGCTCTGTTTGATCGGGATGACGGCCTTGCGCGCCTCAAAGCGAAGCCCGAATCCCGCGCGATGGGGCTGCGACGCAGTCCCCGGCCGGGGCCTCCCATCTGATGTATCAGATAGAAGGAATGTTTCCAGGCAGTGGCCGGGCAGGGCCAGCCTTCCTGCAAGATGCGCCTCGTCCCGCCTTTCGGCACCGGGCAGGACAGCAGCGGGAACTAGCGCGATTCTTCGCGCCAGAAGCCCCGTGGTCGATCAGGCGGATCGTCAGGATAGCCTTTATCCGCCGGCATTTCCAAGGTGATCAGGTGAGCATCGATCGTTTGCCGTCCGTTCCGCTCAAGGAAGCCGCAGCGTGTGACGTGGTGATGGCACCCGTCGCTCCATCGACACGTTCAATACGACTTTTCTACGATGGCTGCCTTGACTCGCGAATCCCTTTAGTGAAATATCAGATATTGCCAATGGAACTCTCGGCTAATCTTGGAGGATGAGGGCAGTGGTTACACGCAGAGAGATTCTCAAAGTCGCCGGCGGTGCGATGGTGCTGGTGGCCACTAAATCCGCTTACGCAGCCGACGCGACCGGCGTGACCGACGACAAGATCAAGATCGGCATTCTGGGCGATCTGACAGGGCACGCAGCCCATTGGGGGTCGGGCAACCTTGCCGGCGGAACTCTGGCGTTCGAAGAGATCAACGCCGCCGGCGGGATCAACGGACGTAAGCTCGAGTGGATCTCGGTCGATAGCGAAAGCTCGGCGCCCAAGGGCATTGCCGGCTTCAAGCGCCTGGTGGATCAGGAGAAGGTGTTCGCCATCTTCGGTCCGACCTCGAGCGCGGTCGGTGTGCCGCTGCTCAAGACCATGGCGTCCAGCGGCGTCCCGATCTTCGTTCCGACGTTCTCGTCGCCGCTCATCACCAATCCTCCCGTAAAGAACATCTTCCGGTCCGGTACCCTGAACGATGCGGACCAGGGCAGGATTATCGCCGACTATGTCGCAAGCATTTCCAAAAAGCGCAGCATTGCGCTCATGCGTCAGTCCGACGAGTACGGCAAGAACGGCGCGACCAATGTCGGCAACCGGCTGAAGGAGATCGGCAACGTCAAGATTTCGGAAGAGCAGTTCAATGCCTCCGACACCGATTTTACCTCGCAGCTTTTGCGCATTCGCGAGTCCGATGCCGATGTCATGGTGGTCTACGGCTACCCGGCGCCGTCCGCGATCGTGATGCGGCAGGCCAAGCAGCTCGGCCTGCCTGTCCAGATCGTCGGTTCGACGGCGACTGCGAGCCGCACCTATGCCGCGACCGTCGGCAAGGAGGCCGCGGGCACCCGCTCCATGACGACGACGAAATATCTGCCGGAGGGCGACGACGCCGAGATCGTCAAGTTCAGAAAGGCGTTCGAGGCGCGGTTCCCCGAGCTTGCGCGTCAGACCCGGCCCGAGGCGACCGATCAATTGGCCTATCATGGCGCGAAGACCCTGATCGAGGGTTTGAAGCGGGCAGGGCGCGATCTTACCCGCGAGAAGCTGATCAGTTCGCTTGAGGGGCTTAAGGACTTCGAGACCGGCATTGCGAGCGCAACCACGTTTGGCCCCGATCGCCGCGAGGGCAACCGCTCCGGGTACGTTCTTGAAATCAAGGACGATCTGAGCCGGATAGTGCTTCCGAAGGCCTACTCGGCGATTTGATCGGGCGGACCTCAAGTATCCCAATCAGATGGTATCTACATTTATTCAGTTGATGCTGAGTGGCGCGATAGCGGGCAGCGTGTATGCGCTGATCGCTGTCGGGCTTGTCCTCATTCACAACGGGACCGGCGTCGTCAATTTTGGCTTCGGCGATCAATTGATGGCCGGAGTCTACATTCTTGTTTTTGCCCAGCAGTTTCTCGGGCTTTCGTTGCCGCCGGCGATTCTCGTCGCGGTCATCGTCAGTGGTCTGATCGGGCTTGCGATCCAGTATCTGGTGATGACGCCGCTGCGCAATCGCCCGGTGTTGATTCCAATTGTTGCAACGATTGCCATTGGTGCGGCGTTGCGCGAAGGAATCCGTGCCTTTATGGGGCCGAATCCGTGGCCCGTTCCGTTTCTTCTTTCGACGTCTCCCTATCGCATTGCAGGTATTTCGATCGTCCCGTCGGATCTCGCGATCCTCGGAACGGCGATCGTCGTGATGCTCTGCCTGTATGCCTTCTTTGAATTCACCAAATACGGGCAGGCCATCCTGGCCGCGTGCGCCAATCCGACCGGCGCCCTCATCGTTGGCATTCCTGCCGGCGCAACGACGACCAGCATCTGGGTGTTGTCATCGATGCTCGCGGCCATTGCCGGCATCGTCATCGCGCCATTGACGTCGTTGACGCCGGATATCGGGCTGATCGCCATCAAGGGATTTGCCGCCGCCGTCCTCGGAGGGTTCGCCAGCCTGCCCGGCGCCGTTGTCGGAGGCATTTTGCTTGGCATCATCGAGGCGTTGTCCGGCTACTATGTATCGAGCGCCATGAAGGACATTGTCAGCTACGCCGTGCTCGTTGCGGTCATCATTCTTCTGCCATCGGGCCTTTTCAACCGCGCTACGGCCAGGAAGGTCTGACGATGTGGGGGAATCTGGCCTGGGTGTTGTGGCTGGCCATCGCGGCTCTCGCGCCGTTCCTGGCCGGCCAGTACCTGCTCTATAATATCGGCATCGTCGCGACGACCGCCGCCATCGTGTCGGGGCTGACCTTCCTCAGCGGCGTCGCCGGCCTGATTTCGATTGCCCAGTCGGCCTTCGTTGCGATCGGCAGCTATGGCGCCGTGCTTCTCCAGATGCACCTTGGCATTCCGTTGCTGATCGGCATTCCGGTCGCGGCGGCAATTGCCGGCGTGGTCGGCTGGCTGCTCGGGTTCCTCTGCCTCCGTCTCGACGGGCACTATCTGGCACTGGTGACGCTGGCCTTCATGGGCATCGTGCACTACACGATCATCAATCTCGACATCACCGGCGGCGCCGTCGGGCTTGCGGTTCCGTCGGTCACGCTGTTCGGGGTCACCCTGGATTCGCCGATGGCGATCTACGTGATGGCCGTGACGGCCTCCGCCATCACGCTGTGGTCGATCGACCGCCTCATTCATTCGCGCTACGGGCGCATGCTGAGGGCGCTGCGGCAGAGCGATATCGCCGCCGTTTCGCTCGGCGCCGACCGCCGCTCGCTGCGCACCATGGCGCTGGCGACCAGCGCTGTCGCCGGCGGTTTCGCGGGCGGCTTCCAGGCGCTCCAGTTGACCTATCTCGATCCGCAGCAGTTCACCATCGTCACCGCGGTCTTCTACATCGCCATCATGGTGGTCGGCGGCATGCGCAGCGTGCACGGCGCCATCATCGGCGCGGCGATCTTCGTATTCGTCCCCGGGTTCCTGTCCGGGCTCGAGCATTACATGGCGTTCATCCTGTTCTTCTTCGTCACGGTGATGATCGTGGTGATGCCGGACGGACTTGTGTCCATCTTCTCCGCTGGCGGCCGGCTGTCCGGCTGGATGGCGTCGCGTCATGGACGAAAGAATGCTTGAGCTGAGAAATGTGGTCGTGCGCTTCGGCGGCCTGGTCGCGGTCAACGACGTCTCGCTCGACGTGCAGGCCGGCGAGATCCATGCCCTGATCGGTCCGAACGGCGCCGGCAAGTCGACGATCATCAACGTCGTGATGGGGCTTTACCGGCCCACGGAAGGTGACTGCATCTTCCAGAGCGAGCCGGTGTCCGGTCAGCCGACCCACCTGATCGCCCGCCGTGGGCTGGCGCGGACGTTCCAGAACACCGAGCTGTTCACGGACTTCACCGCGGTCGAGAACGTGATGGTCGGGCTCGATCACGAATATGGCTACGGTATCGCCAGCCGGTTGCTGGGTCTGCCGAGCTGGCGCCGCAAGGAGGACGCGGCGCGGCACGAGGCGCTGGAACTGCTGAAGAAGCTCAGAATCGAAAAATTCGCCGAACAGAAGGCCGGCACGCTGCCATTCGGGTTGCGGCGCCGTCTCGAAATCGCCCGCGCGCTGGCGACGCGCCCGAAACTGCTCCTGCTCGACGAGCCGGCGGCGGGGCTGCGGCACCATGAGATCATAGAGTTGAACGGAATTCTCGAAGATCTGCGCGACCAGCACGGCCTCGCGATCCTGCTGGTCGATCACGTCATGAAGGTGGTGATGGCGATTTCCAACCGCGTCACGGTGCTCAACTTCGGCCGGCATGTCGCGACGGGAACGGTGAACGAGATCAAGAGCAATCCCGACGTGATCGCGGCCTATCTCGGTGGAGCGAGCGGCCATGCTTGAGGTCGAGGGCATCTCGTGCGGCTATGGCGATGTGGCGGTGACCAACAACGTCAGCATCGTCGTTCCCGACCGCTCCGTGATCGCGCTGTTGGGCGCGAACGGTGCCGGAAAGACCACGACGCTGCTGGCAATCGCCGGGCTGATCAAGAAGCAGCGCGGCACCATCCGGTTTCGCGGCACTGCGATTGAGAACCTGTCGACGCCGGCGATCCTGCGGCTCGGCCTGGCGCTGGTCCCCGAACGCCGCGAGCTGTTTCCAGACATGACGGTCGCCGAGAATCTGCGGCTTGGCGGATTCATTCATGATCGCGCGACGAACGACGAAAGCCTGGAGCGGGTGCTGGAGATGTTTCCGCGCCTGCGCGAACGCTTCGGCCAGCGTGTCGGCACGCTGTCCGGCGGCGAGCAGCAGATGCTGGCGATCGCGCGCGGGCTGATGTCGAAGCCGTCGATGATCATGTTGGACGAGCCGTCGCTCGGGATCGCTCCGATGATCGTCGAGGAGATATTCCGCGCGATCGAAAGAATGGTCAATGAGGGCATGTCGATCCTGCTGGTGGAGCAGAATGCCTTGCGCGCGCTCGAGATCTCAAGCCACGCCTATCTGATGGAGGGCGGCGAGATCACCCAGCACGGCGACAGCAAGGCGTTCCTGAACGATGAGAGCATCAAGGACAAATACCTTGGCTAACCCGCGGATTGCCGTTCGCGGCTCCGTGCAGGGAGTCGGTCCTGATCCGATGAAAGGTCCAGTACGATGAGCAAGGACGCATCCGTCTTACGGCTTCAACCGGCGCCGCATGATGACGCGGACTCGCAGCTTGAGCGTTTCGCAAAAGCGGTATCGGACGAGCAGGCCCTGACCAGGGCGCTTGAAAGCGCCGACATCGTGCCTCAGCTTCTGGTGCATGCGCAACTTTCCGGTGAAACGGATTTATTGAGCGAGGCGGCGCCCTATGTGACCGGCGGCTGGAGCTTCATGGAAAGCATTCCGGAGCCGCTGCGCGTCGAGATCCGTGCAAGACTGATCCAGACCCTGAAAGACTGCGCCGCGGGGCGGCTGCCTCCGCCGCAGGTGCCGTCGCGCACCGAGTTCGGCAAGATCATGAGCGCCGGTATCGGCGAGATGCTGTCCGACGACTATGCGGCGATGTTTCTGGAGGAGATGACCTCCGAATCCTCGGCCTCCGATCCGCGCAACGTCACCTGGAGGCGTCCCGTTCGTCCCGACGTGAAGGATTTTCATGTCGTCATCATCGGCGCCGGCGTGTCCGGCCTGTGCATGGCAATCAAGCTCAGCGAGCTTGAGATTCCTTTCACGATCTACGAGAAGAACGACACCGTCGGCGGCACCTGGTACGAAAATTCCTATCCCGGCGCTGCGGTGGACATTCCCAACCACTTCTATTCGTTCTCGTTCGAGCCCAAGCACGACTGGTCGCGGCACTTCGCCAGGCGCGACGAATTGTGGACCTATCTTGAGCACTGCGCCGACAAGTACGATGTCCGCCGCAACATCGAGTTCGGCGTCGAGATGACCGAGGCCGAGTTCGACGAGGACCGACAGCGCTGGACCGTCAAGCTGAAGGATCGGGATGGCAACGTGCGGTCCGTCGACGCGCCCATCCTGGTCACGGCGACCGGCGTGCTCAACCGGCCTGCCATCCCCGATATTCCGGGGATCGCGTCGTTTGCCGGTCCGATGTTCCATTCGGCGCAGTGGGATCACAGCGTCAAGCTGGAGGGCCGCCGCGTCGCGCTGGTCGGTACCGGCGCTTCGAGCATGCAGATCGGGCCGACGATTGCCGGTTCGGTCGAGCGGCTGCTGGTGTTCCAGCGCTCGCCACACTGGGCCGTATCGCATCCCAACTATCACCTCGAAGTCACCGAGGGGATGAAGTGGGCGCTGCAGAACATTCCGTTCTTCGCGAAGTGGTACCGCTTCCTGTTGTTCTGGGCATCCGGCGACGTGCTCCATCGCATGCTGCAGGTGGATCCCGAGTGGCCGACGCCGGAAATTTCCCTCAATGCCGAGAGTCATGCCTTCCGCCAGCGGTTGCTCGATTACATCAACTCGGAACTGAGCGATCGGCCGGACCTGATCGAGCGGGTGACGCCGAATTTCCCGCCCTACGGCAAGCGCATGCTGCGCGACAACAACTGGTACAAGATGCTCAAGCGCAGCAACGTCGATCTGATCTCCGAAAGCGTCAAGGAGATCACGCCGGATGCCGTGATCGACGGCGCGGGCCAGCGCCATCCGGTCGATGTCATCGTGCTTGCGACGGGTTTTCTGGCGACGAGGCCGTTGTGGCCGATGACGATCCGCGGTCGCGGCGGCGCCGACATCCGCAAAGTGTGGAACGACGACGATCCGCGCGCCTATCTCGGCATCACGGCGCCAAAATTTCCGAACATGTTCATGCTGGCCGGTCCCAACACCGGGTTGTCGCACGGCGGCAGCTTCTTCTTCATCGTCGAGTGCCAGGTCCGCTACGTCATGCAGTGCCTGCGCGAAATGATCGAAAAGAACCATGCGACCATGGAGTGCCGCGACGCACCGCACGACGAGTACAACCGCCAGGTTGACGAGGCGCACAGCCGCATGGTGTGGGCGCATAAGAACGTGAAGAGCTGGTACAAGAACGACAAGGGACGTGTCGCGGCGCTGTCGCCGTGGCGGCTGGTCGATTACTGGAAGCTGACCTGGGCCCTCAATCCCAACGACTATATCTTCCGGCCCCGGGGCGCGGTCGCGCCCGCCAAACGCGAGGCGTGACAATGACGGCGCACCCGCTCCGCGAGGAGGTTTTTGCGAAAATCGCCGCGCTCGGCGCGAGATTCGACGGCGACGTGATGGCCGCGACGCGGGCGGTGATCGAGACGCTGCCGGACGACGCCGGCGATGCGCGACGGTTTGTCGAAAGCGTGTCGTACGGGCCGGACCCCCGCCACGAGATCGACGTCTACTCTCCGGGTGGCACGGGACGGCCGGTGCTCGTTTACGTGCCAGGCGGCGGGTTCGTCGGCGGCGACAAGGCGACCTATCGCAGGCTCGGCGAATATTTTGCGCGTCAGGGATATCTGACCCTGATTGGAAACTATCGCCTTGCGCCCGCCGTGCAGTGGCCGTCCGGTGCGCAGGACGTCTCGGCGATGGTCGATTGGGCGGTGGCGAACGCGGCGCGATATGGCGGCGACCCTGCGCGGACGTTCGTGTTCGGCCAGTCCGCCGGCGCCACGCATGTGGCCGGTGCATTGTTCGATCCGGACCTGCGCCCCCGCAACGTCTCCGCGGTGAAAGCGGCAGTGCTGGCGAGCGGCATCTACAGGATCGAGCCGACCGATCCCGAGTCGGGGATCACCAAGTATTTTTCCGATGACGCCAGCACCTACGCGAAGCGATCGCCGTTGACGCACGTCGGCGCGAGCAGGCTTCCCCTGCTTCTGCTCGTTGCCGAATACGATCCGTCGTTCCTCGGCATGCCGACGCTTGAGCTTGCCGGCGCCGTCTATGCGCGGGACGGAAAATGTCCGCCGCTGCTGTGGCTGAACAGGCACAACCACGTGTCCTATGTGCTCGGCATGGGAAGCGCGATCGACGCGGTTGGACCGGAGATCGTTCGGTTCTTTGAGGCCGCCTGACGGGGCCTGCTCCGAAAGGCAATGCGGCGCTATCGGGCCGCGCGATGAATTGAGGACAGGTCTGGCGATGGACGACGATCTAGCCTTTGCCACAGCCTCGCGGCTTGCCGAACTGGTCAAAGCGAAAAAGATCGGCAGCGTCGAACTGCTGGATTTTTTTGCATCGCGCGTCGCGCGGTTCAATCCGCGGCTCAACGCGATTATCGCCGACAGAATGGATGCGGCGCGCGCGCTGTGCCGGCAGCGTGATGCTCAAGCCGCCAGGGCTGCGGCCGACGAACTGGGGCCGCTGCACGGCATCCCGATGACGATCAAGGAATCGTTCGATGTGCCGGGCCTGCCGACCACCTGGGGGTTGTCCGAGTTTCGCGGCAACGTGGCGGCCTCTCCGGCCACGGTGGTCGAAAGGCTCGAGGCGGCGGGCGCGGTGGTCTTCGCCAAGACCAACGTGCCGGTCAACCTTGCGGACTGGCAAACGTTCAACCCGGTTTACGGCGTCACCAACAATCCGTGGAATGTGGAGCGCAGCCCCGGCGGTTCGTCGGGCGGCGCGGCCGCAGCCCTGGCGGCGGGGCTGACACCGCTCGAGGTCGGCAGCGACATCGGCGGCTCGATCCGCGGGCCGGCGCATTACTGCGGCGTGTACGGCCACAAGCCGACGTTCGGCCTGGTGCCGCGCGACGGCCATGCGTTGCCGGGCACTTATTCCCATGGCGACATGGCGGTCGCCGGCCCGCTGGCACGCTCCGCCGAGGACCTTCGCCTGATCCTAGAGATCATCGCCGGTCCCGATGCGATCGATGGCCGGGCCACGAGCCTGCGGCTCCCGGCACCGGCGCAGCGGCGCCTGTCCGACTTCCGCGTCGGCGTCATGCTGACCTCGCCCGCCGCCGATGTCGATGCCTCGGTTCAGAACGAGATCGACAAGCTGGCAGGCTGGCTTGAGGCGCAGGGTGCGCGCGTGGACCGCGGTGATCTCGGCATCGATCACGCGCTGCTGCACGAAACCTACGTCATGCTGCTGCGCTCGGCGACGAGCCGGCGCATCGCGCCCGAGGCGTTCGAGCGATTGTCAGCGGCGCGGCAGGCGAGCGAAGGGCGCTCCGATTACTTTGCATGGCAGGCGCGGGGCAACACCCTGAGCCACGTTGAATGGCTGAAGTGGGACAATCTCCGGCACCAGATGCGGTGCGAATGGGACCGGCTGTTCCAGCGGTTCGATCTGCTGCTGTGCCCGGCGGCGGCGACGCCGGCAATGCGTCACAATCATCAGGGCGAGCGCTGGGAGCGGATGGTCGAGGTCAACGGCAAGGACCAGCCCTCGACCACCCAGATGTTCTGGGCGGCCATGGCGGCGATGCTGTTTCTGCCGGCGACGGTTGCGCCGATTGCGCGCACCGGCGAGAACCTGCCGGTCGGCGTCCAGATCATAGGGCCGCAATACGCCGATCTGACCTGCATCGCCTTCGCGCGCTTGCTTGAGCGCGACTATCGCGGCTTCGAGCCGCCGCCGGCGTTCCTATGATCGAGGGAACGCGGGCTTGCAGGATCGTGTGCGACGGGCGGTGGAGACATCGGCTCCACCGTCGGTCTGCCGCGCGGCTACACCGGATCGAAGTAGTGGATTTCCATCAGCATGCAGCCCTTTTCCGATTTGAAGGGCCCATGCACCGCGCCCGGCGGCCGGCAGGCGTAGGTGAATGGCGCGTAGGACGTGCCGCCGTTGCCGGCCTCGTCGTTGCCGACGGTGAGATCGCCGGAGACGAGAAAAACCTCTTCCCAGTAGTCGTGGACGAATGGTTTCGTCGTGTAGGTGCCCGCGTCGAACTTGAGAAGGCGGGTGCGGCTTCCCCGCTTGTTCGCTTCGTCGAGACCGCCGGACAGAATCTTCTGCTTGATCCCCGTCGGGTATCCCGTCGGAACCTCCCATCCTTCCGTAAGGTCGAGCGTATAAAATTCGTCATGCAGCTTGTTGACAGGCATCGGTCGTTCCTCTTCGTCGCCGGTGCGCGGGCTCAAACCCGGCATGGAGTTGTAATCTGAAATATCAATATCCGTCAACTGAGTTCAGGAATTTCAACCTGTCCAATGCGGCATTGCATAGCTGTATGAATTGACGTGGCGGACTGTATCTTGTTATCTGAAACATCAGATAGTGAGCACGCTGGGAGGCACCTTGAGAGGTCGATGGCCAGTTGTGCGGAGAGGAGCGGGAAGGGTCGTCGCATGGCTGGACCGGGCACCCTTGCGCGCTGCCACGATGGATCGTGTGCATGACTGAGGACCGGGTGATCATCGCCGGCGCGGGGCCGGTGGGCTTGGTGGCGGCGGCCGGGCTGGTGCGCCGGAATATCCCTGTGACGGTTCTCGAAGCCGGCCATGAACTGAGTTCTGAATCGCGCGCTTCGACGTTCCATCCGCCGACCCTCGACATGCTGGCCGAACTGGGCGTGGCCGCGCCTCTCATCGATCAGGGATTGAAGGCGCCGAGGCTGCAATACCGCTCGAAGGCCGGGGTGATCGCAGAGTTCGACTTCGGCGAGATCTCGGACCAGACGGCGCATCCCTATCGGGTGCAGTGCGAGCAGTTCAAGCTGACCCGCATCCTGCTCGACCGATTGAGCCGCAGCAGCAACTTCGACATCGAGTTCGGCGTTCAGGTCCGGGGCGTCGAGCAGGACGACACCGGCGTCAGCATCCAGGTCGAGGCCAACGGGACGAGCGATGCGCGGCGGGGGGCATGGCTGATCGGGGCCGACGGCGCGCGGAGCGAGGTGCGCCACGCGCTTGACGTCACGTTCGAGGGATTCACCTGGCCCGAGCGCTTCCTGGTGCTGAGCACGCCGTTCGATTTCGACGCGGTGATGGAAGGACTCGTTTCGGTCAACTACGTCGCCGACCCCGCATGCTGGCACTTTCTGCTGCGCATACCAGGGATGTGGCGGGTGATGTTTCCCGTGGCGCAGGATGTCAGCGACGAGGTCGCCACGAGCCGCGCGTTCGGGCAGGCCCAGTTGGCGCGTGTCGTGCCCGGCGTTTCCGAGTTCGAAGTCGTACACGCGACACTCTATCGCGTGCATCAGCGCGTCGCCCAGCGCTTTCGTGTCGGCCGTGCGTTTCTTGCGGGCGATGCCGCGCATATCAACAATCCGCTCGGCGGCATGGGGATGAACGGCGGCATCCACGACGCCATCAACCTGTCGGCAAAGCTGGCGGCGGTCATCCACGGCGAATGTGCCGAAGCGGAACTGGATCGCTACGATCTGCAGCGGCGGCAGGTCACGGTCGAAAGCGTGCAGACGCAGACCATCCAGAACAAGCGCGATCTCGAAGCCGCGACGGACGAGGCGCAGGCGGAGTTTCGCGATCGTCTGCGGCGGATCGCAGGCGATCATGAGGAACGACGGCGCTACCTGGAGCGGGTTTCGATGATCTCAAGCCTGCGGCGCGCCGCGGAGCTGGGCTAGGTTCGGTTGCCAGTGGGAAAAGGAATGTCAGGTCAGGTGCTCAATATTTCGTTCGTCGATCGTCACGGCACGCGGGCCGTCACGGTCAACCTCGGTGCCTGCATCGTTGCGGGCTGGACGGGCCGCGACCCGGTTGCGCTGGAAAAGCACATCGTCGAACTGGAGGCGTTGGGCGTCAAGCGCCCGGCGGCGACGCCGATATTCTACCGCGTGAGCTAT
Organism: Pseudomonadota bacterium; assembly: GCA_003576765.1. Lineage (GTDB taxonomy): Bacteria > Pseudomonadota > Alphaproteobacteria > Rhizobiales > Xanthobacteraceae > PRO6. Next base: position 30,615 of record QEVP01000021.1, read on the forward strand.
AGCCGGCTGACGACCGCCGGGCAGATCGAGGCGGTCGGCACTGCGTCGAGCGGCGAGGTGGAGTACGTGCTGCTGCAGCACAACGGCAGGCTCTGGGTCGGTGCCGGGTCCGACCACACCGACCGCGAGGTCGAGACCTACGGCGTGACGGTGTCCAAGCAGCTTTGCGACAAGCCTATCGCCTCGACGTTCTGGCCGGTCGAGGAGGTGGAGGCGCACTGGGACAGCCTGACGCTGCGCTCGTTCATCACGGTCGGCGGGAAGAAAATCCTCTATCAGGAAGGCCGCCTCGTCGAAATGCTCGGGCCGCGCGACCTGATCGGCCGCTTTACCGGCGGCAAGGAATTGCCGGAAGGCACGATCATGTTCTGCGGCACGTTCGATGCGATCGGCGGGATCCGGCCCGCGCCGCGCTTTGATTTTGAGATCGAGGATTCTATTCTCGGGCGAAAGATCGCGCACGGTTATGATATCGTGTCGCTTCCAATTGCAGGGTAGCACGGGCGGAAATGACGGGGCACAGCGGTTCGGATGGTGCGGTGTGGCCGGGTGAGGTCGAGCCAGCCGATTCCCTGAAGGAGAAGGCCTATCGGGCGATCAAGCACCGCATTATCACCTGCGCGTTCAAGCCCGGCCAGGAACTGAGCGAGAGCACGGTCGCCAGCGCCCTGAAGATCGGCCGCACCCCCGTCCATCAGGCGTTCGACCGGCTGCACGTCGAGGAGCTTGTCGATGTCCAGCCCCGCAAGGGCATCGTCGTGCGCTCGATCAATCTCGATGAAGTGATCGACATCATCGAGACCAGGCTGCTCAACGAGACTTTTGCGGTCCGCCTTGCCGCCGAGCGGGCCAGCGCCTCCGAGATCGTGGCGATCCGTGACACCTTCCTGCACGCCGACGAGATCGCCGATCAAGGCAACATCGAGCAGATGATGCTGCTGGATCGCGAGTTTCATCGTCTGATTGCGCGGGCGGCGCACAACCTCGTGCTGGCCGATGTCTTGCTCAAGCTCCATGAGCGTTCGCTGCGGTTGTGGTTCATTTCGCTTGGAGCGTCGGACCATCAGGCGCGCGTTCACGGCGAGCATCAGCGGATATTCCAGGCGATCAGCCATCGCGACGCCGGCGCGGCCGAAGCGGCGATGCGCGACCACATCGAATCGTTTCGCGAGAACGTGCTGCGGCATCTGTAGCCCCGTCGGGCTGTGGCATTTGCTTTCCTGAAGACGGCAGCGGCGGTCGTGTCAGCGGGCCGCGGTCGCCGGCCGGTCCGGAAAATGCCGTGTCCCGGCATGGGCGCGGATCGCCGGCCAGATCGCGCGGCGCCAGGCCGACGCGCCAGCCTCCCACGCTACCACCTCGCCCTCGTGCAGCACGAACCACTGTGGCGCCCCCGGCTGCTCCCGGACCCGCTCGCGAAGGTCGGCGAGGTCGGTCGGCCATTGCGGTTCGGCCAGCAGGTCGCGCAGTTGCGTCGCAATCACTTCGCGATAGCGCAGGCCGGAAAACTCTCGGCTCTTCATGAATGAAGGCCGCTCGTCGCGCCGCCAGGCGCGGCATGGCCCGCAGTCCTCGGCGCCGACATAGACGACGGTGATCGGGTCGTTTCCCGCAGCGCGCCGATACGGCACGTCGGCGACCAGAAAGCCGGCGCCGAGCAGCACCGCGAGCCCGGCCAGCAGGCGGTGCAAGGGGACAGGCAAGGAAAAAGGAAAGGCTGCCGTCAGCATGGGCCCACCATAGGGCGGGAGGACGGCGCGGCACTTATCCAAAGTCAAGGCCGGCATCTGCGAACGGTGGCAGCTTCCTGTCGTAGGACGCGAGGGGAGCCACCATGTCCGAGATCGTTAAACCACCCTGCGAGCCGGCCGACGACGAACCCGTGCCGTTCATGCAGCGGGTGCTCGACGACCCGTTCCTGCTTTTGTTCATCGGCATGACCATTCCGACCATCCTCTATCTCGTCTGGGGCGTGATGGAGATCGCCAACGTTCCGGTCGGCAAATAGGAGCGCGACGCGATGGCCATTACCTCTCCCGAACGCCGCGCCTGGTGGAACGAGCCGGTCGAGCGCGTCGAACTGATCTGGATCGCCGTGGCGCTGCTGTGGGGTCTGTTCATGTTCTTCTTCATGATCGCCTGGCACTTCATCGGCGGTCAGAACCTTGCGACCGAAGCCTACAAGGTGACGCCGAGCGCCTATCAGGACAAGGTCGATGCGTTCGCCGAGAAGTATCAGGTGCGCGACGAAGCCGGCACGCCGGTGGTGCGGCCACCGGCCGGCGTCGATGTCTACCTGCTCGGACGGCTGTGGCAGTGGTGGCCGGTGCTGGAATTGGAGAAGGGCCAGAGCTACCGCCTGCATCTGTCGTCGGTCGATTGGCAGCACGGCTTCTCGCTGCAGCCGACCAACATCAACATCCAGGTTCATCCCGGCTACGAGCACGTCATTACCCTGACGCCGACCGAGAGCGGCGAGTTTGGCATCATCTGCAACGAGTTCTGCGGCATCGGTCATCACACCATGACCGGCAAGATCATCGTCGTCGATAGCAAGGCGGAGACGAAATAGCATGTCTACGTTCGAGGGGGCTTTAGCGGCGACGCGCGAACGGGTCGCGAATTTCCGCACCTGCCAGTTCACCGGCCTTAAGGTCGATATCGCGGCACAGCGGCTGATTATCGCCAACGCGGTCGCCGCGGTGGTGTTTCTCGCAGTCGGTGGCTTGATGGGCCTGTTGGTGGCGCTGACGCGCTGGCCGGCCGTGCATCTTCTGCCGGCGGAATGGTTCTACCTGATCCTCACCGCGCACGGCGCCAACGTGCTGCTGTTCTGGATCATCTTCTTCGAGATCGCGGTGCTTTATTTCGCCTCCGCGGTGTTGCTCAATTCGCGCATCGCGGCGCCGAAACTCGGCTGGCTCGGCTTCGTGCTGATGGTGGTCGGCGCCATCATCACCAACATCGCCGTGCTGCAGGGCGAATCGACGGTGATGTTCACCTCCTATCCGCCGATGATGGCGCGGCCGCATTTCTATCTCGGCATCATCCTGTTCGCCGTCGGCGCGCTGATCGGTGTCGGGCTGTTCTTCGCGACACTGGTGATCGCCAGGGCCGAGCGTACCTATGAAGGCTCGATCCCGCTCGTCACCTTCGGCGCGCTGACCGCGGCGATCATCGCCGTGTTCACGCTGGTGTCGGGCGCCATCATCCTCATTCCGACCATGCTGTGGTCGATGGGCCTGATCCGCGACATCGATCCGTTGATGTACAAGCTGGTGTGGTGGGCGATGGGCCACTCCTCGCAGCAGATCAACGTCTCGGCGCACGTCTCGGTCTGGTACATGATCGGCGCGCTGGTCTTGGGGGCCAAGCCGCTGTCGGAGAAGGTTAGCCGCGGCGCGTTCTTCCTCTACATCCTGTTCCTGCAACTCGCCTCCGCGCACCATCTGCTGGCCGAGCCCGGCATCAGCGCCGAGTGGAAGATCGTCAACACCAGCTACATGATGTATCTCGCCGTGCTCGGCTCGATGATCCACGGCCTGACCGTGCCCGGTTCGATCGAGGCCGCGCAGCGCCGCAACGGCTTCAACAGAGGCGTGTTCGAGTGGCTGCGCAAGGCGCCATGGGGCAATCCGGCATTCTCCGGCATGTTCCTGTCGCTGGTGATGTTCGGCTTCATCGGCGGCATCTCTGGCGTGGTGCTCGGCACCGAGCAGCTCAACGTGCTGATGCACAACACCATCTATGTCCCCGGCCACTTCCACGGCACGGTGGTCGCTGGCACGACGCTCGCCTTCATGGCCGGCACCTATCTGGTGCTGCCGCTGATTTTCCAGCGCGACATCATCTGGCCGGGGCTGGCGCGGATCCAGCCGTACCTGTTCGGCATCGGCGCCGCCGGCATCTCGATGTTCATGATGGGGGCGGGCACGCTCGGTGTGGCGCGGCGGCACTGGGACATCAACTTCACCGACGCGGTGATCGGCTTCCAGCACTCGCCCGGCGCGTTCCTGATGATGGGGCTGAACGGCATCAGCGCCATTCTCGCGGCGCTCGGTGGCATCCTCTATGTGCTGATCGTGGTCGGCACCGCTCTGTTTGGCAAGAAGATCGTCCCCGGACACAAGATGACGTTCCCGCTGCATTCAGCGGCGCGCGTGGTGTCGAAATACGGCAGCGAAGGCACGATCAAGCTGCCCGGCACCATCGTGCTGGTGACGATCTTCTTCCTGTCCTTCGTGCTCTATTACTTCGTCAACTGGAAGTATCTGTCCGACCTGTGGCAGTTCCGCTGAGGCATTTGCGATCATGTCGGGACTGCCGCCACATGCTCAGAGTGCTCCCTCTCCCCGCCGGGGAGAGGGTTGGGGAGAGGGGGCGCGAAAGCGTCATAACGGTGAAACCCCTCACCCGGCTGCTGCGCAGCCGACCTCTCCCCGGCGGGGAGAGGTGAAGAGTACGACCGTACGCGCCGCACTGAGCACGACCGTGTCGCTGCTCAAGCTGCGGATCGGCATCGCGATCGCCGCCAGCGCCGTTGCCGGTGCCGCCGCGGCGCAAGGTGCGGCCCGGGAAGCGTGGGAGGTGCTGGCGCTGGCGCTCGCAGTGCTCGGGGCTTCCGGCGCGGCCGGTGCGTTCAACCATTATTACGAGCGCGACCTCGACCGCCGCATGCGGCGCACCGAGAAGCGGCCGTTCGCGAGCGGGCACCTGACGCCTGGCAAGGGATGGCTCACGGTCTTCGCCGCGCTCGGCGTGGCGTCGCTGGCGCTGGCTTATGTCGCGGGCGGGGCGGTCAGCGCCGTCTACGTGCTGCTCGGCGGCCTGACCTACGGCGTCGTCTACACGGTGTGGCTGAAGCGCCGCACGCCGATGAACATCGTCGTCGGCGGGTTGTCCGGCAGCTTCGCCGTGCTGGCCGGTGCCGCGGCGGTTGCCGCGGCGGTCGATCCGATGCCGCAGGCCGTGCCGGTGTTGCTGGCGCTGGTGATGTTCCTGTGGACGCCGCCGCATTTCTGGAGCCTCGCCGCGGCGCGTCGCGACGATTACGCCAATGCCGGCTTTCCGATGTTGCCGGTGGTTGCCTCCGAGCGGGTGTGGACCACGGCGATCCTTGCGCACACGGTGGCGCTGACGGTGCTGTCGCTGGTGCCGCTGTGGTTCGGCATGGGGCTGATCTACGGCGTCGGCGCCGCGACGGGCGGCGCGATCTTCGTGTGGCGAAGCTGGCAGCTTTACCGCGCGCCGAGCCGCACCACGGCGATGGCCACCTTCGGCGCCTCGCTGATCCACCTGACGCTGCTGACGCTGGCGGTGGTGCTGGATGCCACCATGATGACGCCCGCGGCCGCCACCCAGGCCGGCAACCCGTTCGATCCGAAAAGCGTGCTGGCGAGAAGCGAAGCGGCGATCGGCACTGAGCTTGGCGATCATACCCTGATCGATCCGAAGGGGCGCCTCATCGCGCTTGCCGACTATCGCGGCCGGCCGCTGGTCGTCAGCCTCGTTTACACGAGTTGCAGCACCGTGTGCCCGACCACGACGCAGCATCTTCTCGATGCGGTCAAGGAGGCGCGGCGCAACCTCGGCACCGACCGCTTCGCGGTGCTGACCGTGGGCTTCGACGCGCGCCGCGATACGCCGCAGCACATGGCGACGTTCGCCCGCCGGCAGGGCATTCCCGCCACCGGCTGGGACGTTGCCAGCGGCGACGAGGCGACGCTGTCGGCGCTGATGCAGGAGGTGGGCTTCAGCTATCAGGCCGTTGCCGGCGGCTTCGATCACATCGCCCAGACCACCATCATCGACGCCGAAGGCCGGGTCTATCGCCAGGTCTATGGCGACGATTTCCCGCTACCGGTGTTCATCGAGCCCTTGAAGGAGGCGGTGTTCGGCACCTTCACCCGTGCGCTGACGGTTTCGGCGCTGATCGATCGCCTGAGTTTTCTCTGCACCGTCTATGATCCCGGCCAGGGCCGCTATCGCACGAGCTATGCGATTGCGCTCGGCATCGGCATCGGCGGGCTGTCGCTGGTGATCGCCGGCGTCCTGTTCGTCCGCGGCTGGGTGCGCAACCGCCGGCTGGAAGCATTGCGGAGCGCTTCCCCGCGGTTGCTCGGACGACAGACGTGATCGCGGCGTTGCGCTATGGCGTGAGGCGCGTCTTCGACGTTGCCGAGCGCGGTCTCGACCGTCTCGCCGGGCCGGCGCTCAATCCGCTCGCCCAGCTTGGCGCACTCGGCTTCTTCCTATTCTGGATCGTCGCGGTCAGCGGCATCTACCTGTTCATGCTGTTCGATACCGGCGTCGAGAATGCCTATGCGTCGGTCGAATGGTACTCCACGCGCCATGCCTGGCACGCCGGCGTGATGCGCAGTTTCCATCGCTATGCCTCCGACATGATGGTCGTGGTGATGGCGCTGCATCTGTTGCGGGAGTTTTCGCGCGACCGCTATCGCGGCGCCCGCTGGTTCTCGTGGCTGACCGGCGTGCCGGTGATCTGGTTTCTCTACATGTCCGGCATTACCGGCTACTGGCTGGTGTGGGACCAGTTGGCGCAATACGTCGCCACTACCTCGACCGAACTGCTCGACTGGCTGCCGATCTTCGGCGAGCCGATCGCCCGGAATTTTCTCGCGCCGTCGAGCCTGTCGAACCGCTTCTTCACGCTGCTGGTATTCTTGCACATCGCGGTGCCGCTGGTGCTGCTGTTCATGCTGTGGATTCACATCCAGCGCATCACCCGGCCGAAAGTGAACCCGCCGCGCACGCTGGCGGCGCTGATGATGCTGGCGCTGTTCGCGGTGTCGGTGGCGAAGCCGGCCCTGAGCCAGGGGCCGGCCGATCTCGCCAGGGTGCCGAGCCCGGTCGGGCTCGACTGGTTTTACCTGCCGCTCTATCCGCTGGCCGATGCCGCGCCCGGCGCGCTGTGGGGGCTGCTCGCGGCGGCGACCGTCATGCTGGCGGCGATGCCGTGGCTGCCGCCGCTGCGGCGGATGCGGCCCGCCACCGTCGATCTTCCCCATTGCAACGGCTGCGGCCGCTGCGTCGAGGACTGTCCCTACGACGCGCTGCAACTGGTGCCGCGCAGCGACGATCTGCCTTACGCGCTTGAGGTTGCGGTCGATACCGACAAATGCGTGAGCTGCGGCATCTGTACCGGTTCGTGTCCGTCATCGACGCCGTTCCGCAGCGTCGGCCCGCTCGTCACCGGCATCGATCTGCCGGACCTGACCTTTGCCTCGCAGCGCGAGCGCGTTCATGAACTGGCCAAGGTATCGGATCACAAGGTATCGGATCAGTCGCCGCGCCTTCTGGTGATCGGCTGCCAGCATGGCGCGGCCGGCACGCGGACCGACGATACGCTGTCGCTGCCCTGTGTCGCCATGGCACCGCCCTCGCTGATCGACTATGCGCTGAGCCGCGGCTTTGCCGACGGTGTCGTCGTCGCCGGCTGCGCCGAGAGCGCCTGCTACAACCGGCTCGGCGTCGAATGGATGCAACAGCGTATCGCCGGCGAGCGCGATCCCTACCTGCGCTCGCGGGTGCCGCGCGAACGCATCCTGTCGGTCTGGGCTTCGCCGACCGAGGGCGCGCGGCTCGACCGGGAGCTTGCGGCCTTCAAGGAACGGCTTGCGACCATGACGGAGTCGCAATCGCCGGCCGAGGCGCCGGCGATCAGGGAGGCGGCGTCATGAGCATGCCAGTTTCCGTGCCACGGCTTGCCGGGCTGTTCGTCGTGCTGGCGGCGGTGATGGCGTTTGCCGCTATCTTCTCCGATGCCCCGGCCTACCGGCAGATTCCACCCGGCACCGGCGTCATCAAGTTCAGCTTCAACCACAGCGCCGACCGCGCCAAGGAGTGCCGCCGCCGCACCCCGGAGGAACTGGCGAAGCTGCCGCCGAACATGCGCCGCCCGGTCGAGTGTCCGCGCGGACGGCGCGGCATCGTGGCTGAGCTTACGATCGACGAGAAAACGGTGTTCAGCGGGGAGATTCCACCCTCCGGCTTCGCCAAGGACGGACCCTCGCAAATCTACCGGCGCTTCGTGGTGAAGGTCGGCAGCCACACCGTTACGGCGCGGCTGCGCGACACGCCACGCACCGAAGGTTTCGACCACGAGCGGACGGAGGCGGTCACGGTTGTGCCGGGGCAGAGCCTCGCGCTCGACTTCCGCCCCGAGCATGGCGGGTTCGTCTGGCGCTGATCCGGTCCCGGCCGGGATTCGGATTCTTTGACGTGGCGCAATATCGGCCTGGCCGGGCCGTGCTTGGCTGTTGCCAGTGCACTGCCTGCCGGGAGCCGAACATGACGCCCGCCGACTGGTCGATCGTCAACCGTGTGCCCATCTTCCGCTCGATGGGCGAGGCGCTCTCGCGCTCGATGCTCGGCCATCGCATCGTCCGCGTCTACGACCGCGGCGAGCTCTTGTTTCAGCAGGGCGACCCGGCGACCTGCTGCTTCCTGATGCTCGAAGGCTGGGTCAAGCTCTACCGCGAGACGGCCGACGGCCATGAGGTGGTGGTGTCGCTGTTCACCACCGGGGAGAGTTTTGCCGAGGCGATGATGTTCCGCGGCGGCCGCTATCCGGCGACCGCGGAAACGGTGACGGCGGCCCGGCTCCTGCAGATCGACGGTCAGTTGCTGCACGATGCGGTGATGCGCGATCCGCAGATTTCGTTCGAGATGCTGGCGGCGTCGTCGCTGCACCTGCGGCGGCTGGTCGAGCAGGTCGAACAGCTCAAGGCGCAGTCGGCGCCGAAGCGCATCGCGAGCTTTCTTCTCACGCTCACTCCAGTGCGCTCGGGCGAGGCGCGCATCGAACTGCCTTACGAAAAACTTCTGATCGCCAACCGCCTCGGCATGAAGCCGGAAAGCTTTTCGCGGGCATTGCGGCGCCTGCGCAGCGTCGGCGTTTCCGTGGAGCGTGAGTTCGTTCGCATCAAGGACGTGATCCGGCTTGCCGCCTTCATCGAGGGGGAGGCACCTGCCGATCTGGTATGCCGGATGATGCAGAACCCGGCGCAGTGCGAGGGGTTCGGTCCCGGCTGTATCGAGGTGCCTTACGCCGGCAGGATGCGCACTTTGACGTCGCGCGGCGGCGCCTGATAGGGCGCCGACGTCACCAGGATATCGGCGCCGGCCGCCGCATAGGCCGCCGCATTGGCAGCGTTGATGCCGCCGGCCGCGGCTAGCACGGGGCGCGGCGACAAGGTGCTCAGCACCGCCGCGGTCGCGGCAACCTGCTCCGGCGTCATCTTGTCCACCTGAATGATTTCGGCGCCGGCACGGGCGAGCGCAGCGGCCCCGTCGATGTCGGTGGCTTCGGCGGCGAGCCGCCGTTCGGGGGCATGGGCCTTGAGGCGGGCGAAATGCTCGGAAAGCGGGGCGGCGTCGTTCAGGAGTGTGCGGTGCTCCTCGAACACCAGCACATAATCCGACAGGCCGAGGCGATGCGGCACGGCCCCGCCGGCCTCGATGGCCCGCAGCGCCCACTGCTTCATGCCCGGCATGTGCTTGCGCGTGCAGGCGACGCGGCAGTGCGGATTGACGCTTTGGGCCGCATCGACAATGGCTCGCGCGCCGGTGGCGATGCCGGACAGGATCTCGATCAGCGTCTGCGCCATCTTGTAGGTCCGGTGCAGGCTTCCGGCCGGACCCGTGGCTTCCAGCAGCAGCGTCCGCGCGGCGGCTCGCGTTCCCGAGCCGACAGCGATCGACGTCGAGGCGCCGGACAGTTCGAACATCCGCCCGGCTTCTTCGACGGCACAGACCGTCATGTCGTGGCGTGCGGTCAGTGTCGCCCGCGCCGGTTGACCGGCGATACCGAGCCCTTCGGTGGTCGGGTCCGAATAGGGGCAGTCGTCGCGCAGGATGCGCGCGAGATCCTCGTCGTGGATGGTGGCCATGTGCTTTGCCGCTCGCGATTCGCCTCAGCCAGCGTTATGTCATTCTGTAACTAGCGGTGCCGGGCGTGAAGTCAATGCGCCTGCGTACCGGACCTGCGGCCGGGGATGCGGCGAACGAGCCGGCTCTTGCGCGAACAGTCGCGTGAGGGCGCTTGATCGCAGGCGGGGGCCTGTCCGCTGCTCATGCGCCGCTGATGCAGGGCGCGCTCCATCTCAAGTTCAGCCGACGCGCGAAGGGCGCAAGGGGTTGAGAAAGCTGCCTTTACGCCTGTGTGCCGGGTGCGGCGGCCCTTCGGCTCGCACGAATGCGATTAATGTTCATTCAAAGTAAATATTTTCCATTAACCATACCGGTACCGGAATGGGTCGCTGCGGCGGCCCGGACCGGGCCGGTTACTTATTGCGTACCTCCGCCGCCTCCGGTCACGATTCAAGGATATCCTTCATGCTTAAAATTTCAAAAAGCACCTTCCCGGTTGCGTTGGCCGCGCTCATTGTTGCACTGCCCGCGACGGTCGCCTCGGCCGAAAACGGCGTTTCCGCCGACAAGATCGTGCTCGGCCAGGCCGCGGCCCTTTCGGGGCCGGCGGCAGAACTCGGCCAGGGGATGAAGGTCGGCCTCGAAGCCGCCTTCGCCGAAGTCAACAAGGCCGGCGGCATCAACGGACGCAAGCTCGAGCTCAAGAGCGTGGACGACGGCTACGAGCCGACGCGCTCGATAGGCGTGGTGAAGACGCTGCTGGAAGAGGACAAGGTATTCGCCATCATCGGCACCGTCGGCACCCCGACGGCGGCGGCCATCCAGCCGATTGCGACCAATGCCGGCGCGCCCATGATCGGAGCATTCTCCGGCGTCGAATTCCTGCGCGAGCCCTACAAACCGCTGGTGATGAACGTGCGGGCCAGCTACTACCAGGAGACCGAGGCGATGGTCGAGCACCTGACCAAGGACCTCGGCTATACCCGCATCGGCATCATGTATCAGGACGATGCCTACGGGCAGGCGGGGCTCACCGGGCTCAAGCGCGCGCTCGACAAGCGCAACATGAAGCTGTTCGGCGAGGGGACTTACGAGCGCAACACCTCGGCGATCAAGGGCGCGCTGCTCGCGGTGCGCAAGGCGAAACCCGAGGCGGTGGTGATGATCAGCGCCTACCGGCCGGCCTCCGAGTTCATCAAGATCGCCCGCCAGATCAACTTCGACCCGACGTTCGTCAACATCTCCTTCGTCGGCTCCGACGCTCTCGCCAGAGAGCTGGGCAACGCCGGCGGCGGCGTGGTGGTGACGCAGGTGGTGCCGTTCCCGCTGGATACGACAATTCCGGTGGTCGCCAGCTATCAGTCGTCGCTGAAGGCGGTGGCGCCGAGCGAGCCGCCGGGCTTCGTTTCGCTCGAGGGTTATCTGGTCGGCCGCACCCTGATCGCGGCGCTGGACAAGATCGACGGCGAGCCCACCCGCAAGGCGCTGATCGAGTCGGTGCAGAAGGCAAGCCCGCTCGACCTCGGCGGCATCAAGCTGTCCTACAGCACCACGAGCAATCGCGGATCGAGCGAGGTGTTCCTGACCGTGATCCAGCCCGACGGCAGCTTCAAGGCGGTCGATCGGCTGTCGAAGGCCGGGATGTGATGAGGCGCGGCTTGCGCTTCTGGCCGGGTTCCGGCCGCAGCTCTACCGACATGATCGCACGCAATGCGACAGAAAACGATTGGGGGAAACCGATGAAAGCCGCAACGGCTAAGTTTCAGTTCGGCTTGCGAGGCCGTCTTTTCATGGCGTTCGGACTGGTCGCGGCCATGACCGTGGTTGCCAGCGTCAACGCCATCATGTCCTATAACAGCCTCGGCACGTCGCTCGGCGTGATCGCCGAGCGCAGCCTGCCCGAAATCGAGCGCTCGTCGCATGTCGTCAGGGCGGCCGGCGATCTCAGCGCCGCGGCGCCGGGCCTGCTTGCCGCTGCCAGCGACGAGGAGCGCGAGCAAGCGTCGCGAGCCTTATCCGGTGCCCGTGACGGTCTGCTGCGCACCATCGGCGAACTTGGCGCCGAGGATGCCGCCGCGCTGAACAAGATCGCCCAGCCGATCGTCGAGAACCTGGCCCGGCTTCAGCAATCCGTTGCCGAGCGGCAGTCGATCGCCGCCGCCCGCCGCGCCCTGATCGCCAGCTTGCGCACGGCCCATCAGAAGCTCGCCGAACGGCTCATTCCGGTCGCGGACGACGTCGCCTTCACGCTGACGATGGCGCTGGAAACGGCCGCGGACAAGCAGGACCTCGAGGTCGTTCGCAAGACGCTGCTCGGGCTCGCCGACAACGAGCTCGGCGCGCTGCAGGCGGTGCTGGCGCTGCGCGCCGAATCCAACCTGATCCTCGGCGTTCTGGTCGAGGCGGCCGATCTCGTCTCCGCCGATCTCCTGCCGCCGGTGAAGGATCGCTTCAACGCCGCGGCCAATCGCCTCGGCCGGGCGGCCGTCACTCTGCAGGACGCGGAAGCGACCCGACTCGCCGGCCAGCTCGTGGCCATCGGGCGCGACAAGGACAACATCTTCGACTTGAAGCAGAAGGAAATCGCCGCGACCAGTGCGGGCGCCGCCGTGGTGGCGCAGAACCGTGAGCTAGTGCTGGGACTGCAGAAGGAAGTGGCGCAGCTTGGCCAGCGCAGCGAGGCGGCTGCGGCGGCCACGGTGCGCGACTCCGAAGCCGACATCAGCAAGGGGCGCATCGTGCTGATCGCTCTCGCGCTGGTGAGCGTCTTGGCCGCGCTGCTGATCGGTTGGCTCTATGTCGGTCGCGCCGTCGTGCGCCGTCTGGTCGGCCTGCAATCCAGCATGAAGGCGATCGCTGCCGGCGATCTCTCCACCGAGGTCGCCACCGGCGGCTCGGACGAGATCGGCGCGATGGCTGCGGCCCTTCAGGTATTCAAGGACAACATGGCCGAATCCAACCGTCTGCGTGCCGAGCGCGCTGAGGCCGAGCAGCGTGCCGCCGCTCAGCGCAAGGCCGACATGCGCCGGCTTGCCGACGAGTTCCATGCCGCGATCGGCGAGATTGTCGGCACCGTGTCGTCGGCCTCGACCGAGCTTGAAGCCTCGGCCAAGATGCTGACCGATACGGCGGCTGCGACCCAGAAGCTGTCGGATACGGTGGAGGCGGCATCGGGCAGCGCCTCGCAGAACGTCGATTCGGTCGCCGCGGCGACCGAGGAGATGTCCGCCTCGATTGCCGAGATCAACCGTCAGGTGCACGAATCCGCCAGCATCGCCAGCGAAGCGGTGCAGCAGGCGGAGATGACCGACGCGCGCATCGGCGAACTGTCGAAGGCGGCGGCGCGCATCGGCAACGTCATCAATCTCATCACGTCGATCGCCGAGCAGACCAACCTGCTGGCGCTCAACGCCACGATCGAGGCGGCCCGCGCCGGCGAATCCGGCAAGGGCTTTGCGGTGGTGGCGCAGGAGGTCAAGACGCTCGCCACCCAGACCGGCAAGGCGACCAGCGAGATCAGTGCGCAGATCGCCAGCATGCAGGTGGCGACCCAGGAGTCGGTGGCCGCGATCAAGCAGATCGGCATCACGATCGGCCGGATCTCGGAAATCGCCTCGATCATCGCTGCCTCGGTCCAGCAGCAGGGCAGCGCGACGGAGGAAATCGCCCGCAACGTTCAGGGCGCCGCCAAATCGACCAGCGAGGTCGCCGCCAACATCAGCGAGGTCAACAGAGGTGCCTCCGAGACGAGTTCGGCATCGTCGCAGGTATTGTCCTCGGCGCAGTCGCTGTCCGGCGAGAGCAATCGTCTCAAGCTCGAAGTGGACCGCTTCCTGGAGACCGTGCGCGCCGCTTGAGGCTGCTACCTTCAGGCAATGAAAAAGCCGGGCATCTGCCCGGCTTTTTTTGTCTCGGTCGCAAGCCCCGTGGATCAGTCGCGCCGGGCCGGCTCGGCGAGGCGCTTCCACTGCGCGACGTTGTCGGCGATCATCCGCGTCGATTTCATCGCCGCCTGACTCAATTGAGCATAGCCTGCGATCTCGCGCTGCACGCGCTGACCTTCCTCATGCAGCAGCGTGCGGATGGTCTCAAGCTCGGTGATCAGATTCTCGATCTCGGACAGCGAGGTTCCTGCCACGCGCTGGATCAGCGAGTTGAGGTTGCTGACCTCGGCGTTGGCGTCGCCTCCGGCTGTCTCCGTGGCGGCAGCAGCGGGGGCGGCCGCCGGGCGGCGCAGATAGGCGATATCGTTACGGACGAAATCGCGGATACCGGCCTCGACCTCGGAGACGGCGCTCAGGTTCGGGTCGTCTTCCTGCTTTTCAGGCTGCTCTGATCGAATGGTGCTCATCGGCTTTTCCATGGCTATACCTTGGGCTGTACCTTGTGTCGCGATGCGCCAAGCGCGGCTGTCCCCTCGCGCAGCTTGTTCGGCACCCCATCAGTCCAGCGGAATCTGTCCACATCGCGGCCAATCCTTGGCGCGGGCCGGACCATTCGCAGGAATCGGCGGAGCGGTTGGAGCGAGGATGGCCGGAGAAAGACTAAGAATTTGTTTACCCTGGGAACCGGCCTGCCGCCGCAGGTGCGGGTATGGCGCCGGCTGGAGGCTGATCGATCCGTCCCTAGTTCCATACCCCTGGCTGCGGAGGCCCGCCTGCGGTTTTGAACGAGTAGGGGCCGATCTCGCGATCATTTGTCTTGATGCCCCCGTCCATCCGGGCAATGTATTCAGGCATGGGGACCATACTGCCGGCCTGCCTTGCTTCTTTGCTTGCCGTGGCACTTTTTGCGGCAAGTGTTCCGCCTGCCGTCGCGCAGCAGGGGGGCCGCGGCGTGCCGCGTCACATCGTGGTACCGTACGACAGCAACATGAGCATGATCGATCGCATGGCGCGCCGCAATATGGAGCGGCGGCATATCGAGCGGCGCATGCGGCTTGCTCCGCCGCCGGCCGGTCCCGCCGGACCGCGACGTTTCGGCCCGCCGCCGCGTCGCTAAATCGTCGTCCCGAAAAAGCCTGCTGTCGGAGATCCGGAGCTACCGCTTCTTCCACCCGCCGCGTCGCCCCGGTGCGCCGGCGGTCGAGCGCGGCGTGTCGTCGCGCTTGATGATGCCGCTGAACTCCTGCCCGCCGTCACGCATCGATTTGGGCTTGTAGATGCGGCTCTCGGGGCCGGCGTCGTCCGGTGCCGGCTTGCGCGGCCGCGCCGCGCCTTTGCGCTCCGGCTTGACCTCGTGCCAGGTGGCGATGCCCATCTCGTCGAGCGCGGGCTTGTGAATGCGTGAGGCATCGGGGCGCGCGCCACGCGCGGGGATGCTTTCGACGCCCGGCCCCATCTGGTCGAGGTTCGGCTTCTTTGCGCGGGACGAAGCCCTGGCCGGCAGATTGGCGGCCTCGCCGTATTTTTTCGTGCCGGCATAGGCGCCCGCCCTGGCGGTGACGCCGCGCTGCTTGATGGTGGGGTCGTCGACCACCGCGAGCTCGGTGGCGCGCAGCCGCTTGACCTCGTCGCGCAGCCGCGCCGCTTCCTCGAAGTTGAGGTCGGCGGCCGCTTCCCGCATCCGCGTTTCGAGGTCGGCCAGCACCGCCTCAAAGTTGTGGCCGATGGCGATGGCATCGTCGGCGAACGAGCCGCTGCCGGTCTCGATCAGCACATGGTCGCGCTCGTAGACCGAGCCGAGGATGTCGCCGATGGATTTCTTCACGCTCTCGGGCGTGATGCCGTGCTCGGTGTTGTAGGCGGTCTGCTTCTCGCGGCGGCGGTCGGTCTCGGCGATGGCGCGCTGCATCGAGCCGGTGATCTGGTCGGCATAGAGGATCACCTTGCCGTCGACGTTGCGCGCGGCGCGGCCGATGGTCTGGATCAGCGAGGTTTCGCTGCGCAAAAATCCTTCCTTGTCGGCATCGAGGATGGCGACCAGCGCGCACTCGGGAATGTCGAGGCCCTCGCGCAGCAGGTTGATGCCGACCAGCACGTCGAAGGCGCCCAGCCGCAGGTCGCGGATGATCTCGATGCGCTCGATGGTGTCGATGTCGGAGTGCATGTAGCGCACGCGCAGACCCTGCTCGTGCAGGTATTCGGTGAGGTCCTCGGCCATGCGCTTGGTCAGCACCGTGACCAGCGATCGGTAGCCGGCCTGTGCGGTCGCGCGCACCTCGCCGACGAGGTCGTCGACCTGCGTGCGCGCCGGGCGGATGTGCACCGGCGGATCGATCAACCCGGTCGGGCGAATGACCTGCTCGACGAACACGCCGCCGGATTCGTTCAGCTCCCATGAGCCAGGGGTCGCCGACACTGCGACCGTCTGCGGCCGCATCATGTCCCATTCCTCGAACCGCAGCGGCCGGTTGTCCATGCAGGAGGGCAGGCGGAAGCCGTATTCGGCCAGCGTCGCCTTGCGGCGGAAGTCGCCGCGGAACATGCCGCCGATCTGCGGGATGGTGACGTGGCTCTCGTCGGTGAACACCAGCGCGTTGTCGGGTACATATTCGAATAGCGTCGGCGGCGGCTCGCCCGGCTTGCGGCCGGTGAGATAGCGCGAATAGTTCTCGATGCCGGCGCAGCTTCCGGTCGCTTCCATCATTTCGAGGTCGAAGGTGGTGCGCTGCTCCAGCCGCTGCGCTTCCAGCAACCGGCCCTGCGCGTGCAACTGGTCGAGCCGCTCCTTCAATTCGATCTTGATCGCCTTGATCGCTTGCACCAGCGTCGGCCGTGGCGTGACGTAGTGCGAGTTGGCGTAGACCTTGATGAAGGCCAGTTCGTCGCTCCGGTGGCCGGTCAGCGGGTCGAACTCCTCGATCGCCTCGACCTCGTCGCCGAACATCTTGACGCGCCAGGCGCGGTCCTCGTAGTGGGCCGGGAAGATGTCGATCACGTCGCCGCGCACGCGAAAGGTGCCGCGGGTGAAGTCGGCCGAGGTGCGCTTGTATTGCAGCGCGACGAGATCGGCGATGAGCTGGCGCTGATCGATGCGCTCGCCCTTCTTCAGCGCGAAGGTCATCGCGGTGTAGGTCTCGACCGAGCCGATACCGTAGATGCAAGATACCGAAGCGACGATGATGACGTCGTCGCGTTCCAAGAGCGCGCGCGTCGCGGCGTGGCGCATGCGGTCGATCTGCTCGTTGATGGAGGAGTCCTTCTCGATGTACGTATCGGTGCGAGGAACATACGCCTCGGGCTGATAGTAATCGTAGTAACTGACGAAGTATTCGACCGCGTTGTCGGGGAAGAAATTCTTGAACTCGCCGTAAAGCTGGGCGGCCAGCGTCTTGTTCGGCGCGAGGATCAGGGCCGGGCGCTGCGTCGCCTCGATCACCTTGGCCATGGTGTAGGTCTTGCCCGAACCGGTGACGCCGAGCAGCACCTGCGTGCGGTCGTTGCGCGCGACGCCTTCGACCAGTTCGCGGATCGCCTGCGGCTGGTCGCCCTTCGGCTCGTAATCCGACTTGATCACCAGCCGCACGCCGCCTTCGGATTTCTCCGGACGCGGCGGGCGATGCGGCGTCCATAGCTTGAGGCTGCCGTCTTCTTTGCGGAACTCGGGGCGACCGTCGCGCAGCAGTGCTTCGAGCGACTCGGCGGTGGCCTTGACGCCAAGCGCCTCGACCTTGTTGCGTGCCGGACGTGCCAGCGTGTCGTCGTCTTCGACATCGAGGCCGAGCTGCTTCGCCAGTTCCGGGTCGAGCACCGGCACCGTGGCGCTGGTGCCATAGGTCGCCTGCGGCGCCTCCTCGAAGCCGCGCGGCGCGCGGTCATGGTCCGGCGCGATCTTCGGCGTCGAGGCGCGGGCGCGATGCGCGGCCGCCTCGCCGCCCGAGCGGCGATCCCATGAGTTGTCCGGTGGCGGTTGCAGCCCGGTGCCGGAACCGAGCCCGGCGTCGCCGCGGTTGATCGCCGGGTTGAGCAAGTCGGCCAGCGTCGGCGCGATCGGCTTCACGTCCGGGCGATGGGCTTTCGCGCGCGAGGGTTTCGCTGGCTTTTTCGGGGAATCGGGGTGCTTCGCCATCGCCGCAATATGGGGAGAAGTGCCGGTGGTTGAAAGGGTCCGTCAGTCGGCCTCGCGCGGTCGCAGCCGTTTCAGCGCCGGCGGCAATACGCCATCGAACCAGGCGTTGAGGGCATGCTGGCGGCGATAATACCATAGCCCGAGCGCGATGATGGCGATGCCGATCAGCGACAGCGCGAACGGAAACATCATCGAATCCTTGAACACCTTGCTCGCGAGATCGCCGAGATAGATGGCGATGCCGATCGCGCCGAACACCGCGAACACCTGCCGGCCGAGGAACACCGCGATGAACAGGAACACCACGTTCATGGCGCAGTATAGCGCCTTTTCGAGCGCGCTGCCTTCGGCGGCGGCCGTGATGCCGCCCCAGAACGTCATGACGCCGAACAGGTAGAGCCAGTAGGCGAAATCGCCGGTGCGCTGGCGCGCGTTGACGATCATGGCCACGACGATGACGCCAAGGCCGAACCAGATCGAAACCTGGCGCGCAATCTCCCAGTCGCGCGGCTTGCCGGCGATCCACGGCGCCAGATCCATCGACAGGAACCACAGCGCGAAGGCCAGTACGAAGGTGATGAACGGGAAGCGGTAGAAGCGCAGCGCCAGTGCCGAGGCCGCAATCGCCGCCAGTTCCATGAACACCCAGCTTCCCTTGATCCAGACATAGAAGTCGCGGACCGTGCCGGGCTTGCCGAACCGGGTCCACAGCCCGAAGGCGTCCTGCAACCCATAGACGGCGAGCGGCGCCATCGAGACGGCGACCGCGATCAACAGCCCGCCCGGCGTGCGCAGCTTCTGCACCGTCCACAGGTAATGGCCGGCGGCGGTGAACAGCGCGGCGTAGACCAGCGCGGTCGCCGTCAACGCAAGGCCGCCCATCCGTGAAAACGCCAGCGTCGAGAACAGCCCCATCGCGGCCATGACGATCAGCGCGCCGGCGTACCACAACACATGCACGACATCGAAGCGCGAGCGGTCCGCCAGCGGCTGCTGCTGTGGCGGGGCACGGTCGGTGCCGAGAAACGCAAGCAGGCTGTCGAGTTGGGCTTGGGTGATGATCCCGGCATGGGCGGCGGCGCGCAGGTCGCTGCTCGAATAGGGCATGGCTCGTCTCCGTCGATGTGCCGGGGCCAGATCTGTTTCATCAAGTCGTGAAGGGTTCAAGATGCGTGCCGTCATCGCCGGTGGACGGCCGCCGCATCAAAATTGCTCTTAGCCCCTCGCGGCCATTGACTGCGGCGGCCGGGTGCGCGACATTCATGCATTCGCATGAACCGGGATGCTGCCGCCATGATCGACCTGCACTACTGGACCACGCCGAACGGCCACAAGATCACGATCTTTCTCGAAGAGGCGGGGCTCGATTACAAGATCGTCCCGGTCAACATCGGCAAGGGCGACCAGTTCAAGCCGGAGTTTCTGGCGATTGCGCCGAACAACCGCATTCCCGCCATCGTCGATCAGGCACCCAAGGACGGCGGCGCGCCGGTGTCGATCTTCGAATCCGGTGCCATCCTGCTTTATCTCGCTGAGAAGACCGGGCAATTCCTCTCTGCCGACCTGCGGCAGCGTTACGACGCGATCCAGTGGCTGTTCTGGCAGATGGGCGGGCTCGGTCCGATGGCCGGGCAGAACCACCATTTCAATGTCTATGCGGTCGAAAAAATTCCCTATGCCATGGACCGCTACATCAAGGAGACCAACCGGCTCTACGGCGTGCTGAACAAGCGCCTCGCTGACCGCGAATTCATCGCCGGCGACTATTCCATCGCCGACATGGCGAGCTATCCGTGGATCGTTCCTTACGAGAAGCAGAGCCAGAACATCGATGACTTCCCGCATCTCAAGCGCTGGTTCGAGGCGATTGCGGCGCGTCCGGCGGTGGAGCGCGCTTACGCCAAGGCCAGGGAGGTCAATCCCAATTTCGACCAGCCCTCGATCCGCACCGAGGCGGAGCGCAAGCTCCTGTTCGGCCAGTCCGCCGCATCGGTCAAAAACTAAAATTATCCGCGACCGCCGCGCCGCCGGTGCGGTTCGTCGTCCATCAATGCAAGGGAGGATGGCGTGACGCGCCGCCTGTTCGAACTCGTCGGCAGCGATGCCGCAAAGCCTTTCAGCCCGTATTGCTGGCGCACCCGCATGGCGCTGGCGCACAAGGGCCTCACGGCGGAAACCGTGCCGTGGCACTTCACCGACAAGGCGGCGATCGCGCCATACATGTCGGAAAAGGTTCCGGTGCTGATCGATGGCGAGAAGTCGGTCGCCGATTCATGGGCCATCGCGCTTCATCTCGAGGATGCCTACCCGGACCGGCCGTCGCTGTTCGGCGGCGAGGGCGGCCGCGCCATGGCGCGGATGCTCAACTGGTGGGGCGATATCGCCATCGTCGGCGGCATGTTTCCACTGATCGCCGCCGATATTCTGACGCGGCTCGATCCGGAGGACGCGGCCTATTTCCGCGCCTCGCGTGAGGCGCGGCTCGGCGGCGTGCGGCTCGAAGATGCCGCCGCCAATCGCGACAAGGACGTCGTCCGCTTCCGCAAGAGCCTCGATCCGATGCGGCTGACGCTGCGCTCGCAGCCGTTCCTCGGCGGCGCCGCGCCGAACTATGCCGACTACATTGTATTCGGCGGCTTCCAGTGGGCGCGAATCGTCAGCCCGTTCAGGTTTTTGGCCGAGGACGATCTGATTTTCGCCTGGCGCGAAAAGCTGCTCGATGCCTTCGATGGCATGGCGCGCGCCACGCCCGGCTATCCGGTCTGATCCTGCGCCGCAGCGGCGGCGCGCAGGCAGGCGGGGCACAGGCAATCCTCGCCGGGTTTCGGCAGCGGCAGCCGCGCCGTTTCTCCGGCGCACCAGCACTGTCCCGACAGGTCGCAGGTGAACCGTGCCCCGCAGCGGGGACAGGTCAGTTCGCGGGGCTGGTCCATGCAGGCGGCGGGCATGGCGGAGCGACGGTCACGCCGTGATCGCGTCGATCTCGGCATAGTCCTCGGCGCTGAGTTGCCACTCCGCCGCCTTGACGTTCTGCGCGACCTGCTCGGGCGACGACGCGCCGGCGATGATGCTGGCGACCTGCGGCCGGCCGGCGAGCCAGGAGAACGCCAGTTCTGTCAGCGTGCGACCGCGCGCCTCGGCGAAGCTCCCGAGCCGCTCGACGATGTCCTCGTTGCGCGGCGTCGCATATTGCTCCTTCAGCGACGGCACCTTGCCGAAGCGGCTGTCGGCCGGCGCGGGCGCACCGCGCTGGTATTTTCCGGTGAGAAGGCCGCCGGCCAGCGGATAGTAGGGCAACAGCCCGAGGCCGTAGGCGGACGCGGCCGGCAACAACTCCTTTTCGATGCCGCGGGCGAGGATGTTGTACTCGTCCTGACAGGAGACGAAACGCGACAGGGAGCCGGCGCGCGCGGTGAACTCCGCCTCGGCAAGGCGCCAGGCGGGAAAGTTCGAGTTGCCGATGTAGCGCACCTTGCCGGCCCGCACGAGGTCGTCGAGCGCGCGCAGGGTCTCCTCGATCGGCGTCAGCGGATCGAACCGGTGCTGCTGGTAGAGGTCGATGTAGTCGGTTTTGAGCCGGCGCAGGCTGTCCTCGACCGCGCGCATGATATAGCGGCGCGAGGCGCCCTGTTTGGTGCCGTCGTCGCTCATCGCCATGCCGAACTTGGTGGCGAGCACGACGTCCTTGCGGTGATCTCCCAGTGCCTCGCCGAGCACGACCTCGGACGGGCCGCGGCCGGCATAGACGTCGGCGGTATCGAACAGCGTCACGCCGAGGTCGAGCGCCTTGTGGATGATCTTGCGCGACGTCTTGGCGTCGCTGCGCTGGCCGAAATTGTTGCAGCCGAGGCCGACCATGGAAACGCGCAGGCCGGAGCCGCCAAGATTGCGGATGTGCATGGCTGGAAATCCTGTGACGAGAGTGCGGCGGGTCTTTTCATTGTGCGCCGCATGTCGTCGTATCGCAAGCAGCCGCTTTCATCACGGAATCCCGTCAATGCCTCATCCGCTGTCGCCGCAGGTGCTGCCGATCCTGCTGCTGTTTGCCTCCAACGTGTTCATGACCTTCGCCTGGTACGGCCACCTCAAGTTCAAGGGCGTGGCGCTGCCGCTGGTGATCCTCGCAAGCTGGGGCATCGCGCTGTTCGAATACTGCCTCGCGGTGCCGGCCAACCGTATCGGCAATGCCGTCTATTCCGCGGCCGAACTCAAAACCATGCAGGAGGTCATCACGCTGGTGGTATTCGCCGGCTTCTCGGTGGTCTATCTGAAGGAGCCGCTCGGCTGGAACCATGCGGTCGGCTTCGCGCTGATCGCGGGCGGGGCATTTTTCATTTTCCACGAGTGGTCGGGCTGAGCCGCAGGATGCGGCCGGAACGCTCGTCGGTGAGAAGCCACAGCGCGCCGTCGGGCCCCTGACGCACGTCGCGGATGCGGGCGCCGACGTCCTGCAGCAGCCGCTCCTCGCCGGTCACGCGATGGCCGTCGAGCGAAAGCCGCACCAGAAGCCGTGCCGCCAGCGCGCCGGTGAACAGGCTGCCTTTCCATTGCGGGATCAGGTCGCCGGTGTAGAACGCCATGCCCGAGGGCGCGATCGAGGGCACCCAGTATTTGATCGGCTGCTCCATGCCCGCCTTGGCGGTGCCCTCGTGGATTTTGGCGCCGCTGTAGTCGACGCCGTAGCCGATCACCGGCCAGCCGTAATTCCGGCCCTTGCCGATGATGTTGACCTCGTCGCCACCGCGCGGGCCATGCTCGATTTCCCAGAGTTCGCCAGAGGTCGGGTGGAAGGCGAGGCTTTGCGGATTGCGGTGGCCGTAGCTCCAGATTTCAGGTTTGGCACCGGTGCGGCCGACGAACGGGTTGTCCTGCGGCACCGTGCCGTCGGGCGCGATGCGGATCAGCTTGCCGAGATGGTTGCCGAGATTCTGCGCCTCGTCACGGCTGTGGAAGTGGTCGCCGGTGGTGAGAAACAGCGTGCCATCGGTCGCTTGCGCGATGCGGCAGCCATAGTGGTTGCCGCTGGACAGCCGACCATCCTGCCGGAAGATCACCTTGACGTCGTCCAGCCGCGGCGCGGTGCCGTCGATCAGCCTGGCGCGCGCGAGCGCCGTGCGGCCGCCGCCGTCGGCTTGCTCGGCGAAGCAGAAGTAGATCGTGGCGTTTTGCGCATAATCCCGGTCGAGGATGACGTCGAGCAGTCCGCCCTGACCGGAGGCCGACACCGGCGGCACCCCCGGCAGGGACGGTGAAACCTGGCCCTCGCGCGTCACGATGCGCAGCCGGCCGGGGCGCTCGGTGATCAGCATGCGGCCGTCGGGCAGGAACGCCAGCGACCACGGGTGGCTGAGGTTGCCCGCGATGGTCTCGACCTTGAGAGGACCGGCCGAGGAGGGGACCGGGCTGGTCTGGCCGTGCGCGGGCGTGAGTGCGGGCAGGGACAGGGCGGCTGCAACGAGAAAGGCGGCTTTCATGGGCACCCCGTCGCCGGTTGGCCGGGTTCAGCCGGGTAGCGCCAGCGCCAGCCGGGCCGAGGCCAGCGTCAGGGCGACGACGAGGCACAGCGACAGCGCGCTGAGCGCCAGCGAGGCGGCGACCGCGCGGGTCAGCCGATGCGAGCCGATCGGCACGGCGGGGCCGTGAAATCCCGCCTCGGCGTTCGGCGGCCATATCGTGCGGCGTCTTGGTTCCATGATCGACCTTCGGGCGAATCAGTAGTGCGAAGATCTCAGCCCTGGCCGGCAGGATTGCGGCTTAAACGGCGCGGAAAGCGGCGGAATTGCGGAAAAAGGCGCGCGGGCGGCCACAACCGCGTGAAGGGTTAGCCGGCGGCGAGCGGTGTCGCCTGGCTCCGCGCTTCGCCGGGCCGCCAGTGCATCGGCACGAAACCCGGCACCGCCTCGACCCGGGTGAGCCAGGCGCGGATCGCCGGAAAGCCGGTCAGGTCGAAGTCGCAGGTCTCGGCGAGGTGGGTGTAGCCATAAAGCGCGATGTCGGCGACCGTGAACGTGCCGGCTGCGAAATAGGGGTGGTCCTTGAGGTGATTGTCCATCACCTGCAGCGCCTTGTAGCCGCGCTCCATCCAGTCCTCGAGCGAGTGGGTCTGCAGGTCGCGGCCGCCGCGCACCAGCGCCAGCCAGAAATAGGCGGCGCCGATATTGGGTTCGAGCGCGTGTTGCTCGAAGAACATCCAGCGCAGCGCGTCGGCGCGGTCCATGCGGTCGTCGGGCGCCAGCGAGGTGCCGGCGGCGAGATACCACAGGATGGCGTTGGATTCGGCGAGGAAGCGTCCCTCGTTCACTTCCAGGAGTGGCACCTGTCCGCTCGGATTGCGGGCGAGGAAATCCGGCGTGCGACTTTCGCCGCGCAGGATGTCGATCTCGATCGTTTCGTAGGGGATGCCGAGCAGCGCCAGCGCAAGGCGGACCTTGTAGCTGTTGCCGGAGCGCTGCATCGAATAGAGCTTGTACATCGACCCTCGAATCCCGCCGATGGTCGCCGGGTGCCGGCTCAGACAATGAGGCCGCTCGCCCCCTGCCGCAAGGCCCGCCCGTCGGAAAAAGTCGAAGGCGGGCATCATCGCCTCGCCGCCATGGCGGCGAAGCGGCGCGTTGATGGCGGCCGGTGGGCTGCGTGGAGATTTCAGCAAAACTTGTTGCGGGGTAACGTGCTTCTGCTTGCGGCATTGCAACAGGCGCCGTAGTGTGCCGCCCCGCCCAGCAAGGAATGGCCGCCCCGACCGGGCTTCTTGAAACCGTTTTCCGCGGCTGCCCCATCATGGAGATTGAGATGTCGTTCCTGTCCGCCGCGCTGTCCCGCGTCAAGCCGTCCGCGACCATCGCGGTCACGGACAAAGCGCGCCAGCTCAAAGCGGCGGGCCGCAACGTCATCGGGCTCGGCGCCGGCGAGCCGGATTTCGATACGCCGGCCAACATCAAGCTGGCGGCGATCCACGCCATTGAGGCCGGCAAGACCAAGTACACGGCGGTGGACGGCATCCCCGAGCTGAAGGAGGCGATCGTCGCCAAATTCCAGCGCGAGAACGGCCTGACCTACCAGCCGAACCAGATCTCGGTCGGCACCGGCGGCAAGCAGGTGCTCTACAACGCGCTGATGGCGACGCTCAATCCGGGCGACGAGGTGATCATCCCGGCGCCCTACTGGGTCAGCTATCCCGAGATGGTGGCGCTGGCCGGCGGCGAATCCGTGCCGGTCGTGTGCGAGGCGAACAACGGCTACAAGCTGACGCCCGAGGCGCTGGAGCGCGCGATCACGCCGAAGACCAAGTGGCTGATCCTCAACTCGCCGTCGAACCCGACCGGCGCGGCCTATACCCGCGCCGACCTCAAGGCTCTGACCGACGTGCTGGTCCTGCACCCGCATGTCTGGGTGATGACCGACGATATGTACGAACACCTCGTCTACGACGACTTCGTGTTCGCAACGCCCGCGCAGGTCGAACCGGCGCTGTTCGAGCGCACGCTGACGGTCAACGGCGTGTCGAAAGCCTATTGCATGACCGGCTGGCGGATCGGCTACGCCGGCGGGCCGGTGACGCTGATCAAGGCGATGGCGACGATCCAGTCGCAGTCCACCTCCAACCCGTCGTCGATCTCGCAATGGGCGGCGGTCGAGGCGCTGACCGGGCCGCAGGACTTCATTGCCGCCAACAACAAGGTATTCAAGGAGCGCCGCGATCTGGTGGTCGGGATGCTCAACCAGGCGAATGGCATCGACTGCCCCCGGCCGGAGGGTGCGTTCTACGTCTATCCGTCCTGCGCCGGCACCATCGGCAAAACGGCGCCGTCGGGCCAGAAGCTCGCGACCGACGAGGATTTCGTCACCGCGCTTCTGGAAGCGGAGGGCGTTGCCGTAGTGCAGGGTTCGGCGTTCGGGCTCGGGCCTGCCTTCCGCATCTCCTATGCGACAAAGACGAGCGACCTCGAAGAGGCGTGCCGCCGCATTCAGCGCTTCTGCGGCAGCCTGACATAGCGGCGCAACGCTGCCACCGCCGCCAGCAGCAACTGGCGGCGGCTGTCGCGTCGTAACGCGACGGCGAGTTTGCGGTAGTGATCGTGGTCGATCGTGCCGTTCGCGCGGCGGCGATACCCGTCATCGAGGTCGAGGCGCGGCATGGGGCCTCCGTGCCGTTGGGGCGTTGCGATGCGGTACTGTGCGCCGCTGCGGCGATGCCGACTTTGAGACGGCCTTGATTTCTCCTTGAGAAACGCTTCATTTTGATGCCGATGCCGTTCGGGGGAAGGCGGTGCGCTACCGGTTCGACGATTGCACGCTCGATACGGCACGGCGCGATCTGCGCCGCGGCGGCGACCCGGTTGCGGTCGAGCCGCAGGTGTTCGACCTGATCGAATTTTTGATGCGTCACCGCGACCGAGTGGTCAGCCGTGACGATCTGATTGCCGGGGTTTGGGGCGGTCGCATCGTCTCGGAATCGACGCTTGCCAGCCGCATCAATGCGGCCCGCACCGCGCTCGGCGACGACGGTACCACGCAACGGCTGATCAGGACGGTGGCGCGCAAGGGCGTGCGTTTCGTCGGCGCGGTCGAGGAGGACGATGCGGTGCCGGCGGCGCAGGCGAGGGCGGAGCCGGCGCAGACGATCACCTTTTGCCGAACCTCCGATGGCGTCAATCTCGCGATGGCCGCGGTGGGCGACGGGCCGCCGCTGGTGGAGACCGCGAACTGGCTCAACCATCTCGACTACGACTGGCAGAGCCCGATCTGGTCGCCGATGCTGCGGCGGCTCGCCGGCCGCTTTCGGCTGATCCGTTATGACGGTCGCGGCAACGGCCTCGCCGACTGGAATGCGGCCGACATCTCGCTGGCCGCGTTCTCGCGCGATCTGGAGACCGTGATCGCGACGCTCGACCTGCCGCGCTTCGCGCTGCTCGGTCTGTCGCAGGGCGCGGCTTCCGCGATCGCCTTCTCCGTCGCACATCCGGAGCGGGTATCCCGGCTGATCCTGTATGGCGGCTATGCGCAAGGGCGCAACAAGCGCGGCTCGCCGGACGATGAGGCTATCGCGCAGGCCGTGCTGGCGATGATGCGGCAGGGCTGGGGCCGCGCCGAATCCGCCTTCATGCGCGCCTTCGCGTCGCTGTATCTGCCGAGTGGCTCGCCCGAGCAGATCCGCTGGTTTGCCGAAATGCAAAAGCGCGCCACGTCGGGAGAGATGGCGGCCCGGCTGCGTACCGCGTGTGACGACATCGACGTGACCGCGCTGTTGCCGCGCATTCGCGTACCGACGCTGGTGCTGCATGGGCGCGACGATCACGTCGTGCCGATCGAGCAGGGCCGTATGATGGCGGCGCGGATTCCGGGCTCGCGTTTCGTGACGCTGGATACTGAAAACCATGTGCCGCTGCCGGACGAGCCGGCGTGGGGGACGCTGCTGAAGGAAATCGAGGCGTTCGCCGCGCCGGCCGATTGAGTCCCATCTGGCCCTGCGTCGGCGCACAACTGGACGCAGCGGCTTTGGGGCGGCGACGGTGCGGCGGCTGTTTGGAGCGGTTGTGAGCGGGGCGTTTGCACGCTTACACAATTTCGCCCTGATTGTTGGCGTTAAGTCACGCCCGCCTCAGCCCCGGGTCGCGGTCGGCGAAAGGTTTCGCCTGGCGACCGGAGCTGTCTCTTTAGTGTCCGATCAATCTGCAAATGGAGCGAATACCATGCGTCGTCTTTCGATCGTGTGCGCCGTTGCCGGAGCCGCCCTCATGGCCTCCGCGGTTGGCGCCTCGGCTCAGGCCCTGCGCCCGGCCGGCACTCTGCAATGCGTCGGCGGCCCGAGCGTCGGGTTTGTCATCGGCTCGGAATCGACGCTTCACTGCACGCTGACGCAGCCGCGCCGTCGCGCCCAGCATTACGATGCGCGGGTCAATCGCGTCGGCGTCGATCTTGGCGTCACCGAGCGCTGGGCACTGGCCTTCAACGTGCTCACGCCGACCGGCCGCGTCGGCCGCAACGGTCTCGCCGGCAGCTACGGCGGCACCGGCAGCAGCATCGCCCTTGGCGCCGGCGGCGGTTCGGCGCTGGTCGCCGGCGGACCGGGCGGCACCGTGTCGCTGCAGCCGGTTCCGGCGCAGGGGCAGACCGGCCTCAATCTCGCCTTCGGCTTCCAGGGCATGGACCTCGTGCCGGTCCGCAATCACCGCCATCGCCGCTGATTGCGGCGCTGCCGCTCTCATCAAGTTCCTCAAGGCCCGGCCTCCCCGCGAGGCCGGGCCTTTTCGTTAGGCGTCCGCGTTCGGCCTTGCCAAACGCGGACCGGGCTGAAACGATGCTGGGGCCGACCCGCAAGGGTACATGAGGCGGGCCGGGCTTCTCCCCAAGGAGGCGGCGATGGGACGCAACGGCGGAAGTCCCCGAGCCCCCCGGTGCATCGCGCTGGTGGGGCCTTCTCAAAGCGGCAAGACCACGCTTCTCGAAGCCATCCTCGCGCGCACGGGCGCGATTCCCAAGGCCGGCAGCGTCGATGCCGGCACCAGCGTCGGCGATGCCACGCCGGAGGCGCGCGAGCACAAAATGGGGCTGTCGCTCAGTGCAGCCTCTACCACCTTCATGGACGAGACCTACACCTTCATCGATTGCCCCGGCGCGACGGATTTCATCCACGACATGCGCGCGGCGATCCCCGCGGTCGATGCCGCCGTGGTGGTATGCGAGGCCGACGAGCGCAAGCTGCCGCAGCTTCAGCTCATCATGCGCGAACTCGAGGATCGCGGCATTCCGCGCTTCCTCTATCTCAACAAGATCGACAAGGCGAACCGGCGCGTGCGCGAAACGCTGCAGATGCTGCAGCCGGCCTCGCGCCTGCCGCTGCTGCTGCGCCAGATTCCGATCTGGCAGGGCGAAATGATCGCCGGTTTTGTCGATCTCGCGCTGGAACGTGCCTTCGTCTACCGCGAGCATCTGCCGTCCGAGGTGATCGACCTCGCAGGCGGCGACCTGTCGCGCAAGGACGAGGCGCGCTTCTCGATGCTGGAGCGGCTTGCCGATCATGACGACAAGCTGATGGAGCAGTTGCTCGAAGATATTCCGCCGCCGCGCGACGCGGTGTTCGACGACCTTTCCAAAGAATTGCGCGATGGCCAGATCTGCCCGGTGCTGCTCGGCTCGGCGCTCCGCAGCAATGGCGTGCTGCGGCTGATGAAGGCGTTGCGTCACGAGGCACCCGGCGTCGCCGACACCGCGCGGCGGCTCGGTCTCGACGGTGTCGCCGAGGCGGTCGCCTATGTGATGAAGACCATTCATCTTCAGCACGGCGGAAAACTGTCGCTCGTCCGCGTTCTGACCGGGCAGTTCAACGACGGCGCGCCGGTCGTGGCGACGGGCGGCGGCGTCGGCAAGGTGTCGGGCATCGCCGGCGTCGCGCTCGGCGTCGGCGAGCGCCGCCCCTCGGCCGCCGCCGGCGACGTTGTCGCGCTCGGCAAGCTCGACCAGATCGCCACCGGCGATGTGCTGAGCGCCGGCAAGACGGCGCCCGCGGTCGCGCTCGACGTCGCGCCGCCGCCCGGCGTGCTGGCGATGGCGATCGCCGCGACCGAGCGCAAGGACGACGTCAAGCTCGGCCAGGCATTGACGCGGCTCACCGAGGAAGATCCCTCGCTGACCGTCGCCAACGATCCCGTCAGCCACGAAACGGTACTGTGGGGGCAGGGCGAGATGCACCTGCGCGTGGCGCTGGAGCGGCTGCGCGACCGGTTTGGCGTCAGCGTTGCCTCGCACGCGCCGAGCGTCGGCTACCGCGAAACCATCCGCAAGGCGGCAACAAGCCGTGGCCGGCACAAGAAGCAGTCGGGCGGCCATGGTCAGTTCGGCGACGTGTTGCTCGACGTCAAGCCATTACCGCGCGGCGCGGGCTTTGCGTTCAGCGAGACCATCGTCGGCGGCGCGGTGCCGAAGAACTATATCCCGGCAGTCGAGGAGGGCGTGCGCGACGCGCTGAAGCGCGGGCCGCTCGGTTTTCCGGTAACCGATATCGCCGTGACGCTGACCGACGGCTCCTACCACACGGTGGATTCCTCCGACCTCGCCTTCCGCACCGCGGCGCGGATCGGCGTCGGCGAGGCGCTGCCGCAGTGCCAGCCGGTGCTGCTGGAGCCGATCTTCACCGTCGAGATCGTCTGCCCATCGGAGGCGACCGCCAGGGTCAACGCCATTCTGTCCGGGCGGCGCGGCCAGATTCTCGGCTTCGACACCCGCGAGGGCTGGCCGGGCTGGGACGCGGTGAGCTGCGCCATGCCGGAGGCGGAAATCAGCGACCTGATCGTCGAGCTGCGCTCGGCCACCGCGGGCGTCGGCAGTTTTGTGCGCCGCTTCGACCGCATGGCCGAAGTGACCGGCCGCACCGCCGACCAGATCGTCGCCGCGCATCGGGCCGCCGCCTGACGATCAATCTTGCCGGCTGCCGCCCGAATCCGGGTTGAAATAGCCCTTATATTGATGTATGAAACATCAATATAAGGGCTATTAGCTTGAATAGTGCTTGAATAAGTGGGATAGTTGGCCTTGATCACATCATTCCAGATGCGTGCCGCGCGAGCGCTGCTCGGGATCGATCAGAAGACGCTGGCCGCGATGGCCGGCGTTTCGCTGCCGACCATCCAGCGCATGGAGGCGAGCGGCGGCCGCGTCCGTGGCGTGGTCGAGTCGCTGACCAAGGTGGTCGAGGCGCTCGACCGGGCCGGAGTGGCGCTGATCGGCGAGCACGCGCGCAGCGACGATGGCGGGCGCGGCGTGCGCTTGAAGGAGCCGGGTCCTCCGCGCCGCCCCGGCTGACGTCACGGCGCGGGCTGAAGGCGCGCCCCGCGCCGGCGGTGGACGGGATTCACGAGACCATGCACGACACCACGATTGCGGAGCGCGACGCCGCTCCTTCCGTTGCGAACCCGACCTTCGCCGAACTGTTCACGCCAAAACTCGTCACCGTGCTGCGCGAGGGCTACCGGCTCGCCCATTTCCGGGCCGACGTGGTGGCCGGTCTCACCGTGGCGATCGTGGCGCTGCCGTTGTCGATGGCGATCGCCATCGCCTCGGGCGTGTCGCCGGACCGCGGCCTCTACACGGCGATCGTCGGCGGCTGCCTGGTGTCGATGCTCGGCGGCAGCCGGTTCCAGATCGGCGGCCCGGCCGGCGCCTTCATCGTTCTCGTTGCGCTGACCGCCGAGCGTCATGGCGTCGACGGCGTCATCCTTGCCACCCTGATGGCCGGCCTGTTCCTGCTCGCGGCCGGCTTTTTGCGCATCGGCACCTACATTAAGTTCATTCCCTATCCGGTGACGGTCGGCTTCACCGCCGGCATCGCCGTTATTATTTTCGCCAGCCAGTTGCGCGACCTGTTCGGCATCACGCTCACCGGCCATGAGCCCGGCGAGCTGCTGCCGAAACTGTGGGCGCTGGGGCAGGCGGCCTCCACCGCCAACGTTGCGGCGGTCGGGCTGTCGGCGGTGTGCATCGCCCTTATTGTCGGCTTGAAAAAGCTGCGCCCGTCGTGGCCCGGCATCCTGATCGCGGTGATCGTTGCGGCGGTCGCGGCATGGGCGCTGGCGCTGCCGGTCGAGACCATCGGCACGCGCTTCGGCGGCATTCCAGACACGCTGCCGAGCCCGGCACTGCCGGACCTGTCGCTGGCCAAGATGCAGGCGGTGCTGCCGGATGCGATCGCCTTCGCGCTGCTCGGCGCCATCGAATCGTTGTTGTCGGCGGTGGTTGCCGACGGCATGACCGGCCGCCGCCATCGCTCCAACTGCGAACTGGTCGGCCAGGGCGTCGCCAATATCGGCTCGGCGCTGTTCGGCGGCATCTGCGTCACCGGCACCATCGCCCGCACCGCCACCAACATCCGCGCCGGCGCCCATGGCCCGGTAGCCGGAATCCTGCACGCCGGCTTTCTGCTGGCGTTCATGGCGGTGGCGGCGCCGCTTGCAAGCTATATCCCGCTCGCCTCGCTCGCCGCCGTGCTCGCCGTGGTGGCCTGGAACATGGCGGACCGTCAGGCGTTCGCCACGCTGATCCGCTCCTCGCGCGGCGATGCGCTGGTGCTGCTCGCGACCTTCGGGCTGACGATCTTCCGCGACCTTACCGAGGGCATTCTGGTCGGCTTCGCGCTTGGCGCAGTGCTGTTCATTCACCGCATGGCCGAGACCACCGGCATCGAGGCGGCGGCGCCGCTCGTGGCCCAGGATCGGCCGGACGATGCCGGCGCGGCGCGCACCCCCTACGATGCCGCCCTTGCCGCCGATCCCGACATCGTGGTCTACCGCATCACCGGCGCGTTCTTCTTCGGCGCGGCCTCGACGGTCGGCGCGGTGCTCGACGGCATCGCCGATCGCCACAAGGCGTTCGTCATCGATTTTTCGGCGGTGCCGTTCCTCGATTCCACCGCGGCGACCGCGATCGGCCGCATCGCCGAAAAATCGCACCATCACGGCGTCGCGGTGTACCTGACCGGAGCCTCGCGCCCGGTGCGCCGCGTGCTGCTGGCCCACGGCGTGCGCCGCGGCATCAAATACCGGCCGGACATCGCCACCGCGGTCGCCGACTTCAAGCGCGGTCGCGAGGATGCTACATCAGCGGCCTGATTGCTGTCCGACCCTTTCCGCCTCTCGATGGAATCGGAGGCGGGGCTCTGTTCTTGTATTTTGACGCGTTTTCTTCACGCGAACCGGCCGACGCCGACCGAAGCCGGCTCTGGCCGGCGAAGGCCGGTTTCCACTTCGCTTGAAAACGCTATGGTTCGAGGTGTCATGCCGACCCCCTCCCGCGCTCCCGCTGCCTGCCTGATCGGCTGGCCCGCCGCCCATTCGCGCTCGCCGCTGATCCATCATTACTGGCTGCGCACGCTCGGCATCAGCGGCGGCTACAGCATCGAGGCGGTGCCGCCGGAGGAGTTCGCGGGCTTCATCGCCGAACTGCCGCGGCGCGGCTTCGTCGGCGCCAACGTCACCATTCCGCACAAGGAGCACGCGCTGCAGTTGGCCGAGCCGGACGCGCGCGCGAACGCTGTCGGCGCAGCCAACACGCTGTGGTTCGAGGACGGCCGGCTTCTCGCCACCAACACCGACGTCGAGGGTTTTCTTGCCAATCTCGACGCCTGCGCGCCGGGCTGGGACCGAACGAATGAGGCGCTGGTGCTCGGCGCCGGCGGCGCGGCGCGCGCGGTGGTGTTCGGCCTGAAGGAGCGCGGCATTGCGCGCGTCCATATCGCCAACCGCACGATTGCGCGCGCGGAAGCGCTGGCGCGGCAGTTCGGCGCAGGCACTGTGCCGCTCGCCTGGGAGCGGATCGACGCCGTCCTTCCGCAGGCAGGCCTTCTCGTCAACACCACCTCGCTCGGCATGCACGGCCAGCCGCCGCTTGCGCTCGACGTCGCCCGGCTGCAGCCGCATGCCGTCGTCAACGATCTCGTTTATGTGCCGCTGGACACGCCGCTTCTGGCCGCGGCGCGGGCGCGGGGGCTGAAGACGGCCGACGGCCTCGGCATGCTGCTGCATCAGGCGGTGCGCGGGTTCGAATTGTGGTTCGGCCGCCGTCCGCAGGTGACGGACGAGTTGCGCGCGCTGGTCGAGGCCGACCTGACGCAAAACTGATGCGCGTCAAACTACCGCCGAACTTTTGATCTTGTGAGGCAGTGAGAACGAGGGAGATCCGCCATGATCCGTGCCCTGATCGCCGTTGCCGCCGTGTTCGCGGTCGTCGCCGCGCGGCCCGCGGCAGCCCAGCAGACGGCGCCGGTCGGCAAGTGGCTTGCCGAGGACATCAGCGGCGGCGGCGTCGTCGATCGCCTGCAAACGACGCTCGAGATTGCCGAGACCGGGCAGGTGTCGGGCAGCGGCGGCTGCAACACCTATCGTGGCACCGCGGAGTTCAGCATCACCGCCATCAATTTCGCGGCGCTCACGTCGACGAAGAAAGCCTGCGCGCCGGCGGCGATGGAGCAGGAGACGAAATTCCACAAGGCGCTGGGCGAGGTGAAGGCGTGGCGCATCGACGCCGGCAGCCGCAAGCTGACGCTGCTCGATGCCAAGGGCACCGAGCTGGTGCGCTTCTCGCCGCTGGAATAGCGGATCAGCCCCAGTTGACCCGGCCGTCGCCCCGCAGAATGTGGCGGTCGATCTCGGCGATGGTGTTGACCCCGCACAGCCCCATGGTGGTCTCCATCTCCTTGGCGAGGATATCGAGCGCCTTGGCGACGCCGGCCTGACCGCCCGCGCCGAGCCCGTAGATATAGGCGCGGCCGATCATGCAGGATTTTGCGCCGAGCGCCAGTGCGCGCACCGCGTCCTGGCCGGTGCGGATGCCGCCGTCGAACATGATCTCGGTCTGCGAGCCGACCGCCTCGACGATCTCCGGCAGCACCGAGATCGACGACGGCGCGCCGTCGAGCTGGCGCCCGCCGTGGTTCGACACCACCAGCGCCTGCGCGCCGGTTTTCGCCGCGAGTTTTGCGTCCTCGATGTCGAGGATGCCCTTGATGATCAGCTTGCCCGGCCAGATCGAGCGGATCCAGTCCACGTCCTTCCAATTCAGCGTGGTGTCGAACTGCGAGTTGGTCCACTGCGCGAGCTGGGTGATGTCGTCGGTGTCCTTGATCTGGCTCGCGATGTTGCCGAAGGTGCGCCGCTTGCCGCGCAGCACGCCGGACACCCAGGCCGGCTTGGTGGCGAAGTCGATCAGTTTGGACAGCGTCCATTCCGGCGGCACCGTCATGCCGTTCTTGATGTCGGCGTGGCGCTGGCCGATCACCTGCAGATCGACCGTCAGCACCAGCGCGCTGCACTTGGCGGCGATGGCGCGTTCGATCAGCGCCTTGATGAAGCCGCGGTCCTTCATGACGTAAAGCTGGAACCAGAACGGCTTTTCGACATTGGCAGCGACGTCCTCGATCGAGCAGATCGACATCGTGCTCAGCGTGTAGGGCACGCCGGCCGCCTGCGCGGCGCGGCAGGCATAGATTTCGCCGTCGCCGTGCTGCATGCCGGTGAGGCCGACGGGTGCGAGGACGAAAGGCATCGCCGCCGGCTCGCCGAGGATCGTCGTCTTGAGGTCGCGCTTGGAGACGTCGACCAGGATGCGCTGACGGAATTTGATCTTTTCGAGGTCGCTGCGATTGGCGCGCAGCGTGTCCTCGGTATAGGAGCCGCGGTCGGTGTAGTCGAAGAACGCCTTGGGCACCCGCTTCATATGCAAGAGGCGCAGGTCTTCGATGCAGGTGACGTGTTTCATGATGTTTTTTTCCCCGCTGCCGCCCGCGGGACGCGCCGCACTGGCGAAGCACTGCAAACTGCATATCTTCCCCTTTGGAACACGGCAAGGTTCGCTCGCTCTCAAGGAGGCGCTCGATGTCGGGAAAACCCAGCCGCCCGCAGCGGCAGACCGTTGAGGATGCCGAGCGGCGCCGGCGCGAGGAGGCGCTGGACGAGGGCCTGCGCGAGACCTTCCCGGCATCCGATCCGGTCAGCGTCACCCAGCCGGCGCCGAGCCGGGATCGCGCCGCACCGAAGCAGCCCTGACCGCCGCGCGTCTGTCGGAACAGCGCGACGCATGCCGCGTTGTCCCTCCGGACCAACCCGGAGGATGGCATGAGCGACGACAAGGGACAGCAGCAGCAGGCGGATAAGGCCGCCGGCGGAAAAGCGGACAAGCGGCGGCTCGACAAGGCGCTCGACGAGGCGCTGGAGGAATCGTTCCCGGCCTCCGATCCCGTCAACCTGACCCAGCCGCCGCCGTCCAAGCACGATCAGGACATCAAGCGGAAGCCGTGAGTTCGGCCCGACGGACGGAATATTTTACGCAATATCAATATGCTAGGATAGGTGCGGGGTGCTGACCGTAATGATTTATCATATTTTTTGAAAACGCCCGCCGATCCAACCCACTATAAGCGGTGCCAGTCTATAGTGAGAGGCGCCCCGGCTGGGCGGCGGCGCAGGGGGTTTTATGGCACGCAAGCATTTTGGCACCGACGGAATCCGCGGCCGCGCCAACGGCGTCATTACGCCGGAACTGGCGCTCAAGGTCGGGCAGGCGGCGGGGCTTTTATTCCAGCGCGGCGAGCATCGCCACCGGGTGGTGATCGGCAAGGATACGCGGCTGTCCGGCTACATGATCGAGAACGCCCTGGTCGCCGGCTTCACCTCGGTCGGCATGGATGTGCTGCTGCTCGGGCCGATCCCGACGCCGGCGGTGGCGATGCTGACCAAGTCGATGCGCGCCGACCTCGGCGTGATGATCTCCGCCTCCCATAACCTGTTCGACGACAACGGCATCAAGCTGTTCGGCCCGGAAGGCTACAAGCTGTCCGACGAGGTCGAATTGCAGATCGAGGAGCTCATGGAGGAGAACCTCGACCGCAAGCTGGCTGCGAGCGGCCAGCTCGGCCGCGCCCGCCGCATCGACGGGGTTCACGACCGCTACATCGAGTTCGCCAAGCGCACGCTGCCCCGCACCCTCAACCTCGAGGGCCTGCGCGTCGTGGTCGATGCCGCCAACGGCGCGGCCTACAAGGTGGTGCCGGAAGCGCTGTGGGAACTGGGCGCCGACGTGGTGGCGATCGGCGTCGATCCCGATGGCTTCAACATCAACAAGGAATGCGGCTCGACCTCGCCGGAGGCGATGAGCGCCAAGGTGCGCGAGATGCGCGCCGATCTCGGCATCGCGCTCGACGGCGACGCCGACCGGGTCATCATCGCCGACGAGCGCGGCCACGTCATCGATGGCGACCAGTTGCTCGCCGTCATCGCGCAAAGCTGGCTGGAGGACGGTCGCCTGACCAAGCCGGGCGTGGTCTCGACCGTGATGGCCAATCTCGGGCTGGAGCGCTACCTGGAATCGCACGGCATGGAATTGGTGCGCACGCCGGTCGGCGACCGCTATGTGCTCGAGCAGATGCAGGCGCGGGGTTTCAACGTCGGCGGCGAGCCGTCCGGCCACATCATTCTGTCCGATCATGGCACCACCGGCGACGGTTTTGTCGCGGCCTTGCAGGTGCTCGCGGTGGTGCAGAAGCTTGGCCGGCCGGTCTCCGAGGTCTGCCACCGTTTTGAACCGATGCCGCAGGTGCTCAAAAACGTCCGCTACGGCACCGGCAAGCCGCTGGACAATCCGAGCGTGCGGTCGGCCATCACCGCCGCCGAAAAGCAGCTCAACGGTTACGGCCGGCTGCTGGTGCGGCCGTCCGGCACCGAGCCGGTGATCCGGGTGATGGGCGAGGGCGACGACCGCGAGCGCGTCGAGGAGGCGGTGGAGATGATCGTCACCGCGCTCGGCCACACCGCCGCGGCGTAACCCGCGGGCGCGGGCCGGCAGCGCGGTCCTTGCAATCCAGCCATGGCGAATTGGTGCTGGCGGCTGGCCGCCGGCTCGCTTACCTCGTGATGTTTCAAGCATCGAGCTTCGGCCGGCGCGGCGTTCGCGCGTGGCCGGATTTTTCCGTGAGAGTGACGTGAACAAGCCTGTCATCGTCGATCAGGAGAGCGCCGCCCGGCCGCTGCCGGCGTCGGACGCGACCTCGCGCGGTGTGTCCGCAGCGCCGGTCTACGTCGTGCTTGGCGGCATCAGCGTGTCGCACTTCCTCAACGACACCATGCAGTCGTTGATCCCGTCGATCTATCCGATCCTGAAGGAGAACTACGCGCTCGATTTCACTCAGATCGGCCTCATCACGCTGACTTTCCAGATTACCGCCTCGCTGTTACAGCCGGTGGTCGGCGCCGTCACCGACCGCACGCCGCAGCCTTATTCGCTGGCGATCGGCATGGGCTCGACCTTCGTCGGGCTGCTGCTGCTCTCGGTCGCCCATGCCTATGCCGTGATCCTCATCGCCGCCGGGCTGATCGGGCTCGGCTCGGCGATCTTCCATCCGGAATCCTCGCGCATCGCCCGGCTCGCCTCGGGCGGCCGCTACGGTTTCGCGCAGTCGGTGTTTCAGGTCGGCGGCAATTCCGGGTCGGCGATCGGGCCGATGCTGGCGGCGCTGATCGTTGTGCCGTTCGGCCAGCCGAGCATCGCGTGGTTTTCGCTGATCGCGGCGACCGCGATGGTGATCCTGTGGCGGATCGGACGGTGGTACAAGCCGCGCATCGTGCCGCGCGTCAGCAAGGCGATGGCGCGCCACCCGAATGCACCGTCGCCGCGCCGCACGGCGCTGGCGATCGCCATCCTGATCGTGCTGGTGTTCTCGAAGTTCATCTACATGTCGAGCCTGACCAGCTATTACACCTTTTTCCTGATCCACAAGTTCGGGGTCTCGACGCAGGCGTCGCAGCTCTTCCTGTTTCTCTTTCTGGCTGCGACCGCAGTCGGCACGTTCTTCGGCGGCCCGATCGGCGACCGCATCGGCCGGCGCTATGTGATCTGGTTCTCGATTCTCGGCACGCTGCCGTTCACCCTGATGCTGCCGTTCGCCAACCTGTTCTGGACCGCGGCCTTAAGCGTGATCATCGGCTTCGTGATTTCCTCGGCGATGCCGGCGATTATCGTCTACGCGCAGGAATTGATGCCACATCGCTTCGGCATGATCTCGGGGCTGTTCTTCGGCTTCTCGTTCGGCGCCGGCGGCATCGGCGCGGCGCTGCTCGGCATCGTGGCCGACCATCGCGGCATCGACTTCGTCTACAATGTCTGCGCGGTGCTGCCCGCGATCGGGCTTTTGGCGTTCTTCCTGCCGAAGATGCCGCGGCTCGCCTTGCGCTAGAACGCCTCGCATTTTGATAGATATACCTCACGCCGTCATGGCCGGGTTTATCCCGGCCATCCACGTCTTTTTTTTGCGTGAGCCGCCGTCGAAGCGTGGATGCCCGGCACAGGGCCGGGCATGATGAAGCAAGTGCCAGGGCGTCGGTCACCGGTTCCGTTTTTTACGTTTCGTTTGCAGATGTGGCGTCGCCGTGGCGGGCGGCGATGCACCGCATTCGAACGATCTCCGCAACGCAAAATCAACCTTAATTATTAGGGTTAAGTTACGTTTAAGCATTTGCTGCCATCGTCCCCTTACGAGTTTCCCGGCGTGGGGCTTTGCCCCGCTACACGAAGAGGGCACGACGATGCGTAGCGTGAAATTCCTGCTGGCTGCGGGAGCGGCCTCCCTGATCTCAGGCGCGGTGTTCGCGGCCGATCTGCCGATCGCGCCGCCGCCGGCCTATTTCCCGCCTCCGCCGCCGCAGGACTTTGGCGGCTGGTATCTGCGCGGCGATATCGGCATGAGCAACCAGCGCGTCAAAAGCCTCCACAACGTGCTGTATGACGACCCCGGAATTTCGGTCGAGAACAAGGGACTGGGCTTCGACAGCGCCGGGATTTACGGCGTCGGCGTCGGCTACACCTTCAACAACTGGCTGCGCGGCGATGTGACCGGCGAGTGGCGCGGCAAGGCCAACTTCCACGGCAGCGACATCGTCTACTTCAACGGCGCACCGCTTGGCACCGACACCTACACCGCCAGCAAATCGGAGTGGCTGATTCTCGCCAACGCCTATGTCGATCTCGGCACCTGGTGGCACATCACTCCGTTCGTCGGTGCCGGCGTCGGCATGTCGCGCAACACCATTTCCAGCTTCACCGACATCGGCGGGCCGGTCTACAGCGCGGCATTCGGTGACAAGGCGTCCAAGTGGAATTTTGCCTGGGCGGTGCATGCCGGTCTGGCCTACCAGGTCACGCCATCGATGACCGTCGAGCTGGCCTATCGCTACGTCAATCTCGGCAATGCCGCGAGCGGCGATCTTTACACGTACGACGGCACCAACAACCGTTACAATCCGATGGAATTCCGCGACATCACCTCGCATGACGTGAAGCTCGGCGTGCGCTGGTCGCTCAACCCGGCGCCGGTCTACCTGCCGCCCCCGCCGCCGCTCGTGACCAAGGGCTGACGTCCTCTTTCGCTTGCTGCCTTTACGGCGCGGGGTCGCTCCCCGCGCCGTTCTTTTTTGTCTCGCCCGGCCTGCAAATTTTACCTCGCCCGGCCGCGCGACAACGAATGATTAAGGTTAACGGGCGATGATCGGAGCCGAGGCCAATCGGGCATGGGAGCGTAATATGCGTCGGATTCTGGTTGCAGCGGCATTGATGGTTGGGGCGGCGCAAGCGTCGTTCGCGGCCGACTTGCCGGTGCTGCGGGGCGGCTTCGTCGATGACTACGCTGGACCCGGCGTCGTCGATTGGCAGGGCGTCTATGTTGGCGGGCACGCCGGCTGGGGTCGCTCCGACATGAACTTCACCGGCACGACGCGGCCGGTGATCGCGAGCCTATTGGCCTACACGGAAGTCGAAAACGAGATGGCCGTCTCGCAGTGGCCGCTGATGGGCAAGGAATCGGCGCGCGGCAACGGCTATGGCGCCTTCATCGGTTACAACGCCCAGTGGGACGACGTCGTGATCGGCGTCGAAGCCAACTATATGCACGGCAAGTTCGGCGGCGCGAGCGCGGACAGCATGAGCCGGCGGTTTGCGACCACGAGCGGCACCCACAATATCACCGCCACGACGACGGCTGCGATCGAGATCAACGACATCGGCACGCTTCGCGCCCGTGCTGGCTACGCGATGGGAGCGTTCCTGCCTTATGTCTTCGGTGGCGTGGCGTTCGGCCAGGCGGATATCGTGCGCGCGGCGTTGATTACGGGAACGCTCGACAGCGGCGGCGGACCCGTCCCCCTTCAGCCGTTGTCGAAGGTCGAGATCAACAAGGCTCATCTGCTTTACGGCTACACCGCCGGCCTCGGCGTCGATGTCAATCTCTATGCCGGGCTGTTTCTGCGCGCGGAGTGGGAGTACATCCGCTTCACCAGCGCGATCGACACCAATATCAACACGGTGCGCGCGGGGCTGGGCTACAAGTTCTGACTTCGCATCCATGGCGACTTAAAGCCGGGGCCAGCGTGCCCCGGCTTTGTTGCGTCTGCGGCGGTGCGCGCATGGCTGTCCCGGCGGCTTTGCCGCCTCTCATCCTAAAATAGCCCTTGACGGTCGCGCCTGCGCTGCCCTATCCCCCGCGGCGGGACACCTCCCCCCAACGGGAGGCTTACTATCTGGAAGGATAGACGATGACCGTAGCGAAGCCCGCCCAGCGGCCGGCCGTGCCGCATTTCTCCTCCGGCCCCTGCGCCAAGCGCCCCGGCTGGACCCCCCAAAATCTCAACGACGCGGCGCTCGGCCGCTCGCACCGCGCCAAGATCGGCAAGGCCAAGTTGAAGGCCGCCATTGATCTGACGCGCGAGGTGCTTGAGGTTCCGGCCGATTACCGCATCGGTATCGTGCCGGCCTCCGACACCGGCGCGGTCGAGATGGCGCTGTGGTCGCTGCTCGGTGCCCGTCCGGTCACCATGATCGCCTGGGAGTCGTTCGGCGAAGGCTGGATCACCGATGTCGTCAAGCAGTTGAAGCTCAAGGACGTCACCAAGCTCACCGCCGGCTACGGCGACATTCCCGACCTCGCCAAGGCCGATCCGAAATCCGACATCGTTTTTACCTGGAACGGCACCACCTCCGGTGTCCGCGTGCCGAACGCCGACTGGATCAGCGCGACCCGCGAGGGGCTGGCGATCTGCGACGCGACGTCGGCCGCCTTCGCGCAACCCCTCGACTGGGCCAAGCTCGACGTCGTGACCTTCTCCTGGCAGAAGGCGCTCGGCGGCGAGGCGGCGCACGGCATGCTGATCCTGTCGCCGCGTGCCGTGGCGCGGCTTGAAAGCTACACGCCGGCGTGGCCGCTGCCGAAGATTTTCCGCATGACCAAGGGCGGCAAGCTGAACGAGGGCATCTTCGTCGGCGAGACTATCAACACCCCGTCGATGCTGTGCGTCGAGGATTATCTCGATGCGCTCGCCTGGGCGAAGTCGGTCGGCGGCCTGAAAGGTCTGATCGCCCGCGCCGACGCCAACACCAAGGTGGTGACGGACTGGGTGGCGAAGACGCCGTGGATCGATTTCCTCGCCGCCGATCCGGCGATCCGCTCCAACACCTCGGTCTGCCTCAAGGTGGTCGATCCGGCGGTGACGGCGCTTGCCGCCGACGCGCAAGCGGCCTTTGCCAAGGCGCTGGTTGCGGCCGTGGAGAAGGAAGGCGCCGGCTACGACCTCGGCCACTATCGCGATGCCCCTCCGGGCCTGCGCATCTGGTGCGGCGCCACGGTGGAAGCCGCCGACGTCGCGCTTCTCACGCAGTGGCTCGACTGGGCCTTTGCCGAAGCCAAGGCATCGCTCGCCAAGGCAGCGTAGTTTCCCCTCCCTTTACCTCTCTCCTCCGGGGAGAGGTCGACCGCAAAGCGGTCGGGTGAGGGGGCTCGTCAAGCACGAAGGCGCCCCCTCGCCCCAACCCTCTCCCCGGCGGGGAGAGGGAGCATCTACCATTCGTTGAAGCTCCGTCTTCCACATCAGGACCACATCATGGCCAAGCCCAAAGTTCTCATTTCCGATGCCCTGTCTCCCGCCGCCGTGCAGATCTTCAAGGATCGCGGCATCGAGGTCGATTTCCAGCCGGCGCTCGGCAAGGACAAGGAGAAGCTCGCCGAGATCATCGGCAACTACGACGGCCTCGCCATCCGCTCGGCCACCAAGGCGACCGCGAAGATTCTCGCCAACGCCAAGCGCCTCAAGGTGATCGGCCGCGCCGGCATCGGCGTCGATAACGTCGAGATCCCGGCGGCGACCGCCAAGGGCATCATCGTGATGAACACGCCGTTCGGCAACTCGATCACCACCGCCGAGCACGCTATCACCCTGATGCTGGCGCTGGCGCGCGAGATTCCCCAAGCCGATGCCTCGACGCAGGCCGGCAAGTGGGAAAAGAACCGCTTCATGGGCGTCGAGATCACGGGCAAGACGCTCGGCATCATCGGCTGCGGCAACATCGGCGCTATCGTCGCCGACCGTGCGCAGGGCCTGAAGATGAAGGTGATCGCGTTCGACCCGTTCCTGTCGCCGGAGCGCGCCAAGGACCTCGGCGTCGAGAAGGTGGAGCTTGACGACCTGCTCAAGCGTGCCGATTTCATCACGCTGCACACGCCCCTCACCGACAAGACCCGCAACATCATCGACGCGGCCGCCATCGCCAAGATGAAAAAAGGCGTGCGCATCATCAATTGCGCGCGCGGCGGGCTGGTCGACGAGCAGGCGCTGGTCGAGGCGCTCGACGCCGGCCATGTCGCCGGCGCCGCGTTCGACGTGTTCACCGAGGAGCCGGCCACCAAGAACGTGCTGTTCGGCCACGCCAAGGTGATCTGCACCCCGCATCTCGGCGCCTCCACCACCGAGGCGCAGGAGAACGTGGCGCTCCAGGTCGCCGAGCAGATGTCCGACTATCTGTTGACCGGCGCCATCACCAACGCCATCAACTTCCCCTCGATCACCGCCGAGGAAGCGCCGAAGCTGAAGCCGTTCGTCGAGCTGGCCGAAAAACTTGGCTCGTTCGCCGGACAGTTGACCGAGACCGACATCGCCAAGGTGACGATCACCTACGAAGGCGCGGTGGCGCAGATGAAGATCAAGGCGCTGACCTCGGCGGCGCTGTCGGGGCTGCTGCGGCCGATGCTCGGCGACGTCAACGTCGTCTCCGCGCCGGTGGTCGCCAAGGAGCGCGGCATGGTGGTCGACGAAGTGACGCGCGCCGCCCAAAGCGACTATGAAAGCCTGATCACCGTCACCGTGGCGACGGCCGGCATGGAGCGCTCGGTGTCGGGCACGGTCTATGCCGATGGCCAGCCGCGGCTTGTCGATATCAAGGGCATTCGTGTCGATGCCGCGTTCGGTCCGTCGATGATCTATGTCACCAACGAGGACAAGCCCGGCTTCA
The DNA here is from genome assembly GCA_003576765.1 of Pseudomonadota bacterium. Classification (GTDB taxonomy): domain Bacteria; phylum Pseudomonadota; class Alphaproteobacteria; order Rhizobiales; family Xanthobacteraceae; genus PRO6. Next base: position 74,325 of record QEVP01000021.1, read on the forward strand.
TCGGCAAGTTCGCCTCGATCCTCGGCGCGGCCGGCGTCAACATCGCGACCTTCAACCTTGGCCGCAAGGCGCAGGGCGGCGACGCCATTGCGCTGGTCGAGGTCGATGGTGAGGTGCCCGCCGATGTGCTCGCCGAGGTGCAGGAATTGCCGCAGGTCAAGCAGGTCAAGGCGCTCGCGTTCTGAGCGGCGCGCCCGGACCCACGAAAAAGCCCGCGGCGACGCGGGCTTTTTTTTGGCTACTTCCGCGAGGCGAAAGCAATGCCGGCCAGCACCAGCGCGTAGCCGACCAGGTGAAAGAGCTGCAGCCGCTCGCCGAGGAAAAGAATCGCCATCGCCGAGCCGAACACCGGAATCAGGTGGAAGAACGGCGCGGCGCGGTTCGGCCCGATCAGCGCGATGCCGCGATTGAAGAACAGATACGCCAGCGCCGACGGGAAAATCACCACATAGGCCACCGTCGCCATGGTGATGGCGTCGAACGTCAGGGTGTTGCCGTGCCATGCTTCCCAGGCGGCGCCGGGCACCAGCATCAGGCCGCCGAGCCCCATGGTGAACGCGGTCAGCGACAGCGCGTGGATCTTCGGCCGCCGCATCACCAGCGCCGAGTAGAGGCCGAACACCACCAGCGCCATCGTGATCATGATGTCGCCGCGGTTGAACGCGATCGCCGCCAGGGTCGCGACATCGCCGCGCAGCAGGATCGTCAGCACGCCGGTGAGCGACAGCGTGATCCCGAGCCCCTGCGCCAGCGTCAGCCGTATGCCGAACAACAATAGCGCCCACAGCGCCACGAACAGCGGCCCCGACGACTGGACCAGCAACGCATTGAGCGCCTGGGTATATTGCAGGCCCCAGTACGCCAGAGCGTTGTTGATCGCGAAGCCGGTCAGCGCCAGCATGGCGAGCTGCGGCAGGTTGCGGCGGATCGTCGGCCAGTCGCGGCGCAGGTGAGACCATGCGAACGGCAGCAGCAGAGCCGACGCGCCCAGCCAGCGGATGGCGGTCAGCGTCACCGGCGGCACGTGATGGGCGACGAAGCGGCCGAGCACGATGTTGCCGGCCCAGAACAGCGCCATCAGGGCCAGCAGCACATAGGGCTGGTTGGCCAGGCGCGCGATCGGGGATGGCGGGCGGGCCGGAGCGCTGAGCAGGGTCATGGGGCGGGGCAGGGCGAGGGGAGACGGCTTGACCGGTCGGCATGCGTCGGCGCAGGCCGTGGGAGGATCGATCGGCATCGCTTGAATGAGGCTGCCGCCGCGAAACAGCCGCGAGCGGGAATGGCGTGATTTCGTCTTAAAACACCGCGCGAGGCAACAGCCATTGTCGGAGGGCTGTCATGCCGGATCGCGGGCGCATGTCAACGGTTCGGTCATTCTTTCGTCGCTTATGCCTTGCGCTGCGCTGGCGCCCGCGCCGCGACGATGACGCCGGAAAACACCAGCGCATAGCCGACCAGATGAAACAGCCGGGCCTCCTCGCCGAGCAGCCCGATCGCCATGATCGAGCCGAACACCGGAATGAGGTGGGAGAAGGGGGCCGCCCGATTGGCGCCGATGAGCTGGATGCCGCGGTTGTAGCAGAAGTAGGCGAGCGTTGCCGGAAACACCACGATGTAGGCGGCTGCGAGTACGCTCTCGGCATTGACCACCATGACCCGGCCGGCGGCGATCTCCCAGGCCACGAACGGGATCAGGAAGACGCCGCCGCAGCCGAAGGTGAAGGCGAGGAACGACAGGGCGTGGATCGGCGGGCTTTTCACCGACAGTGTCGTGTAGAAGCCGAAGATCGCGAAGGCGATCACGAAAATGACGTCGCCGCGGTTGAATTCGATGGCCGCGAGCGCGGCAAGGTCGCCGCGCAGCAGGATGGTGACGACGCCGGCCATCGACACCAGCACGCCGAGCGCCTGCGCCAGCGTCAGCCGCACGCCCAGCAGGATCAGCGACCACAGCGCGACGAACAGCGGCGTCGAGGATTGCAGCAGCAGGCCGTTGAGCGCCTGGGTGTATTCCAGCGCCCAGTACGCCATCGTGTTGAACGCGGTGATGCCAGTGATCGAGAGCAGGAGCAGGATGCCGAGGTGGCGGCGAATGACCGGGCCGTCCTGCTTCAGGTGCGGCCAGGCCAGCGGCAGCACCAGCAGGAACGCCCCGCCCCAGCGGATCAGCGACAGCGTCACCGGCGGGATCTGCCCCACGACGTAGCGGCCGACGATGATGTTGCTGGCCCAGAACAGCGAGGTCAGGCTGAGCAGCAGATAGGGCTGGTTGACGAGGCTGAAACCTGGAGCCTTCGCCGCTGGCTTGGGTGCGTGCATGTCGCGCTGGTGGTCGGCGGCGAGGCGGCAAAGGCCGGTCGCCGCGGCAGGAACGGGCGTGGTCGCGTCCGTAGAGACGCATGAGATTGACTGATTTTCCCGTCGCTCTCAATAGCTTGGGCACATTCCTCGCATGCGCGGGACAACGGGCCGCGCTTGCGTCTCCCCCCGTCATCCGTTATCGGGTTGCATGCCTCGCCTGAGCGCGATGCCGCGCCGCCAGGCTCGTCCCGAATTTTGTATGGTGTTTGCCGGAATGGCCGCGTGCGCGGTCCAGCCCGGAGTGCTGCCGGACGGCCGCCGCCCGGACCCGGTGACGCGGTTCGGGCTCGCTTCGAGCCTCGGGCCGTGATCGATGAAGGGCAAGACATGAAGAGGCAAGATATGAAGAGGATCGTCCCGGCATGACCAACGTTGTCGTCGTCGGCGCCCAGTGGGGCGACGAGGGGAAAGGCAAGATCGTCGATTGGCTGTCGGAGCAGGCCGATATCGTCGTGCGCTTCCAGGGCGGCCACAATGCCGGCCATACGCTGGTCATCGATGGCAACACCTACAAGCTGGCGCTGATGCCCTCCGGCGTGCTGCGGCCCTCGAAGCTGTCGGTGATCGGCAACGGCGTGGTGTTCGATCCGCAAGCCTTCCTCGACGAGTTGGCCAAGCTGCGCGGGCAGGGCGTCGAGGTGACGCCGAAAAATCTCCGCGTCGCCGAGAACGTCACGCTGATCCTGCCGCTGCACCGCGAGCTCGATGCGTTGCGCGAATCGGCCAACGCGGCGACCGCGATCGGCACCACGCGGCGCGGCATCGGCCCGGCCTACGAGGACAAGGTCGGCCGCCGCGCCATCCGCCTGATGGACCTCGCCGACCTCGACACGCTGCCGCACAAGATCGAGCGGCTGCTGGCGCACCACAACGCCATCCGCCGCGGCCTGCGGCTTGAGGAATTCGATCCCGCAGCGGTGTTGAAGGAATTGACGGCGCTGGCGCCGCAGTTGCTGCCGTTCGCCGAGACGGTGTGGATGCTGCTCGACTACAAGCGGCGCGAGGGCAAGCGCATCCTGTTCGAGGGCGCGCAGGGCGCGCTGCTCGACGTCGATCACGGCACCTATCCTTACGTCACCTCGTCGAACACCGTGGCGGCGCAGGCGGCGACCGGTACCGGCATGGGCCCCGGCGCGGTCGGCTATGTGCTCGGCATCTGCAAGGCTTACACCACCCGCGTCGGCCAGGGGCCGTTTCCGACCGAGCTCGACGACGAGGTCGGCGAACTGATCGGCCGGCGCGGCCAGGAATTCGGCGTCAACACCGGACGCAAGCGGCGCTGCGGCTGGTTCGATGCCGTGCTGGTGCGCCAGACGGTGCGGACCTCCGGCATCTCGGGGCTGGCGCTGACCAAGCTCGACATCCTCGACGGTTTTGACGAGATCAAGGTCTGCGTCGGCTACAAGCTCGACGGCAAGGACATCGATCACTTGCCGGCGGGCGAGGGCGCGCAGGCGCGCGTCGTGCCGGTCTATGAAACCATCGAAGGCTGGAAAGAGCCGACGGCGCGGGCGCGGTCCTGGGCCGACCTGCCGGCGCAGGCCATCAAATACGTCCGTCGCGTCGAAGAACTGGTCGGCTGCCCGATTGCGCTCTTGTCCACCAGCCCCGAGCGTCAGGACACGATTCTGGTGCAGAATCCGTTCGAGGCGTGACCGGGCCGCGCCGCCGCCGCGGCGGCGACGCGCTGCCGCCGCGATCATGCTTAATCAATCATTTGCCGGCAGAGTCGGGTTTGCGGAAGCGCCGATTGGGCCGGTGTCGTCGTGGCTTGCGGCCAAGCGCCGGGCCACGGTCCTGTTGCCCGGAAAAGATCGCGTTCCCACAACAGGATAGGCCGATCGCCCTTCATTTCCGGGCGAGCCTGGGCTAAACAGCAGCGAGACTGGACGAGGATGGCAGACTACTACCCGCTCATTGCCCGCGCCGTCGCCGGACTGGACCCCAGCGCCACCGGCGAGAGTCGCCGTGCGCTCTACGAGCGGGCCCGCTCGGCACTGATCGCCCAGTTGCGCAGCGTCGATCCGCCTTTGAGCGAATCGGAAATCACCCGCGAGCGGCTGGCGCTGGAAGAGGCGGTGCGCAAGGTCGAGGCCGAGGCCGCCCAGCGCGCCCGCGGCGAGCGGCCGCGCGCCGATGCGCCGGCGAACGGGCGGGCAGGCGATGCGCTGCGCG
>QEVP01000022.1 GCA_003576765.1 Pseudomonadota bacterium
TGGCGGAGAGGGAGGGATTCGAACCCCCGATAGGCTTGCACCTATGCCGCATTTCGAGTGCGGTGCATTCAACCACTCTGCCACCTCTCCACACCGTCGAAAGTGCCTGGCTTGCCGTCGTGGCGAACGGGCCGGGGAGGGCGCGGGCCGCCTCGGGCGGCGCCGCCCTGCGGCGCGTCTCTTTAAGGCGATTTGAAATGCCGCGTCAATGCGTCGGTGTCCCCGGCCGCCCGCCGGGGTCACCCCCGCCGGCCATCAGCCAGCGCCGGGCACCCCGGCCTCGCTTTCAACGGCGGGCGCCCGCGCGATGCCCCGAACAGGCGCACGTAGACCACGGCACAGCCCGCCGCCGCTTACCTGCGCTCAGGCGAGCCGCCCGCTGGCATGCGCCAGCAGCGTATAGACCAGCCCGGTTTCAGAGGTGAGGTGGCGGCCAAGCGCCGCCGCGCCATCCTCGTCGCGGGCGATATCGTCGATCAGCCGCTCGAACTCGGCGATATAGCGGTCCACCGTCTGCTTGAAGGCGCGGTCGCCGCGATATTTGCGGCCGACCTCGTCGAAGGCTTTCTGCCCGGCGGGCGTATACAGCCGCTTGGTGAACACCTTGTTCTCGCCGCGCTGATAGCGTTCCCACATCTCGCCGGCGAGATCGGGATTCATCAGCCGGCCGATGTCGAGGGACAGGGTATCGAGCGGGTTCGGCGCCGTGCGTGGCTCCGCGCGGCGCGAGGCGGGCGCACCGTAGTCGTCGCCGGTGGTGGCACGGCCGAGCAGGTCGTTGAGCCAGCCGTCGTTGTCGGCCTCGCCTGCGGCGGTCGGCGGGGCGTCCATCCGCCGCGGCGTCATGCCGAAGTCCGGCGGCGGTATGGCGGCGGCGCTGCCGGTGTCGCGCGGGCGGGGGGCGGAGCGTGGCGCCGCGCTGCCGCGTGCGCCGACGGCAGCGAGCATCGGCTCGTCCTCGCGGCTGTGACCGTTGCGCGGAGAAGCGGTCGCGACGTCGAGGCCGTGGCCATGGCGGGCGACGATGCGGTTCAACTCAGCCAGCGCCTCGATCTGATCGACGATGACCTTGCGCATCTGGGCCGCGCCGTCCGCGGTCTCCTGCGGAATTTCCAGCACGCCGCGGCGCAGTTCGGCACGCGTCGCCTCCAGTTCCTCGTGCATCTCCGCCGCCATCTGGCGCATCCCTTGCACGAGCGCGGCGAACCGGTCGGCCGACTGCTGGAACAGCGCCTCCGCTTCGCCGGCGTTTTCCTGGTACAGGGCGTTCATCGTCTCGGCGGTGAGGCGCCGCTGCTCCTCCGCGGAGCGGCGGACTTCCTCGAACTGGCTGGTGATGACCGCCGCGCCTGCGCCGGCGGTGTCGGCCACCACCCGTGCGATGTCGCGCGCGCGCTCCTCGGCCGCGGCGAGGGATTGCTCAAGCAGGCTCGTGAACCGCGACAGCCGCTGGTCGAAATCGGTGGTGCGCTGGTCGAGCGTGGCGACCAGGGCTTCAAGCTCGGCCTTGCGTTCGGAGACCGACGAGGTCGCGCTCGCGTTGCTGCGGTCGAGCAGCGCCACCGCCTGCACCAGGGCCTGGCCATGGGCGTCGAACTGCGCCGAGAGCCCGCCGAGGTCTTCGGCCGCTTTCGTGGTGCGCTCGGTGAACGTCGCGAGCTGGCTGTCGAGCGCCTGCGCGGCCGCGCCGTTGCGGGCGTTGACGTCGTTGATGGTCGAGACGAAATCGGCGACGCGCGTGACCAGGGTGCGCTCCAGCGAGTTGAGGTTCTCGTGGGCGCCGGTCAGCACCTCCTGTAACAGGATGTTGCCTTCGCGCAGCCGCTCGAACAGCGCCACCGTGTCGGTACGCAGGATCTTGCTGGTCTCCTGCATTTCGGTCACGGCGGCGCTGGCCACCTGCCGCGACTGCTCGATGGCGGCGCGCGAGGTCTGTTCGACTTCCTTCAGCGTCTTGTTGACGGCACCGGTCGCAACCTCGCCGGCGCTGGTGATCATCCTTGCAAGCTCGGACGAATTGGTGGTCATCGCCTGGCTGAAGGCGTGCGTCCGGCTCTCGATCGCCTTCAGCGCATCCTCCGTCACGCGGATGATGTCGGCGGAGATGCGGCCGGTGCGGTTGTCGAGGGCGCCGATCAGCAGGCCGCTCTTGTCGTCGACGAGGCGGGCAAGTTGCTCGGCCTTTTCGGTGGCAAAGCCCACCATGTGCTCCGAGCGGCTGGTGATCGCCGTGCCGAGGTTGTCGGCCGCCGCCGTGGTGACGCGCTCGACCTCCGTTGCGGTCACACGGATCTGCGTGCTGATGTCGGTGCCGGTCGTCGTGAGCGTCGCGTGGGCTTCGCGCGCGCTGGTCTGGATGGCGTTGGCGGCGCTGGCCGACGCGGCGGTCAGGCTGCGCTCGATATCGGCGGAGATCGTTTTGATCTCGGCGGCGATGCCGGACGATTCGCCGGACAGCGTTTCGCGCACGGTATCGACCACGCTTTGAATGCGGGCGATCGCCTCGCTGGCGCCGCCGACAAGGCTCTCCCGCGCCTCGCGCACGCTGGTTTGCAGGGTCTGGGTGCTGTTCACGGTGGCGGCGCCCAGAATGCGCTCGGCATCGGCCGAAACGGTGCGGATTTGCGCGGCACTGTCATTGGTGCCGCTGACGAGCGTCGATTGGGCCTCGCGCGCCGCGGCCAGCAGCGCCGAGGAGATCGCGGCGGTGGCGCCGGTCAGCGTGCTTTCCACATCCGCAACCAGGGTCCTGATCTGATCGTTGGTCTGGCTCGAGATGGCGTTGAGCGTGGCGCGCGCCCCGTCGGTGCTGCTGGTGAGCGCGAACGTGGTGCTGGAGCCGAGCGAGGACAGGGTCTGCTCGATCTCCGCCGACAGCGCCTTGACCTGCTCGGCGGTGCCGGTGGAGGCGGTGAGCAGGGCGGCATGCGCTTCGCGCGCGCTCGACAGGATCGAGGCGGCGGCATCGGACCCGACGGCGGTGAGGGTACGCTCGATGTCTGCGGTCGCAAGCCGAAGCTGGCTGTCGACATTGCCGGCAATCGCGATCAGCGACTGCTGGGCGGAGGTGGCGCCGGTCTCGATCGAGCCGGCCGCCGTGGCAATCAGCCCGGTCAGGGTCTGTTCGGCGCGCTCGACGTTCGACCTGATGGCCAGCGACAACTCCTCGGCGCGCGCCACCAGCACGTCGCTGGCCTGGCGGCCGCTCATCTCCATGCGGCCGGTGACCGCATCGACGCGCGAGCCGAGCAGATCCTCGAACTGCGCCACGCGCGTTTCGATATCGGCGGCAACGGCGCCGGCGCGCTGGTCGAGCGTCTGGTGGATATCCTCGAAGCGCGCGGTGATGGTGTCGGTGAGCGCGACGCTGCGGCCGTCGATCGCCTGCGTCGCATCGGCAATGCGCCGGTCGATTGCCGCAACCGCTTCTTCGGCGCTGCCGGAGAGCGAGGCGGTGAGGTTGGCAAGCCGCTGGTCGAGGGTGGTCACCACGCGCTGGGCGCCATCGTTCATCACAGCGTTGAGCGAGGCGAGCCGGGTATCGATCTCGCCGATCACCTTGACGGCGCCGCCGCCGAAGGCGGTGTCGAACTCGGCGAAGCGCGCCTCCAGCGTGCCGCCGATCGAGCGCGCGCGCGCGTCGAACGTCGTCTCGAAGGTCTTCAGATGACCGCCGACCGTATCGTCGAACGCCTTGAGCCGGCTATCGAGCGACTGGTCGAGATGGTTGACGCGGGATTCCAGCGTGGCCTGGAAGCGCGCCAGCCGCTGTTCGAGCGTGGCGCTGAGCGCGCCGCCCGAGGTGCTGACGCGGGCGTCGAAGTTGTCGACGTAGTTCTTCAGATTTTCGGCGATGTCCTGCGTGCGCTGGCCGAGCCGTTCGACGATCTCGCCGCCGTACGCCTTCACCGTATGGTCGAACGTCGAGATATGCCGCGTGATCAGCGCGCCGAGCGCCTCGCTGTCGCGCGCGAAGCGTTCGGCAAGCTCGGTGCCCTGGTTGCGCAACAGGTCGTCGAAGGTGGTGAGACGCTGGGCAAAGGTGTCGTTGGCGACATCGGTCTGGCTGGCGATGCGCTCGACGAGGGTATTGACGGTGACGTCGACCGCCTCGGTCGCCTTTTCGCCGCTGGTCAGGATGCGCTCGGCGAGCCGGTTGCCGGCGTCGTCGATACGCGCCGAAAGGTCGTGGCTGCGCAATTCGAGTTCGAGGAGAAGCGACTCGCCGCTGGTCTTGAGCGAATCGTGGACCTGCTCGGTGCGGTCGGTGATGCTGTCGACGATGGCCGCGGACCGCACCTCGAAATCGCTGGTCACGCGCTCGATGCGGTCGGCCAGCATGTCGTGGACACGCTCGGCGAGATCGACGAACTCGGTGTGGACGTGACCGGTCTTGAAGTTGAGGCTGCTGGTCAGCCGCTCGCTGGCGTCGAGCACGGCGCGGGTGGTTTCGGAACTGGCTTCTTCGAGGCGGTCGAGCAGGTCGCCGCCGCGTTCGCCGAGCGCCAGGATCATGTTGTCGCCGGCGCTGGCCAGCGCGCGCGTGATGTGCTCGCCGCGCTCTTCGAGCGCCTGGGTGATGCTTTTGGCCACCTCGTCGACGCGCGAGGCGATGGCGTCGGAAATCAGCGCGATGTCGTGGCGCAGGTCGATCTGGACGCCAGAGATGGCGCTGCGCACCTGTTCGGCCTGGCCGACGAGGTTGTCGCGCTGGTGGGCGATGTCCTGCAACAGCGCACGGATGCGCACCTCGTTGTCGGCATAGGCGCGCTCGAGCGCCGAGACCTCGTTGGTCACCAGCGATTCCAGTTCGCCGGCGCGCGCCACCGCGCGCTCGATGCCGTCGCCCATGGCGGCCACTTCGCGGCGGATCGCCTGGCCGACGGTCACCATGGAGTCGCCGGCGGTGGTCTCGGGCTCGGAGAAGCGCACCGCCACCCGCGCCATCGCCTGCGCGATCATCGCAAGCTCCTGACCGCGGCCGATAAGGCCGGCGATGAAATAGAACAGCAGGATCGGCGCGCAGAACAGGGCCGCGAGGCCGGTTAACGCCAGCACGCCGGCCGAGCCCTGGCCGGTCATCGCCTGCAGTGAGGGCAGGAAGCTGATGCTGAGCAGCACGCCGCCGATCAGCCAGATCGCGGCGAAGATCGTGGCGAGGGTGTAGACGTTGCGGCTCGAGCGGCCGCGCTGCAGCGACTGAAGAATCTGGCCGATCGATGCGCGGTCGTCGTTGGCGGCGGCGCGCGTGAAGCGCGTCTCCTCGGCCGGCGGGAAGACCGGCGCGGCGGGCGCTACGGCATCGAAATCGGGCTTGTCGGCAGGTGTGACGGTGATGGCGGCGCCGGCGTCATCGGTGGCGCGGGCCGGTTCGTCACCGGAATTGAGAGCCTCCTGAATGGCGGCGAGCGCGTCTTCGGTGGGGTCTTTGACCTTCTTCGGAGTGTTCGCCATGTCAGTTTACGCCCTCGTTTGTACGCATCGGGGAGCGCTCGGCGCTGTGGGATCGTCCGATCCACCCGGCACCGGGCGCCGGCCAGCACGGAATCGCTGGCGAGGCCCGCCGTGTGGCTTGTCCCCTACTTCCGCAAACATCCTATTGGCTTGATGGCTCGAATGAAACGGGGATGATTAAGGTTGTCTTAATCATCGTTAACGGCGACCTCGGAGGTTCACGCAAAATCAACGCTTTCGCCGTGGGAGGGGAGGCCAATAGTGGCGGAATCGTGGCTTAATTGCAGCATATTTACGGCAGATGAGGGGTGAGCGAGCGAACGATCCGTTAACCGATTTCGTGGTGAGGTGGCCGCTCGCCACCCACCGGACCGGGTGGCAGGAGCCCGCCGTGCCCGCAACGCCTTCACCGCGCCCGCTGATCTTCATCCCGTCGCCGCCGCTGGTGCCGGACCAGCGCCCGCCATCCGGCCGTCGTCGCGACTGACCTCGACCTCGCTCGACATTTTGCACCGTTGCGGTCGCCGCGTGTCCGAGCGGCCATTCGATGCTGGCGCGGCGCAGACCGAGCCGGTATAGGACAGCGCGTATCGTTTCCCGCAAGACGAGCCATCATGGTCCAGATTAACTTTGTCGATCACAAAGGCGAAACCCGCACCGTCGATGCCGACGTCGGCTCGACGGTGATGGAGGCTGCGATCCGCAATGCCATTCCCGGCATCGAGGCGGAGTGCGGCGGCGCCTGCGCCTGTGCGACCTGCCACGTCTATGTCGATGAAGCCTGGCGCGAGAAGGTCGGCGACCCGACCCCGATGGAAGAGGACATGCTCGACTTCGGCTACGACGTGCGGCCCAGTTCGCGGCTGTCGTGCCAGATCAAGATCGTCGAGGAGCTGGACGGCCTCACGGTGATGACACCGGAGCGGCAGGCGTAAGCGCCTCTAGAGCTTTTCCGCCTCTCGATGGAATCAGAAGCGGAGTTCTAGATTATTGTTTTGACGCGTTTTCTTAACGCGGACCGGTTTCCACTTCGCTCGAAAACGCTCTATTGCGCAGCCGGCAGCAGCAACCAGCTCAAGTCATCGATCACGGCCTTTGGCAGCGGCGTCGGCTTGCGGCTCGTGCGGTCGACCAGCACGGTGGTGGCGACGGCCGAAGCGGCGCACACGCCCTCGGCGGAAAATACCCCTTGCGCAAACGTGACCGAGGTGCGGCCGAGCCGGGTGACGCCGAGGCCGATCTCGATGCGTCCCGGCCAGTGCAGTTCGGCGCGGAAGTCGATGTCGAGCCGCACCAGCACCCAGCTTGTGCCGGGCGGCATCAGGCCTCGGGCGGGATCGCGGATCAGCGACACGCGCGCGGTCTCGAAATAGATCGCATGGGCCGTATTGTTGACGTGCTGGTTGGGATCGAGATCGGCGAAGCGGATGTTGTCGGCGTGCCGGTAGGGAAAATCGTCGAGGCGGGGCGGGCGTTCGCGCGAGCTTGCAGCGGTCACGGGCGGATCTCCTTGCAACAAGCGCCTTAATCGTTCGGCGGGCCGCTTGACAAGCCCCGGACGCCGGGCCGACGAACGCGATTGGCCCTTTTCCTGCTGCCGCCCTCCGGCTACAGATGGGCCACCGCCGCCCGCTGCAACAAGCTGAAGACATGCCATGACCGAACCGATCAAGACCGACGTGCTGATCATCGGAGCCGGCCCGTGCGGGCTGTTCGCGGTGTTCGAACTGGGCCTGCTCGATATGAGGGCGCATGTCGTCGACATCCTCGACCGGCCCGGCGGCCAGTGCGCCGAGCTTTATCCCGAGAAGCCGATCTACGACATTCCCGGCATCCCGCTGGTGACCGGGCAGGAGCTCACCGATGCGCTGATGGAGCAGATCAAGCCGTTCCATCCTACCTTCCATCTCGGCGAGATGATCGAGAGCCTGGAGAAGACGGGCGATCCCGGTTTTCGCGCCACCACCGACGCCGGCAAGGTGTTCGAGGCCAAGGTGGTGGTGATCGCCGCCGGCGGCGGCTCGTTTCAGCCCAAGCGCCCGCCGGTGCCGGGCATCGAGGCGTATGAAGGCACTTCGGTGCACTACGCCGTGCGCCGCATGGAGGACTTTCGCGGTCGCGACGTGCTGATCGTCGGCGGCGGCGATTCCGCGCTCGACTGGACGCTCAACCTGCACCCGCTGGCCAAGCGCATCACGCTGGTGCACCGTCGCGACGATTTCCGCGCCGCGCCCCATAGCGTCGAGCAGATGCGCGCGCTGGTCGCCGACGGCCGCATGGACCTGAAGATCGGCCAGATCACGGAGCTGCAAGGCGAGGGCGGCAAGCTCGCGGGCGCGACGATCAAGGGCGGCGACGGTACTGTTGCGCAGATCGCCTGCGACGCCATGCTGCCGTTCTTCGGCCTGACCATGAAGCTCGGCCCCGTGGCCAACTGGGGCATCGATCTCGAGAACAACCTGATCCTGGTCGATACCGCGGCGTTCGAGACCAGCGTGCCCGGCATCTTCGCGATCGGCGACATCAACACCTATCCGGGCAAGCTCAAGCTGATCCTGTCCGGCTTCCACGAGGGCGCCCTGATGGCGCAGAAGGCGCACCGCTACGTCTTCCCCGACAAGCGGCTGGTGTTTCAGTACACCACCTCCTCGACCAACCTGCAGAAGAAGCTCGGCGTCGCCTGAGCCGGCGATCCTCTGAAAGCTATCCGGGCCGGGTCACGCATGCGCTGCCCGCGGCGGGCGGCGCTTTTCTTGCCGGTCATATCGGAATACCATTTCCCTCTACGTCAATACCGCCATCCTAGGCAGGCAAGACAAAAAAGGGAGACAAACGCATGATCAGAGCCGGTATCGACCGGACGCGCCCTTCCGTGCGCGCCATCCTTCTCGCGGGCCTGACGACCGCGGCGCTCAGCGTTCCGGCGCTCGCGCAGTCGAACGAGCCGATCAAGATCGGCGTCATCGCCGAGATTCAGGCCATCGCCGGCGCCTCGACGCCGGGCGGCGCGCAGATCGCCGCCGACGAGATCAACGCCAAGGGCGGCGTGCTGGGCCGCAAGATCGAGATCGTCACCTACGACAACAAAAGTTCGTCCGCCGATTCCGTGCGCGCCTTCCAGCGCGCGGTCAACGAGGACAAGGTGAGCGCGGTGATCGCCAGCTACATCAGCGAGGTGGTGCTGGCGCTGGAGCCGTGGGCGGCGCGGCTCAAGACGCCGCTGATCACGCCGGGAGCGGCGTCGAACGAAATCACCAAGGCGGTGCACAAGGACTACGACCGCAACAAGTTCACCTTCCACGGCTACCTGACCTCGGCGGCGCAGGCGCAAGCGGTGTGCGATGCCGCCAAGGCGCTCCTGGTCGATGGCCTCAAGATGAAATCGGTGGCGGTGATGAGCGAGGATGCGGCGTGGACGCGGCCGCTCGACGAGGGCTATCTCGCCTGCTTCCCGAAGGCGGGGCTGACCGTGGTCGATCATGTCCGCTTCTCGCCCGACACCACCGACTTCACGCCGATCTTCAACCGCATCGAAGCCAAGAAGCCGGACGCCATCGTCACCGGCATCTCGCATGTCGGCGTGCAGCCGACGGTGCAGGCCGCCAACCTGCAGGTGCCGATCCCGTTCTTCGGCATCAGCGCGCAGGCGCTGAGCCCGACCTTCTGGAAGGACACCAACGGCGCGGCGCAAGGCGTGCCGTCGCTTGCGGTGGCGACCGCCAACGTCGCGGTAACGCCGAAGACAAAACCGTTCGCAGAAAGCTATCAGAAGCGGTTCGGCAACCCGCCGGCCTATACCGGCTACACCGCCTATGACGAGGTTTACATCATTGCCGAGGCGATCAAGCGCGCCGGCGGCACTTCCGATCCCGACAAGCTGGTTGCCGAGCTTGAGAAGACCGACTTCGAGGGCACCATCGGCCGTGTGCAGTTCTACGGCAAGAACGACGAGTTCACGCACGGCCTGGTCTACGGGCCGAACAATATCAGCGGGCTCGTGTTCCAGTGGCAGGACGGCAAGCAGGTGACGGTGTGGCCGCCGAAGATCGCCGACGGCAAGCTGAAGTATCCGACTTACGTCAAGCTGCCTCAGTAAGAGGCGGCAAACGTGTCCCGGATGCGGTGCAGTATGGAATACTGCACCGCTGGTCCGGGACCGTTTCAAGCGCTGTCCCGGTGACGATCCCGGATCTGCGGCGCAACGTTGCACGCTGCGCCGTGCCCGGGATGCAGCGCGCTACTCGCGCGGCTGATCCTGCGCTGGCGGCAACGCCGAAGGCGGTGCAAGCGGCGCGCTGTCCACGGTCGAGAGGTCGGCGGCGGACAGGCCGAGCACCGCCTCCGCCGCCGGCAGCGCGGCGTCGGCCATCGCGGCGTGGCCCTGCGCGCTCGGATGGATCGCCCCGCCATAGACGGCCGACAGAATGCCCCAGGTGGCATCGTGGATGTCGGAGGGCTGCATCGACGTCGGCATGCCCTGCGGGTAGGTCATCGCCGCAAAATAGCTGTCGTTGGCGTCGCGGATCCAGCGTGCGCGCGGCGCGTAGGCGCGAAACTCCGACGCCTTGCGGCCGCAGACGAGCGGCTGCTCCGCCGCCGTCACGAGGTTGTCGTCAAAACTCTCGCCACTCTCGGAAAAGCACTGGCGGTCGAACTCGGGGTCGCCGGCCGCCCGCGCGCAGAAGCCGTGGCCGGCAAACGCCGCCTGGTGACGGTCCGCGAACGTCATGCGGTCGCGCGTCGGATCGTTGCAGATGACGCCGCCCTGGCACAGCGCGAGGTCCTTCAGGCGCGGCAGGAAATCGCCCTGCACGAAGTCTGCGACGCGCCTGAGCCGCGCGGCGTCGGCGTTGAAGGCGGGATGGATGTCGAAGCCGCCGCGGCCGCCGGGACAGGTGGCGCCGTCCGCCAGCGTCGGGTTGGCATAGGAGACGTAGACGACGCGCGCGAGGTTACCGCCGACCAGCGGCTTCAGCGCCTCGCGCAGCCGGCCGAACTGTTGCGGCAGGGCGCCGCGCAGCGCGGCGCGGGCTTCGTTCACCGAGCCGAGCAGGCCACCGCGTGACAGCAGTTCGCGCTCGGTCGCGGCGTCGACGATGACGTCGGCGACGAGGCCGGAGAAATCGATGTCGTTGGCGCCGACCGACAGGAAAACGAGGTCGAGCTGCCGTCCCGGCTGGCGGCGCTTGGCTGCAGTGAGCGCAGCATTGAGTTCGGCAAGCTGGCCGCTGACGCGGCCGGTGCAGGTCGTGGCGTTGCCTGCGACGGCGCATTCGCGGGCGCGCTGCGGCCCGATCAGGCCGTCGGGAATGCTGGCGCCGGTGCAGGCGAGCGGCAGGTAGGTGACGGCGATATGCGGGAAACGCACGGCGAGCGCCAGCGCGGCGCGGGTCTGATAGCTATACAGCGAGCGGTGGCAGGCGGTGTTGAGCCATTGCGCGCCGAGCTTTTGCCAGCCTGAGAGCGTGCCGCCGCCATCGCCGCCCTCGCAGGCGCGCGCGCCACGGAAGCCCGCGCGCACCGGGCGGAAATACTGGCTGCCGGCGCCGCCGAGATAGGAGCGGAAGCAAAACCCTTCCGCGCCGAGATTGACCGGGCGGTCGGGGTTGCCTTCGCCGGACGCGATCGAGTCGCCGAGCCCGGCGATAAAGATGTCGCGCACGCGGATGTCGGCATGAAGCTGCTGGCGGGCTTCGGCGCTCGTCACCTCGACACTGGCGCGGGTGGGGCGGCCATAGCGGGCGCGGATGTCGATCGGCTGGGCGCAGTCGAGCGTCGTTTCGCGCGGGTTCTCGCCGTCGTCGAAGGTCCAGGCGCAGACCGCGCCGACCGGCACCGCGCCGGTCAGTTGCACGGTGACGGCATGGTCGGCCGGCGTCAGGTAGCTTTCTTTCGCGCCGTCGCGGGTGCACGGCTCGGCGACGTGGCCCGCGGCATCGATGCACAGCCGCCGCACGGTGTTGCGCGCCCAGCCGCGGCCGTCGCTCTGCACGGCCAGCGCCTCCTCGGCGGCGAGGATGGTGCCGGCGCCCATGGCTTCGACGTGCAGCGCGAAGTCGCGTTCCTCGCGGAACAGGCGGAAGCGGTTGCGCACTTCCCAGGCGATGGCCAGATCGCCGGCGTTGCTGCCGGTGGCGCTGTCGGCCGGCGCGGCCGCGGGCGCCGGCGGGGACGCGCTTTGGGCAATGGCCTGCGCGCTCGAGACCAGAAGCAGGCAAACGACAGCGGGAATGAGGCGGCGCATCGGCGAAGGACTCGCGGACTGAAATGGGCTCGCGTTCATTGCCGGTGCGATAGGGCAAAAATAAGAGGGCGGCCGGCCGGTCCCGGCCGGGTGTCAGGCGGCGTCGCGGCGGTGCTCGTCGGGGCAGGCGGAAACCGTGGACGAGGCCGCCTCGCAGGCCCGGCGGCGCTGTTGCCACGGCCGCAGCACGCTCAGCCACAGTTCGCGCGAGCCCATGATGGTGATCGACAGCATGAACGGGATGACGAAGTACAACAGGCGGAACATCAGCAGCGTCGCCAGCAGGTCCGCGCGGCCGAACTGCGGCAGCGCCAGCAGGATCGCGGCATCGAGCACGCCGATGCTGCCCGGCGCGTGGCTGGCGAAGCCGAGCAGCGTCGCCAGGATGAACACCACGGCGAGCGACAGGAAGTCGATATACGGCGTCGCCGGCATCAGGATGTACATCGCCAGCGCGCAGAAGCCGAGATCGACGACGCCGATCAGGATTTGCAGGAGCGTCAGCGGGGCCGACGGCAGATCGACTTTCCAGCCGTTGCGGCCGAGCCGGCGCGGAGCGAGCTTGAGCCACACGAGGTAACCGAGGATGGCGGCGACGCAGACGATGCCGAGCAGGCGGTTGACCTCGACCGGCAACAGGTCGATGGCGACCGCGGCCTCGGGGTGGACGGCAAGGCCGATGCCGAGCACGAACATGTTGCCGAGCCAGAACGTCAGCCCCGAGATGAAGCAGATCTTTGCCACGTCGATGGCGGACAGGCCCCAGTCCGAATAGATGCGGAAGCGGATGGCGCCGCCGGTGAACACCGTGGCGCCGATGTTGTGGCCGATGGTGTAGCTGGTGAACGCCGACAGCGCCGCGACCCGGTAGGGCACGTGATTCTTGTGGATCGTACGCAGCGCGAACAGGTCGTAGAACGTCAGCGTGAAGAAGGCGCCGACCACGCACAGCGCGGCCGCTGCGACCTGGCCCCAGGTCATCGCCGCCATGGCGGTGAGCACCACGGCGCTGTCCACGCCCTTGAGCATCTCCACCAGCGTCGTGATGGCGAACGCGATGATCGCCACGCTGGCGATGATGCCCAGACGCTTCCAGCCCACCCGTTTTTTGAACCAGCGACCGATTGCGCTTAAGCCCCGCTGCATTCGTCCTCCTGGCCGGGCACGGTTGACGTTCGCGTGGCGGGCGGCCTCAAGACGGCAGATGGCGGCATCGGGGAACTCACGGGCGCACTCATGCGCGACAACTGATGACGTCGAAATGCGGCCATTCTACAGCCGGGGACCAGACGGGAGAAGCTGAGGGAGCGGCGGCGGGGTGCCGTCGCGGGTGGCCGCAGTTTCTTGCGTCGCCAACATAGCGCTGCGGCCGGCCGCGCACCAGTGCTTCGCACAAACTCGTGTGGGACTTTTAGCGGCGGCGCAGGGCGAAGCTGGCGCCGCAAAACGCCATCGTCGCGCCGAGGCCGAGCGCGGCAAGGCCGGCGATCACCCCGGCGGCGGTGGGCACCGGGCCGGCTCCGGAGGCGGCGCCGCCGGCGGCGGCCAGCACCGCCACCACTGCGGCGATCAGGATCTGGCGCAGCCGCGGCGGGACGCGGGCCGACGCCGCGTCGTCCATCATGGCGGCGGTGGCATAGCCGCCGACCAGCGCGACCGCCGCCACCAGCCACCAGGCCGCGGCGGCGCTCGCCGGCATCAGCCCGCCCGGTCCCGGCACCCACAGGCTGCCGAGGTCGAGCCCGATGCGCACGGCGAGGATATGCACCGCGAGCGCCAGCAGCACGCCCAGCACCACGGCACTGGTCAACACGATGAGCGGCGGCAGGGTGGGGCGGACGGTCATGCGGTCGGATGTTACCATGTGTCGCGTTGCAGTGTCGCGGCCTTGCAACGACGGGGCGGGTTTGTAAGACAGGTTGCGGCGGAGGCGCAAGCGCCGGCCGCGCTCACCGGATCATGCGCATGGCCCCGCCTTCCGTTCCGTCGCCGCCCGAACCGGCCGCCGAGTCCGATGCCGGCGTGGACGCAACCTATACCTACAAGCCCTCGCTGCTTGGCAGCGCCTATACCTTCGCGTTGACGCCCGAGGGGCTGTCGTGGCGTGCCGGGCGCCGTGGCGCGCTGTGGGCCTACGACGACATCGCCATGGTGCGGATGTCCTACCGGCCGGTGTCGATGCAGACGCGGCGCTACCGGACCGATATCTGGAATCGCCACGGCCAGCACGTCATCGTGGTATCGACGACGTGGCGGTCGATGGCGTTGATGGAGCCGCAGGACGAAGGCTACCGCGCCTTCGTAGCGGAGTTGCACCGACGCATCGCCACGGCAGGCGGCAGGGTGCTGTGCGAGGGCGGGCTGATGCCGTGGGTCTATCATCTCGCCACGCTGCTGCTCGGGCTGGTCGCGGTGGCGATGATCGGCCTTCTGGTGCGGGCGGTTGCCACCGGCAGCATGGCCGGCGCGCTGTTTCTTGTGGCGCTGATGGCGCTGTTCGCCTGGCAGATCGGCACCTTCATGATCCGCAACCGCCCGGTCCGCTACCATCCCGAGGCGCTGCCGGCGCACCTCGTGCCGTAGTGCGGGGCCGGGCTGCTCAGGCTATTGGCGCACCACCAGTACCGAGCACTGCGCATAGCGCACGACATGCCCGGCATTGGAGCCGAGGAAATAGGTGCGCATTGCCGGCCGGTGCGAGGTCATGACGATGAGATCGGCGCCGATCGCCGCCGCTTCCTGCAGGATCTCGTGATAGATGCCGCCCTGCCGCACCACGCTGGAAATCCGCTCCGGCGCGATGCCGACTTCGGCGGCGACGATCGCCAGCGCCTCCTCGGCGGACTCGCGCTGCTGGGCATCGAAATCGGCCGGCACGTATTCGGCCAGCATCACCGGCGTCATCGGCAGCACGTTGACGAGCCGCAATATGCCGTGCGTGCCGGCAAGCGCCACCGCACGCGCGATGGCAGGCTTGGCCAGTTCGCCGTCGGCGAGGTCGATCGGCACGAGGATGGACTTGAACATGACGGCCTCCATGACGGGATGGCGGGCCGGGCAAGTCTGCCACAGGACGGCCGGTCTGGCGACGCGGGCGGCGGTTCCCACCCTCGGGTCACACCCGAGCCCAGGCTTTTCGGGATCGGTGTTTTGTTTGAGCATGATCTTGTCCGAAAACCGGTTCCCACCCTCGGGTCAAGCCCGAGGGCAGGCTTTTTCGGGATCATGCTCTACGCCCCGGATTGCGCGCGCAGCAGTTTTGGCGTCATCAGGCCGGTCAGCCGGCCCGAGCGCAGCGAGATGCCGTGCCAGTCGGCTGCCGGCAGCTCGATGGTGATGAGGCCGCCGGTCGGCAGGTTGCGGTTGAGTTCCTGCCATGCGGCTTCGTCGCCGCCGTTCGTCAGCGCCAGCGCCAGTTCGTGCAGGCCGGGATTGTGAGCCACCACCAGCAGCGTGTCGGGATCGCCGTCGACGGTGCGGACGATATCGAGAAGGTCGCCGGTTTCCGCGCCATAGAGGTCGTCGCGGTGCTCGACGGGAATCGAGCGCAGCGCCGCCGGCAACAGGTCCCAGGTCTCGCGTGCCCGCGCCGCGGTCGAGACCAGTACCCGAGCCGGGTGGGGCTGGCGCATCATGAAGGCGCCGATCTCGGCGGCGTCGTCGCGGCCGCGGGCATCGAGCGCACGGTCGCGGTCGCGGCCGGTCGCGCTGTCGCGTTCGGTCTTGGCATGGCGCAGCAGCAGCAAACGGCGCATGAAACGGTCCCGTCGTCTGGCGGTATCGCCGGATGAACAAAAAGCGCGGCCGCGCGTCGATCCAGCCTCTCGCATAGTGTAACACTGCGCCCGCGACAAGATCGTGGAAGGACAAGGATGACGGAAACGGCCGCGCCGGACGCGATACCACAGCGCGACAGCGACGACGCGCCGCGGCGGCTCACGGTCGATCGCGATGCCGACGTCTGCGTGGTCGGCGGCGGTCTGGCCGGGCTCAGCGTGGCGCTGGAGGCGGCCCGGCTCGGTGCCGAGGTCGTGGTGCTGGAGGCCGGCCGCCTTGGGGCCGCGGCGTCCGGCCATACCTGCGGCGTCGTGATGCCGGGATTCGGCGTGCCGCCCGGCGATCTGGTTGCGCGGATCGGCCGCGGCGCCGCCCGCGATGTGTGGGCGCTGTCGCGCGCCGGCGTGGACCGGGTACGGGCCATCGCCAATGCGGCCGGGCGGCCGGAACTGGCGCCGGTCGATGGTGCGCTGGAGGTCTCGCAGGCCGAAAGCGGCGGCGACCTTGCGCGCCGCCTGCACATCATTGGTGACGAGTTCGGCGAGACGGTCGAGGGCTGGTCGGGAGCACGGGTGCATGACGTACTGACGACCCGCCGCTACGTCCATGCCGTGCACTATGCCGATGCCTTCAGCATCGACGGCGCCGCCTATTTTTCGCATCTGGTGCGGCTCGCGCGCGAGGCCGGCGTGCGCATCTACGAACAGACGCCGGTGGTCGGCTGCGACTATGCCGGCATCCGCAAACGCATCGTCACGCCGCAGGCGCGGCTGCGCGCCGACCATCTGGTGCTGGCCGGTAACGTGCATCTCGGCGCGCCGTTTCTGCGCCTCGCCGCCACGCTGACGCCGCGCTGGCGCCACGCCGGGCTGAGCGCGCCGCTCGGCGAGCGCCTTTCCGAGGCGATCCGCTTTGCGGGCGGCGTGACCGACGCCGACGGCCTTGACCTCTACCGCGTCATTGGCGACCGCCTGTTATGGGCCGGGCCGGAGACGGCGTGGGCGCAAAACCCGCGCCGCGCCGCGGCGGCGATCCGCCGCCGGATCGATGCGATGTTCCCCGGCCTCGGGCCGGTTGCGATCGAAAAGGTGTTTTGCGGCGTCAACGGCCACACCGTGCACGGCATGCCGCAGATCGGCGCGCTGCGGCAGGGGTTGTGGGTCGTGGGCGGCTTCGGCAGCCGTGGCCTCGCCACCACGGCGATGGCGGGGCTGCTCATCGCCCGCGGCATTCTGGCCGGCGACGACCGCTGGCGGCAGTTCGCGCCTTACGAACTGGTGTGGGCCGGCGGCCGGGCCGGCCGCGTCGCGGCGGCGGTGGCCGGGTGGTGGACGCAAGGGGCGGCGGCGCTGGGCGGCATGCTCGCACGCTGGCGCGAAGAGGCGCGGCTGCGCGACCGGCGCCGCGCCGAGCGGCTGGCCGCTGTCAGCCGCCGCGTGCGCGAACAGGCCGCCGACGCGGCCGACCGGCGCTGAGGCAGGGGTAAAATCGCGACAACGTGAGTGGCCGGCGGCAAACGGCCGCGCCATCCTTGGCGCGACTCCATCGATGAAGGGACGACGCCGATGATCGACCGCCGCATGCTGTTCGCCTCGGGTGCCGCGCTCGCCGCGCTCATTGGCTGGCGCGGGCTGGCGCCGCGGGCCGAAGCCGGAGAGAGGGCCGCGAAGACCTTCGAGGTGACGAAAACGCCGGAGGAGTGGCGCAAGCTGTTGAGCAAGGCGCAGTACCATGTGCTGCGCGAGGAGGGCACCGAGGCGCCCGGATCGAGCCCGCTGCTCAACGAGCATCGCAAGGGAACCTTCGCCTGCGCCGGCTGCGGACTGCCGCTGTTTGCCTCCGAAACCAAGTTCGAGAGCGGCACCGGCTGGCCGAGCTTCTATCAGCCGCTCGACAATGCGGTGGGCGAGAGCCGTGACAGCACATTCGGCATGACGCGCACGGAGATTCATTGCCGGCGCTGCGGCGGCCATCTCGGCCACGTGTTCGAGGACGGACCGAAGCCGACCGGCTTGCGCTACTGCATGAACGGGCTGTCGCTCGCGTTCGTGCCCGCGCCTGCGTCGGCAACGTAAGAGGGCGCAGTGTCCCGGGCGCGGTGCGGCGTGGAACGCTGCGCCGCAGAACCGGGACCGTCGCAGGCGCCGTGACTGGAACGGTCCCGGATCAGCAGTGCAGTATATCACCGCGCTGCATCCGGGAGACGGGCGCTCGGTTTGTTCCTGCCGCCCCACCCTTTATTCCTCTCCGCGCCGGCGACGTAGGCGGCCGCTGCCGCAGGCTGTGGTCACCTCTCCCATGGGGAGAGGTCGGATCGCGCGAGCGATCCGGGTGAGGGGTTTGGTTTACTGATCGACCTGATCCCCTCACCCCAACCCTCTCCCCGGCGGGGAGAGGGGGCACGCCAACCGTGTGGCTGGCTCGCGCCGCGACGAGTTTTACGTCGGCCGCTCGTCGGCGATCACCTTGCCGTCGTTGGGCAGCGTGTCAGGGGCGACCAGTTCGACCTTGCCCTGCAGCTTGGTGACGGTGCGCAGGCTCGCCGCCACCGCCTCGCTGAACGTTTCGTCCTGCGTCGCACTTTCCGCGCGCAGCAACATGGCGTCGGCCTCGCCGTCGCGGGTGACGACGAGGCGCAGCCGCTTCAGTTCCGGATGCCGCGCGGCGATTTCCGCGACCTGCTCCGGCCGCACGAACATGCCCTTGACCTTGGTGGTCTGGTCGGCGCGGCCCATCCAGCCCTTGATGCGCATGTTGGTGCGCCCGCACGAGCTTTCCCCCGCAAGCACGGCACTGAGATCGCCGAGCGCGAAGCGGATCAGGGGATGATGCGGATCGAGCGAAGTGACGACGACCTCGCCGACCTCGCCATCGGGCAGCGGCTCGCCGGTGCCGGGCCGGACGATCTCGACGATCAGGTCCTCGTTGACGATGAGACCTTCGCGTGCCGGCGTCTCGTAGGCAATGAAGCCGAGGTCGGCGGTGGCATAAGCCTGATAGGCGTCGATCCCGCGCCCCTTGATCTCCGCCTGCAGCGACGGCGGGAACGCTGCCCCCGATACCAGCGCGCGCTTGATCGACGACACGTCGCGTCCGGCGCTTAGCCCCGCGTCGAGCAATATCTTGAGGAAGTCGGGTGTGCCGCAATAGGCTACCGGCCGGTAGGTCTCGATCAGTTCGAACTGCTGCTCGGTGTTGCCGGGGCCGGCCGGGATCACCGCGCACCCAAGCGCGCGCGCCGCGCCGTCGAAGATGAAGCCGCCGGGGGTCAGGTGATAGCTGAAGGTGTTGAGCGCGATGTCGCCGGGCCTGAGCCCCGCGGCGTACAGCGCGCGCGCGCCGCGCCAGACGTCGCCGTGCGGGCCCTCCGGCTCAAAGATCGGTCCCGGCGAGGTGAACAGCCGGGCGAAGGCGCCGGGGGCAGCCGGGATGAGGCCGCCGAACGGCGGCGCCGCCTTCTGCAGGGCCGGCAGCTCGGATTTGCGCAGCACCGGCAGCCTGGCGAGGCTTGCACGGTCGCCGATGCTGACGGGCGCGATGTCCTTGAAGCGCTCGGCGTAGGCGGGAGCGGCCTTGGCGGCGTGCAGCACGTCTGGCAGCCGCGCGAACAGGTCGGCCTCGCGCGCCTCGGGCGAGCGCGTCTCAAGAGCGTCGTAGTGATCGGTCATGATAGTCTTGTCCTGAACACAGGATCACCTCGCCACGGATCTGGAGCTTTTTTCGCTTCTGATGGACGCAGACGCGAAGCTCCTTGATTTTTGTTTTGTCGCGTTTTCTTCACGCGAACCGGTTTCCACTTCGCTTGAAAACGCTCTAGAGCCAC
Source organism: Pseudomonadota bacterium (assembly GCA_003576765.1). Classification (GTDB taxonomy): domain Bacteria; phylum Pseudomonadota; class Alphaproteobacteria; order Rhizobiales; family Xanthobacteraceae; genus PRO6. The sequence continues at coordinate 19,299 of QEVP01000022.1, forward strand.
CGCTTGCGCCGCTTGAAGCTCTTGAGGTTCTTGAAGCTCTTGCGCTGCTCGTTGCCGCCGCCGAGGTAAAACTCCTTGACGTCCTCGTTGTCGCGCAATTCGTCGGTGGTGCCGTCGAGCACCACCTTGCCCTGCTCCATGATGTAGCCGTGGCTGGCGACGCCGAGCGCGGCGCGGGCGTTCTGCTCGACCAGCAGGATGGTGACGCCGAGATCGCGGTTGATGCGGGCGATGATGCCGAACACCTCCTTGACCAGTAGCGGCGACAGCCCCATCGACGGCTCGTCCATCAAGATCATCTTCGGCCGCGCCATCAGGGCGCGCCCGATCGCCAGCATCTGCTGTTCGCCGCCGGACAGGTAGCCGGCAAGCCCGGTGCGCTCCTTCAGCCGTGGGAAATAGCTGAACACGCGGTCGATGTCGGAGGCGACCTCGTTGTCATGGCGGGTGAAGGCGCCGAGCCGCAGGTTCTCGATCGTGGTCATGTCGGCGATGATGCGGCGGCCTTCCATCACCTGAAAGATGCCGCGCCGCACGATCTTGTCGGGATCGACGCCGTTGAGGCGCTCGCCGTCGAACATGATGTCGCCGCGGGTGATCTCGCCTTCCTCGGTCTTGAGGAGTCCCGAGATTGCTTTCAGCGTCGTCGATTTGCCGGCGCCGTTGGCCCCGAGCAGCGCGACGATGGCGCCCTTCGGCACGTCGAGCGACAGCCCGCGCAGCACCAGGATGACCTTGTCGTAGACCACCTCGATGTTGCGCACCGACAGAAGCGGTGCCGCGGCGGCGGGGGCAGGCGTCGGACGTGCCTCGGATTGCGTGGATGGCTGCATCATGTCGGCCCTTGCCAGTTGTCGCAGTCACCTCCCCTTGGAAGGGGAGGTCGGTTTGCGAAGCAAACCGGGTGGGGATCAACAACCCCATCTTGACAGATCACGAAATCCCCACCCTTGAAGATGAAGAGCCCCCACCCGTGAGGGTGAAGAAACCCCCACCCTTGAAGGTGAAGAACCCCCACCCTGACCCTCCCCCTTTTGCAGGGGGAGGGAATGGGGTGCGGGAGGTCAGTTACCAGCCGAGCCACTCGGCCTTGCGCGGCAACTGGATGGTCTTGACCTTCTCGAGCTTGATGGTGCCCTTCTTCATCAGGTCGTTGAGGTCGCCGTCGGTCGCCCCGCTCACCTTCGAGCGATAGAGATCGACGGTCAGCGTGCCGCGATGGTCCTTGTCGGTCCAGGTCGAGGGATTGCAGACGCCTTCCAGGCCGGCCGGCACCCAATCCTTCTTCTGGTAGAACGCCTTCTTGACGTTCTCGCCGCTGACGCCGCCGTTCTTGGCGGCCCATTCCAGCGCTTCCTTCATGTACATCGCGCTGCAGACGCCGGCGATGTAGTGCACCGGCCGATAGACGTTGCCCGACGGATCGGAGATCTTGGAAATCTCCTGCACCATCTTCATGCCGGGCGCGCTGCCGCCCCACGCCACCGGCGTGCGCAGCGGAAACACGACGCCGTCGGCGGAGTCGCCCGCGGCCTTGGCGGCGTTCTCATCCATGCCCCAGACGTTGCCGAGGAACTGGACATCGACGCCGGCGGTCTTGCACGCCTTGATCACCGAGATGTTCGAGGCGGCGGTGTTGCCGAGATAGGCGTAGTTGGCGCCGGAGCTTTTCAGGCTCAGGCACTGCGCGCTGTAGTCGCCGGGGGTGAGGGCGAACACCAAGGGCGGCAGCACCTCGAAGCCAAGCTCCTTGGCGAGCGCTTCGCCCGCGGCCTTCGGCGCGTTGGGGTAGGGGTGGTTGGCGCCCATGTGGACGAATTTCGGCGCGCCCGACTTGCCCTTGGCCTTCCAGTCCTCCGCCGCCCAGGTCAGTTCGGCGCGCAGCGCGTCGGAATAGCTCGGGCCGTAGAAGAAGTTGTAGGGCGCGGCCTTGGCCTTGCCGGCGGCGCCGGTCGGGTCGGTCAACTGCCCGGCATAGGAGGCCGACAGGAACGGGATCTTGTCCTGCGCCACAAAACCGGTCAGCGCCTCGGTGTCGGCGGTGCCCCAGCCCATGATCGCGGCGACCTTGTCGGAGCCGGTCCACTTCTTGTACTGCGCGATCGCGCGCGGCACCTGATAGCCGTAATCGACGGTCTCGATATCGACCTTGGTGCCGTTGATGCCGCCGTTCTTGTTGATCCAGGCGAAGGTATCGGCGACGGCCTGGCCGTATGGCGTGCCGACGTCGGAGGTGCCGCCGGAATAGTCGGCGAGGTGGCCGATCCGGATGGCCGATTGGGCGAACGCGCCGCTCGCGCCAAGCACCAGCGCGAGCGCCGCGCTGCCGAGCAGGGTGGTGATCTTCATGGGGTCTTCCTCCTGTTGCCTCTTGAAACCTGTGGTCGGGTCCGCCCCGCTTTAGTGCGAGAACGGGTAGAACTTCCAGTAAGCCTTGATCTGGTGCCAGCGGTGCGCGAGCCCGTCGGGCTCGAACACCAGGAAGGCGATGATGATGACGCCGATGGCGATCTCGCGCACGAAGGTGATGTTGTTCTTCAGCCCGAGCGTCTGGTCGATGACGCCGCCGCGCAGCGCCGCCGACAGCCACTCCATCGCCTCCGGCAGCAGCACGACGAAGGCGGTGCCCATCAGCGTGCCCATCACCGAGCCGAGCCCGCCGATGATGACCATGGCGAGGAACAGGACGGAGCGCTCGATGCCGAACCCCTCGTAGGAGACGACGAGCTGATAGTGAGCATAAAGCGCGCCGCCGATGCCGGCGAAGAACGCCGCGATGCCGAACGACAGCGTGCGGTAATAGGTTAAGTTGATGCCCATGATCTCGGCGGAGAGATAGTGGTCGCGCACCGCGATCAGGGCACGGCCGTCGCGCGTGCGCATCATGTTGGTGACGAGCAGGAACGACACGACGACATAGGCGAGCACGACGTAGAAATACTGGTGGTCGCCGGTGAAGGTGTAGCCGAAGATCGAGAACGGCTCGGCCGAGGCCGGCACCGATCCGCCGGAGAACCACTCGGCGCGGGCGAAGAAGTCGAGCAGGATGTACTGCGCGGCGAGCGTGGCGATGGCGAGGTAGAGGCCCTTGAGCCGCGCCGCCGGCAGGCCGAAGATGAGGCCGACCAGCGCGGTGACGAGCCCCGACAGGGGAATCGCGAAGAACGCCGGCACGCCCATCTTCGAGGACAGATACGCCGAGGTGAAGGCGCCGAACAGGAAGAACGCGGCGTGGCCGATCGAGATCTGGCCGGTGAAGCCGAGCAGCACGTTGAGGCCGAGCGCGGCGATGCCGTAGATGCCGATGGCGATCAGCATGCTCATCCAGTAGTCGTTGAGCGCGAAGGGCGCCAGCGCGCACAGCACCACGCCGGCGATGGCGAAGTTGCGGCTCGTCACCGTCGGGAAGATGGTGGTATCGACCGCGTAGGAGGTGCGGAAGTCACCGGCGGGGATCAGGGAACTGGCCATCGCGCTACGACCGGCAGTGCTTGGTTTGAATCATGTCCATGCGCTTCTTTTCAAGAGCATGATCGTTTCCGAAAACCGGTATCCACTTTTCGGCGATCATGCGTGTTACACCCGCTCGATGTCTTTGGTGCCGAACAGCCCGTAGGGCTTGATCATCAGGATGATGATGAGGACGTAGAACGGCGCCACTTCATAGAGATTGCCCCAATGGAGATATTCGCCGTCGATGAACTGCGCGAAGTTCTCCAGTAGACCGATGATGATGCCGCCGAGCACCGCGCCGCCGATGGAATCGAGGCCGCCGAGGATGGTCGCCGGAAACACCTTGATGCCGTAGATCGACAGCCCCGACGACACGCCGTTGACCACCGCGACGACGACGCCGGCGACCGCCGACACCGTGGCCGAGATCGCCCACGACATCGCGAACACGCTCTTGACCGAAATGCCGAGCGACTGCGCCACCTGCTGGTCGAAGGCGGTGGCGCGCATGGCGAGGCCGTGCTTGGAGGACTGGAAGAACCAGGCCATGCCGGCGATCATCGCCACCGAGACGATCAGGCTCATGACGTAGACGGTCTGGATCTGCAGGCCGAGCACGTCCACCGACTGGCTGGCGAACACCTGCGGGAACGGCTGCGGGTTGACCCCGAAAATCCACTTCATCGCCGCCTGCAGCACGGTGGACAGCGCGATCGTCACCATGATCACCGAGATGATCGGCTCGCCGATCATCGGGCGCATGAACACGAGTTGCACCAGGATGCCGAAGATGAACATGAACACCATGGTGATCGGCATCGCGAGGTAGAACGGCACCTGGTACTTGATCATCAGCGCCCAGCACACCCAGGCGCCGACCAGCAGGAGTTCGCCTTGCGCGAAATTGACGACCTGGGTCGCCTTGTAGATCAGCACGAACGACATCGCGACGACGCCATAGAGCGTGCCGACCACGAGGCCATTGACCAGAAGCTGGATGAGAAGCTGGGTGTTCATGCTGGGTGATCCATCATGGCCGCGCGAATTTGTAATAATCTCTCCCCGCAAGCGGGGAGAGGTGAAGGACGATCCCTGGGTGCGCGTGTGACCTCATTCCGCGGCCTCCGCGATGGTCGCGCCGAGGCCGAGATCGACCACCTTGAGCGTGGTGCGGATGCGCTGGGTGGTGCCGTCCTGGAAGCGGATCACGGTGTCGATGTCGATCGCCGGCTTGCCGCCGTAGATCGCATCGATGATCGTCGCATATTTGTCGTTGATGACGCTGCGCCGCACTTTTCGCGTTCGGGTCAGTTCGCCGTCGTCGGCGTCGAGCTCCTTGTAGAGCAGCAGGAATTTTGAGATGCGCTGCGCCGGCGGCAGCGTCGCGTTGACCGTCTCCACCTCCTTGCGCAGCAACTCGTACACCTCCGGGCGCGCCGACAGGTCGGAGTAGGTGGTGAACGCGATGCGGTTGCGCTCCGCCCATTTCGACACGATCGAGAAGCGGATGCAAATCATCGCCGCGAGGTAGTCGCGGCCGGCCCCCAGCACCACCGCTTCGGCGATGAACGGCGAGAACTTCAGCTTGTTCTCGACATACATCGGCGAGAAGCGATGGCCCTGCGCGGTCTCCGCCAGGTCCTGGATGCGGTCGATGACCACCAGTTCGCGGTTCGCGTTGAAGTAGCCGGCATCGCCCGAGTGCATCCAGCCGTCGTGCATGTCGGCTTTCGAGGCGTCCGGATTCTTGTAGTAGCCGAGGAACATGTTGGGGTGGCGCACCACGATCTCGCCGACGCCGTTGGCGTCCGGGGAATCGATGCGGATTTCGATATCGTCGGCCATCGGCACGCCGGTGGTGTCGGGATCGACGTGCTCGGACTTGTGCAGCGTGTAGGCGCCGAGCAGTTCGGTCTGGCCGTAGAGCGTGCGCAGCGGCACGCCCATGGCGCGGAAGAACTTGAAGGTGTCGGGGCCGAGCGCGGCGCCGCCGGTCGCAGCCGAGGTCAGCCGGGTGAAGCCGAGGCGGTCGCGCAGCGCGCGGAACAGCAGCATGTCGGCGATGCCGGAGCGGTTGCCGTGCTCCAGCGCTTTGAGCCCCGTCTTCATGCCGATGTCGTAGAGTTTCTGCTTGAGCGCGGTTGCGTCCATAACGCGGGCGCGCACGTCGGCGGCGAGCGCTTCCCAGATGCGCGGCGCGAACAGCACGAAGGTCGGCGCGATCTCGCGGAAGTCGTTCATCATCGTCTCGGGTTCTTCGACGAAGTTGATCTTCATCCGCGACAACAGCCCCATGCCGAGCGCATAGACCTGCTCCATGATCCATGGCAGCGGCAGCACCGAGACGTATTCGTCGTCCGGCCCCTTGGGGTCGAAGGCGAGATAGGTGGCGCAGTGGCGCAGGATCGAGCCGGCCGACAGCATCGCGAGTTTTGGGTTGGAGGTGGTGCCCGAGGTGGTGCACAACACCGCCACCGCCTCGCTATCGGTGGCATCGACCAGACGGTCGTAGAGGTCGGGCTCGCGGCTCAACCGGGCGCGGCCCAGCTCGGCCAGCTTCTCCGCGGTGATCAGCCGCGGGTCGTCGTATTTGCGCATGCCGCGCGGATCGGAATAGACGATGTGGCGGACGCTCGGGATGCGCTCGCCGAGGCCGATCAGCTTGTCCACCTGCTCCTCGTCCTCGGTGAACACCACCTTGGCCTCGCCGTAGGTCAGCAGGTAGGCGACCTCGTCGTCGAGCGCGTCGCGGTACATGCCGAGACTCATGGCGCCGATGGCATGGGCGGCGATCTCCGCCGCCACCCAGTCGGGCCGGTTGTCGCCGATGATGCCGATGACGTCGCCGGCGCCAATGCCGAGTTCGACGAGGCCGAGCGCAAAATCGCGGGTGCGGGCGTGGTAGTCGTCCCAGGTGATCGGCCGCCACAGGCCAAAATCCTTCTCGCGCAGCGCCACCTCGCGGCCGTGCTCGCGGGCATTGAGCCGCAGCATTTTCGCGAATGTCGGCGCCTGCCGGGCGCGGGCGTGATAGTCGAAGGCGGCTTGCTGTGTCATGCGCTGGCCTCCATCGCGGGCGGAACGTCGTCGGGATCGCTCAGCGCCTCGTCTTCCTCGCCAAGATAGGCGCGCTTGACGTGCGGATCGGCCAGCACCGCAGCCGGGTCGCCCTCGGCGATCTTCTTGCCGAAATCGAGCACCACGACGCGGTGGGAGATGTCCATCACCACGCCCATGTCGTGCTCGATCATCACCACCGTCATCCCGTATTCCTCGTTGAGATCGACGATGTAGCGGGCCATGTCCTCCTTCTCTTCGAGGTTCATGCCGGCCATCGGCTCGTCGAGCAGGATGAGTTTCGGCTCCAGCGCCATCGCGCGGGCGAGTTCGACGCGCTTGCGCAGGCCGTAGGAGAGGGTGCCGGCGGTGGCCTTGCGCACCGGCTGCAGGTCGAGAAAGTCGATGATCTCCTCGACCTTGCGGCGGTGTTCCAGCTCCTCCTTGCGGGCGCCGGTCAGCCAGTACAGCGAGCCGGTGAGAAAATTATTCTTCAGGAGGTGATGGCGGCCGACCATGATGTTGTCGAGCACGCTCATGTGGTGGAACAGGGCGAGGTTCTGGAAGGTGCGGCCGATGCCGAGTGCGGCGCGGGCGTTGGTCGGCAGGCCGGTGATGTCCTGGCCGCGATAGAACAATTTGCCTTCGCTCGGGTGGTAGCGGCCAGAGATGCAGTTGACGATCGAGGTTTTGCCGGCGCCGTTGGGGCCGATGATCGAAAACAGCTCGCCTTCGCGGATCGAGAAGCTGACGTCGGTCAGCGCGCGCACGCCGCCGAAGCGTAGGGAAACCTGCCGCACGTCCAATGCGTCGTCCACGAACGTCCCTCCTGTGGCGGCGTTTGCACGCTCTTTCGCTTGGGACCAAAACCGCGGCCCCGCGTTTCGCCGACCTGTTCAAGTCGCGGATTTTGCCCGCAAATCGCCATGCCGCCAAGTAGGCCACACCTCAGCCTGAAGTCGTAGGCGAATGAGCCCGGGGGGTCGGATCGTCGCGGAACGATGCCTGGCGCCATCCCGCGGACCCCGACGATCTGCCTAACCCATATGATAAAGCGCCGCTTTGAAATGTCTTGCGCGCGACATTTGGGTAAGCAATCCTCAACCGCAGGATCATGATTGCCGCCGATCATCTCAAACGTGTCGCGGTATGGGCGCCCGATCTCACCGAGCGGGAAACCGAGGTGGCGCGCGCCGGTATCTCGGAGCGCGCGTTCGCCGCGAGCGAACTGATCTGCATGCGCGGCGACCGCTTCGAATACTGGACCGGGGTGGTCAGCGGGCTGGTGCGGATCGGCACGGTGGCGCGCTCGGGCAAGGCCACCACCTTCACCGGCCTCACGGCCGGCGCCTGGTTCGGCGAGGGCTCGGTGCTCAAGAACGAGCCGCGACGCTACGACGCGGTGGCGCTGCGCGACAGCCGGGTGGCGCTGATGGACCGCACCACCTTCCTTTGGCTGTTCGAGAACAGCGTCGGGTTCAACCGCTTTCTGGTGGCGCAGCTCAACGAGCGGGTCGGCCACTTCATCGGGCTTCTGGAATACGACCGCATGCTGGGGCCGACCGCGCGGGTCGCCCGCTGCATTGCGTCATTGTTCAACCCGATCCTCTACCCGGAATCGGCGCGCCACCTCGACATCACCCAGGAGGAGATCGGGGCGCTGTCCGGCATCTCGCGGCAGAACGCCAACCAGTGCCTCAAGGCGCTGGAGAAGGAGGGCCTGCTGCGGCTGGAATACGGCGGCGTCACCATCGTCGATCTCGACCGGCTCAGCCGCTACGGGGAATAGGGCAGGGCGGCTTCGCGGTCTGCCGCTCCGGGCTATGGAGCGCTCCACATTTTGACGGAGATACCTTACGCTGTCATGGCCGGACTTGTTCCGGCCATCCACGTCTTGACTTGTTAAGCCGCCGCTAGAGCTTCGCTTCTGATGGGATCAGAACCGGAGCTCTAGGTTTTTGTTTTGTCGCGTTTTCTTCACGCGAACCGGTTCCCACTTCGCTTGGAAACGCTCTAAGACGTGGATGCCCGGCATAAAGCCGGGCATGACGAAGCAAGATGAATGCACCATCAATCCGCAGCCGCTAAAGGGAGGGGGGTCGAATGGCAATTAAGCGGCCGCCTCACACCTCCAGCCACTCCTTGCGCACCGCCTCGTTGGCCTTGAGTTCCGCGGGCGTGCCCTCGAACACGATGCGGCCGTGGCCCATGATGTAGACCCGGTGCGAGATTTTTAGCGCGATCGACAACTTTTGCTCGACCAGCAGGATGGCGACGCCGGCCGCGGCGATGCGCGAGATCAGTTCGCCGACCTGCTGCACGATGAGCGGCGCCAGCCCCTCGGTCGGCTCGTCGATCATGATCAGTTCGGGGTCGCCCATGAGCGTGCGACAGGTGGTGAGCATCTGCTTCTCGCCGCCGGACAACACGCCGGCCGCCGTGTCGGCACGCGCCTTGAGGTTGGGGAACATCTCCAGCATGTCGTCGAGCTTCCAGCGCCCCGGCTTGCGGACGTCCTTGATGCCGAGCAGCAGGTTCTGGCGCACCGTGAGGCCGGGGAAGATGTCGCGGTTCTCCGGCACGTAGCCGAGCCCGAGGCGGGCGATGCGGTAGCTCGGCAGCCCGGCGATGTCCTGGCCCTTGAAGCGGATGACGCCGTGCGGGGCGACCTCGCCCATGATTGCCTTGACGGTGGTGGAGCGGCCGACGCCGTTGCGGCCGAGCAGGCTCACCACCTCGCCGGCGTCGATGTGCATGTTGACGCCCTGCAGGATGTGGCTCTTGCCGTAGTAGGCGTGCAGGTCCTCGACTTCCAGCATCAGTGGGCCTCCTCGCCGAGATAGGCTTCCTTGACCTTGGGGTTGCCGCGGATCTCCTCGGGCGTGCCGGAAGCGATGATCTGGCCGTAGACCAGCACCGAGATGCGGTCGGCGAGGCCGAACACCACGCTCATGTCGTGCTCGACGATGACCAGCGTGCGGCCCTCGCTGAGACGACGGATCAGTTCGACGGCGCGCTCGGTCTCGGCGCGGCTCATGCCGGCGGTCGGCTCGTCGAGCAGGATGACATTGGCTCCGCCGGCGATGGTGATGCCGATCTCCAGCGCGCGCTGCTCGGCATAGGTCAGAAGGCTCGCTGGCACCTCGCGGCGGGCGGCGAGGTTGATGTCCTCGAGGATCGCGGCGGTGCGCTCGCGCACCTCCGGCAGGCTGTCCACGTTCTTCCAGAAGGCGTAGCGGTGGCCGGTCGCCCACAGCACCGCGCAGCGCACGTTCTCCCACACCGACATGCGGCCGAACACGTTGGTGACCTGGAACGAGCGCGACAGCCCGCGCCGGTTGATCTCGAACGGCGACAGCCCGGAGATCACCTCGCCGTTGAGGCGCACCTCGCCCGAGGTCGGCGTGATGTAGCCGCTGATGAGGTTGAAGGTGGTGGACTTGCCGGCGCCGTTGGGGCCGATGATGGCATGGCGCTCGCCCTGCTCGACGCGCAGGTTGAGGTCGCGGATGATCTTTGCGTTGCCGAAGCTCTTGTTGACGGCGTCGATTTCGATGGCGGCGCTCATGCGAGGTGCCCCTTGTCGCGTGCGGCTGTCGCGGCGCGGTCCCAGGCGGCGGCGATGCCGCGCCAGGTCATGCGGGCGACGAAGAAGCCGCCGACGGTGAGCACCAGGGCGATGACCCAGGTGACGGGCTGGCTGGTGTCGAAGGGAATGCCGAACAGGTTCACCATGGTGCTGGCGTCGGCATGGACGATGTAGCGCGACACCGTTTCGATGACGAGGATCACGCCGCCAGCCAGCGCCAGCGTCGGCACCGCCGCGATCAGGTAGGCGGGCAGCAGCATGTGCAGCGTGCCGCCGCGCGCCAGCGGCCGGTGCATCATGATCAGGCCGGCGAGGCCGCCGGGGGCGAACATCACCATGCCGATGAAGATGATGCCGAAGTAGAGCTGCCACACCGCGGTCAGGTCGGTCAGCCCGAGTTGCAGGTAGGTGACGAAGATGGCGCCGAGGATCGGGCCGAAGAAATAGGCGACGCCGCCGATGAAGGTGGCGAACAGCACGACGCCGGACTGCACAAGGCCGAGATAGGCGGAGTTGGCGATTTCGAAATTGATCGCCGCCAGCGCGCCGGCGATGCCGGCGAAAAAGCCGGCGAAGCAGAACGCGAGGTAGCGCACGACGTGCGGATTGTAGCCGATGAACTGCACGCGCTCGGGATTGTCGCGCACGGCGTTGCAGACACGCCCGAGCGGCGTGCGCGTCAGCGCGTACATGGCGATGGTCGAGATCAGCACCCATGCCGCGATCAGGTAGTAGATCTGGATCTGCGGGCCGAAGGTCAGGCCGAAGAAGGCGGGCAGGTCGGTGCGGTTGGCGGTGACGCCGGCCTCGCCGCCGAAGAACGAGCGCAGGATCAGCGCCGAGGATGCCACCAGTTCGCCGACGCCGAGCGAGATCATCGCAAACACGGTGCCGGCGCGTTCGGTGGAGACCCAGCCGAGGATGATGGAGAAGATCAGCCCGGCCAGGCCGCCGATCAGCGGCACGAACGGCAGCGGGATCGGCCATTCATGGCCGGCGATGGCGTTCATGCCGTGAATGGCGAGGAAGCCGCCGATGCCGTAGTAGACCGCGTGGCCGAACGACAACAGCCCGGTCTGGCCGAGCAGGATGTTGTAGGACAGCGCGAAGATGATCGAGATGCCGATCAGGCTGAAGGTGGTGAGCGAGCCGCCGGAGGAAAACACCAGCGGCAGCACCAGGAGCAGCGTGGCGCCAGCGATCCACAGCCCGTAGAAGCGCAAGGCGTCGGCGCGGGTGGTGCGGGGAGCGGAAGCGGTCACGGGTTCACTCATGTTTCGCGCGTCCCCATCAAGCCCATCGGGCGGACGATCAGGATCAGCACCAACAGCAGGTAGGGGATGATCGGCGCGATCTGGGCGATGGTCACGTTCCACACGTCGGTGAGCAGCGAGGGGCCGATCGAGGGATCGAGCGGCCCGAACAGGCTGGCGAGCGAGCCGTTCATCGACACCGCAAAAGTCTGCACCAGGCCGATCAGGAGCGAGGCGATGAAGGCGCCGGACAGCGAGCCGAGCCCGCCGACCACCACCACCACGAACAGGATCGGCCCCAGCAGCATCGCCATGTCGGATTGCGTCACCAGCGCCGGGCCGGCGATCACGCCGGCAATGGCCGCGAGCGCGGTGCCGACGCCGAACACCAGCATGAATACCTGCCCGACATTGTGGCCGAGATGGCCGACCATGTGCGGGTGGGTCAGCGCCGCCTGTACGATGAGGCCGACGCGAGTGCGTTTGAGCACGACCAGCAGCCCGATAAAGATCGCCACCGAGATCAGCAGCATGAACATCTTGTAGGCGGGGTAGTTGGTCGAGAATATCGTGAAGGCGGGGAAGTCGAGAATCGCCGGGACGCGGTAGTCCATCGGCCCCTTGCCCCAGATGAGCTGCACGATCTCCTCGATGATGTAGGCGAGGCCGAAGGTCAGCAGCAGCTCGGCGACGTGGCCGTGCTTGTGGGTGTTGCGCAGGCCGTAGCGCTCGACCGCCATGCCGATGGCGCCTACCAGGAGCGGCGCGATGATCAGCGCCGGCCAGAAGCCGATCCACCGGGTGAGCTGGAAGCCGAAGAACGCGCCCAGCATGTAGAAGCTGGCATGGGCGAAGTTGAGCACGCCCAGCATGCTGAAGATGATGGTGAGGCCGCTCGACAGCAGGAACAACAACATGCCGAACAGCACGCCGTTGAGTGTCGATATGACAATCAGTTCAAGCACTGGTCAACCGCCTGTCCGTTTCGGTTATGAACGTGTGCCATCCGGGCGAGACAAAGCCGCCGGACACGCGTGTCCATGCCGTTGTCTCCGCGCCTCGCGACATCCGCCGATCCGGGACGTCCGTATCAAGATGCCGGCCGCCGCCAGGCGGCGGAGGGATCGGCGGCCCCGCTCCGGTGGATGCGGGGCCGCTGTCGATGTTGCGGCTGGTGCTTACGGCCGCTTCATCTTGCAGGTGGTGTCCACCATGGTGTCGGGCGTGTCGACCTTGGCTTCGACCTTCCAGCCCCAGCCGGTGTGCTCGTCGTCGAACATCGACTTGTCGGCGAGGCTGCCGAACGAGGAGATGTAGATCGGCTGGAAGAACTGGTGGTCGTCCTTGCGCATGAAGCCCTTGCCGCCGTTCAGCACGTCGAACTCGAGGCCCTCAAGCGCCGCCGCCACCTTCACCGGATCGGTCGACTTGGCCTTGTCGGCCGCCGCGACCAGCATGCGGATCTGGTTGAAGGCGCGCGGGTAGAAGTTGGAGATGTCGTACTTGGCGCGCAGCACCTTTTCGACCTCGATCGCACCCGGCGCGCCGCCATTGGCAACGCCCTCGCTGACCTGGAACACCTGATGGTCGAGGCCGGTCTGCTTGATCGCGGTCGGGCCGCCGGTGCCGCCGGCATAATAGGTGAACCAGTTGACCTTGAGGCCGGCATCGGCCGCGGCTTTGAGCAGCAGCGCGAAGTCCTGACCCCAGTTGCCGGTGATCACGGTGTCGGCGCCGGACGCCTTGATCTTGGCGATGTAGGGCGCGAAGTCGGTGATCTTCAGGAGCGGATGCAGTTCATCGCCGACGATCTCGACGTCGGAGCGTTTCTCGCCCAGCATCTTGCGGGCCTGGGTGCGCACCGACTGGCCGAACGAATAGTCCTGATTGATCAGGTAGACTTTCTTGATGTCCTTCTTGTCCTTCATGTAGCTGGTCAACGCCTGCATCTTGATGTCGGAGTTGGCGTCCCAGCGGAAGTGCCAGTAGTTGCACTTCTCATTGGTCAGGATCGGATCGACCGCGGCATAGTTGAAGAACAGCACTTCCTTGCCGGGATTGCGGGAGTTGTGCTTGGCGACCGCATCCGACAGCGCCGCGGCCACCGCCGAGCCGTTGCCCTGGGTGACGTAGCGAATGCCGCTATCGATGGCCTTTTGAAGCTGGATCAGGCTTTCCTGCGGATTGGTCTTATTGTCGAGGGGGACGATCTCGAGTTTCTGGCCCTGGATGCCGCCTTTGGCGTTCACTTCGTCGGCGAGAAGCTGGAAGGTCTTGAGGCCGATCTCGCCGACGCTGGCGCCGCCGCCGGACAGCGGATCGATGTAGCCGATCTTCAGCGTGTCCTGTGCCAATGCGGGTGCCGCCAGCATCGGCAGCGTCAAGGCCGCCGCAAGAACAAGTTTGCGCATGGTTGGTTTCTCCCTCCTCGATGATCGGCTCTCGGCGGCCGGGCGCGGCCGCCGCTGAACACGGTTGTCATTTGCGAAGAACCCTGACGATCTGCGGAAAAGCGCCCCTCCTTTCCGTGTCGTCGGGCCGTCGATTGCGGCGATTGTGATCGATCGTCGTGGTGCTGGCAAGCCCCGAGCGCAGGGCCTGGATGTCGCGGGACCAGTGTCCGCGACACGGAATATTCCTGGCGGCTCTTGCCGGCGCGGGCGCGATGCGGGATAGAGCGTGCGCGCCTGTGCACCCCCTGTCCGTTGCCGTCATGCCCGATCGCCAGTTCGTTTTGACCTTGTCCTGCCCCGACCGACCCGGCCTCGTCGCGGCGGTCTCCGCCTTTCTGTTCGACAACGGCCAGAACATTCTCGACGCGCAGCAGTACAACGACGTCGAGACCGGACGCTTCTTCATGCGCGTGGTGTTCGAGGCAGTCGCGACGCCGATGGCGCTGGCCGCGCTCAGTGACGGCTTTTCCGGCATCGCCGAGCGTTTCCGGATCGACTGGCAGATGCGCGAGCGCGCCGCGCGCCGCCGCGTCATGCTGCTGGTGTCGAAGTTCGATCACTGCCTCGCCGACGTTCTCTATCGCTGGCGCATCGGGGAATTGGCGATGGTGCCGACGGCGATCGTCGCCAACCATCCGCGCCACGCCTACAACGGCGTCGATTTCGGCGACATCCCGTTCCACTACCTGCCGGTGACGCGCGAGACCAAGCGCGAGCAGGAAGCGGAATTGCTGCGAATGATCACCGACAGCGGCACCGATCTCGTCGTGCTCGCGCGCTATATGCAGGTGTTGTCAGATGATCTTGCGCGCGCGCTGGCCGGGCGCTGCATCAACATCCACCACTCGTTCCTGCCGGGCTTCAAGGGCGCGAAGCCCTACCATCAGGCCCATGCCCGCGGCGTCAAGCTGATCGGCGCGACCGCGCATTACGTCACCAGCGCCCTCGACGAGGGGCCGATCATCGATCAGGACGTCGAGCGCATCAGCCACCGCGACACCCCCGACGATCTCATTCGCAAGGGCCGCGACATCGAGCGCCGCGTGCTGGCGCGGGCGATCCGCTATCACCTCGAGGATCGCGTCATCCTCAACGGCGGCAAGACGGTGGTGTTTACCGATTAGAGCATGATCCCGAAAAGTGGGAACCGGTTTTCGGACGAGATCATGCTCAAGCAAAAGATTGCCGGCATCCTGATTTTGCGTTGAACGGGAATCTAAGGCTTTACCGACTAGACCTCGCCGGCAGGCGCGCGATCAGTTCGTTGAGCCGCGCCCGCGGCAGCGTGATCGCCGACAGCCGCCAGCCGTGGCCGTCGAGATGCAGGCGGATCGCGGCGTCGGCATCGCGCACGCCGCTGCCGATGCGGATCGACATCTCGACCGGCGTGATGAGGTGCAGCCGGCCGAACAGCGCGCCGGCATCTGCGAGGTCGAGGTCGGAAAGCCGCGGCAGGCCGGTGAGGGCCGGGGTCTCCGGCAGCGCCTCGATGTGGCCGTCGTCGAGCAGCCGCGACAGGCCGTCGGCCGTGAGCAACTGCGCGGCAAGGAGGTCGGCGAGCGTGCCGCCGACCGCGCCGGCGACGAGACGTTCGGTCATGCCGGGATCGCGCCCCTCGCCGAGCCGGTCGAAATAGGCGCCGACCACCTGACGGGCGATCGACCCGGTGACCCGCGCGACGTCGGTGCGCGCCAGCAGCCGCGCGCCGTCGGCCCGCCGTGCGGCGCCGACAAGATCGTTCAGGGCGGCATAGGCCGAGCCGAAATAGACGACGATGAGGACCAGGGCCGCGAGGGTGCCCACAAGCCAGCGCATGGGGAATCAGGACCTTGTGAAGGGATTAAGGCGCGGCGCCCGCGTCGGTTCCGGCGCATGTCGCGCCCGGCAGGTCGCCGCCTACCGCGTGGGCAATGGCGCGGCAATTGTCAACCAGGGGAGCGGCCGCCTGTCGTGGCCGGCTCCCGCCTGTGGCGCCAGGCCGTTGTTTCGACGGGCTTTATCCACGCCGGGGGTATCGGCTCCGTTTGAAATCGCTATAAAGTCGTCTTGACGGCGGGCCAGCGCGCGGGTCCATGATCCGCACGCGCCCCACGACCGGCCGACGTATTCGCATGCCAAGATCAAGATGTCGCCGGCCCCTCGACGGAGCCGGTGCGAAGGGAGAGACGCCAATGTCAGTTGAAAGACGGGTTTTGTTGCGGGCGGCGGTCTGCGCCGTCGCGGTCGGCGCGTTCGCCGGAATGGCGTCGGCGCAGGAGACCGTCAAGATCGGCCTGATCGTGCCGATGACCGGCGGGCAGGCCTCGACCGGCAAGCAGATCGACAACGCCGTCAAGCTGTACATGCAGCAGCACGGCGATACGGTCGCCGGCAAGAAGATCGAGGTGATCCTCAAGGATGACGCGGCGCTGCCCGACAATACGAAGCGGCTGGCGCAGGAACTGATCGTCAACGACAAGGTCAGCGTGATCGCCGGCTTCGGCGTGACGCCGGCGGCGTTCGCCGCCGCCCCGCTGGCGACGCAGGCCAAGGTGTTGCAGATCGTGATGGCGGCCGGCACCTCGATCATCACCGAGCGCTCGCCCTACATCACCCGCACCAGTTTCACGCTGGGGCAGTCCTCGATCATCATCGGCGACTGGGCGGTGAAGAACGGCATCAAGAAGGTGGCGACGCTGACCTCCGACTATGCACCCGGCCATGACGCGCTGAAATTCTTCAAGGATCATTTCGTCGCGGGCGGCGGCCAGATCGTCGAGGAGGTCAAGGTGCCGCTCGCCAACCCGGACTTTGCGCCGTTCCTGCAGCGCATGAAGGATTCCAAGCCCGACGCCATGTTCGTGTTCGTGCCGGCGGGGCAGGGCGGCAACTTCATGAAGCAATATGCGGAGCGCGGCCTCGACAAGAGCGGCATCAAGGTGATCGGACCGGGCGACGTGATGGACGACGACCTGCTGAACGGCATGGGCGATTCGGCGCTCGGCGCGGTGACCGCGCACATGTATTCGGCGGCGCACCCTTCGCAGATCAACAAGGACTTTGTCGCCGCCTACAAGAAAGCCTATGGCCAGCGCCCCGGCTTCATGGCGGTCGGAGGCTATGACGGCATCCACCTGCTTTACGAGGCGCTGAAGAAAACCGGCGGCAAGGCCGACGGCGATTCGCTGATCGCGGCGGTGAAGGGGATGGCATGGGAGAGCCCGCGCGGGCCGATCTCGATCGATCCCGAAACGCGCGACATCGTGCAAAACATCTACATCCGCGAGGTCAAGAAGGTGGACGGCGAACTGTACAACGTCGAGTTCGCGACCTTCGAGGCCGTCAAGGACCCCGGCAAGACCAAGAAGTGAGTTTGCCGGATTCAGACGAATGACTGAACTTCAAGATCGTCATGCCCGGCTTTATGCCGGGCATCCATGTCTTTCTTTATTTACACGTCTTCCTTTGTCTATCTGCGACAAGAAAGACGTGGATGGCCGGGACAAGCCCGGCCATGACAAGCCTGTACCCTGTCCGCGGCCCGGTAGCTGGATGGGCCTCCCATGACCAACTTCCTCACCATCCTGTTCGATGGCGTGGCCTACGGCATGCTGCTGTTCGTGCTGGCGAGCGGGCTGGCGGTGACGCTCGGGCTGATGAACTTCGTCAACCTCGCCCATGGCGCGTTCGCGGCGTTCGGCGGCTATGTCTGCGCCGTGCTGGTCAACCGCTCCGGCGTGCCGTTCTTCGTCGCGCTGCCGCTCGCCTTCGCCGCCGCGGCGCTCGCCGGCGTCGTGGCCGAGCGCACGCTGTTCCGCCACCTCTATCGGCGCAGCGAACTCGAGCAGGTGCTGTTCACCATCGGCTTCGTGTTCATGGCGGTGGCGGCGACCGACTACGTGATGGGTTCCTCGCAGGTGTTCATCAACCTGCCGGACGTGCTGCAGGGCCAGATCGACCTGTTCGGCGTCGGCATCGGCCGTTATCGGCTGATGATCATCGTCATTTGCGGCCTCCTGACGCTGGCGATCCAGGGGACGCTGGCGCGCACCCGGTTCGGCGCGCGGCTGCGGGCGGCGGTCGACGATCCGCGGGTGGCGAGCGGGCTCGGCATCAACGTGCCGCAGGTGTTCGCCTTCACCTTTGCGTTCGGCTGCGGCCTGGCCGGGCTCGGCGGCGCGCTGGGCGCCGAAATCCTCGGACTCGATCCGTACTTTCCGCTGAAATTCTTGATCTACTTCCTGATCGTCGTCACCGTCGGCGGCTCTTCCACCATCACCGGGCCGTTCATGGCGGCGCTCGTCCTCGGCATCGCCGACGTCGCCGGCAAATATTATGTGCCGAAGCTCGGCGCCTTCGTCATCTACGCGCTGATGATCGTGATCCTGATCTGGCGCCCGCATGGCCTGTTCGGCCGGACCGTGGCACGATGAGCGACATGACCACTTTGTCCCCCGTGGCCGCGAGCACGGCGCGCATCGGGCGCTGGCGCTGGCAGGAGACCGCGTTCTGGCTGTTGGTGGTGGCGAGCTATTTTCTGTTCTCCGACCGCTACCTGATCCTCACCGAGATCGCATGGCTCGCGCTGTTCGCGCTGTCGCTCGACCTCATCCTCGGCTATGCCGGCATCGTCTCGCTGGGCCATGCGGCGTTCTTCGGCGTCGGCGCCTATGGCGTCGGGCTGCTCGCCAAGCACGGGATCATCGAGGAGCCGGTGCTGGCGCTGCTGGCCGCCGGGCTGATGGCGATGGCGCTCGGCTTCGTCACCAGCTTCCTCGTCATCCGCGGCACCGACCTGTCGCGGCTGATGGTGACGCTCGGCATCGCGCTGCTGCTGCGCGAACTCGCCAACCGCTTTTCCGACATCACCGGCGGCTTCGACGGCTTGCAGGGCTTTACCATCGCGCCGGTGCTCGGCCTGTTCGAGTTCGATATTTTCGGCCGCACCGGCTTCGTCTACTGCACGGTGGTGCTGTTCGTTTTGTTTCTCGCCGCGCGGCGGCTGGTCAACTCGCCGTTCGGCCTGTCGCTGCGCGCCATCCACAACAACCGCCTGCGCGCGGAAGCGGTCGGAATCCCGGTTGATCGCCGGCTGATCGCCGTCTACACCGTTTCGGCGTTCTATGCCGGCGTCGCCGGTGCACTGTTCACCCAGACGACAGCACTCGCCTCGCTCGATGTGTTCGCCTTCGAGCGCTCCGCCGACCTTCTCCTGATCCTCGTGATCGGTGGCGGTGGCTATCTCTATGGCGGGCTGATCGGCGCCGTGGTGTTCAAGATCCTGCAGGAAATCTTTTCGTCGATCACCCCGCAATACTGGCTGTTCTGGATCGGCCTCGTGTTCGTCGTCATCGTGCTGGTCGGGCGCGAGCGCATGCGGCGCTGGGCGCGGGTGGCGCCGGACTTTTTGCTGCGCCGGCTCGGCCTGTCGCGCGGCGTGGGCGGAGGCGGGAGCAGGGGCGGGGAGCCATGACGCTGGCGCTGGAAACGATCGGCCTCGACAAGCGTTTCGGCGGCCTGCACGTCACCTGCGACCTTGCGCTCAAGGTCGAGGCCGGGGCGCGCCACGCCTTGATCGGCCCCAACGGCGCGGGCAAGACCACGGTGATCAACCTGTTGACCGGCGTATTGACCCCCGACGCCGGCCGTATCCTGCTCGAAGGCCGCGACATCACCGCGCTGCCGGTCAATCGCCGGGTGAGGGCCGGGCTCGCGCGCACCTTTCAGATCAACCAGCTTTACCCTGAACTGACGCCGCTTGAGACCATCGGTCTCGCCGTTTCCGAGCGGCTGGGGCACGGCGCCGACTGGTGGCGGCGACGGGGCACGCGTGCGGAAGTCAACGACGAGATCGCCCGCCATCTTGAGCATTTCCGCCTCACTGACGTCTGCGACGAGCGCACCGTGACGCTGCCTTACGGCAAGCAGCGGCTGTTGGAGATCGCGGTCGCCATCGCCTGCGGCCCGCGCGTCCTGCTGCTCGACGAGCCGGCCGCCGGCGTGCCGGAGAGCGAGCGCCACGACATCCTCGCCGCCGTCGCCTCGCTGCCGCGCGACGTCACGGTGCTCTTGATCGAGCACGACATGGACCTGGTGTTCTCCTTCGCCGACCGCATCTCGGTGCTGGTCAACGGAGCGCTGCTGGTCGAGGATACGCCAGAGCGCATCGCGCGCGACCCGCAGGTCCGGGCGGTCTATCTCGGCGAGGCGCAGGATGCGTGACCTGCTCGTCATCGAGGAGTTGCGCGCCGGCTATGGCGAGGCCGTGGTGCTGCCGCGCTTCTCGCTGAACGTCGCGCAGGGCGAGGTGCTGGCGCTGCTCGGGCGCAACGGCACCGGCAAGACCACGCTGATCAATTCCATCGTCGGGGCGACGCGGCGCTTTGCCGGCCGCCTCGCGCTCGACGGTCGCGACATCACCCGCCTGCGCCCGGACCAGCGCGCACGCGCCGGCATCGGCTGGGTGCCGCAGGAGCGCAACATCTTTCGCTCGCTCACCGTCGAGGAAAACATGAGCGCGGTGGCGCAGCCGGGCGAATGGGACATCGCAAAAGTCTACGAACTATTTCCGCGGCTTGAGGAGCGCCGCCGCAATTTCGGCAACCAGCTCTCGGGCGGCGAACAGCAGATGCTGGCGATCGGCCGCGCGCTGGTGCTCAATCCGAAAGTGCTGCTGCTCGACGAGCCGACGGAGGGGTTGGCGCCGATCATCGTCGACGAACTGTTGGCCGCGCTGCGCCGCGTCACGCGGGTGGGCGCGACCTGCGCTATCATCGTCGAGCAGAATGCGCGAAAGATTCTCGGTCTCGCCGACCGCGTCGTGATACTGGAGCGGGGCGGCATCGTGCACGAAGGGCCGAGCGCGCCGCTCAGGGCCGACCCGTCCGTGCTGGAACGTTTTCTCGGCGTCTCGGGCGGGGCCGGCACGCCGCGCGATCCGGCCTGACGCCGCATCAGGAGAACAAGAAAATGCAACGAACCAGACCGCCTTTCCGCGCCGACCATGTCGGCAGCCTGCTGCGTCCGTTCCGTGTCAAGGATGCGCGTACCAAGCGCGCCAAGAGACAGATTTCGGCGGACGACCTGCGCCGCATCGAAGATTCCGAAATCGAGAAGGCGATTCACAAGCAGCGCGAGGTGGGCCTCAGGCTCGCGACCGACGGCGAATTCCGCCGCTCGTGGTGGCATTTCGATTTTCTCTCCCATCTCACCGGCTGCGAACTCTACGAGACCGAGGGCATCAAGTTCGCCGGCGTGGTGACGCGCGGCGAGAACATCCGCACCAACGGCCGCATCGACTTTCCCGACGATCATCCGATGCTGGCGCATTTCAAGTTTCTCAAGGACAAGTGCGCCGGCACCGGCCTGATGCCGAAGATGACAATCCCCTCGCCGGCGGTGCTGCATTTCCGCGGCGGACGCCAGGCGATCTCGACCGACGTCTATCCGGAGCTGGGGCCGTTCTTCGAGGATCTCGGCCGTACCTACCGCAAGGCGGTCAAGGCGTTCTACGATGCCGGCTGCCGCTATCTGCAGTTCGACGACACGGTGTGGGCGTATCTGTGCTCCGAGGAAGAACTGAACAAGGTGCGCGCGCGGGGTGAAAACGTGGACAGTCTGCAGCAGACCTACGCTCGCGTCATCAATTACGCGATCGCCGAGCGCCCCGCCGACATGGCGATCACCACCCATGTCTGCCGCGGCAACTTCCGCTCGACCTGGATTTCGTCGGGCGGCTACGAGCCGGTGGCCGAGACGCTGCTCGGGCGCACCAACTACGACGGCTATTTCCTCGAATACGATTCCGACCGCGCCGGCGGTTTTGAGCCGCTGCGCTTTCTGCCGAAGGGCAACAAGGTGGTGGTGGTCGGCGCCCTCACCTCCAAGTCGGGCCAGCTTGAAAGCAAGGACGACATCAAGCGGCGGCTCGAGGAGGCGTCGAAGTTCGTGGCGCTTGAGCAACTGGCGCTGTCGCCGCAATGCGGTTTTGCCTCGACCGAGGAGGGCAACCTGCTGACCGAGGACGAACAGTGGGCCAAGCTGCGCTTCGTCGTCGAGGTCGCCGATGAGGTATGGGGGCGGTAGCGCCTGCTTCCGCTATACCCGCCGTTACGCGCCGGCGGGGTGGGCGCGCGCCTGAATTCGGCGCACCCGCTCGCGGTGGGCGATATAGAGGCCGCTGGCGATGATGATCGCGGTGCCGATCAGGGTCCAGCCGTCGGGAAAATCGCCGAACATGACAAGGCCGAGGATCGTGACCCATATCAGTTGCGAATAGGCGAGCGGTGCCAGCACCGAGGCGTCGGCGTAGCGGTAGGCAATGACGATGATCCAGTGTCCGGCGGTGGAGGCGGCACCGATGACGACCGCGATCAGGAGCTGTTGCGGCGTCGGCGCGACCCAGACGAACGGCACCAGAGCCGTGAGCACCACAAAACCGACCAGCGCGGAATAGGTCATCGTCGTGGCGGGGCGATCGACGCCGCTGATCTGCCGCGTCAGCACCAGCGCGAACGACCAGCCCAGCGCCGACACGATGGGAAAGATCGCCGCCGGCTGGAAGGCGCTGGTGCCCGGCCGGATCACGATCAGCACGCCGATCAGCCCGACGATGGTGGCGAGCCAGCGCCGGATGCCGACCTTTTCCGCCAGCATGACGATCGACAGGCAGGTGACGAACATCGGCGCGACGAAGGCGGTCGCCGAGGTTTCGGCGATCGGCAGGTAGCGCAGGCCCCAGATGAAGAACAAGGTCGAGCACGTCAGCCCGAGGCCCCGCAGGACCTGCAATCCGGGCCGGCGCGTGCGCAGCACGTTATTGGCGCGGCCGAACGGCCACAGCGTCGTCGGCAGCATGATCAGCGCGAAGACGGCGAACCGGATCCAGGCGATCTCGATCGGCGGCAGTTCGCGCGTCAGGTACTTTGCCAGCGCGTCCGAGCACGCCAGAAACACCGTCGAGGCGATGATCAGGACGATGCCGCGGAGCGGACTGTCGGTGCGCTGCGGGATGCGGCCAGGTGGGCGGGCCGCAGCGGGAAGGGGGGCCGGATGGGGCGCGCGCAACCGGGACAACATCGATTAACCGGGACAACATCGATTCTTATAAGGACTCAGCAGGAAGCGTCACTCAACGCGAATCGGACAGGTGCAGCAAGGGACGGGCGCGCAACGGCGATCATGCCCGGACGCATGACCGGCGTCCCGGCGTTCCGACGTGAGCATCCGGCGGGCTGGATAAGAGGGCGTTTGCGGGTATCACCCTGTCCGCGGTTGACTTTGTCACTGCCGTTTGCTCAAACGCGCCAACCGAAAGCCACGCGACTTTCGGAGGTGGGAAGGCACCCGGTTACAACCGGGGGAGTGTCCCGAGTGGCAAAGGGAGCTGACTGTAAATCAGCCGCCGTATGGCTTCGGAGGTTCGAGTCCTCCCTCCCCCACCAGATTGATTTTTCAGCACAATTCGACGTTTCAAATCCCTTTCTGATGCTCTGAGTTTGCACCCGGGCGGCAGCTTGGCGACACGCGGCGCGGCGGCGAATTGCCAAACGGGGGCGCCTCGTGACACAAGCGCGCCATGATGGATCGCCCGCCCCGCAAGCGTTTTCCGCCCGCCCGCAAGGGACCGCCCCCGCCCGGCGGCCGTCCGCCGCGTCATCAGTCCGGCGTCGCGCGCGACGGCGTCATCCTTTACGGCTGGCACACCGTTTCGGCGGCGCTCGCCAATCCGGCGCGGAAGATCCGCAAACTCATGCTCACCGAGAACGCCGCGCGGCGGCTGGCGGAGGCCGGCATCGTCCCCTCCGTTGCGCCGGAGATGGTGCGGCCGGCGGAGATCGACCGGCTGCTCGGTCCCGACGTCGTGCATCAGGGCTTTTTCGCCGAGGCGGAGCCGCTTGCCGGCCCGAGCCTCGATGCGTTGCCGCGTGAAGGACTGATCCTGGTGCTCGACCAGATCACCGATCCGCACAATGTCGGCGCCATTTTGCGCTCGGCGGCGGCGTTTGCGGTCAAGGCGGTGGTGACGACTGCGCGCCACAGCCCGGAGGCGACCGGCGTGCTCGCCAAGTCGGCCTCCGGCGCGCTGGAACTGGTGCCGCTCGTCATCGTGCAGAACCTCGCCCGCGCGCTCGCGGCGATGAACGAGCAGGGCATTTTGACCGTCGGCCTCGACAGCGCCGGCGATGCCGATCTTGCCAGCCTGCCGTTGACCGCGCCGCTGGCGCTGGTGCTGGGTGCGGAAGGCAAGGGCTTGCGGCAGCTCACCCGCGAGACCTGCGCGAGTGTGGCGCGGCTCGACCTGCCGGGCGACATCAAGAGCCTCAACGTGTCGAATGCCGCGGCGCTGGCGCTCTATATCAGCGCCTCGCGGCTCGGGCTCATGGGATAGCGCATGATCCCGAAAAGTGGGAACCGGTTTTCGGAAAAGATCATGCTCAAACAAAGAGATAATCGCTAGAGTCAGATTCAACCAAGTTGGATCAGACTCTAGCGTCGGCGCGACGCACCCGCTCGGCGGTGATGGCGGCGAGGTCGCGGCAGCCGGTCAGCACCATGGTCGCCTCGAGCTCCGCCTGCAGGATGCGCAGCACATGAGCAACGCCGACGGCACCGGCGGCGCAAAGCCCGTGGACGAAGGCGCGGCCGACCAGCACAGCGTTGGCACCGAGCGCCAGCGCCTTGAATACGTCGCTGCCGCGCCGGATGCCGCCATCCATGAGCAGCGGCAGGCGCCCGCCGACCGCTCTCGCGATCTCCGGCAGCACCTCGATGGTGGCGGGCTGTCCGTCGAGCACGCGCCCGCCGTGGTTGGAGACGATGAGGCCGTCGGCGCCGGCACTGAGCGCGCGCGCGGCGTCCTCGGCGGTCATGATGCCCTTGAGCACCAGCGGCAGCTTCGTCTCGCCGCGCAGCCAGTCGATATCGCGCCAGGTCGCGGCAGTGGCGATCAATGGGCTGTCGAACAGTGCGCCGGAGGTCGATGGCGGCAGCGGCGGCAGGCCGCGCAGGTTGACCGCCTCGATGCCGGGCGGAAAGGCGAAGCCGGCGCGCTGCTCGCGGTTGCGCAGGCCCGAGATCGGCGCATCGACGCTGACGACCAGCGCAAGAGTGCCGGCGGCCTCGGCGCGGCGCACCAGATCGCGCGTGAATGCGCGCTCGTGCTGGATGTAGAGCTGAAACCACAGCGGCGTTTCGGCCACGCTCGCGATCTCTTCGAGCGTGACGCTCGCCTGCGTGCTGACGACCATCGCCGCCTGCATCGCGGAGGCGCCGAGCACGGTCGCAAGTTCGCCGTCGGGGTGGGCGAGCTTCTGGTAGGCGACCGGCGCCAGCAGGATCGGATGGCTGAGCCGCGTGCCGAACAGTTCGCACGCGGTGTGGCCGCCGGCGAGATCGCAGAGCACCTGCGTGCGCAGCCTGAGCCGGGCCAACGCGGCGCGATTGTCGGCGGCGGTCGTCTCATCCGCCGCGCCGCCGTCGAGATAGGCCCAGGCGCCGGGGCTGACGCGCTCGCGCGCGAGCGCTTCGTAATCGGCGACCGCGGCGACGCGCGGCGGAATCTGCGCGAGCTTGGCGAGCGGCGCGGTCATCGGGTCAGGTGTCGCACCATTCGCGCAGCAGGTTGTGATAGAGACCGGTCAGGCGGCCGACCGCCGGCTGCCCGGGATCGTTCTGCGCAAGCCCCTGAATGGTATTGTCGAGTTCGAACAGCAGCGCGCGGCGCGAATGTTCGCGCACCAGGCTCTGGGTCCAGAAGAACGCGCCGAGCCGCGTGCCGCGCGTCACCGGCGTGACCTGATGGAACGAGCCCGACGGATACAGGATCATCTGCCCGGCCGGCAGCTTGAAATGGTGCCGCTCGATCTCGCCCTGAACGATCAGTTCGCCGCCCTCGTAGTCGTCGGGATCGCTGAGGAACAGCGTCGACGACAGATCGCCGCGGATGCGCGTCCCGCTGGCCGGCACGGTGAAGATCGCGTTATCGATATGGTCGCCGTAGTTGCCGCCGCCGGTATAGCGGTTGAAGCGCGGCGGCAGCACCTTGAGCGGCAGTGCTGCGGCGACGAAGTGGCTGATCTGGCCGAGGCGGTCGAGCAGGAACTCGGAGAGCTGCTGCGCCAGCGGATCGTCCTGCGATAACTGCTCGTTGGCCTTGGCGCGGATCGCGACATGGCCGGCGGTGGCGCGGCCGTCCTGCCACTGTGCCTGCCCGAGCAGTTCGCGGAAGCGTTTCACTTCGTCCGGGCTCAGCACGTCGGATATGATCTGGATCATCGTCGGTGTCCTCTTCTCGACCGTCTCTCTACCATCGTGTCGGGCTTTGCCATAGCGCAAGTGGGGGCGGCGGCGATTTAGAGCCTGTCGCAACTTGAGCGGGACGGGCTTTGCGCCCGCGCAAACAAAAATGCCCCGGCGGCGACGCCGGGGCATTCTGGAGGTTTGTGAAGTCAAGTCCGGGGCATCAGAACTTGAAGCTGGTGCTGATCCGATAGGTTCTGGGCGGGCCGAGGAAGGCACGCCGTGCCGACCAGTTGAGCGCGGTGGCGTACTGCTCGTCGAATACGTTGTCGACGTTGAAGCGGATGTGGACGTCCTTCTGAAGCTCGTAGGACGCCATCAGGTGGGTCAGGAAATAGCTGGGCAATTTCCCGGCCGCGCCATTCTTGACGATGCGGGCCGCATCGTCGGGCCGACCGACCCAGGATTCGCCGACATATTGCAGGCCGGCACCGAGCGTCAGGTTGGTGGTCGGAATGCGGTAGGTGGTCCAGACGTTACCCGAGAAGCGCGGCGTGAACGCCAGTTCGTCGCCGTTCGAGCCCGGTGCGAGCGTATCGATGATGGCGTTGTGCCGACGCTCGCTGTTGAGGAACAACAGGCCGCCAAAGATCTTCCAGTCCGGACTGAGGTCGCCCGAGGCGCCGAGTTCGACGCCCTGCACGATCTGCTCGCCGTATTCGATATTGCCACCCACGACGAACGGAACGTAGTGCTTTTCGGTCCTGAACAGGGCGGCGGTCGCGGTCAGCCGCTTGTTGAAGAAGTCCCACTTCACGCCGGCTTCGTAGTTGCGCGACTGCACCGGGTTCGCTCCCGGCACCAGTCCGGGGAAGGCCGAGCCGTCGCCGGTGCGCGAAATGTCGGCGTTGGACAGGTACGACCCGGGCGGCAAGTGCTGGACGCCGTAGGAGACGTAAAGGCTGCCGTCCTCGACCGGCTTGTAGACGAGGCCGACCTTGCCGTTGAAGGTGGTGTGCGAATAGCTGAAGCCGTCGTTGCCGCCGGGCACCGGCAGCCCGGCCATGGTCTTGCTCGAGATGCCGACCTCGTAGTGCTCGACACGGAAGCCGCCGGTCAGTTGCCATTGCGGGCTGAACTTGATGGTGTCGTAGAAGTACGCAGCGACCGTATCGACCTTGACCCCCGCGGTCTGCGTCGGGTTGAACGGTGCCGGGCCGGCCCGATCGGGATCGGGGTTGAAAATGTCGGTTTGCCGCGGCGCCCCGCTGAGGGTGCCGAAACGGTTTGCGTCGGACGTCTCATGACTGACCTCGAGACCGGTGGCAATCGAGTGATTGACGAACCCGGTATCGAAGTTGGCCGAGAGATTCGTCGTGTTGGTGATCGACTGGTTGGTCCGATCGTAGAACATCGTCATGGTATCGACAGTCGGGGGCGCCGCGACGTTGAACGGGACCGTAAAGCGCGACGTCCGATCGACATGGGCCCAGCGTGTCTGGTTGCTGATCGTCATCCGCTCGGAGATGTCGTACTCGAAGCGGGCCAGCGCCGAATTGCTCTCGGTGTTGTCGAAATCGCTGCGCAGGCCGTAGAAGTTGCGCCGCGACACGTTGCGCAGCGACGGATCGAAGTTGAACGTCCCCGGCATGATGTGGGCCGGCACGCCCCAATCGGGAAGGTCGCGCCGCGTCACGTGCTCGTAGGCAAGGAAGGTGCGGAAGTCGCTGCCGAGACCGAAGGCAATCGACGGCGCGATGCCCCAGGCGTTGGTTTCGGCGACATCGCGGCCCGGTACGCCGCTCTTTTCGAGCAGCGCGTTGAGGCGCACCGCGGTGCCCGGCGCGACCACGTAGTTGAGGTCGGCCGTGCCGCGCTTCACCGCGTCGCTGCCGGTGCCGTCGAAACCGATACCGACGTCGCCCGAGGTAAAATTCCTCAGCGACGGCAGCTTGGTGACCATGTTGATGTAGCCGCCGGGGCCGCCGCGGCCGTTGTCGGCTGCCGGTCCCTTGAACACCTCGACGCGCTCGAGGTTGAATGTGTCGCGCGAAAAACTGCCGGACGAGCGCGCGCCATCGACGAACACGCTGCCCGACGTATCGAAGCCGCGCATCTTGAAGTTGTTGGTCGAGGTGCCGAAGCCGTTCTCGCCGCCGTCGAAGGTGATGCCCGGCGTGTTGCGCAGCACCTCGGTCAGGTTGCGCGAGCCGGTTTCGCGGATGACGGCCTGCGGCACCACCGTGACCGTCTGCGGCGTATCCAGCAGCGGCGCGGTCTGCTTCGGCGAGGATGCGGCCGGAACGTTGTAATCGTCGTCGCCGGCACCGGTGGCGGCGCCCTGGACGTTGATGGTGTCGAGCGAGACGCTGCCGCTCTGCTGCGCATGCGCCGACCCGACGACCGCCGACAGCGAAACGGCAAGACCTGCCGTCAGTGCGAGATGCGAAATCGTCGAGGAGAGTTGTGCTTCGTTCTTCTTAGTCATGCAGTGCTGCCCCAAACTTCCGTGCATTCGGATTGGCTGCTCCTACAGGAAAGACCGGCGTCGTCCGGTAGAAGGCATCTAAATACGTGAGCATTCGTCGGGCTCGGCCGCCGTGCGTGGTGATGTCTGTTGCATCATCTTCGATGAAGAAAAGCGGTAAATACGGCACGAGTCGCATGCCTGGGAGCACGCTCAAAGCGAAGCCGCTACCAAACGTCGCATTGTCGCAGCGGGGTGCGAAAATACCTCGGGCCGCTTTGCGAAGGGTCGCTGACGGTATCAAAAAACCTTATGCCGCAGATATTTTCGGAATCGTGCCGTAGGATGCGAGCGGCTTTCTGCCGCAACGCCCGGTATCGCGATGGTTATGACGACGATGGCGTGCGGCGCGCGCGTGGGGCGCGACGGATAAGGCCGGGGCCGTCGTGTGTGAGAACATCGCGCGCGGAAATTCGTCCGCCGCATACCGAGCAGGTCATCACCGGATCGAATACATGGCCGCAGCTCTTGTGCTCGTGCAGCATCGGCCGGCCGCGCGCGTCGCTCATATGCACGTCGCCCCAGTGCACGATGCTCATCAGCACCGGATGCAGCGCCAGCCCGCGCTCGGTCAGCACATACTCGTAACGCTTCGGGCTGTCCTGATATGCCACGCGTTCGAGCACGCCGAAGGCGACCAGCTTGCGCAGGCGGTCCGCCAGCAGGTGACGGGTGATGCCGAGCCGCGTCTGAAACGCTTCGAAGCGCCGCACGCGCAAAAAGCAGTCGCGCAGGATCAACAGCGTCCAGCGGTCGCCGATCACGGCGACGGTGCGTGCCACCGAGCAAGGCTCCTTGTCCAGCGTGGCCCACTTCATGGGCACCCTCCGTTGCGGCAACGTCACGTGATGCAGGGCTTTGCATCCTCGCGCCGTGCGCTCGCCCGTCGGTGAAGAAACCTCCGCCGGGCCGCGTCCAATTGACAGTTCTAAAAAAGAACTTTAGCGTCTGTCACGTGCTGAAGCCAGCCCTGAGGGGCCGATGCCGCGGCAGGCGAAAGGAGCGTTGCGATGGTCTCCGTCGAGTTCCTGTTCGATGTGGGCAGCCCCAATGCCTATTTCGCCCATCGCGTCATTCCCGAGATCGAGCGGCGGACCAGCGTAACGTTCGCTTACGTGCCGGTGTTGCTCGGCGGCATCTTCAAGCTGACCGGCAACTGTTCGCCGGTCGAGACTTTCGGTCACATCAAGAACAAGCGCGCGTTCATGGAGCTGGAGATGCGGCGCTTCATGCGCCGCCATCGCGTCCCGTTCCGGTTCAACCCGCATTTCCCGGTCAATACGCTGCACCTGATGCGCGCCGCCACGGCTGCGCAGATGGATGGCGGCCTCGCGCCTTATGTCGAGGCGGTGTTCCACCACATGTGGGAGGAGCCGAAGAGGATGGACGATCCGGCGATGGCGCGGGCGGCGCTGATGGCGTCGGGCATCGATGCCGACCGCCTGTTCGCCCGTGCGCAGGAGGCCGACGTCAAGGCGCGGCTGATGGAGGCGACGCAGGATGCGGTCGAGCGCGGCGCGTTCGGCTCGCCGACTTTTTTCGTCGGGCGCGAGATGTTTTTCGGCAAGGATCAGTTGCGCGACGTCGAGGACGAGATCGCCGCGCAAAAAGCCTGACGGCGGTCCAACCCTGGCGAGGGAGACGGCAGTGAACAAAAGGGCAGCGACTGCGGCGGTGATCGGCGCCGGCGATTACATCGGCGCGGAGATCGCAAAGAAGTTCGCCGCCGAGGGCTTTGTCATGTTTGCCGGCCGGCGCAACGGCGAGAAGCTCGCGCCGCTGGTGGCGTCGATCGAGGCGGCCGGCGGGCGCGCGGTCGGGCGCTCGCTCGATGCCCGCAAGGAAGACGAGATCGCCGCGTTCCTGCGCGAAGCCGATGCGCAAGCGCCGCTCGAGGTGTGTATCTTCAACGTCGGCGCTAACGTCAGCTTTCCCGTGCTCGACACCACCGAGCGCGTCTTCCGCAAGGTGTGGGAGATGGCCTGCTATGCCGGCTTCCTGGCCGGGCGGGAAGCGGCGCGGCTGATGCTGCCGCGCGGGCAGGGCCATATTTTCTTCAGCGGCGCGACCGCCAGCCTGCGCGGCGGCGCGGGCTTTGCTGCGTTCGCCGCCGCCAAGGCGGGTCTGCGCATGACGGCGCAGGCAATGGCGCGCGAATTGTGGCCGCACAATATCCACGTCGCCCATCTCATCATCGATGCCGGGGTCGATACCGCCTGGGTGCGCGAGCGTATCCGTCAGCGCGAAGGCGAGGCGGCGCTGGCGAGGCTCGATCCCGAGCGGTTGATGCCGCCCGCCGCGGTGGCGGACGCCTACTGGCAGCTTTATCGCCAACCGCGCGGCGCCTGGACCTTCGAGCAGGAAATCCGCCCGTTCGGTGAGCCGTGGTGAGGCGACGGAAGTGGAGCGGGTGGCGGGAATCGAACCCGCGTATTCAGCTTGGAAGGCTGCTGCTCTGCCACTGAGCTACACCCGCGCCGTGGCAATGCCCAGCCTCTAGCATATCGCGGCCGTCGCCTTCAACATGCCGCAGCCGGAATGGCGTCGTCAGGCCCGTGGACGGGCTGCACGGCGCACCGGCACGGTGGCCGTCTTGGCGGCCGTCGCGCGGGCGGCGAGCGTCTGCACCACGGCGGCCGTGATGCGGGCGACGATGCCGGCTACGTCGTCGAGGTCGCAGGCGCCGCCGGACAGCCGCTGCAGCCGCTCGGCGCCGTTGATGGTCTCATGCGTCATCGCCAGCGCGAAGTGCAGCGCCCAGTAGATGTCGGCCTCGGGCGCTTGCGGCAGCGCGCGCCGCAGCGCAGCGGCGAAGCGGCGCAGGTGGCCGATTTCGCGCGTCCTGATGCGGCGGATCACCGGCACCGATTCCGCCGAGGCGCGCACCATGAAACGCGCCGCCGCGGAACGCTGCCGGTCCGGGCCGAGACAGCCGCGCAACGGCGGGCCGACCAGCGCCGCGATCACGTCGTCGAGGGCGGCCGGGCCGCCGCCGGCATCCTCCGCGGCCTTCAGCTCAGTGAGCCGCTCGCGGTTCAGCGCGACGCTGCGGCTGACGTAAAGCTCGGCGATCAGTTCGTCCTTGGAGCCGAAGTGATAGTTGACGGCCGCGAGGTTGACCTCCGCCTCGGCCACGATGTCGCGCAGCGTCACCTCGCCAAAACCGCGGTCGGCATAGAGCCGTTCGGCGGCCGCGAGAATGGCAAGCCGGGTCTGGTCGGTGGACATGGGCGTTCAAGCTTTAAGAGTTTCGGGGGAACCGCGGTCCAGGGGGATTGCAATTCAAACGACTGTATGAAACTATCGTTTGAAGACTGGGGCTGTCAATGCCGTAAGCGCGCAAACCAGTCCCGGCGCGCCCGTTCGAGCCCTTTGCGCGGCCGCGATGGCCAATGCAAGGCGTGCGCGGGCGGCGTTTTCGTGTGTCAGCAACCGAGGATCGTCCGATGGATTTCTCCCTGTCCAGCCGCCAGCAGGAATGGCTCGATCGCGTCACCAACTTCATGCAGACCCATGTGCGCCCGGCCGTGCCGGTCTACCACCAGCAGGATGCAGCCGGCGAGCGCTGGAAGGTGATCCCGATCATCGAGGACTTGAAGAAGAAGGCGAAGGCCGAGGGGCTGTGGAACATGTTTCTGCCGCCGTCCGCGCACGACGACGCGGAATTTCACGGCGCCGGCCTGACCAACCTCGAATACGCGCTACTGTCCGAGCAGATGGGCCACATCGCGTGGGCTTCGGAAGTGTTCAACTGCTCGGCGCCGGACACCGGCAACATGGAAGTCCTGATGCGCTACGGCACCAGGGAGCAGAAGCAGACGTGGCTGCGCCCCTTGCTCGACGGCGAGATCCGCTCCGCCTTCCTGATGACCGAGCCGGCGGTTGCCTCGTCCGACGCCACCAACATCGAGACCAGCATTCGCCGCGAGGGCGACGAGTACGTCATCCAGGGTCGCAAGTGGTGGTCGTCCGGCGTCGGCGATCCGCGCTGCAAGGTCGCCATCGTGATGGGCAAGACCGACCCGACGGCTGCCCGCCACCAACAGCAGTCGCAGATTCTGGTGCCGCTCGATACCAAGGGCATCACCATCGAGAAGATGCTGCCGGTGTTCGGCTTCGACGATGCGCCGCACGGCCACGGCCAGGTGCTGCTCGACAACGTGCGCGTACCGGCGGGCAACCTCCTGCTCGGCGAGGGGCGCGGCTTCGAGATCGCGCAAGGCCGTCTCGGCCCCGGCCGCATCCACCACTGCATGCGCACCATCGGCGCCGCCGAGGAGGCGCTGGAGAAGATGGTGAGGCGGCTCGCTTCCCGCACCGCGTTCGGCAAGAAGATCATCGAGCATTCGGTATGGGAGCAGCGCATCGCCCAGGCACGCATCGACATCGAGATGACGCGCCTTCTGTGCCTCAAGGCCGCCGACATGATGGACAAGGTCGGCAACAAGACCGCGCAACTCGAAATCGCGATGATCAAGGTGGCCGCGCCGAACGTGGCGCTGCGTATCATCGACGACGCCATTCAGGCGTTCGGCGGCGGCGGCGTCTCCGACGAGGCCGGACTTGCCAAGTCCTATGCCCATATCCGCACGCTGCGGCTTGCGGACGGCCCCGACGAAGTTCACAATCGCGCCATTGCGCGGCTGGAGCTGCGCCGCTACGCCAACACGGCGGAGAAGAAGTAAGCGAGGGCGAGGGTGGTCGGTTATCGGCGCGACGAGGATTATTCGGGCACCAAACCTGTCGAGGAGCGCCATCGCATCGATGAGACGCGCCTCGACGCGTGGATGCGCGAGCATGTCGAGGGCTATCAGGGGCCGCTCACCGTTCTGCAATTCAAGGGTGGCCAGTCGAACCCGACCTACCGGCTGAACACGCCGTCGCGGTCCTACGTGCTGCGGCGAAAGCCGTTCGGCAAGCTGTTGCCGTCGGCGCATGCCGTGGACCGCGAGTTCCGGGTGATCTCGGCGCTTGGCCAGCAGGGCTTTCCGGTGGCGAAAGCCTATGCGCTATGCACCGACGATGCGGTGATCGGCGCGGCCTTCTACATCATGTCGATGGAGGAGGGGCGCGTATTCTGGGATCCGACGCTGCCGTCGCTGCCACGCGAGGCGCGCCGCCCGATCTTCGAGGACAAGATCAGGACGCTGGCGCAGCTGCACCAGTACGATCCGCAGGCGATCGGGCTTGGCGACTACGGCCGGCCCGGCAATTACTTCGCCCGCCAGGTCGATCGCTGGACCAAGCAGTACCGCGCCTCGGAGACGCAGACGATCCCGGAGATGGACCGGCTGATCGAGTGGCTGCCGCGCACCGTGCCGGAGCAGGAGCGGGTGTCGGTGGTGCATGGCGACTTTCGCCTCGACAACATGATCTTCCATGCCACCGAGCCGCGCGTCATCGCCGTGCTCGATTGGGAATTGTCCACGCTCGGCGATCCGCTCGCCGATTTCACCTACCTTCTGATGCAGTGGATCATGCCGGGGCTCGACGGCGCCGACTTCGCAGCGCTCGGCCTGCCGACCATGGATGAGGCGGCGGCGCTTTATTGCGACGCCACCGGCCGCGCCGGCATCAGCAATCTCGACTGGTATTTTTCTTACAACCTGTTCCGGCTCGCCGGCATTTTGCAGGGCATTGCCGGACGCATCCGCGACGGCACTGCGGCCAGCGACAAGGCCAAGGAATCGGCCGCGCGCACCGTGCCGCTGGCTCAGGAGGCGTGGGCCTATGCGCGGAAGGCGGGGGCAGTGTGAAATTGAAACGCTGTGCTGCGCTCGGATCGCTCTGTAATCTTATGGGATCAGGTTGAAGTTAGATTCAACGGACATTCATTTTTCGTCATGGCCGGGCTTTGTCCCGGCCATCCACGTCTTTCCCGATGAGTTGCCGTAAGACGTGGATGCCCGCGACAAGCGCGGGCATGACGGTGGAGAGGGCCGCAGCCTATCCGTTTCAATTTACGTCGAACGGGTGCTCAGATCGGCTTGCCGGCATAGGGCATCGAGGCGGTCAGGCCGCCGTCCACCGGGAACGCCTGGCCGTTGACGTAGGAGGCTTCGTCGCTGAGGAGAAACAGCGCCATCGCCGCGATCTCGTGCGGCTGGCCGGCGCGCTTGAGCGGGTTGAGCTGGCCGATCTTGCCTTCCGTGCCGCGCTCCTGGGCGCGCTCGAAGAGGGGCCGCGTCATCCCGGTCTCGATCAGGCCGGGGCACACGGCATTGATGCGCACGCCGGTGCCGGACAGCGAGTAGGCGGTGGTCTGCACCAGGCTGATGACGCCGGCCTTGCTGGCGGCATAAGGATGGCCGCTGGCGCCGGCTTTCAGCCCGGCGACCGAGGCGGTGCAGACGATGGCGCCGTGGCCTTGGCCGGTCATCAGGGGAATGGAATGCTTCACCGCCAGGAACGGCCCGATCAGGTTGATGCGCAGCACCTCCTGCCAGTGCTCGGGGGTCTGCTCGGCGAGCGGCACCAGCCCGCCGCTGATGCCGGCATTGGCCCAGATCGCATCGAGCCGGCCATAGGCGGACACCGCGCGCGCGATGAAACCCTGCACGTCGTTCTCGTTGCCGGCGTCGGCAATGAAGGCTTCGGCGATGCCGCCGGCGTTCGTCACGTCCGCCACGGTCTCGATCACGCTCTCGCTTTGATCGACCGCGATCAGCGTTGCGCCTTCGCGGGCGAACATCAGCGCGGCGGCGCGGCCGATGCCGCTGCCGGCGCCCGTGATCACCACCGATTTGCCTTCGAGGCGGCCCATCCGCATTCTCCCGTCTGTCATGACGCTGCGCGACAATGGTCGCCGCGTGGACTATCCGTCGTGCGCCTGCGCGCGCCCCGTGCGCCGCGCCATCTTCAGCTACAGTAGTGAAGGCTTCCCCGATGTCCAATCGCAAAGTGCAGATCGCAACAGGCGT
Organism: Pseudomonadota bacterium; assembly: GCA_003576765.1. Taxonomy (GTDB): domain Bacteria; phylum Pseudomonadota; class Alphaproteobacteria; order Rhizobiales; family Xanthobacteraceae; genus PRO6. The sequence goes on from QEVP01000022.1 coordinate 54,770, forward strand.
TCCGCCGCAGCCGGCCGGTGTCGAGATCACGCGCTGGTGGTGGGTGCGGCATGCGCCGGTGCGCGTCGATCAGGGCCGCATCTACGGCCAGACCGATCTGCCGTGCGATTGCAGCGACACCGTGGTGTTCGGCGCGGTGGCGCGCATCCTGCCGCGCCAGGCGACGTGGTACGCGAGCCAGCTTCAGCGCACGCACCAGACCGCGCGGGCGCTGTTCGCCGCCGGCGCCGCGCCCGCCACACCTGCCACGCTGACGCAGGATGAAGCGTTTGCCGAGCAGCACCTCGGCGCGTGGCAGGGCCGCAACCGCGCCGAATTCTTCGCCAGCCGTGCGCCGGAGATCGGCAGCTACTGGTTCGCGCCGGCCGAGGAGCGCGCGCCCGGCGGCGAGAGTTTTATCGACGTGTTCGAGCGGGTACGCGCGGCGATCCTGCGCATCAACGCCCTCCATCGCGGCGGCGACATCGTGGTGGTGTCGCATGGCGGGCCGATCAAGGCGGCGATCGCACACGCGCTCGGGCTTGAAGCCAGGGCCGGGCTCGCCTTCGCCATCGACAATTGTTCGGTGACGCGGCTCGACCACCTTGCGGGCGCCGGCGAGATCGGCTGGCGCGTGCCGATGATCAACCAGCAGCCGTGGATCGCCGATCCCTCGCACGCGACGATGCACCAGCCGGCCGGACCGGAGATAGCCACCCCGACCAAGCTTGCTTAAAGCGTTTTCGAGCGAAGTGGGAACCGGTTCGCGTGAAGAAAACGCGCCAAAACAACAATCCAGAGTTTCAACGCATCATCACGGGAGACAGCCATGACCTTGTTCGACATGACCGGAAAAGTCGCGCTCATCACCGGCTCCTCGCGCGGTATCGGCCGTGCCATCGCCGAGCGCATGGCCGAGCATGGCGCGAACGTGGTGATCTCCTCGCGCAAGCAGGACGTCTGCGATCGGGTTGCGGGCGAGATCAACGCGAAATACGGCAAGGGCCGGGCGGTCGCCATCGCCGCCAACATCTCGAGCAAGGAGAACCTGCAGCACCTCGTCGATGAAGCCAACGCGGCGTTCGGCCGGATCGACGTGCTGGTCTGCAACGCCGCGTCGAACCCGTATTACGGGCCGCTGGCCGATATCTCCGACGACCAGTTCCGAAAAATTCTCGACAACAACATCGTCGCCAACAACTGGCTCATCAGCATGGTGGTGCCGCAGATGATCGCGCGCAGGGACGGCGCCATCACCATCATCTCCTCGATCGGCGGCTTGAAGGGTTCGACCATCATCGGCGCCTACTGCATCTCCAAGGCGGCCGACATGCAGCTTGCCCGCAATCTCGCCTGCGAGTACGGGCCGCACAACATCCGCGTCAACTGCGTCGCGCCGGGTCTGATCAAGACCGATTTCGCCAAGGCGCTGTGGGACGATCCCGAGAACCTGAAAGCCTCGACCTCGCGCGCGCCGCTCGGGCGCATCGGCATCCCGGACGAAATCGCGGGCGCCGCGGTGTTTCTGTCGTCGGCCGCCGGCAATTTCATGACCGGCCAGACCATGGTGATCGACGGCGGCGTCACCGCGAGCTGAACGGGATTGAAATTCGGAAAGGGTGTCATGAGTTTCGCGCTTCTCGTCTCGGCGGCTCTGGCCGGGGCTGCCTATACGCTCATTCCCGGCCCCGCGTTTCTGGCCCTGCTGGGCATCGGTGCCAGCCGCGGCCGCGGGCCGGCGACGGGCTTTCTGGTCGGACATTTTGCCGGCGATATTTTATGGGCGACGCTGTCGCTGATCGCGATCGTCGGGGCGCACGTCATCGGCCGGGGGTTCTTCGACGCACTCGGTCTCGTGTGCGGGCTTTATCTGTGTTGGCTCGGCATTGCCGCCCTGCGCGCCAGACGCGGCGGCGACGGCGAACTGTCCGCCGCGCCGCGACGGCCGGTGTTGCGTGGCCTCGCATTCGGGCTGACCAATCCAAAAGCCTATCCCGTGTCGATTGCCATGTTCACCGCGCTGCTGTCGGGATCGGCCGAGACGCTCGGCTGGTCGGCGCTACCGGCGTTGTTGATGGCGGCGTGCGTCGGCTTCGTCGTGGCTGATGCGATCCTGATCGTCGTCGCCGGAGCGCCATGGGTCCGCCGCATCTATCGGCGTTACGATATCTGGATCACGCGGGGCTCGGGGCTGATCTTCATCGGGTTCGGCGTGCATGCCTTGAGCGAGTCGGTTGCCGGGCTGTTTCAACGCAAAGCTTGAGCCCGAACGGCGCGAGCGCCTGCTGCCTACTCCAGCGCCGCATAGACCAGGCTGCGCACCAGTGTGCGAAAGTATTCGCGCTGCCCCGGCCCTTGCGTGAGTAGCAGCGCGAACAGATCTTCCTGCGGGTCGATCCAGAAGAACGTGCCGGCGATCCCGCTCCAGTAGAACTGGCCGACGGAGCCTGCGATGGGCGCCAGCCCGTCATGCGTGCGCACGCAGAAGCCGAGGCCGAAGCCGTGGCCGGGCGCGAGCAGCGTGCCGTTGATCGCGACCGTCGGGTCGAGGTGGTTGGAGGCCATGAAGGCCAGCGTCTTGCGGCCGATGATCCGTTCGCCGTCGAGCGTGCCGCCGTTCAACAGCATCTGGCAGAAGCGGGCGTAGTCCATCGCGGTGGAGACGAGGCCGCCGCCGCCGGATTCCATCGCCGGCTTTTCGGTCATGTCGAACAGCCGGACCGCTTCTCCGCTCCACGGATCGGTGGGGAAGGGTTCTGCCGTGCGGCCCTTGTTGGCGGCGGTGGTGTGAAAGCCGGTCTCGGTCATCCGCAGCGGCGTGAGGATGCGCTCGGTGAGGACCGCGCCGAGGGTACGGCCCGACACCACCTCGATGACGCGGCCGAGAATGTCGGTGGAGCGGCCGTAGTTCCATGCCGTCCCGGGCTGGCACACCAGCGGCAGGCTGGCGACGATCCGTGCGTGTTCGGCATTGTCGATCTTGCGACTGCTCACCCGCGCTTGCCGATACAGTTTCTGCACCGGGCCGTCGCCGGCGTATTCGTAGGTGATGCCGGAGGTGTGGCGTAGCAGGTCCTGAATGGTAATCGGCCGGACAAGCGGCATCAGTTCGAGCTTGCCGCCGTCCTCGACCCCGACGTTCTGCGCGGCGAACTCCGGAATGTATTTTGCGAGCGGATCGGTCAGCAGCAGGTGGCCGTCCTCCACCAGTTGCATGATGGCGATGGACACGATCGGCTTGGTCATCGAAAAGATGCGGAACAGCGAGTCCTTCGCCATCGCCGTGCCGGTCGCCGGGTTCTGTACGCCGAGCGCTTCGAAGTAGCCGATCTTGCCGCGTCGCGCCGCCATGGCGACGACGCCGGGAATGGTGCCGTTGTCGATGTCGCGGCGGAAGGCGTCGGTGATGCGCGAGAGCCGCGCCGGGGAGAAGCCGAGCGCCTGCGGCCGGCCCTGCGGCAGCGGCGGCGTTGTCGGCGCGGCTGCGGCTTTGGCGGATGGGCTGCGGGCGGGTTTGGCGGCGGCTTTGGCAGTCATGATCGCTCTCGTTGCGCTGTCGTTCTTGTTGTCGCGGCCCGACGTTGGCGAAGGCGCCGGCCGCGCCGATCGGGCCGGACCTTGCACCAGATTTTGGGCCTTGAACAGAGCCGCTATCCGCAGTAACCACCGCCGGTTTATGGCCGCACGGATGGGCCGGCGGGCGAGAGTGGATCGAGCATGGCAAAAGAGAAATTTGAGCGCACGAAGCCCCACTGCAACATCGGGACGATCGGGCATGTTGACCATGGCAAGACGTCGCTGACGGCGGCGATCAC
>QEVP01000023.1 GCA_003576765.1 Pseudomonadota bacterium
TTTATGCCGGGCATCCACGTCTTTGAAATTTCAGCGAAGAAAGACGTGGATGGCCGGGACAAGCCCGGCCATGACGGAACGGGGTGTTTCCATCAAAATACAAACCGCTTAGCGTCCGGCCGACTCCGGTTCGGACGATTCGGAAAGGTCCCATGATTCACGCTTGGCTCGAACTGCCGCCGCTGGCGATCTTCGCCACGCTGATCGTCGTCTATTTCGGCACGGTGGCGCTGCTCGGCGCCCTCAACTGGCGCTCGCCGCGCACCGTTTTCTTCCGCTCGCTGATCGGCCTCACGCCACCGTTTTTCGGCGCGCTTGCGGTGCTGTTCGCACTGCTCATCAGTTTTCTCTCCAGCGACATCGGCGAGCGCAACCGCCTCGCCAACCGCGCCGTGCAGGTCGAGGCCGGCGAGATGCGCAACATCCATACGCTGAGCGTCGCCTCGGCGTCCGACATGCGCACCATCCGCGCCGCGCTGAAGGATTACATCGCCTCCGTGCTTCACGACGAATGGCCGGCGATGGCGGCCAATGCCACCTCGCCGCGCACCGATACCGCCTTCGACCACCTGCTGCGGGAAATCAGCGACCCGCAAATCGCGCTGGCCTCCGGGCAGGCCGTACACGCAGCACTGATCAACGCCGCGATCCGCGCCGGCACCGCGCGCAGCGAGCGGCTGGCGTTGGCCGGCGACCGCACCAACACGCTGAAATGGGCGAGCGTGCTGATCCTCGGCCTGATGACGCTGATCGCTATCGCGCTGGTGCATGTCGGCCACCCGTGGCGCGCCTTCATCACCGCGCTGGTGGTGTTCTCGAGTGCCGCGGTGGTGGTGATCGGCCTCGTCGCGGTGCAGGAGGACCCGTTCAACGGCGTCTTCCGAATTTCGCCCGTCCCGATCGAACGGCTGCAATCGCTCAGCGTTACGGTGACGCCACCCGATACGCCAGCTCGATAGCTGCAATCACGCCGGCACGCCGAGCCGCTTGATCTCCCATTGCAGATCGACGCCCGAATGCGCCTTGACGCGCGCCCGCACGGTCTCGCCCAGCGTCTCGATATCATGCGCCGTGGCGTCGCCGGTATTGATCAGGAAATTGCAGTGCATCTCGGAGACCTGCGCACCGCCGACGCGGAGGCCGCGGCAGCCGGCGGCGTCGATCAGTTTCCAGGCGCTGGCGCCTTGCGGATTGCGGAAGGTCGAGCCGCCGGTCTTCTCGCGGATCGGCTGCGCGGTTTCGCGATGGCTCTGCACGGCCGCCATGCGGGCGCGAATCGCCTCCGGCGTATCGCGGCGGCCACGGAACAAAGCCGAGGTAAAGATCACGTCGGCGCCGACGCCATTGCCACGGTAGACGAACTTCATCTCGGCGTTGGTGAACACCCGCTTGGCGCCGGCGCGCGTCACCGCCGCCGCCTCGACCAGCACGTCTTTCGTCTCGCCGCCATTGGCGCCGGCGTTCATGGTGAGCGCGCCGCCGATGGTGCCGGGAATGCCATAGTAAAATTCGAGGCCGGCGATGCCAGCGCCCGCGGCGGCTTCCGCCACCTTCTTGTCGAGCGCCGCGGTGCCCGCGCGCACGGTGTCGCCCTCGACAACGATGCCGCCGAAGCCGCGCGGCGACAGCCGCACCACCACGCCCGCCACGCCGCCGTCACGCACAATCAGGTTGGAGCCGACGCCGATCGGGGTGACCGGAATCTCGGCCGGCAGCCGGGCCAGGAAATAGGCGAGATCGTCCTCATCGGCCGGCGTGAACAGAAGCTGCGCCGGACCGCCGACGCGAAACCATGTGAACGGCGCCAGCGGCTCGTTGGCGAGCAGCCGCCCGCGCAGCTCCGGCATCAACACCCGCAGCGACGGCACGAGGTCGGGAAACGCCATCAGTCGAGCGCCTGCAACTCGCCGGGCAGCGCGTAGGCCCACTGCGTGATGTTGCCGGCCCCGAGACACACGACATAGTCGCCCGGCCGCGCCACCTCGCGCACCAAGGGCGCCAGCGCCGCCGCGTTGGGCAGCGCCATCACCTCGCGATGGCCGTGGGTGCGCAAGCCCAGCACGAAGCCATCGCGATCGATGCCGGCAATCGGCGCCTCGCCCGCCGGATAGACGTCGGCGACGACGACGATGTCGGCATCGTTGAAGCAGGTGCAGAATTCCTCGAACAGCGATTGCAGCCGGCTGTAGCGATGCGGCTGCACCACGGCGATGACCCGGCCCTCGGCCGATTCGCGCGCGGCACGCAGCACCGCGGCGATCTCGACCGGGTGATGGCCGTAGTCGTCGATGACGGTGACGCCGTTCCACGCGCCGGTACGGGTGAAGCGGCGCTTGACGCCGCCGAAGCCGGCCAGCGCCGTGCGGATGGTGTCGTCGGCGAGCCCCAGTTCGTGCGCCACCGCAATCGCCGCGGTGGCGTTGAGCGCGTTGTGACGCCCCGGCATCGGCAGCACGAGATCGGCGATCTCATGGACGCGGCCGCCGGCACGGTCGCGGAAGACGATGCGGAAGCGCGAGCCGCCATTGGCGGGCGCGAGATCGATCAGGCGCACGTCGGCCTGCGGGTTGGTGCCGTAGGTGATGACGCGGCGGTCCTCGATGCGGCCGACCAGCGCCTGCACCACCGGATGATCGATGCACATCACGGCGAAGCCGTAGAACGGCACGTTCTCGACGAACGAGCGGAACGCCTCCTGCACCGCCTCAAAAGTTTTGAAGTGGTCGAGGTGCTCGGGATCGACATTGGTGACGACGGCGATGTCAGCCGGCAGCTTGAGAAAGGTGCCGTCGCTTTCGTCGGCCTCGACCACCATCCAGTCGCCGGCGCCGAGGCGAGCGTTGGTGCCGTAAGCATTGATGATGCCGCCGTTGATGACGGTGGGATCGAGATTGCCGGCATCGAGCAGGGTCGCGACCAGCGAGGTGGTGGTGGTCTTGCCATGGGTGCCGGCAATCGCCACGCAGCTTTTCAGCCGCATCAGTTCCGCCAGCATCTCGGCCCGGCGCACCACCGGAATACGCTGGGCGCGCGCGGCGATCAGTTCCGGGTTGTCGCGCCTGATCGCGGTGGACACCACCAGCACGTCGGCGCCTTCGATGTTCTCCGCCTTGTGGCCGACGACGACCTTGATGCCCTGCTCGCGCAGGCGCCCCACATTGGCGCCCTCGGCGGCGTCGGAGCCCTGCACGACGTAGCCGAGATTGCACAGCACCTCGGCAATCCCGCTCATGCCGATGCCGCCGATCCCGACGAAATGGATGGAGCCGATCTCCTGCGGCAGTCTCATGGGAAGCTCTCGGTGGGGGCGGGCGACTCGATGGCCGCAACTTTCAGGACCAGATCGGCGAGTTGATCGGCGGCGTCAAGCCTGCCGACACCGCGCGCGGCCGCCACCATCGCGGCAAGCCGCGGCGGCTCGGCCGCCAGCCCCGTGATCTCGGCGGCCAGACGCTCGGGCGTGAACTCGGCTTGCGGGATGCGGATGGCCCCGCCCGCGTCAGCCAGGACGCCGGCGTTGGCGAACTGGTCCTGATCGATCGAGCCCGGCAGCGGCACCAGAATGGACGGCCGCCCGACGGCGGCCAGCTCGGCCACGGTGCCGGCCCCGGAGCGCGACACCACCAGATGCGTCGCGGCAAGCCGCGCCGGCAGATCGGCGAAGAACGGCGCCAGTTCGGCGTTGATCTTGAGCCGGTCGTAGACGGCGCGGACGCGGCCCATGTCCTCCTCGCGCACCTGCTGCACCAGCACCAGCCGCTGCCACAATTCTGGCGCCAGCCGCTCGATCGCCGGCGGTACGACGTCGGCCATGATGCGCGCGCCCTGGCTGCCGCCGACCACCAAGAGCCGCAGCGGCGCGAGCGGCTGCGGCGCGGAAAACGTCACTGCGGCGGCGGCGAGGATTGCCGGCCGCATCGGCGTGCCGGTCACGCTGGCCTTCGATTTCAGCGCCGCGTCGCGCTCCAGCACGCCGGGCAACGCGGTAGCGATGGCGCTGACGCGGCGGGCCAGAAAACGATTGGCGCGCCCGAGCACGGCATTGGATTCATGGATGACGGTCGGAATCTTCATCAGCCCGGCGGCGAACAACGGCGGCAGCGTCGGATAGCCGCCGAAGCCGACCACCACCGCCGGCCTCAACCCGCGCAACAGCACCAGCGAGCGCGCCACCCCGGTGCCCAGCATCGCCGCGGTGCGCGTCAGCGCCAGCGGGTTGCGGCTGCGCACCGTCTCGCTCGGCACGACGTCGACCATCTCCTTCGAGAACAGCCCGGAATAGCGCAGCGCCCGCGCATCGGTGACGAGCCGCACGCGCAGGCCGCGCTTCATCAGCGTGGCGCCCAGCGCCTCGGCCGGGAACAGGTGGCCGCCGGTGCCGCCGGCGGCGAGCCATATCAGGGGAGTATCGCTCATCGTTCGTTCTGACCGATGGAGAGAGGCGGAATTCAGGCAAAGCCGCCGGCGGTGCGGGCTTCGCCCAGCGATTCCAGTTCGGTTTTCGGCCGCTGCCGCGTCAAAGCCAGCAGCATGCCGACGCCGAACGCCAGCGACACCATCGACGAGCCGCCGTAGGAGATGAACGGCAGCGTCATGCCCTTGGCCGGGATCAGATGCAGGTTGACCGCCATGTTGATCGCCGCCTGCACGCCGAACAGGATCGCAAGCCCCGACGCTGCAAAACGCGCGAACAGGTCCTCGGTTGCATAGGCACGGGAAAGCGCGCGGATGACGATGAAGGCGAACAGCGCCAGCAGCGCCAGGCAGACGACGATGCCGAACTCCTCGGCGGCGACGGCGAACACGAAATCGGTGTGGCTGTCGGGCAGGATGCGCTTGACCGTGCCCTCGCCCGGTCCCTGACCGAACCAGCCGCCGTGGGTAAAGGATTCCGTCGCCATATCGACCTGGAACGTGTCGCCGGAGGCGGGATCGAGGAAGCGGCGGATGCGGCCGGCGACATGCGGCACCGTCAGATAGGCGGCGAACAAGCCGAGCGCGCCGGCACCGGCAAGGCCGAACACCCAGACGATGCGCATGCCGGCGATGAAGAACAGCGCGCCCCACACCATCAACACCAGCATGGTCTGGCCGAAGTCGGGCGCCAGCACCAGCAGCACCACGAGAGTGAGCAGCAGCGTCAGCGCCAGCAGGTTGGCCGGCATCTCCGGCCGGCGCGCGGATTCGGCAAACAGCCACGCAACCAGCACAACGAAGGTCGGCTTGGCAATCTCAGAAGGCTGCACGCTGATGCCGAGGATGGTGATCCAGCGCCGCGAGCCCTTGACCTCCATGCCGAACATCAGGGTCATCACCAGGAGCACGAGGCTCGCCACGAACACCACCAGCGCCAGACGCCGGACCTGGCGCGGCGACAGGAACGAAACCGCCAGCATCACCACCAGCGCCGGCAGCAGGAACACCACGTGCTTGTTGAAGAAGTGGAACGGCTCGAGCCCGATGCGGGCGGCGACCGGCGGCGAGGCGGCAAGCGACAGAATGATGCCGCCGAGCATCAGGGCGACGATGGCGCCGAGCAGCGGCCGGTCCACGGTCCACCACCATTCGCTGAGCGGCGTGCGTTGTTCGCGGGAGATCATGACCGGCCCTGACAATGATAATGGGACCATTGGTCCCCCATCATGGTTTCGGGACGGTTAACGGACTGATTCCATCTGCCTCTTTCGTCATGGCCGGGTTTATCCCGGCCATCCACGTCTTCCTTGTTGAACTGTCGTTAAGACGTGGATGCCCGCGACAAGCGCGGGCATGACGCAGCAACTGAGAGGCATGCGATCGGGCTAGGCAGCGCTCATTCCGATCTAAACCGGCGCGATACCCGGCAGCGCCTCGACCAGCTCGCGAAAGCGCGCGCCGCGCACCTCGAAATTGCGGAACTGGTCGAACGAAGCGCAGGCCGGCGACAAAAGCACCACCGGCGCGGCCAACCCGGAGGCGCTCGCATCGCGCGCGGCTTCTTCCACGGCCGCCTCAAGCGTGCCGCTGACGACATGCGGCACCGTCTCGTTCAGCGTGCGGGCAAACTCCGGCGCCGCCTCGCCGATCAGATAGACCTTGCGGATGCGCGGGAAATACTCCGTCAGCGACGCGATGCCGCCCGACTTCGCCTTGCCGCCGGCGATCCAGAAGATGTCGTCGAGGGACGCCAGCGCCCGCGCCGTGGCGTCGGCATTGGTGCCCTTGGAATCGTTGATGAACAGCACGTTGGCCTGACGGCCGATCTGCTCCATGCGGTGGGCGAGGCCCGGGAACGAGCGCAAGCCCGCCTGAATGGTCACGGCCTCGACGCCAAGCGCCAGCGCCGTCGCCGTCGCGCACGCAGCGTTCTGCGCATTATGCAGGCCGCGCAGCGAGCCGATGCCACCGATGCGGGCAACCTCGGTGCGAGTACCGCCGCTCGCTCGCACGACGGTTTCGTGATCGACGTAAATGCCGTCCGACAGCGGTCGCCTGACAGAAACGCGGACCACCGGCCGCCCCGCCTGCTCGGCACGGTCGGCGATCGCTTGCGCAAAGTCGTCGTCGACGCCGACGATGGCCGCACCATTGTCCTGCACGCCGGCGATCAGCCGCTCCTTGACCGCGGCGTAATGGCTCAGCGTGCCATGGCGGTCGATGTGGTCCTCGCTGATGTTGAGGAGAATGCCGACGCTGGGCGCCAGCGACGGGCACAGGTCGATCTGGTACGACGACATCTCCACCACATGCACGCGGCCGCGGCGCGGCGGCGCCAGCGACAGGATCGCAGTGCCGATGTTGCCGCCCATCTGCACGTCGTGACCGGCATGGCGCATCAGATGCGCGATCAGCGCCGTGGTGGTCGATTTGCCGTTGGTGCCGGTGATGGCGACGAACGGCGCATCCGGGGCGTGGCGCGCCCGTTCGCGGCAGAACAGTTCGATATCGCCGATCACCTCGACATTGGCCGCCCGCGCCGCCAGCACGCTCCAGTGCGGCGCCGGATGGGTCAGCGGCACGCCCGGCGCGAGCAGCAGTGCGGCGACATCCGTCCAGTCGATGCCGCGCAGGTCGGCGGTGGCGAAGCCGGCGCTGGCGGCATCGGTCACCCGGCCAGCGCTGTCGTCCCAGGCGATGACCCGCGCGCCGCCAGCGACAAGCGCGCGGCATGAGGCAAGCCCCGAGCCGCCGAGGCCGAACACCGCCACGGTGCGGCCGGCAAACGAGGTGACGGGGATCATCGCTGGCCTCGGTGGCTGGTATTGTTCTGGTCATGGCCGGGCTTGTCCCGGCCATCCACGTCTTTCATGATGACGTCATGTCGCACGGCGGCTACGTCTACATCATGACCAATCGCCCCAACGGAATCCTTTACGTCGGGGTCACGAATGATCTGATTCGTCGGGTCTTCGAGCATCGGTCCGGACTCATCAAAGGTTTTACGCAACGTTATGGATTAAAACGTCTTGTCTACTTCGAGGCGTTCGACGAAATCCAAACCGCCATTCAGCGCGAACACAACATCAAGCACTGGCCGCGGACATGGAAGATTAGGATCATTCTGGCTGAAAATCCCGATTGGAATGATCTTTACGACACACTTGCCTGAACTCTCACAAAGACGTGGATGGCCGGGACAAGCCCGGCCATGACGCTGAATTTCTGATCTGCCGTTCCCGCTCTATCGCAGCTTCAGCGTCGACAAGCCGACGAGCGCCAGCATCACCGAGATGATCCAGAACCGGATCACGATCTGCGGCTCGGTCCAGCCCAGTTGCTCGAAGTGATGATGGATCGGCGCCATCTTGAAGATGCGTTTGCCCGTCAGCTTGAACGAGGCGACCTGCACGATCACCGACACGGCCTCGAGCACGAACAGCCCGCCGATCACCGCCAGCACGATCTCGTGCTTGACCGCGACCGCGATGGCGCCAAGCATGCCGCCGAGCGCGAGCGAACCGGTATCGCCCATGAAGATCGAGGCCGGCGGCGCGTTGAACCACAGAAAGCCAAGCCCCGCGCCGAGCATGGCGCCGCACAGCACCGCCAGTTCGCCGGTGCCGGCGACGTAGTGGATTTGCAGATAGTCGGCGAACACCGCGTTGCCGGCGAGATAGGCGATCATGCCGAACGAGGCGGCGGCGATCATCACCGGGACGATGGCGAGGCCGTCGAGCCCGTCGGTCAGGTTCACCGCGTTGCCGGCGCCGACGATGATGAAGGCGCCGAAGGCGACGAAGAACCAGCCGAGATCGACGGCGACCTCCTTGAAGAACGGAATCACCAGCGAGGTCGAGAACGGCTCGCGGCCGAGCCAGATGAAGGCGACGCAGGCCAGCGCCGCGATCGCTGCCTCGATCGCCAGCCGCGAGCGGCCGGAGAAGCCGTCATGGGTCTGCTTCTTCACCTTCAGATAGTCGTCGTAGAAACCGATCAGGCCGAAGCTCAGCGTCACCGCCAGCACGATCCAGACATAGGGGTTGCTCAGGTTGGCCCACAGCAGCGTCGAGACGGCGAGGCCCGACAGGATCATCAGGCCGCCCATTGTCGGCGTGCCTTTCTTGGCGATAATGTGCGATTGCGGCCCGTCGCTGCGGATCGGCTGGCCCTTGCCCTGCCGGGCGCGCAACGCATCGATGATCCACGGCCCGAACATGAAGACGAACAGCGCGCCGGTCACCACCGCCGCCCCGGTGCGGAAGGTGATGTAGCGGAACACGTTGAGCGGAGGAATCGTGCCCGCGATGTCGATCAGCCAATAGAGCATTATGTTCGCCTCATGCGGTCGCGCCGTCGCGCGCGGCAAAGCGTTTGTCCAGCGCCGCCACGATGACTTTCATCCGCGAGCCGGCCGACCCCTTGACCATGACGACATCGCCGGCACGCAGCGCCGCCACCACCTGCGACTCAAGCGCCACCGCATTGTCGGCATAGCCCCCCCGCCGGTTCGAGGGAAGGGCCTCCCACAGGCGGCGCATCAGCGGGCCGCAACAGAACACCAGATCGATGCCGTTGCCGGTCACGGCTTCGGCGAGGCCGCGATGCAGCGCGCCGCCGGCCGGTCCCAGTTCGAGCATGTCGCCAATCACCGCGATGCGGCGGCCCTGCCCTTCGGTCGGCACCCGACCGAGCACGCCGAGCGCCGCCGCCATCGAGGCAGGGTTGGCGTTATAGCTCTCGTCGATCAACGTGGCGGTGCCGCCGACCACGTCGAGTTGCCGCCGCGCGCCGCGCCCCGGCTGCGGCATGAGTTGCGACAGCGACAGCGCGGCCAGCGCCAGGTCGGCGCCGGCGAGCGCGGCTGCCGCAAGCACCGCCAGCGAATTGACCGCCATGTGGCGGCCGGGCATGCCGAGCTTGTAGGTGACGTCATGATCGAGGATCCGCGCATGCACTGCCGACCCCGCCGGATGCAGCGCCAGATCGATGAGGCGCGCATCGGCGCGCGGCGCCGCGCCGAAGGCAACAACGCGGCCGGCCCCGGCGGCCAGCGCCTTCTTCTTGAGGCGGGCGAACTGACCGTTGTCGCGGTTGAGGATGGCGATGCCACCCGGCTCCAGTCCGGTGAAGATTTCAGCCTTGGCGTCGGCAATGGCCTCGACGGAGCCGAAAAATTCCAGATGCACCGGCTCCACCGTGGTGACGATGGCGACGTGCGGGCGCACCATTGCGACCAGCGGGGTGATCTCGCCGGCATGGTTCATGCCGATCTCGAACACCGCATAGCCAGCATCGCGCGGGCAGCGCGCCAGCGACAGCGGCACGCCCCAATGGTTGTTGAAGGAGGCAACCGACGCATGGGTCGGCCCTTGCGCCGCCAGAACGTGACGCAGCATCTCCTTGGTCGAGGTTTTGCCGACCGAGCCGGTGACGGCGATCACCCGGCCGTCGAGGCGGGCGCGCGCGGCGACCGCCAGCGCGCGCAGGCCGTCGAGCACGTCGGGCACGATCAACAGCGGCGTATCGGCAGAAAACCGCGCAGCATGCGCTTCATCCACCACCGCAAGCGCGGCGCCAGCCATCAGCGCGGCGGCAACGAAATCGTGGCCGTCGTGGACCTCGCCCCGAATCGCAAAATACGCTTCGCCCGACTGCACCGTGCGGCTGTCGATGGACAGGCCCGTCACGGCCGGCGACGGCGCCCCGCGCCGTGCCGCGCGCATCGCGGTCGCCATCTCGTCCACCGTCCACAACGGCTCGGTCATGCCTGTCTCATCCCCAGTGCGGTTCGCGCGGCCTCGCGATCGTCGAACGGCAGCACGCGGTCGCCGACGATCTGCCCGGTCTCGTGACCCTTGCCGGCGATCAGCAACACGTCGCCGTCCTGCAAATTGTCAACCGCGACGCGGATCGCCTCGAGACGGTCGCCGATCTCGCGCGCAGCCGGCGCGGCGGCGAGAATGGCGGCGCGGATCGCGCCCGCATCCTCGCTGCGCGGATTGTCGTCGGTGACGATGACCGTGTCGGCGTGCTCGGCGGCAATCGCCCCCATCAGCGGCCGCTTGCCGGGGTCGCGGTCGCCGCCGGCGCCGAACACCACGACGAGACGGCGGCGCGTGTAGGGCCTGAGCGCGGCCAGCGCCTTGGCGAGCGCGTCGGGCTTGTGCGCATAATCGACGAACACCGGAGCGCCACGGCACGCGCCGACCAGCTCCAGCCGGCCCGGCACGCCGTCGAGTTGCTCGAGCGTGGCCAGCACCTTGTCCGCTTCGCCCCCGGTGGCGATGACGAGACCGGCCGCGACCAGCGCATTTTCGATCTGGAAGTCACCGACCAGCGGCAACCGCAAGGTATGCGTCTTGCCGCCGTGGACCAGGGTGAGACGCTGGGCAAAGCCGTCGATCGCCGCATCGACAAGACGGATATCGCGGCCCGCGCGCCCGACCGTCAGCACCCGCAGGCCGCGCTCCCGCGCCACCTCGATCACGCGCGCGGCGTGCGGATGATCGGCGGCGACGACCGCCGTGCCGCCGGCGGCGACGAGATCGCTGAACAGCCTGAGCTTGGTCGCGAGATAGTGCTCCTCGGTCGGGTGATAATCCATGTGGTCGCGCGACAGGTTGGTGAAGGCGCCGGCGGCAATGCGCACACCGTCGAGGCGGCGCTGGTCGAGCCCGTGCGAGGATGCCTCCAGCGCGAGGTGAGTGACGCCTTCATTGGTAAGTTGATCGAGCGTGCGGTGGAGCGCGATCGGGTCGGGCGTCGTCAGCGTGCCGTAGGTGCTGCGAGTCGGCGCCACCACGCCGATGGTGCCGAGGCTCGCCGCGGCATGGCCGAGCCGCTGCCAGATCTGGCGCGCGAACACCGCTACCGAGGTTTTTCCGCTGGTGCCGGTGACGGCAACGATGGTTTCTGGCTGGCGCGGATAGAGCCGCGCGGCGGCGCGCGCCAGCGCGGCGCGCGGCTCGGTGAGCCGCACGAACGGCACGGCGAGACCGGGCAGCGCATCGCTGCCCGCCACCGCCACGGCACCCGCCGCCACCGCCTGCGCGATGAATTTTGCTCCATCGGTTTTGCTGCCGGCCAGCGCGACGAACACCTCGCCCGGCCGAACGCTGCGGCTGTCGATGGCGAGCCCGGCCACGGGCAACGCCCCCGCCCGCGCCTCCATCGCGCCGTCGTCCCCAAACAGCTCGCGCAGAATCATGGGCTTAACAATCCGGCCGCAACGGCGCTGGAGCGCCACCCATCGTCATGCCCGCACTTGTTGCGGGCATCCACGTCTTCGCCGCCATTCAACAAGAAAGACGTGGATGGCCGGGGCAAGCCCGGCCATGACGGAGGATGGATATATGGCTGTCATCCCGTCGGGTCGGATCATGCTCTAGCGTCCGTCCCGCGATGCCGCAAGAATAAGGCGATCCGCAGGCGGCAGGTCCATGCGCGGCTCCAGCCCCAGAAGCGGCGCGATGCGCGCGATCACCTTGCCGGCGGTCGGCGCTGCGTTCCAGCCCGAGGTGATGAAGCCATGCGTCTCCGGCAAACCTTTCGGCTCGTCGATCATCACCAGCACCTGATACTTCGGATCGTCGGCCGGCAGGATCGCGGTAAACGAGTTGAGCACCCGCTTCTTGGCATAGCGGCCGTTGATGACCTTCTCCGAGGTGCCGGTCTTGCCGCCGATATAGTAGCCCTTGACGTCGGCCTTGCGCGCGGTGCCGATCTCGGCGTTGAGCCGCATCAGGAAGCGCATCTTGTCGCTGGTCTCCTGCCGGATGACGCGCTTGGCGAGCGTCTTCGCCTCCTCCTCGGTGCGGCGCAGGAAGGTCGGCGGAACGAGGTAACCGCCGTTGACCAGCGCGTTGATGCCCATCACCGCCTGCAAAGGCGCCACCGACAGGCCATGACCGAACGAGATGGTCACGGTGTTGAGTTCGCCCCAGCGCCGCGGCACAAGCGGCGCGGTGCTCTCCGGCAGTTCGGTGCGCAGCCGCTCGAGCTGTCCCATCTTTTTCAGGAACGCCTTATGCCCCTCCACGCCCATCGACAACGCAATGCGCGCCGCGCCGATGTTGGAGGAATAGGTGAACACCTCCTTGGTGGTCAGCGCCCGGCCCATCGGGTGGTCGTCGTGGATCTTGAAGCGGCCGTAACGCAGCGGCCCGCGCGCATCCCACATCGAGTTGAGCGTCGCCTTGCCGGAATCGAGCGCCATCGCCAGCGTGAACGCTTTGAAGGTCGAGCCCATCTCGTAGACGCCGGTGGTCAGGCGGTTGATGCGGTCGGGGTCGTGGGCTTCCTTCGGGTTGTTGGGGTCGAAATCCGGCAGCGACACCATGGCGACGATCTCGCCGGTGCGCACGTCGCTGACCAGCCCCGACGCGCCCTTGGCCATGAACTTCTCCTTGGCCTTGAGAAGTTCGTCGCGCAGCGCGTGCGTCACCCGCAGATCGATCGCCAGTTCCACCGGCTTCTGCAACCGGTCGGTGGCGAAGCCGGCGCGATGCAGGTCGGCCAGGCCATTAGAGTCGAGCCACTTCTCGATGCCGGCGATGCCGGCATTGTCGATGTTGACGAGGCCGATCATGTGCGCGACCTCGGCGCCGCTCGGGTAGACACGCTTGTTCTCGCGCAAAAAGCCGATGCCGGGAATGCCCATGCGGCGGATGTCATGCTGCTGCCGCGCGGTGATGTCGCGCTTCAGCCAGGCAAAGCCGCGCTTGGTCGAAAGCCGCTCGCGTGTCTCGCGGGCGTCGAGATCGGGCAATGCCGCTGTCAGCAGTTCAACCGCCTCGTCGACGTCGATCAGGCGGCGCGGCTCGGCAAACAGCGACGGCGCCTTGACGTCGGTTGCGAGAATTGCGCCGTTGCGATCGACGATATCGGGGCGCGCGGTGGCGATGGCATCGCGCGTGGCGCGGCGGTTGCCCGAACCGTCGTCGCCGACCGCATACATCACCAGCCGTCCGCCGATCACGGCATAGATCAGCGCGAAGGCGATGATGGCGATGCCGACGCGGGCGCGCGCCTTTTCGGCGCGGTTGACGTTGCGGCCGTAGAGCAGCGTGCGGATCATGCGCTGGTGCCAGGGCTCGGCGGCCTCGGCGATGGCGTGGGGCGAATCGCTCATCGGCGCCCCCCTTGCGGCTTCGGCACCGCGCCCGTCACGACGTCACGATCGACGTCCTCGATGGTCTCGATCATGGTGGCGATCGGATCGGGATCGTTCGGCTTGACCAGTTGCGGCGGCCGCTCCGGCAGATTCTTCAGATGCTCGTACTGCGTCGCCTCGAGCGGCTTCAGCGTCAGATGGCGCTCGACCAGCCCTTGCAGGCGGCCGGGCGATTCGAGCCGCGCCCATTCGGCGCGCAGCGCGGCAATGGCGTTGCGGTTTTCACGGATATCGTGGCGCAGCTTCATCACCTGTTCGGTACGTACCGTCGATTCCATCTTGACGCGGTAAACATAAGCCGCGGCGAACACCAGCGCGCAGATGACGAGGAGATGCAGGAGCCGCATCGTCAGCGCCCTCCCGTCATCACGTCGGCCAGCGTCGGCCAGGATGCAGGCGCGGTGTCGCAAGGCGGCGCGTCGGTGCGCTCGGCGGCGCGCAGTTTGGCCGAGCGGGCGCGCGGATTGGCGGCGACCTCGGCCGCGCCGGCGACGACCGGGCGCCGCGTCAGCAGGCGGAAGCTTGCGGGCACGGACGGCGCATCCGGCAGATGCCGCGAACCGCCGCTGCGCTTGGCACGCGCAGCGAGGAAGGTCTTGACGATGCGGTCCTCCAGCGAATGGAACGACACCACCGCAAGCCGGCCACCCGGCTTCAACACCTGTTCGGCGCCACGCAGCGCCGTCTCCAGCTCGGTCAGTTCCTCGTTGACCAGAATGCGCAGCGCCTGAAAGGTGCGCGTCGCAGGATGGATGTCGCTCGGCTTCGAACGCACCACGCGCGCCACCAGATCGGCGAACTGCCGCGTCGTGGTGATCGCGCCGTCGCGGCGCGCTGCGACAATGGCGCGGGCAATCGCGCGCGAGTGCCGCTCCTCGCCGTAAAGATAGATGATGCGGGCGAGATCCTGCTCCGAGGCCCCGGCGACGACATCGGCCGCGCTCGGCCCCTCACCCCCCATGCGCATGTCGAGCGGACCGTCGAGGCGGAACGAGAAACCGCGCGCCGCCTCATCGAGCTGCATCGACGACACGCCGATATCCATCACCACGCCGTCGACCTGATTTGCGCCTTCGGCGCGGGCGACGGCGGCGAGATTGGAAAAGCGGTCCTCAATAAGTGTCAGCCGGTCGTCGAACGCATCGACCAGCGCAAAACCGCCGGCGATGGCGTTACGATCGCGGTCGATGCCGATGACCCGGGTGCCGGCATGCGCCAGAAGCAGGCGGCTGTAACCGCCGGCGCCGAAGGTCGCGTCGATATAGACACCGCCCGCACGCGGTGCGAGCGCCGCTGTCGCCTCTGCGCCCAGAACGGGAATATGGCGCGCCGCACCGTCAGCCATGGGCGCACGGCTCCGCCTGATGCCGGCCTTCCGGCCGCGCGCCGGCCACGATTTTCGCTGCGCGAACCCAACGCCGGCCACGTCGGTCCGCCGCCGCAAAATCCCGCATCGATGGAGGGGCGCTGCCATGGGAAGTGTCGGAGACCATCGAAAACCGCAGCCGCTGCACGAAAATGTCGGCTTTTCACCTTTGATTAACGGTGGTTAGCGTTAAGAAAGCGTTCACGCCCTGCGACGATATCGTCTCGCATTGTCGGTAGCGGCGCTTTGGACGCACCTTGGATTGTGCGGCGTTGCCCACAGCACGCGTTGCACCGCAGGCCAGTGGTCCAATTCTAACATTTGCATCCCGTTTCAGCAGATCCTGTGCAAATGTTAGAATTAAAGGACCACTAGCAAATATAGGTTTCTAGTGGAGCTTTGAATTTGACATTCGCTTCCCGACTCGCTGCTACGCAGATAGCGAATGTCAAATTCGCTCCACTAGTTGCCGGGATAGTAACAAACGCGTGACGTTCGCTGACCCGGAGTCCGGCCAAGGCGCGAACGAAAGGCGCGAACGATGTGCGGCGTGAGCGGTTGATAGGCCGCGACCGGGCTTCGCGCCTGATGGTCCTGCCGGGGTTTTGAGTTGTCGATGTCGAGAGGGCCGTCAGCGCCACCGCCTGCAAGAGCGCCACGCCGCGTCATCCCGGCCTCGTGGTATTCCGACCTGCCGAAGTTCACCCCTGATTCGTCGGTGGTGTCGGAGGTCACGCCTTCGGCCAATTTCGGCGAGCGCCGCGAGGCCCGGCAGCCCGACATGATCGTGCTGCACTATACCGGCATGCCCGACGCCGAAGGGGCGGTGATGCGGCTGTGCAAGGAGGGCAGCGAGGTCTCCGCGCACTACATCGTCATGGAAGACGGCGGCGTGCTGCAATGCGTGCCGGAAGCCATGCGTGCCTGGCACGCCGGCGAATCGTTCTGGGCCGGCGAGACCGACATCAATTCCTGTTCGATCGGCATCGAAATCATCAACCGCGGCCACGACTGGGGCTATCCCGACTTTCCGTTGCGCCAGATCGCGGCGGTGATCGCGCTGTGCCGCGGTATCATCATCCGCCGCGACATCCCGCCCGAGCGGGTGCTGGCGCATTCGGACGTCGCGCCCCTTCGCAAGATGGACCCCGGCGAAAAATTCCCGTGGCAGGCGCTGGCTAATTCCGGCGTCGGGCATTGGGACTGGCCGGCGCCGATCGCGCCCGGCGACAGCCTCGCGCCCGATGCCGAGGGCGACGCGGTACGGACGCTGCAACAAAAACTCGCCGCCTACGGCTACCGCGTGCCGGTCGATGGCCGCTATGACGCCGACACCGCCAAGGTGGTCACCGCGTTCCAGCGCCATTTCCGGCCCGAGCGTATCGACGGCATCGCCGACCCCTCGACGCAAGCCACCCTCGACAACCTGCTGGCAAGCCGAACGGCGGCCCGCCGCGGCACCGCATAATATTCGCCTCGCCGCTTGACCCGGCGCCCGCAAATCCCCATCACTGCGGCATCAGTCGGCCGGACGGCCGCTCCCGCAAGCGCCGAAAGGCGGCGGGGGAGGAAAGTCCGGGCTCCATCGACCGACGGTGCCGGATAACGTCCGGCGGGGGCGACCCCAGGGACAGTGCCACAGAGAACGAACCGCCCGCCTTCGCCCTCGGGCTTCGGCGCGACAAGCTCCGGCTTGCCGCGTCGTAGCAGCGCAAGCTGCGAAAGGCAGGTAAGGGTGAAAAGGTGCGGTAAGAGCGCACCGCGCCGCCGGCAACGGCGGCGGCATGGCAAACCCCACCGGGAGCAAAACCGAATAGGAACGGCAGCCGCGACGGTTCGCTGCGGGCGCAAGCCCGCCCGCGATAACCCCGCGAGGGGCGGTCGGCCCCGGCCGTTCGGGTAGGTTGCTCGAGGCGGCGCGCAAGCGCCGTCCCAGAGGAATGGCCGTCACGTATCGCGCGCAAGCGCGATGCCCTACAGAACCCGGCTTACAGGCTGGCTGATGCTTTCGCGCTGTCCTTGCGCGAACGATGAGGGGACCGGCGCAACCGCACCGGTCCCCTCGCCCGTTCCGGCGATGCCTATTCGGCGGCAGCGAGCCAGCCGTCCGCCAGCGTCTGCCGCTCGAACAGCCGGCGATAGATGCCGCCCTCGCTCTGCAGCAGCGATTGGTGCGTGCCCTCCTCAGCGAGGCAGCCGTGGTCGAACACCAGGATGCGGTCGAGCGCGCGCACCGTGGACAGCCGGTGGGCGATCACCAGCGCCGTGCGTCCACGCATCAGCCGCTCCATCGCCTGCTGGATCAGCGCCTCCGATTCCGAATCGAGGCTCGAGGTTGCCTCGTCGAGAATCAGGATCGGGGCATCCGCGAGGAACGCCCGCGCCAGCGCCACGCGCTGCCGCTCGCCGCCCGACAGCTTGACGCCGCGCTCGCCGACCGGCGTGGCATAGCCGTGCGGCAGCCGCGCGATGAAGTCGTGCGCGTTGGCGAGCCGCGCCGCCTCTTCGATCTCGGCCTGCGACGCGCCGGGCCGCGCATAGGCGATGTTCTCCGCGAGCGAGCGGTGGAACAGCACCGGCTCCTGCTGCACGATCGCGATCTGCGAGCGCAACGACTGCTGCGTGGCCTGGCGCACGTCCTGCCCGTCGATCATGACGCAGCCGCCGTTCACATCGTGCAGGCGCTGGATCAGCTTGACGAACGTGGTCTTGCCCGAGCCCGAGCGGCCGACCAGCCCGACGCGCTCGCCGGGGCGGATCGTCACCGACAGGCCATCGTAGAGCGGCACGTCGTGACCGCCGTAGTGGAAGGTCACGTTGTCGAAGGCGATGCCGCCGCCCTGCACGACGATCGGCCTGGCGTCCGGCGCATCCGCGATGGCGATCGGCTGCGCATGCAGATCGACCAGTTCCTCCATGTCGTTGACCGAACGCTGCAGGTTGTTGATGTGCATGCCGATGTCGCCGAGATAGCCATGGATGACGAAATAGCTCGTCATCACATAGGCGAGATCGCCCGGCGAGGCGTGCCCGGCCTGCCACAGCAGCAACGCGCCCCCGATCACCGCGGCCCGCACCAGCAGCAAAAGGAGAAGCTGCGCGGTGCCGGTGTTAGTGTAGCGCCGCCACGTCCGCCCGGTGCGCCGCGCCCACACGCGCAGCAGCCCGTGCAGCCGCTCGTCCTCGCGGTCCTCGGCGCCGAACGCCTTCACCACCGCGTTGCAACTGACGGCATCGGCGAGCAGCCCGCCAAGCCGCGTGTCGGTGGCGTTGGAGGCGCTCGCCGCCGGCGCGATGTAGCGCGTCGAGACCGCCAGCGTCAGCGCGATGTAGGCGATGGTGCTGAGCGCGATCACCACGCCCAGCACCGGCCACTGCACGCCGAGCAGCACCATCGAGCCGAGCAGCACGACGAGCGACGGCAACAGCGCGCCGAGGATGGTGTCGTTGAGCAGGTCGAGCGCATTCATGCCGCGCGTCACCTTGCGCACCGTCGCGCCGGCAAAAGTGCTGGCGTGCCAGTCGGAAGCAAAACGCTGCACACGCCAGAACGCATCGCGCGCCACGTCCGACATGATGCGCAGGGTCAGCGCCACGATAGCATGGAAGCCGACATGACGCAGCACCACGCCGGCAAAGCCGAGCGCGATGATGGCGGCAAACGCAGCGAGCGCCGTGCGCCACGTCTGCGCCGGATCGGCGTTGCCCGCCGCCACCGCATCGACGAGGCGGCCGGCGAAGAACGGCATGAACACGTCGGCCAGCGTTGCGGCCGACAGCGCGGCGCACACGAGCGCGACGCGCCAGGGCTGGCGTCGCCAGTGCTGGAAGACGAACGGCAGAACAGTGGAGATCGCCGCACGCGGCGGCTTGCGGGACGAGGTCATGATGCGATTCCGGCAGCGCAGGGCGCCGGCCGGCTCCGGATTGGCGACGGGGCTAGCCGTGCGGCCGCGATCACCGTCAGAGGTCAAGGGAAAAAGGCGCAACACCAGCGGCCGGCCCGCCTTTCAGCGGGGCAGACGCTTTGCGGACTGGCAGAGGGGCCGTCTCGTGCGCGCGCGCTGGAGAGCTAGCGGCGCTTGCGGTCCAGGATGGCGTGGACGAACCCGGCGAGCCGCGAGGGCGCGATCATTGCAAACGTGCTTGTCATGCAACCCTTCTCCGGCTGGCGGTTGAGCGGCGTGTCCGCTTCAGCGGACTCACGATCGCAGTATCTGCCGATCGATTGCGGCAATTTTTCGGGCAGCGCCGCCGCGAGGTAGCGGATTTATTGCGTGTCGATCTCGCTTTCGTCGTCCGCCGCATAGGACGAGCGCGCCCGCGATTTCACCGAGCCGGTGATGCCGCCGCGTCCGGCGAACATGTTGCGCGCGCCGGCCCGCGCCGCAATCTCCTCGCCCGACACCGCGCCGGGCCGGCAGATCGCCCGCCCCGACGAGCGCCGCATCAGGTCCACATGGATGTGATTGTAATGGTAGACGTTGGAGCCCGGCGCCAGCACCGTGGTGAAATACTGGCAGGCCGCGCCCTGCACGTCGCGCAGAAAGCCCTGCTCCTCCGGCACGCCCTTCCAACCGTTCTGCACCGAGATGCGCCGGCCGTCCGCCAGCACGAAGGCTGAAATGTCGAGCGCGTTGCCGAACGCATGTTCCGAGATGCGCGCGTTGGGATTGCCGTTCATGCCCCGGCAGGAATAGGCCGAGATCTGCCGGATTTCGGCGACCGGCGAGCCGAACCAGCGCAGCGCCGCCGGTTGCACGGCGTCGGTGATCCAGCGGTCGAGCGTGGAGACGATCGGGCAGGCCAGCGTCGGGTTCGGCTTGACGGCGACGGGTCCGATCGAGGCGACCGGGCTGCCCCGCGATGGCCCGAGCCGCGGTGGCGGCTGCACCGGCTCATCGGGCGCGGCTTGGGGATAGGGCGATGGCGCAGCGTCGGCCGGCAGCTCGACCGCATCGGTATCCTGCTCGATCCCCGGTGCGTTCAGCGACACCGGCCCGCCGCCGGAGGGCGCGGCCGCAGCGCGCGTACCGACCGGGTCGATGGAATAGGATGAAACCGCCGCCGGCTGCGGCGCCGGGGGCGGCACAGGGCCGGCCGGATAGGCCGCCGGTGCCGGCCGCAACGGCCAGCGAGGGCCCGCACCTTGTGCGGTTCCTTGCGGGATACTGCCGGGCGGGCGCAGGTCGTTGGCAAAGCCGAACGCGGAACTGCCGCCGAGCGCCGCCACCTTGAGCGGGAAGTCGGCGCCGCAGACGCCGGGACCGGAGATCGGCTTGATCCGCACGAGCTCGGTGCCGGCACCGATCTGCCCGGATTTGAGGCAGGCCACTTCCGCCTCGTGCCGCCACGCCTCGCGCTGCGCGGTCTGGAAGAAACCGCGCCCGCAGCCGGCGAGCGACAAAAGGACGAGCGAGCCGACGAGATACCAACACACTCTGCGCGTCATCGGCGCAGAGTCCGTCAAATCATTTAAAGACTCTTCAACATATTGATTTCATGGATTTTTAACCATGCCGCCAGTTCTGGCCGCGGGTCATGAGGGAGCCCCACCGAACAATCTCCACCCGGCGACGGAACGTTTCGCCGGCCCCACTGTTGGGGTTCGGGATATTTTTGGGCGAAGCTGGAACAGGGGAGGCGCTGCCATGAATCTCACCGGTCGAGTGAGCATCATCTCGGCGTATCTGGCGCTCGCGTTCGTCGCGGCCATCGTCTGCGGGGCCTTCAACGGCATCGGCTTCTAACCTCCCGGCCGCCAAGGGCGGATAAGCGGCGGACCGCCCTTTGTTGCGGCGCCCCGTTCCGGGCATGATCGGGCGCTATCGTTCGCGCCGAATCATCCGGAGCCCTCATGCGTCCGAAAACCATCGTGATCGCTATCGTGGCGCTCGCCGTCGCCGCCCTCGCCGGCTTCGTGGCCGTGCAATGGCTGCCGCCTTCCGCGTCGGTTCCGGTCGCCGTCGCGCCGCCGCCGCCCCTGCCGCCGGCCACCCGCGCCTCGCGGGCGCTGGTGCCGGTCGCGATCCCGCTCACCGCGATCCGCGACGCGCTCGACGCCGCAGCGCCCCGCGATTTCGCCGGCAAGGGCCAGAACCCGGCACCCCAGCTTCTCAGCCAGACCGATATCGACTGGCGCGCCGCGCGCGGCGCCATCGCCGCCAGCGGCGGCAACAACGTGGTGACGCTCACCACGCCGCTCACCGGCACCTTTGCGGTGCGGGGCGAACTGTCGACCACGACGCAGGACGCAATCGGCGGCATGCTCGGCCAGTTGCTGGGCTCCGATGCCGCCAAGCGCATCGGCGGCATCAACATCAAGAACGTCAACGCCGATGCCGACATCCGCGGCAACGTCACCGTCACGGCGCGCCCGCAGCTTGCCGCCAACTGGCGGATCGCGCCGAACCTTGCCGCGGCCATCGATCTCGGCAACACCGCGCTGTCGGTCGGCGGCATCCGCATCAGCGTGCCGGGCGAGGTCAAGCCGGTGATCGACAACACCGTCAACGAGCAGCTTGCGCGGCTCGAACAGCGCCTGCGCAACGATCCGACGATCGAGCAGACGGCGCGGCGCGAATGGGCCAAGATGTGCCGCTCGATCCCGCTGCAGGGCGAGGGGCTGCCGCCGCTCTGGCTCGAACTCAAGCCGGTCCGGGCCATCGCCGCGCAGCCGGTCATCGATGCCAAGGCGGTGACGCTCACCCTCGGCGTCGAGGCGGAAAGCCGTGTCACCTCCAGCGAGACCCGGCCGGACTGCCCGTTCCCGGCAACGCTGGCGCTGGTGGACGGCAAAGAGGCCGGGCGCGTCGCCATCGGGGTGCCGATCGATATGCCGTTCACCGCGCTTAACGCGCTGATCGACGCTCAACTCAAGAACAAGACGTTTCCCGACGACGGCTCCGGAGCCGTCGCGGTGACGGTCAAGAGCGCCAAGATCACCCCGTCCGGCCAGCGCCTCCTGATCTCGCTCGCGGTGGACGCCACCGAGCAGAAGAGCTTCTTCGGCTTCGGCGCCAACGCCACCGTGCATGTCTGGGGCAAGCCGGTGCTGGATGCGCAGAATCAGGTTTTGCGCCTTGCCGACCTTGAGCTTGCCGTGGAATCGGAAGCCGCCTTCGGCCTGCTCGGCACCGCCGCGCGCGCCGCCATGCCCTACCTGCAGCGCACGCTCGCCGAGAAGGCGGTGATCGACTTGAAACCGTTCGCCACCGACGCACAAAAGAAGATCGCCGCCGCCATCGCCGATTTCCGCACCGGCGCCGACGGCGTTGCCATCGATGCGCAGGTCACCGGCTTGAAGCTGGTCGGCATCGCTTTCGACGCCACCACGCTGCGGGTGATCGCCGAGGCCAACGGCACCGCCCGCGCCACGGTCACACGGCTGCCGGCATTGTAGCACCAGCGCCCCACCTTGCCTGCCGCCCGCGAACGCAGGATAATTTCCGCCCGTGGCGCAGGCACCTCCGCCTCCTCGCCGTTCGCGCCCCGGGAGACCCTCGCATGACGGCAATCGCCACTACCCTGCTCGGCATTCTTGCCGGCGTTCTGTCGCTGGCGGCGACTGTCCCGGCACGGGCGCAGATTTCCGACGACGTGGTCAAGCTCGGCGTTCTCTCCGACATGTCGAGCCTTTATTCCGAGGCCGCCGGCAAGGGCTCGGTCACGGCGGTCGAGATGGCGGTTGCCGACTACGGCGGCACGGTGAAGGGCAAGCCCATCAAGGTGATCTCGGCAGACCACCAGAACAAGCCGGACGTCGGCGTCGGCGTCGCCCGCAACTGGTACGATAACGAGCAGGTCGACGTCGTGCTCGACGTGCCGAACTCGTCGGTCGCGCTCGCCGTGCAGGACCTGACGCGCGAGAAGAACAAGCTGCTCATCATCTCCGGCAGCGGCTCCTCCGACCTCACCGGCAAGGCGTGCTCGCCGAACGGCATCCAGTGGACCTACGATACCTACGCGCTCGCCAACGTCGCGGGCCGCGCCACAGTGACTGCCGGCGACGATACGTGGTTCTTCATCACCGCCGACTATGCCTTCGGCGCGGCGCTGGAGCGCGATGCTTCCGAGGTGGTCGAAGCCGGCGGCGGCAAGGTGATCGGCTCCGTCCGCCATCCGCTCAACGCTTCCGACTTCTCTTCGCTGCTGCTGCAAGCGCAAGCCTCGAAAGCCAAGGTGGTGGCGCTCGCCAATGCCGGCGGCGATACCTCTACCGCGATCAGGCAGGCCGCCGGGTTCGGCCTCGGGCGCGGCGGCCAGAAGCTGCTCGCGCTCCTGATGCAGATCACCGACGCGCACGCCATCGGCCTCAAGGAGGGCCGCGGGCTGTTGGTGACCGATGGCTTTTACTGGGATCTCAACGACGGCAGCCGCGCCTTCGCAAAAGCGTTCTTCGACAAGACCGGGCGCATGCCGACGATGATCCAGGCGGGGCTGTATTCGGCGACGCTGCACTATCTGAAGGCCATCGACCAGAGCGGCACCGACGAGGCGCAGAAAGTGGTCGCGCAGATGAAGGCCACCCCGGTCAACGACTTCTTCGCGCAGAACGGCAAGGTGCGCGAGGACGGCCGCATGGTGCACGACATGTACCTGTTCGAGCTGAAGGCACCCGAAGAGTCGAAGAGCGAATGGGACCTCTACAAGCTGATCGCCACCGTGCCGGGCGACCAAGCCTTTCGTCCGCTCGACCAGGGTGGCTGCCCGCTGGTGCGCTGAGCGCCCGTTGGAACCGGCGCTGCCACAAAATGGCGCGATTTGCGCCGCAAACGGGCTCACAAAAGGGTCTTCCGGGGTCGTCAACATGAAATCAGCCGCGATCGCCGCCGCTGCCGCCGCTGCCGCCGCCACCGCGCTGCTGCTGCCCACCTTCGCGCATGCCCAGCACAAGATCGGTCGCGAACACTATCGCGAGATGGTGCTGCGCCACGCCGCCGAGAACAATCTGCCGGAATCGCTGGTGCATCGCGTCATCATGCGCGAGAGCAAGTACCAGCCGCACCTGACCGGCAAGGGCGGCGCGCTCGGCATGATGCAGATCAAGCTCGCGACCGCGCGCGGCGTCGGTTACACCGGCACCGCGCAGGGCCTCTACGACCCTGAAACCAACGTGAAATACGCCACGCGCTACCTCGCCGGCGCCTACCGCACCGCCCACGGCAACCACGACCTCGCCGTGCGCTATTACGCCGCCGGCTACTATTACGCCGCCAAGCGGCAGGGCCTGCTGCAGGACGGGCGGACGCGCCGCGCCATGGCGCGCGCCGATGCCCGCGCACTGCCGCCGCCGCTGTCGCTGCTGCCCGAGTGACGCATCGACGGGATGCGTTGACATAAACGGGCTTGAGCTTACATTAGCCAACGTTCCGAGGGGGGCTCCGGGAGGAGCTGAGAGTCCGCACCTTCGCCATCACACCTGATGCGAAACCGCGGTGACCCTTTGAACCTGATCCGGGTTATGCCGGCGAAGGGACAGGGATGGCTTTGCGCTCTTCATTTCCATCACGCGCGGATTCCAATGCAGCCGGCGGGCCGGCGGCCGAGCCCGTTCCGGTCACGGTGATCGGCGCGGGCGTCGCAGGCGCCTGGCAGGCGCTGTTGTTCGCCAAGGCCGGCCACGCCGTGACGCTGCACGAGCGCGGCGACGCGAGCCTTCTGCAATCCACCGGCTATCACGCCGGCGGCATGCTGGCGCCGTGGTGCGAGGGCGAGGATTCCGAGCCGGTCATCACCCGCCTCGGCGCCCGTTCGCTCGACCTGTGGCGCAGGGAATTGCCCGACACGCCCTTCCACGGCTCGCTGGTGGTCGCGCATCCCCGCGACCGCGCCGATTTCGACCGCCTCGCCCGCCTCACCGAGGGTTTCGAGCGCATCGACGCCGCCGGCATCGCCGAGTTGGAGCCGGCGCTCGACGGCCGCTTCCGCGAGGGCCTGTTCTTCGCCGGCGAAGGCCATGTCGAACCGCGCCGCGTGCTGCCGGCGCTGCACGCCCGGCTCGAAGCCGCGGGCGCCACCATCCGCTACAACTCCGATCTCTCGCCGCACGACGCCGAAGGTCTGGTCATCGACTGCCGCGGCCTCGCCGCGCGCGACACCGTGCCCGATCTGCGTGGCGTCAAGGGCGAGATGGCAATCATCGAAACCCACGAGGTGGCTCTCACGCGCCCGGTGCGGCTGGTGCATCCGCGCTGGCCGATCTACATCATCCCGCGCGGCGACGGCCGCTTCATGATCGGCGCCACCGCGATCGAGAGCGAGGACCGCGGCGTGACGCTGCGCTCGGCGCTCGAACTGCTGAGCGCGGCCTATGCGGTGCATCCCGCCTTCGGCGAGGCCCGCATTCTCGAACTCGGCGCCAATTTGCGCCCGGCGCTGCCCGATAACCTGCCGCGCATCGCGATCAGCGCCGACCGGCGCACCATCTCCGTCAACGGACTCTACCGCCACGGCTTTCTGCTGGCGCCGGCGCTGGCGGAACTGACGGTGAACTATGTGACGCGCGGCGCCATCGACAACGAGGTGATGCAATGCGGGTGACAGTCAACGGCGAGGCGCGCGAGGTCGAAGCCCGGCACATTGCCGGCCTGCTGCGCGAACTCGACTACGACGGCGCGCATGTCGCGGTCGCCGTCAATTTCGACGTGGTGCCGCGCGCGCAATGGGCCGACGCCGCGCTGAAGGCGGGCGATGAGATCGAGATCATCTCGCCGCGGCAGGGCGGGTGACCAATGCAGCGCCTTCACGGCACAAACCCTTCCATGTGTTGCCCGTCACGGCCGGGCATGACGAAGAGGTAAGAGACTCTGTCATGAGCACAGTGAAATTCTACGATCGCGAATTTACTTCCCGGCTCCTGATCGGCACCGCGCGCTATCCGTCGCCAAAAATCATGCAGGAGGCGATCCGCGCCGCGAAAAGCCAGATCGTCACCGTCTCGGTGCGGCGCGAGAGTGCCGGCGGCAAGGCCGGCTCGGCGTTCTGGTCGCTGATCCGCGAACTCGATGTGACGGTGCTGCCGAACACCGCCGGCTGCCGCAGCGTGCGCGAGGCGGTGACCACCGCGAAACTCGCGCGCGAACTGTTCGGCACGCCGTGGATCAAGCTCGAAGTGATCGCCGACGACGAGACGCTGCAACCCGATGTCGTCGGCCTCGTCGAGGCGGCAGCGATCCTCGTCAAGGACGGTTTCGAGGTGTTTCCCTACACCACCGAGGATCTGAGCGTCGCGCAGCGTCTGGTCGATGCCGGCTGCCGCGTGGTGATGCCATGGGCGTCGCCGATCGGCTCGGCGCGCGGCATCGTCAACCGCAGCGCGCTCAAGCTCATGCGCGAGCGTCTGCCGGACATCACGCTGGTGGTCGACGCCGGGCTCGGCGCGCCCTCGCATGCCGCGCAAGCGATGGAGCTTGGCTACGACGCGGTGCTGCTCAACACCGCCGTGTCGCAGGCCGCCGATCCGGTCGCCATGGCAGGCGCGTTCCGGCTCGCCGTCGAAGCCGGCCGCGACGGCTTCGCGGCCGGGCTGATGGACGCGCGCGACTTCGCCTCTCCCTCCACTCCAGTCGTCGGGACCCCGTTCTGGCATGCCGTATCCTGATCCGTTCTATCCGGTCATCGACAGCCTCGCCTGGCTGAAACGCCTCACCGCACTCGGTGTCGGCACCGTGCAGCTACGCGCCAAGAACCTCGACACGGACGGCGCGCGCGCGCTGGTGCGCGAGGCGCTTGCCGTGACCCGCGGCAGCGCGACAAAACTCGTCGTCAACGACTACTGGCAGGCCGCCATCGACGAGGGCGCGACCCACGTTCATCTCGGGCAGGAAGACCTGGCGGGAGCCGACATCGCCGCGATCCGCAAGGCCGGGCTGACGCTCGGATTTTCGACCCACGACGATGCCGAACTCGACAATGCGCTCCGCCACGCGCCCGACTATGTCGCGCTCGGCCCGATCTTCTTCACCACGCTGAAGGCGATGCGCTTTGCGCCGCAGGGCGTACCGAAGATCGCCGAATGGAAAAAGCGTGTCGGCGCCATTCCGCTGGTCGCCATCGGCGGCATCAAGCTGGAGCATGCCGACGAGGTGTTTGCCGCCGGCGCCCAGTCTATCGCGGTGGTCAGCGACGTGACGCAGCATCCCGATCCTGACGCGCGGGTACGCGCCTGGCTCGACCGCACCAAGGAAACCGTGTGAGGCACCACGACCTCGACAGGAGGACGCCATGAACATCCACGCCAGTCCCGACACCACCGTCCCCGCCGTCACCACCGCTCCGCTGCCGGCCTCACGCAAGGTGCATGCCGTACCGGAGGCCGCGCCCGACCTGCGCGTCCCCTTGCGCGAAATCATCCTGAGCGAGGGCGCGGGCGAGCCGAACGTCACCGTCTACGATACCTCCGGCCCCTACACCGATCCCGCCGTCGCCATCGACGTCAACAAGGGCCTGGCGCGGCCGCGCATCGCCTGGGTGCGCGAGCGCGGCGGCGTCGAGGACTACGAAGGCCGCACCGTCAAGCCCGAGGACAACGGCAATGTCGGCGCAGGCCATGCGGCGCGCGCCTTCACGGCCTATCACCAGCCGCTGCGCGGCGTTGGTGATGCGCCGATCACGCAGCTTGAGTTCGCCCGCGCGGGCATCATCACCAAGGAGATGATTTTCGTCGCCGAACGCGAAAACCTCGGCCGCAAGGCGATGCTGGAGCGCGCGAACACGGCCATCGCCGACGGCGAAAGTTTTGGCGCCTCGATCCCGCCCATCATCACACCGGAATTCGTGCGCGATGAGATCGCGAAGGGCCGCGCCATCATCCCGGCCAACATCAACCACGGCGAACTGGAGCCGATGATCATCGGCCGCAACTTCCTCGTGAAGATCAACGCCAATATCGGCAACTCCGCCGTCACGTCCTCGGTCGAGGAGGAGGTGGAGAAGATGGTGTGGGCGATCCGCTGGGGCGCCGACACCGTGATGGACCTGTCCACCGGCCGCAACATCCACACCACACGCGAATGGATTTTGCGCAACTCGCCGGTGCCGATCGGCACCGTGCCGATTTACCAGGCACTGGAGAAATGCAACGGCGATCCGGTCAAGCTGACCTGGGAATTGTACAAGGACACGCTGATCGAACAGTGCGAGCAGGGCGTCGATTACTTCACCATCCACGCCGGCGTGCGGCTGCCCTACATCCACCTCACCGCCGACCGCGTCACCGGCATCGTCTCCCGCGGCGGTTCGATCATGGCCAAGTGGTGCCTGGCCCACCACAAGGAGAGTTTTCTCTATACACACTTCGATGAAATCTGCGACATCATGCGCCGCTACGACGTGTCGTTCTCGCTCGGCGACGGCCTGCGGCCCGGCTCGATCGCCGACGCCAACGACCGTGCGCAGTTCGCCGAACTCGAGACGCTGGGTGAGCTGACGCAAGTGGCGTGGAAGAAGGGCTGCCAGGTGATGATCGAAGGCCCCGGCCATGTGCCGATGCACAAGATCAAGATCAACATGGACAAGCAGCTTAAAGAGTGCGGCGAAGCGCCGTTCTATACTCTCGGGCCGCTCACCACCGACATCGCGCCGGGCTACGACCACATCACCTCCGGCATCGGTGCCGCGATGATCGGCTGGTTCGGCTGCGCCATGCTGTGTTACGTGACGCCGAAGGAGCACCTCGGCCTGCCCAACCGCGACGACGTGAAGGTCGGCGTCATCACCTACAAGATCGCCGCCCACGCCGCCGACCTCGCCAAGGGCCACCCGGCGGCGCAGTTGCGCGACGACGCGCTGTCGCGGGCGCGCTTCGACTTCCGCTGGGAGGACCAGTTCAACCTCGGGCTCGATCCCGAGACGGCGCGCGCCTTCCACGACGAGACGCTGCCCAAGGACGCGCACAAGGTCGCGCATTTCTGTTCGATGTGCGGGCCAAAGTTCTGCTCGATGAAGATCACGCAGGACGTGCGCGACTACGCCGCAACGCTCGGCCCCAACGAAAAGGCCGCGCTCGGGCTCGATGCCGCGCAGGTGGGCATGGCCCGACAAGAGGCGGGGAGCGCCAACGGCGCGACAGGGACGAAAGCAAACATCGAGGCCGGTATGGCCGAGATGTCGAAAAAGTTTCTCGACATGGGCGGTGAGGTCTATGTCGAGGCCGAGGCCGTGAAGGAGAGCAACAAAGCGTTGTAGGGTTGCCTCGACAAAAAAAATGCCCGCGCCATGCGCGGGCATTTTCGTTTCGAACGTAAAACCTCGTCAGTCGAGCTCGCCGATATGGCGCTGCGAGTACAGTTCGACGCCGATCTTGCCGACAAGGTCGATCTGGGTTTCGAGGAAGTCGATGTGACCTTCCTCGTCCTTCATCAGGTCCTCGAACAGGTCCTTGGTGACGTAGTCCTTGACCTCGCGGCAATAGGTCGCCGCCTCCTCGTAAAGCGCGCGGGCCGAATATTCCGCCTGCAGGTCGCACTCCAGAATTTCCTTGACGTTCTGGCCGATATGCAGCGGGTCGAGCACCTGCATGTTGGGGAAGCCGTCGAGAAAGATGATGCGGTCGATCAGCTTGTCGGCGTGCTGCATCTCCTCGATTGATTCCTTGCGCCAGGTCTTGGCCAGATCCTTCAGGCCCCAATCGTCGAGCAGGCGGTAGTGCAGCCAGTACTGATTGACCGCCGTCATCTCGCTGCGCAACGCCTTGTTCAAATAGTCGATGACCTTTGCATCACCCTTCATTGTCCGCTCCGTTATCGCTTGACTCCAGTCCGGCCCATCAGCAGGTGGAGAGGCCACCATCCACCACGGATGTTGAACCGTTCTAATTTAGAATCTTTCTAAGATATATTCGGGCGGAAAGCAAGGCTTGTTGCGGCGCACAGAGCCCCTTTTAAGCCGAATGCTGCGATGTCCGGGTCAGGGATGAGCGGGCGGAAGGGAACCAGCCGATTTATGGTGCGACGGCGGCCATGTCCACCGGCAGCGGGGACATGTCGGGCACCGGCTTGGTCGCATGGGCGTGGGTGTGCGCGGCGGAATGCGGGCAGCCCTCGCAGCAGCCCTTGGCGCAGGCGCCGAGCGCCTCGGTCATGATCTTGCGGATGGTGCGGGCGCAGCGGCCGCACTGGGCGCTGCAACCGAGGCAGCCGTAGACCTGATTGGGAGAGCGCGGCGGCAGATCGGTCGCGCCGTCAACGGCGCTACGGACATCGTGATCGCTCAGAACATTACAGGAACAGACAATCATGACAGCGCGGCAGCCGACCCCGGATCGACGTTTCTGCTATCCTGAATATTGAAGGCTGGAAGAAGATGCAAAAGCAAAAACAGCAGTTTGAAGGGATTCCAAACTGCACGACGTGCCGCGGGGAGCATTTTTGGCACGACCCTTGTGAACCACCCATGCCCGCTGAACGTTTTCTCCCACGATAACGGAAACCGGCAGGCCGGGCCCTGCGGCTGGGTCCGGGCGCTGATCTGGCGTTGGTTAATGCCGGCGTGGCAAAGATGGCCGGATTCCGGCGTCCCCGTTCAGCCTTCATTCAAGCGCCGCTGGCATGATCTGCCCCTGACAGTTCCTGCGACTGGGCCCAGACGGCCGGCCGCAACGCCCGAGAGGCTAGAGAGGTAATGTCATGAAGAAGATGCTTTTGGCCACCGGCGCCGCGGCGCTGATCGCTGCGTCCGCACTCGCCACCCCCACCCCTGCCGAGGCTCGCGGCGGCCGCGTCGCCGCCGGCGTAATCGGCGGCCTTGCCGCCGGCGCCATCATCGGCGGCGCACTGGCCGGCGCCCCGGCCTATGCCTATGGCCCCGGCTACGGCTATGCGCCGGGCTACGGCTATTACGGCGGCGGCCCCGTCTATTACGGCCCGCGCTGCCACTGGCAGCGTCAGCAGTTCTGGGATGGCTACGGCTGGCGCCTGCGCAACGTCCGGGTGTGCCCGTAAGCGCAGCGCAGACTGAAAAACGCCGCTTTCGGCTGCCTTATGCCGACAGCGTGCAAGGATGTGGCCGCCGGCCCGAACGGGTGCAGGCGGCCATGATCGTCAGCATGGTTCCAATCGTCTGCGGGCTTGGTGCCGGGGGCAGGCGCCTGTGAGGAGGAGGAGAAC
Source organism: Pseudomonadota bacterium (assembly GCA_003576765.1). GTDB lineage: Bacteria > Pseudomonadota > Alphaproteobacteria > Rhizobiales > Xanthobacteraceae > PRO6. The sequence goes on from QEVP01000023.1 coordinate 31,064, forward strand.
GACATGATGAAGACAGTGATGGCTTGCCTGGCGGCGGGCGGGATGATCGCCGCCTCGTTGGTCGCCGCGCCGTCGCCGGCCCATGCGGGTGGCGGCGACGTTGCCGCCGGCGTGGTCGGCGGCCTGATCGGCGGTGCCCTGATCGGTGGCGCCCTGGCGAGCCGACCGGCCTATCCAGCGCCTGCCCCGGTCTATGTGGCGCCGCCGCCGCGCTACTATGCCCCGCCCTGCCGCTGGGAGCGCCAGCGGTTCTGGGACGGCTACGGCTGGCGCGTCCGGCGCATCGAAGTGTGCGACTGAGCGCCTTTCCTGAACGAAAAAAGCCCGGCGCAGTACCGGGCTTTTTTTATTGCACGATCAGCGCGCCTGCATCGCCCGCAGCACCTCGGTGCTCGGCCAGCAATCCACTTTGAGCCCGGCGCGCTTCTGATAGGCGCCGAGCGCGGCGCGCGTCAGCATCCCGGCCTTGCCGTCGATCTTGTCGCGATAGAGCCCGAGCCGCGCCAAGTGGTTCTGCATCGCCTCGACGTCGGCGCTACGCAACTGGGTCGAGGCCGACCACGGCATTGCGAACGGCGCGCCGCCATCGATACGGTCGGCGAGATGGCCGACGAACAGCACATACAGATCGGAGAAATTGTATTCCTTGATGACGAAGTAGTTCTTCGTGGTCAGGAACGCCGGGCCGTAGCTGCCTTCCGGCTGCAGCAACGAGGCCGGCTGTGCCTGCGCCGCGGCTCCGAGGCGCTCGCCGCGCACCGGCACAAAACCCTCGCGCAACCATTGCGAGATCGGCTTCTGCACCTCCGGCACACCTTGCGAGCAATCGGCCGAGCCGGGCGCGCGCACCTCGTAGGCCCAGCGCACGCCCGACTGCCAGCCCTTGTTGACGAGCTGGCGCGCGGCCGAGGCCAGCGCATCAGGCACAGACGTCCAGATATTGCGGTGGCCGTCGCCATCGAAATCGACCGCGTGCTTGTAGAACTCCGACGGTAGGAACTGGGTCAGCCCCATCGCCCCCGCCCATGAGGCGCGCATGTCCTTGCGCGCGACATGGCCCTCCTGGAGAATTTTCAGCGCAAGGATGAATTCGTTACGGAACATCTCCTTGCGGCGGCCGACATAGGCCTGCGTCGCCAGCACGCGCACGGTGTCGTGCGGCAGGCGGTGGCGGCCGTAGTCGGTCTCGCGCGCCCAGATCGCCAGAATGACGCTACCGGGCACGCCGTACTGCCGCTCGATGCGCTCCAGCACGCCGGCGTATTGCTGGCGCATCTTGCGGCCGTGGACGGCCAGCCGCGCGATCGCCGCCTCTTTCACATAATCGGCCGGCACCTGCACGAACTCCGCCTGCGGCGGCGCCGCCGACGGGGCGCGCCCGGGCAGCACGAGATCGGGCAGCTTGTAGTCGGGCGCGAGCCCGCGCGTCTCGGCCTCGAAGGTCGCACGCGTGATGCCCGCCTCGCGCGCATCCGGCCACAGCGAGGCGACGAAACGCGTGAACGCCGCGTCGGCCCGTGCCGGCGTTGCCGCAAGCATCAAGGTGAGCGCAATGCCCCAGGACAGCGCCGCGCGGCGCAGGACGTGCGGCCACCGCCTCGTCAATGCGCCGCCTTCCGCGCATCCTCGATCGAGTCCGCCGAGAGACGATCGACATACGCGATGCCGATGGCGGAGAGGATGAACACGACATGGATGATGGTCTGCCACATCACGCCGGTCTCGGTATAGTTGGTCGTCCGCCCCGCGCCGCCGAGATTGCCGGCTTCGATGAAGGTGCGCAACAGGTGGATCGAGGAAATACCGATGATCGCCATCGCCAGCTTGATCTTGAGCACGCTGGCGTTGACGTGGCTCAGCCATTCCGGCTTGTCGGGATGGCCCTGCAGGTTGAGGCGCGAGACAAAGGTCTCGTAACCGCCGACAATCACCATCACTAACAGGTTGGAGATCATCACCACGTCGATCAGCCCCAGCACCACCAGCATGATCTGCTGCTCGGAGAAATCGGTCGCGTGGCCGATGAGGTGCCAAAGCTCCTTGAGAAACAGCACCACATAGACGCCCTGGGCGACGATCAGGCCGATATAGAGTGGCAGTTGCAGCCAGCGCGAGGAGAAGATCAGCATCGGCAGCGGGCGCAAGCCGGGCGCGGCCGCAGGCGGCGGAAGAGGCGTTTCCGGTGTCAGGGACATGGAAGGAATGATCTCGGGTTGAATGAAGGATGGCTAGCAAAGTCGAACGGACTTAAGACCGAAGCGGCAGAGCCGACGCTCAATGCAGCGGATTCTGCCTGATTCGCGTTTCGCCGGCGCGATCTGCGTCCGTGTCCGTGGCGAAATTTCAGCGGACGGCCACGACAAATAGCCGCGGGAACCTGAGCAGCACCTTGCCGTCTGCGCACGGCGGGTAGGCTTCGGCGATCCGCTCCGTATAGGCGGCGAGGAATGCCGCGCGCATCGCCTCGTCGAGCGGGTCGAGGAAAGGGCGCAAGCCGGTGCCCTTGACCCATTCGACGATGGCCGCCGGGCCGTCCAGCACATGATTGTAGACGGTATGCCAGATATCGACGCGGGCCGAGAGCGGCTTGAGCGCATCGTAATAGACCTCCGGCGCGGGCAGGGGATCGCGCGCGGCCGCAGCCCGCGCGATCTGTGCCGCCCATGGCCCGTCGGCCGCGGTGGCGCGCATCAGGGCATGGCTCGGCTCGTCGAGATTGTCCGGCATCTGCACCGCCAGCACGCCACTGTCATCGAGCGCGGCGGCGAGGCGCTTGAGGTGGGCGATGTGGTCGGGCACCCACTGGAACACGGCGTTGGCGAACAGCACATCAATGCCGGACGGTGGCGACCACTGTGCGAGATCGGCCTTGGCGAAGGAGACCTGCGGCAGCCGTTCGCGCGCCTGCCGCAGCATGTCGTCGGAGGAATCGACGCCGCTGATCCGCGCCTGCGGCCAGCGCCGCACGAGAAGCTCGGTCGAGTTGCCCGGGCCGCAGCCGAGATCGACGACATCGCGCGGCGCGGCATAGGGGACCTGCGCCAGCAGGTCGCGTGCCGCGCGGCTGCGCTCGTCCTCGAACTTTAGATACTGCTGTGCGGACCAGTCTGACATGGCTGCGTTTTTTCCTGTTGAGCGAAAGCGGGCAGGACCGGTTACTACCCTGTTACAGTTGTCGCCCGTTTAGCGGCGTGTGATGGTGGCCGCCTTCGCGTCCTCCGCCACCCTTGCATCATGCCCGATTTCCATTCCATCATCACGCGCCACCTCGCCAATGTCGATGCCTCCCGGGCAACCGAACGGCATACTGTCTACGAGCGGGTCAAGGACGTCCTGCACAAGGCGCTCGAGGCCAACCCGGGCCAGCCGGAGCTTCTCGGCTATCTCTACGAACTCGACCAGGCGATCGACGAGATCGAGCGCGGATACGCCGCCGCCCCCTCGAAGGTCGACCGGCTGCTCGCGCCGATCCGCGGTCTCTCGACGCAGGCCAAGCTCAAATATGGCGCCATTGCCGGCCTTGTCGCCACGATCGCCGATTTCGTGAAGCCGGTGCTCGAACTGACGGTGCCGGTGATGGCGGCCTCGGCCATCGGCGGCATCGTGCTGCTCGCCGGCTCCGGCCTGGCACGGAAGCATCGCACCTCCTTGTTGAGCGGTGCCTTCCTGTGCGGCCTGATGTTCATGTTCTCGTTTGGCTGGTGGAGCCTTCAGCATGTCGTGCGCGACGCCGACGCCAACGGCGCCTTCGCCGAGATCGTGCCCGGCGCCAGCGCTGTTCAGACTGCCTTCCTCACCCGCCTCGGACGGATCGAAGACCAGACCCGGCGGGTCGGCGATCTGCTCGAGGAGCAGGCGCGCCGGTCCGCCGAGGAGGCGCGGGAGGAGGCCGCCATGGAGGAGGAATTCAAGCGGCAAGAGCGCGAGAGAAAGGATCTCGCCCGGCAGCGGATCGAGATCGCCGGCTACCGGCCCGATGCCGAAGGGATGGTGAAAGCGTTCATGGACAAGTCGGATGTTGCCGACGCCTTCGACACGCTGGGCATCGAGCCGAACGAGGCGGCGATCCGGGCCGTCGCCGCGACGGCGCGAACCACGGACGAGATCTGGCGCATCGCCCACCTCATAAAGGACCGCGCCGCTCGATCGCCGGCGATCCAGAAGCTGCAACAGGCGATGGCCGCCGACGGCGCAAAGCTCGCTGCGGCCTTCCAGGAAGCCGGCGCAAAGGCAACGGTCTGCGATTCACGAAACCGTTCTCTGGTGATCGGCCCCGGCCTGCTCAAAAAGGGTTGCGCGCAGGACGGCCTTCGCTTCGCCAATGCCTACATGGCATATCACCAGGCGGCCTATGGCGACATGCCGACCCCGAAGGGTGTCGAGTATGTCGCCGCGCTGACCCACCCCGTGCTGTACATGCGCAACGCGACCGCGAACCTGCCGGTCGAGAAGGTCGCCGGGACGCTATGGCTGGGCAGGGTCAAGGACTGCACGTATTACGAAGGCGAGATCGACTACTTCTTCAACGGGGGACTGAACTACTGGGGCACGCTCCCGACGCCTGGCTCCAACACCATCACGTTCTTTACCCAAAGCCTCGACAAGAGCTTTGCGGAAGGGGCGGCAACGCGTTGTCCGCTGGCGGATGTGCGTACGGGCAGGGCGCGGTTCTGCCGCGCCCGCGTCATCCTCGCCACGTGGTGCGAGGGGACGAAATTGACGATCGTCAAAAACCTCGCCTCGCTGCGATAGCGCGCGGCAGGAAGCACCTCACCTTGTCAGCTTCTTGTACTTCAGCCGGTGCGGGATGATCGAGTCCTGACCCAATCGGCGCATCTTGTCCTTCTCGTAATCCTGGAAATTGCCCTCGAACCATTCGACGTGGCTGTCGCCCTCGAAGGCCAGAATATGCGTCGCGATTCGGTCGAGGAACCAGCGATCGTGGCTGATGATGACCGCGCAGCCGGCAAAATCCTCCAGCGCCTCTTCCAGCGCGCGCAGCGTATCGACGTCCAGGTCGTTGGTCGGCTCGTCGAGCAGCAGCACGTTGGCGCCGGACCTCAGCATCTTGGCGAGATGCACACGGTTGCGCTCGCCGCCCGACAGCGCGCCCACCTTCTTCTGCTGGTCGGCGCCCTTGAAGTTGAACGCCGAGCAATAGGCGCGCGAATTGACCTCTTTCTTGCCGAGCAGGATCTGGTCGGTGCCGCCGGAGATTTCCTCCCACACCGTCTTTGAGCCGTCGAGCGCATCGCGCGACTGATCGACATAGCCGAGTTGCACCGTCTCGCCGATGGTGATGGTGCCGCTGTCCGGCTTTTCCTGCCCGGTGATCATGCGGAACAGCGTGGTCTTGCCGGCGCCGTTGGGGCCGATCACGCCGACGATGCCGCCCGGCGGCAGCTTGAAGGTGAGATTGTCGATCAGCAGACGGTCGCCGAACGACTTCGACAGCCCCTCGAAATCGACCACATTGGCGCCGAGCCGTTCGGCAACGGGGATGATGATCTGCGCGGTCTGGGTCTGCTTCTCGCTCGCCTTGGCCAGCAATTCCTCGTAGCGCTGGTAGCGCGCCTTGGACTTGGCCTGACGCGCCTTCGGCGAGGCCGCGATCCACTCCTGCTCGCGCGCCAAGGTCTTCTGATGCGCGGCGTCCTCACGGCCTTCCTGCTCCAGCCGCTTCTGCTTCTGGACCAGCCACGACGAATAGTTGCCCTCGTAGGGAATGCCGCGGCCGCGGTCGAGTTCGAGGATCCACCCGGTGACATTATCGAGAAAATAGCGGTCGTGGGTGACGATCAAAATCGCGCCGGGATAGTTGCGCAGGTGTCCCTCCAGCCACGATACCGACTCGGCGTCGAGATGGTTGGTCGGCTCGTCGAGCAGCAACAGGTCCGGCTGGTCGAGCAGCAAACGGCATAGCGCGACGCGACGGCGCTCGCCGCCGGAGAGCTTTGTGACGTCGGCGTCGTCCGGCGGGCAGCGCAGCGCATCCATCGCCTGATCGACCTTGCTGTCGAGATCCCACAGGCCGGCGGCCTCGATCTCGTCCTGCAGTTTCGTCATCTCGTCGGCGGTCTCGTCGGAATAGTTCATGGCGAGATCGTTATAGCGATCGAGAATCGCCTTCTGCTTGGCGACGCCTTCCATGACGTTCTCGCGCACGCTCTTGGCCGCATCGAGCTGCGGCTCCTGCTCGAGGTAGCCGACGCGCGCGCCTTCGGCGACCCACGCCTCGCCGGAATAATCCTTGTCGATCCCGGCCATGATCTTCAGAAGCGTCGATTTGCCGGCGCCGTTGACGCCGAGCACGCCGATCTTGGCGTCGGGGTAGAACGACAGGTGGATGTTATCCAGCACCTTGCGGGTCGGATAAGCCTTGGTCAGGCCCTGCATGAAGTAGACGAACTGGCGCGCCATCGCGATTTGCATCCATCCTGGTGGGGAAAAGCGGTCGCCGCTGATGTAGCCACCGCGCCGGCAAAGGGCAACCTGTTAAGGCTTTGGCAGCCGTATCGCGAAAAAAGCCGCGTCGCGCGGCGGTTCGGCCGCTTGCCGCCGCCGATCGTTAAGAGACGGCGCGGCATCCTCGCGGGCGGTTACACTTGCGGACATCCGGCCATGACAACCCTGCGCCTGTTCCCGATGCGGCTCGAACCGCCACGCGGCCTCGATGTGCCGCGATGGGCGCTGGCATGGCTCGCCGCCGGCCGGCGGCTGGTGCGACACACCCTGTCGTCCTACCGCCCGGAGCGACACTACATGCGCGGCCCCGGCCCGGCCTGCGCCGCAAAACGGCTTAGCCGCACGCCGGATACCGTCAGTCCAGATTGACGTTGAACTCGTAGGCCTTGCCGGCGCCGACCAGCGTCAGCCGCAGCGCCGCGCCGGACGGGTCGGCGCCCGGCGGCACCCCGTCGAGATCGAAGGCAAAGCGCATCAGCCCGGCCGGCGCCCCGTCCACGCGCACCGGCGACGGCAGCGCCCAGTCGGAACTCGGGCCCTCGACGAACAACTCGACGTCGTCGGTCTTGTCGTCGGGCTTGTCACTGGCCTTGATGGCGCCGGTGGCGCCGACATCGACCAGCACACGGGCTCCCTCGCGACGGACATCGACGATGGTGAGCGGCGTGGCATCGCCGACATTCGCCGGCTTCGGCACGGCGTCGAGCGCGGCGGCAAGGGCGCCGTCCTCGGTGCTGGCGACGCTGACGAAGGGCAGTTCGACAGTGGCCTCCACCGGCACGCACAGCCGCTCGCAGACCGCATAGAGGATGCGGGCACGCAGCGTCACCGGCTTGTCGGCCTGGCGCGCGATAATGCGCAGCGGCAGCACGACATCATGGGCGTACCCGAAGGAGTGGCCGCCGGCACCGTCGGGAAAGCGCGTCGGCGCCGGCCACAGCACCGTGACGGCATCGACATTATCGGAGCCGGTGAAATCGAAATGCGCCGGCACGCCGGAATCGCCGGGCGTCCGCCAGTAGGTCTTCCAGCCGGGGGCGAGCTGGAAGGCGACGCCGCCGAGCAGCACCGCGCCGCTGCGCGAGCCGGCCAGCAGCCGCACCGCCGAATGGCTGTCGCGCACCCACTCGGACGCGTCCTGCGCCTGCGCCACACTTATGGCGAAGCCGGCGGACAATGTGGCAGCGGCGACGAGCGAGGCGGCGAAACATCTGGCAATCATGGCCGATCTCTATCGTCGCAAATCATGGCAATCCATTGAATTGGTCGTGATCCCGCCATGGCCGGCGGGGCGCGGGTGGGTTGATTGACAGTCGGAGCACCCAATATCAGGATAACCGAGGGCAACGGAGTTTGACCGATGGACCCGACCGACGAGCGGCCCGGCGGCGACCGTAGCCGCCGCCCGGAGGCGGCGCAGGATAGCGCCGAACCAACCCGTGGGGAGATCAATCCGGAAAGAAGCCAGGGTTATCTCGACGGCCAGATGCTGATCGCCATGCCGGTGATGGACGACGAGCGCTTCGCCCGCTCGGTGATCTACGTCTGCGCGCATTCCGCCGAAGGCGCCATGGGCATCATCGTCAACCGGCCGGCGCGCGCCATCGACTTCTCCGAACTCCTGGTGCAGCTCGAGATCATCGACAAGGCTGACCAGATCAAGCTGCCGGAGACTGCCGAAACGATGAAGGTGATGAAAGGCGGCCCGGTCGAGACCGGACGCGGCTTCGTCCTGCATTCGAGCGATTTTTTCATCAAGAACGCGACGCTGCCGATCGACGAGGGCATCTGCCTCACCGCCACCCTCGATATCCTGAAAGCCATCGCGTCCGGTAAGGGCCCGAGCCGCGCGCTGCTGGCGCTCGGCTATGCCGGCTGGGCACCGGGCCAGCTCGAGAACGAAATCCAGAGCAACGGCTGGCTGCATTGCCCGGCCGACCCGGACCTGATCTTCGGCGCCGACAGCGAGGACAAGTACCCGCGCGCGCTGCGCAAGATCGGGATCGACCTCGGCATGCTGTCCAACGAGGCCGGGCACGCGTGAACGCGCCCTATCCAGGGCATGCTTCGCTTGGAAAAGCGCTCTAAGCGGTTTGTATTTTGATGGAAACACCCCGTTCCGTCATGGCCGGGCATAGCCCGTCGAAGACGGGCGTGAACGCCCTTTTGTCCCGGCCATCCACGTCCTTCTTCGCTGAAATTTCAAAGACGTGGATGCCCGGCATAAAGCCGGGCATGACGGGTCGCCGGTTCCGTGAAAAGCAAAAATGCTCTAGCCGCGCCCGCGTATCGCGCCGCGTGCGATCGCATGAACCATGCCGGCGAAGGTGATCGTCCACGCCGCAAGCGCAATATAAAGAAAGGCGCGCGGCAGCCCGCCGAGAAAGCCGAACTCCATCGCCCGATCCATCTCGAAGGTGCAGGCGGCGTACATGCCGAGCGGAAATACCGCGCCCCAGTACAAGGGATCGTAGGTGAAGGGAAAGCGCTTGTAGCCGTAGCGCCACACGCCGAGCGCCAGCAGCATGGGGATCCACCAGGTGCCGGTGGCCCAGTAGAGCACGGTAAACCCTTTCAGGAACGGCAGCAGCGACATCAGATACGGCGCCTGCGGCGCATTGAGGATCAAGAGCGATCCGGCCAGCGTCGAGATCGCCATCGCGCCCATGTTGATCCAGTACGGCGGCGCCAGGTCGTCGGCCTCGAGCCGGAAGAACGTGTAGCGGTAGAAGATCAGCGACATCATCCAGATGTAGAGCATGCCGCCCCACAGCCACATCGACAGCGCGATCAGGTTCAGCTCGATGCGATGCGGCTGATCGATGTGCGCGGCCAGCAATGCGCTGGATACCGACAGCGCCTGCGTCGCCACCACCGCCAGCAGCCAGCCGCCGTTGATGCCCTTGTCAAGGGTGGGCTTGTCCTGTTTCACCGTCAGCACGGTGAAGATGGTGTAGGTCAGGCCGAACCAGAGCAGGACGGCAAGCCCCCACAGCGCCGCGCCGACCGCGACGTTCTCCCTCATCACCAGAAACTGGCTCGCCAGAATGCCGGTGCCGGCGACCATCGTGAAATAGCCGGGGCCGCGCAGATGGACCGCCATGTCGCCGAAGAAGCGTCGCGGATGCCGCCACGCGCGCGCACCGTAAAGCACGCACAGCACCGCGTACTGCACGACGTTCAGATAGAACAGCGCCAGCGCCAGGCGGCCATGCCCCATCATGAAACTCGCCAGCGACACGATGCCGGTGGCCATCACCAGCCCGAAATAGGCCGGCGAGAGATTGGCGAGGCTCGGCGCGGGATTTAGCGCGGGATCTGGTGAGAGGCTCGGCGCCGGCGATACGTCACGGTGATCGGCCATGGTCGCGCCTTGTCGCGGTCTCGAAAAAGTGTGGCTCAGGGCGCGCCGTATCGCGGACGAAAAGGAGAAGAGGCGGCAGACGCCGATACCGTGCCGCTGTCCTAATAAGCCGGCAAGGGGCGGTCAAGGACGGTCAAGCGGAGGGACGGAGCGCGGCCGGCTTGCCAAAATGAAAATCCTCCGCGCATAATCGATGAGGAGACAACCACAACACACTCCGGGGAGAGAACGATCATGGCGAATTTCTCGCGTCGCGGCGCATTGCGCGCCGGGCTGGCCACCGCCGCCGCCCTGGCGCTGACGGCGGGCGCACAAGCCGCCGATCCGATCAAGGTCGGCGTCACCATCACCCAGTCGCCTCCGGGCTCCGTGGTGCAGGGCACTCAGGTCAAGGACGGGCTGGAAGTCGCCGCCAAGATCATCAACGACGCCGGCGGCGTCGATGGCCGCAAGATCGAACTGGTCATCGAGGATACGCAAGGCCTGCCCGAGAAGGCGCGTGCCGCGGTCGAGAAACTCGCCACCCGCGACAAGGTCGCCGCCATCACCGGCGAGCATCAAAGCTCGGCGGCGCTGGCCGGCATCGAGGTCGCCCACCGCTACAAGATCCCCTACATCAACACCAACGCGTGGTCCGACGTGGTGCGCGAGAAGGGTTATCCGGAAGTCTTCAACCCCGGCAACTACAACAGCCGGGTCGGCAGCGCCGCTGCCGCGACGATGAAGGAGCTTGGCGTCAAGCGCGTCCTGTCGTTCGCCGAAAACACCGACTACGGTATCGGGCTCGCCAAGGCGATCGGCGAATCGCTGAAGAAGGTCGCGCCGGAGATCGAGTACAAGTACGAGACGCTCGACCGCGCCTCGAAGGATTTTCTGCCGGCGATCCTGCCGCTGCGCGCCAATCCGCCCGACGCCATCATCAACCTGATGCTGCCGCCGGCGGCCTACATCATGATGAACCAGGTCTACGAGCAGGGCGTGGCACCGTCCGCAAAAACCTGGCTCTATGACGGCTCCGGCCTCGCCGACTATCCCGACTTCTGGCAGAACGTGAAGGAAGCCGGCAAGGGCATGCTGGTGTTCGGCCTCTATCACCCGAAGATGGCGCAGCCGCCGCTCGCCTGCTGTTCCAGGCCGCCGACTCGCTGTTCCTGATCGCGGACGCGGTCAAGCGCGCGAAATCAACAGAGCCGGAGGCGATCATCAAGGCGCTCGGCGAAACCAAGTACACCGGCACGCGCGGCGAGATCACCTTCGCCAAGGATAAGGGCTTTGCCTTCAACCAGTGGCTCGAGGTACCCTACGTCACCTTCCAGATGACCGAGGTCAACCAGAAGGTTGGCGATTCGGCACTGGTGTCGCAGCCGGGGCAGCCGATCGACAAGAGCAAGCTGTGGAAGCCCGCTAAGTAGCGGGCGGCCACCTCCCCATGAGCGCCATCAACGTCGATCTCGCGGTCAACGGCTTCATCACGGGGCTGTTCTATGCGCTGATGGCGATCGGCCTGTCGCTGATCTTCGGCATCCTGAAGATCGTGAACTTCGCCCATGGCGAGTTCTACATGGTCGGCGCCTACGCCTACACGCTGGTCGCGCTGGCGTTCGGCGTGCCGGTGTGGGTGGCGCTGCCGATCGCCTTTCTGGTCGGCGCGCTGGTCGGCTGGGCGACGGAGCGGACGCTGATGCGCCCGCTCTATGCCGGCTACACGTCCTGGGGGTTGATGCGCGACGAATACGCGGTGATCGTCACCTTCGGGCTGTCGCTGTTCCTCATCAACCTCGTGGACAAGGTGATCGGGCCCTATGCCTATCGCGGGCCGCCGCTGGTCGAGACCAGTCGCGTGGTGCTCGGTCCCGTCCTCATCAGCGGCCACCGCCTGCTTGCTGCCGGCATCGCCATCGCGGTGATCCTCATCACCGCGGCGTTGATCAAGTGGTCGTTCTGGGGCCAGCAGATCCGCGCCGTGTCGCAGAACCGGCTCGGCGCCTCGCTCGCCGGCATCGATACCGCGAAGGCCAGCGCCATCGTGTTCATGCTGTCGGGCGGGCTTGCGGCGTTCGCCGGCGCGCTGTTGTCGCCGGTGATCAATGCCTCGCCCGACGTCGGCATCTTCCCGGCGGTCAAGTCCTACATCATCGTCGTGCTCGGCGGCATGGGCTCGGTGCCCGGCGCCATCGTCGCAAGCCTTTTGCTCGGCGTCATCGAGAGCTTCGGCGCGGTGTACCTGTCCTACCAGTACCGCGACGCTTTCGGTTTGATCCTCCTGATGCTGTTCCTGCTGTTCCGGCCGCAGGGCCTGTTCGGCGAAAAAGGGCGGGAGGTGTGAGATGACGCAACCCGCAACACCCGCCGCCGGCGCGCAGCTCACCACCACCAAAACGACGGTCGAGTTTCGCGCCGCCTTGGTGGCGATGGCGATCGTCGCGCTGATCCCGCTCGGCGTCGGCAACCCCTATTGGCTCGGCGTGCTGATCGTCTCGATGTATTTCGCGATCCTTGCCGGCGGCTGGAATCTGCTTGCCGGCTACACCGGGCAATTCTCGCTGGCGCCGGCGACTTTTGCGATGATCGGCGCCTACACCACCGGGCTGCTCGGCACCTATTACAACGTGCCGCCGCTGCTCGGCATTGTTGCCGCTGTCGTCGTGTCGGGCCTGGTCGGCCTGCTGCTCGGCCGCGCCGTGCTGCGCCTCGTCGGCCCCTATCTCGCGCTCACGACCTTGAGCTTCGCCGAGATCATGCGGCTGGTCGCTTCCAACACCATCGACATCACCCGCGGCGATCTCGGCCTTGGCGTGGCCGGGCTGCCGATCGGCCGCCTCGCCTGGTACTATCTGTTCCTGGCCGTGCTGGTGGTGCTGCTGATCCTGTTCTATCTGCTGCTGCGCTCCAAGGCCGGGTTGTTTCTGCAGGCGATCCGCGACGACGAGGTGGCGGCGCGCCGCGCCGGCGTCGACGTGGTGTTCTGGAAAACCGCCGCCTTCACGTTGTCCGCGGCGGCCTCCGGCCTTGCCGGTGCGCTCTATGCGCACTTCGCCGAACTGGTGACGCCCGAACTGGGCCTGATCGCCCAGACCGGCCTGATCCTCAGCATGGCGGTGATCGGCGGCATGGGGACACTGGCCGGGCCGCTGGTGGCGGCGTTCCTGGTCTATGTGCTGTCGGAATGGCTGCGCGACGTCGGCGGCTACCAGCTCGTGGTGTTCGCCGCCCTCGTCGTCATCTTCGCCCGCTTCTTCCGCGAGGGCCTGTGGGGGCTCGCCAAGGCCGCCGTGCGCCGCTGGAGGCAGGCATGACGCTCTTGTCCGTCAACGGCGTGACCAAGCGCTACGGCGGCCTGACCGCCGTGGACGACGTCTCGTTCGACATCGTGGCCGGCGAACTGGTCGGCCTGATCGGCCCCAACGGCTCGGGCAAGACCACGCTGCTCAACATCCTCAGCGGGCTCGCCACCGCGGACGCCGGCGAAATCCTGCTCGCCGATATCCCGTGCCAGAGGCTGACGCCGGAGCAACTCGCCCATCGCGGCGTGATGCGCATGTTCCAGTTGACCCGCGTCTTCCGGCGCATGAACGTCATCGACAACCTTCTGGTCGCCGGCCGCGCGCTCGGCCTCGACCACGGCGAGGCGCTGACGCGCGCGCATGCGCTGATCTCGGAACTGCGGCTCGACGCGGTCGCCGCGCTCGATGCCGGCCAGCTCTCCGGCGGCCAGATGAAGCTCCTGGAATTCGGCGTCTGCTTCATGGTGCCGCCACGCATCGCACTGCTCGACGAGCCGTTCGCCGCGGTGCATCCGACCATGAAGGAGATCATGGGCGCCTTCATCCGGGCGCGCCACGCCAAGGGCCAGACCTTCATCCTGGTCAGCCACGACATGCCGGTGGTGGTGGAATTGTGCCCGCGCGCGATCTGCATGAATGCCGGCGCGGTGGTGATCGACGCCACGACGCGCGAGGTGCTGAACGACGCCCGCGTCATCGAAGCCTATCTCGGGGGGCACGCGGCATGAGCGCGGTGCTGACCCTCGACACCATCACCGCGGGCTACAGCGTCGATATCGACGTGCTGCGCAACTTAAGCCTCACCGTCGAAGCCGGCTCGATCACCGGGCTGATCGGGCTGAACGGCGCCGGCAAGTCCACCGTGATGAAGGCGATCTGCGGCTTCCTCGTGCCGAAAGCCGGCCGCGTCGTCTACGACGGCGAGGACATCACCGGCCTGCCGCCGCACCGCTTAAGCGCGCGCGGCATCTGGTACATCCCGCAGGAGTCCAGCCTGTTTCCGTTCATGACGGTGACCGAAAACCTGCGGCTGCCGCTGGAGAGCCTGTCGCGCACAACCGGCGCGCCCGACCGTGCGGAAATCGAGCGGCGCTTTGACGACATGCTGACGAAATTCCCGGCGCTGCGGCCAAAGCTGCGGGCGCAGGCCGGCGACCTGTCCGGCGGTCAGCAGAAGATGGTGGAGTTCGCAAAAGCCTGGCTGATGCGGCCGCGGCTGTGCCTGATCGACGAGCCGTCGATCGGCCTTGCGCCAAAGATCGTCGAGGAGGTGTTCGAGTGGATTCGCCTGTTCGCCGCCGAGCGCATGGCGATCCTGCTGGTCGATCACAACGTCCGCCGCGTCATCGCCATGTCGCACCGTATCTACGTGCTGAGCCTCGGCGAGATCACGGCGTCGGGCGAGCCGGCCGATTTCGCCGGCGACTTGCACGAGCAGGTCAAGCAGTGGCTCGGGATCAATTTCTGAGTCCGCGATGCCGCCGGACCGCGCGCCGATGACGATTGTCGCAGAGGCCGCGACGATGGCGGCGTTCGCGCCCTACGGCGCGCTACTCCCCATCGGCAGCCCGGGCGACGCCGGCCGCGCCGTCAATCAGGGCCGCGCCCGCCGCCACCCCGGCTTGCGCGATCTTTCCCATGACGCGGCGGCCAGCCGTCCGGTGCTGGACCTCTACCGGATCGAGCCGTCAACGCTGCCGTTTGCGCTCGTCTGCTTCGAGCGCCACCCGCTCACCGCGCAGGCGTTCGTGCCGCTCGAGGACGTGCGGCTGCTGGTGGCCGTCGCGCCCGATGATAACGGCCGGCCCGACATCGGCCGCGCCCGCGCCTTCATCGTCGAACGCGCCATCGTCCACTACCGCGCCGGGGCCTGGCACGCGCCGCTGGTCGCGCTCGATGCGCCGGCCCGGCTGGCGATGCTGATGTGGGAGACGGGCGATGCCCGCGATTGCGAGGAAGTTTTCCTGACCGAGCCGGTGACGGTGATTTGAGGCGTCATTGCCGGGCTTGACCCGGCAATCTATCCTTTTTTCAAGGAGATGGATGCCCGGATCGAGTCCGGGCATGACGCGCGATGATTTCATCAAAAGCAAAAGCGCTCTAACGTACAGACGTTGAGCCACAGAGCGCATCGCCAAAAGCAAGGACATCCTGCGCCAGCCGCACCTTGGAAGCATCGTCCGTCATCAGGGTCGGCACCGCGCACGTCGGCAGATCGACGGCCCTGGCCCCGACCGCGTCTCCCGCGTCGATCACCAACCCGTCGATCAGTCCGCGGTAATGCGCCGCGATCGCCTCGGTATCCGCCGCAACGCCGAGTTCATCCATGATCTTGCGCGTCGGCCCCTTGACCGCCTGGCCGCCGACCAGCGGCGACACCGCAACCACCGGCACGCCGGCCACCCGCACCGCGTCGCGCAAGCCCGGCACGGCCAATATGGGATCGATACTGAGATACGGATTCGACGGGCAGATCACCACCATCCGCAACCCCTCGGGCTGCAACGCCGCGCGCACCCCGGCACTGAGCCGCGCCTTGTCGGCGCCGTCGAAGCGTATACTGCGGATCGCCGGCTCGCAGCGATGCGCAACGAAGTAGCGCTGGAACGCCAGTTTTTCATCCGGCGTCACCACGATGGTGCGGATCGGATCGTCGGTGACCGGCCATAGCTGCGCGGTCAGCCCCAGTCGTTTTGCGATGTCGGCGGCGATGCCGGTCAGGCTTTCGCCGGCTGCCAGCCGACGCGTGCGCTCGACATGAAGCGCCAGATCGCGGTCGCCGAGCGAGAACCATGTTTCGCCGCCGACCTCAGCCAGCGCCGCCATGAAATTCCAGCTTTCGTCAGCCCGCCCCCAGCCGCGCTGCCGGTCGCTCAATCCGCTGAGCGTATAGAGCACCGTGTCGAGGTCGGGCGAGATGTGCAGGCCGAGATGCTCGAAATCGTCCGCCATGTTGACGACGACATGCAGCCGTTCGCCCAGCACGGTCTGCAACCCAAGGGCCAGCTTGGCGCCGCCAACGCCGCCGCACAGCGCGACCACCCGGCCGTCGCCCGACGAGGCCGTGGTTTCGCCGCTCATCGAAACAGATCCTGCTCGCGTGGCCGCACCAGCGCTGATGCCGGCTGCGGTGGCGCAACGCTTGCAAAACCGCGCACATGCACCACCGGCTGGCCCTCGGCGCCCTGCCCCATCACCAGCGAGGCGGCCGCGGCGAGTTCGTCCGCCACCGCGATTTCCGTGATGCGCATGGCGCGATCAAACAGGTCCGGCTCGCCGATCATGCTGCGCAGCGACGCAACGCCGGCGCTGCCGATGGCCACGCCGACCACGCCGTTGCGCCACGGCCGGCCAAAACTGTCGTTGATGATGACGCCGACATCGACGCCGAACGCGCCACGCAATCCCTGCCGCAGCCGCTCGCTGCTGGCATCGGGGTCTTTCGGCAGCAGCAGCACCCGTGCCTTGCCCTCGGCATGGGCGATGTTCGATTCGTCGATGCCGGCGTTGGCCATGACGAAGCCGAGCCGGTGCGCGACGATCATCACGTTCTGGCGGCAGCGCACCACTTCGGTGGATTCCGACAGCACCACCTCGATATGGCGCGGGTCCTTGCCGACGACCCCGGCAAGCTCCAGCGCCCGCGCGGACGGCGTGACGTCGGCGAGATCGACGTAGCGGTTCTCCGCCTTGGACACGATCTTCTGCGCGACGACGAACACGTCGCCCGCGGCCACGGCGAGACCGGTGCGGCGCACGCCCTCGACAATCATCGCGACAAGGTCGTCGCCCGGCTCAACCAGCGGCAATCCGGGAAGCGCGGTGTAGGTAATGCTGCTCGCCACTGATCAATTGCTCTCCGCGCGCCCCGAGACCGATACGGCTCCGGTCGCCAGGATCGATCAGAACGGCCGATCCGATTCGACCGGGCCTACTTTAGCCGCGCCGGAACAGTTTTGCGAACAGCGCCTTCAGGCGGTCGCGGATCATCGAGGTCATCAGCGATCCCGCGTCGAACTCGGCGGCGGCCGGCGGGGCGGCGCCTTCGGCCTGGGGCGACAGCCGGGCTTCGAGATTCTGCACGAAAGCGCCGATCAGGCGGTTGGCGACATCCTGCACCAGGCCGGAGCGGCTGAACTGCGCCAGCACGCCGGTCAGCGTGAAGCCGACCTGCACATCGACGCGGGTTTCGTCGGGCGTGGCGCCGGGCTTGACCGCATATTTGATCGCGCCGCGCGTCGCGGAGTTGCTGCGGGCATCCTTGCCGCTGCCGATGATGGTACCGCTGCGGGTGGCCTCGTCGCGGGTGACATCGGCAACGCCGTTGAACTCCGCGGCGATCGGCCCGACCTTAACCCGGATCTTGCCTTCGACATGGCCATCGACCGGCTCGCCCGTCAGCGACGCCCCCGGCAGGCAGGCCGCGATCTCACTGAGGCGGCCGAAAAACTCCCACACCGTATCGACGGGATGGCGCACGGTAAAACTCTGGTCGAACGTGGTGTGCGGTTTCCAGTCGCTGTCCGCACCGGAAGCCGCCGCACGCGATCCGGACCGGGCCACGGCCGGCGTCGCATCGCCTGCGGCGCGCGCCGCAACGGCTGCCGCGGGCGCCGCCATCGCACTCGCATGTCCGCTGCCGACGGGGCCGAGGCCCTCGCGACCGGCACCGCTGAGCGGCGCGATACCGCGCGCCCGACGCGCCTGCAACACGCTCATGGTGGCGCGGATGATTCCGACATAGCCGGTGCAGCGGCACAGATTGCCGCTCATCGCCACGCGGACCTCGTACTCGGACGGATTGTCCATGCGCAACACCACGTCGCGCGCCGACGCCAGCATGCCGGGCGTGCAATAGCCGCATTGCAGCGCATGTTCGCGCGAGAACGCCGCACGCAGTTCGGTGGCGACCTCGTCGTTGTCGAGCCCCTCCACGGTGGTGATGGCGGCGCCCTCGCAGGCGGCTGCGTATGTGATGCACGAGCGCGCCGGCACGCCGTCGATCAGCAGCGTGCAGGCGCCGCAGACGCCGTGCTCGCAGCCGATATGCGTTCCCGTCAGATTGTGGGTTTCGCGCAGAAAATCGGCGAGGTTGGTGCGCGGCTCGACGGTCCCGGCCACAGGCGAGCCATTCACGGTCAGCGCAATGTGGGTCATGCTCATCGGGCCTGCTCGATAGCGCGCCGGAACGCGGTCACATGAATCTGGCGATCGACCGGATCGTGCATCCCCTGCTCGGCCATGAAGGCATCGACGGTGGCCGGATCGACCTTATGCGCCGGCCCGCCGGCGGCAACGTCGCCGAGCAGATGGCGGGCATCGGTGACGATGTAGGGCCGGGTCTCGGTGGCGCCGATCACCACCCGGCACAGGCCGCGCTCGGGGTCGGTCACGAACGCGCCGATCGCATGGGCAAACTCGCCGGGCTTGCGGCATAATTTGTAATAGCCCCAGCGCGCGCGAGAGCTGAGCTTGGGGATCACCACCGACACCAGCACCTCATTGGCGGCGAGATCGACCTCAAGGGCGCCGACGATAAACTGCTCGATCGGCAAGGTGCGCTCGCCCGACGGGCCGCGCAGCCGCACGCGGGCACCGACCGCGGCCATCATCGACACCCAATCGGCCGACGGGTCGGCATGGGTCAGGCTGCCGCCGATGGTGCCGCGGTTGCGCACCGCGCGATAGGCGATGCCGCTCGCCACCGTCGGCAGCGCGCCGCGCGTCACGTCCGGCACGCGCCGGTCCTCGATGTCGGCATGGGTGATGCAGGCGCCGAGCACGAGGTCGCCGGCGGTCTCCTCGACGCGGCGCAGTTCGGCCACGCCGGTCAGATCGACGATGAGGTCGGGCTGCACCAGCCGCATGTTGAGCATCGGCCCGAGCGACTGGCTGCCGGCCATCAGCTTGACCGCGCGGGACTGGTCATCCAGCAGGGCCAGCACCGCGCCGACATCGGCCGGGCGGGCATAATCGAAGTTGACGGGTTTCATACGCCCTCCGCGACGGTCTGCGCCGAGGCGCGCTGCCGCGCGGCACGGATCGCTTCGAGCACGCGGCGCGGCGTCATCGGCGACTGGTACAGCTCGGCGCCGAGCGGCCGCAGCGCATCGTTGACGGCATTGCCGATCGCGGCCGGCGGCGCGATGGCGCCGCCCTCGCCGATGCCCTTGACGCCGAACTCGGTGTAGGGCGACAGCGTCTCCATGTGATCGATCGCCGGCGCCGGCACCTCGGTCGGCCCGGGCAGCATGTAATCGGCAAGGGTGGAGGCGAGCGGCTGGCCGGAGGAGTCGTAGTTCATCTCCTCGTAGAGCGCGGTGCCAATTCCCTGCGCCAGGCCGCCATAGACCTGGCCATCGACGACCATCGGGTTGATGAGCTTGCCGCCGTCCTCGACGATGACGTAGTTCAACAGTTCGATATCGCCGGCCTCGGGATCGACCGCGACAACGACGGCATGGGCGGCGTAGCTGAACGTGCCGGAATCGCGCACCGGCTTGAAGCCGATGGTGGTCTCCAGGCCGCGCGGATCGATGCCGGCCGGCAGGTCCTGCGGGCGGCGATACCAGGTGTGGGCAATCTCCTCGATCGAGACCGAGCCGGTGGCGGTGACGACCTTGCCGTCCACCAGATTGACGTCATCGCTTCCTGCCTGCAGCAGATGCGAGCCGATGCCCTTGACCAGCTTCGCGATCTCGCGCGAGGCGGTGGCCACCGCGCCGCCGGCCATCACCGCACAGCGCGAGCCCCAGCTTCCGGTCGAATACGGTGTGTATTCGGTGTCGCCGTGAACCACCTTGATGCGATCGACGGGAATGCCGAGAATCTCGTTGGCGACCTGCGCCAGCGTGGTTTCCATGCCCTGACCGTGGGAATGGACACCGACGCGGATCTCCAGTCCCCCGTCCGGGGTGACGCGCAGCGTCGCCTGCTCGTGACCCGGCACCATCGGAATGCCCCAGCCGGCATAGACCGACGTGCCGTGGGCGGCCTGCTCGCAATAGATGGAATGGCCGACGCCGATCAGCCGCCCGTCCGGTTCGCCGCGCTGCTGTCGGGCACGGATCGCCGGCAGATCGATCGCCGCCATGGCGCGCCGCAGCGCCTCCGGGTAGTCGCCGCTGTCGAAGTGCTTGCGGGTGATGTTGTCGAACGGCATCTGCTCCGGCTGAACCAGATTCTTCAGCCGGACTTCATACGGCTCCATGCCCACTTCGCGGGCAATGGCGTCGATCATCAGCTCCATGGTGTAGCAGACGCCCGTGCGCGCCACGCCGCGATAGGGCAGGATCGGGCACTTGTTGGTGGCCGCCGACCACGTCTTGCAGCGGTAGGACGGAAAGTCGTAAGGCCCGGGCAGAATGCTGACCACCTGCGCCGCCTCGAGGCAGGCCGAGAACGGATACGACGAATAGGCGCCGGAATCGACGATGGCGGTGCAGTCGATGCCGCGCAGCCGGCCGTCGCGGTCGGCATAGGCGGTGATGTTGTAATAGTGCTCGCGGCAATTGGCGCTGGCGGTCAGAGCCTCGCGGCGATCCTCGAGCCAGCGCACCGGATGGCCACAGCGCATCGCCAGCCAGCCGAGGCAAACGTCCTCCGGCAGCAAAATGCCCTTGTAGCCAAAGCCGCCGCCGACATCCGGCGAGATGACGCGGACCTGGCGCTGCTGCAATCCCAGGCACTCGGCGATGCCGTTGCGCACGATGTGCGGCATCTGGCTGCCGGTATAGAGCACGAGCTGCTCCATGCGATGGTCCCACACCGCCACCGTGCCGCGCCCTTCCATCGGCGCCATCGACTGGCGCGCCGTCCTGATCGTGCGGGTGATCTTGACCGGGGCATCGAACGCCGCCTCGATGTTCACGTCCATCGCGCTTTCGAGGAAAACGTTGTCGCCCCAGTGCTCGTGCAGCAGCGGCGCGCCGGGCTCGAGCGCCTGCACCATGTCGTGGACCGCAGGCAGCTCCTCAAGGTCGAGCTCGACCATGGCGGCGAGGTCTTCGGCCTGCGCGCGGGTATCGGCCACGCACATCGCCAGCAGTTCGCCAACCTGGCGCACCTTGTCGACTGCGAGCACCGGCTGTTCGGACACCTTGAACCCGGCCAGCGCGGTGATGGCGACGATCGGCTTGACGCCGTCGAGATCGGCCGCGGCAAAGATACGGCGGCCCCTTTCCGCCTCGGGAACGTGGACCGCGTGCACCTTCGCGTGCGCCAGCGGCGAGCGGACGAAAGCCACGTCCTTCAAGCCGGCCAGCTTGATGTCGCCGACGAACTGGCCGCGGCCACGCAGCAGACGGTCATCCTCCCTGCGCAGAACCGACGCGCCGATCCCCTGAGACTTCGCCTCTCCCTTCATGTCCGTTCACGCCTCGAATCCATCGTCACGATCCTGCCGCTCGCACCGGGCACGATCGCATTCGGTCCGGAGCAGTTCGTTCGGCCGACCGCGGCAGCGGCCCACCGAACCCGCGCACGTCTTACGCCTTGGCGCCGTTGCACCAGTCGTAGATGCTGAGCGCCATCACCTTGATCGAGGTGAGATAGTCGTCGATCGAGACATACTCGTCATTGGCGTGCATGATGGCCGTCGATCCCGGCCCGAAAATGACGGTCGGCGTATCGGCGTACTTGTTGAGGAAGCGGGTATCGGCTGCGCCCTGACGACCGCTGATGACGGGCTTTTTGCCGGTCACCTCGGTGTAGGTCCTGCTGACGATATCCACGATCGGGTGGTCGACCGGGATTTCGGACGCTTCCGCATCATAGCCGACGAAGCGCACCACCGGCGGATGATCCTTCATCCAGGGGTCCTGCGCCGCGACCTCGGCAATCTTCTTCACCAGGCTCTGCTTGACGCCTTCGTGGTCCTCGCTTGGCACCGTTCCAATGCTGCCCTTGAGCACGGCGCTGGCCGGGAAGGCGCTCGGATAGTTGCCGGCCTGGAAGCTGCCGATGATGCAGGGCAGCGAGTCGATCGCGCTCGGATACAGCGGATGCTTCACGGTGGCGACGCGGTGATCCTCGAGCTCCTGCACCGCCTTGACGATCTTGTAGCCGAGCTCGATGGCGCTGACGCCGAGATAGCGCTGCTGGATGCCGGCCGGCTTGCCCTGCACCTCGATCTCGAACCAGATGCGGCCGATGCAGGCCGGCTGCACGCCGAGATCGCTGGTCTCGCCCGAGATGCCGGCGTCGGCCTTGTAGCCGCGGATCACGGTGTCAAGCGTGCCGTGGCCCGAGACCTCCTCGTCGATCACGATGTTGATGAGCACGTCGCCTTTCGGCGTCAGGCCGAGTTCCTTGAGGTACTGCACCGCGAGGACATGGCTGGCAACGCCGCTTTTCATGTCGCAGGAGCCGCGACCGTAGATGCGGCCGTTCTCGATCTTCGCCGACCACGGATCGTCACTCCAGCCCTCGCCGTTGCCGACCGGGATGACGTCGGTGTGGCCGTTGAGCAGCAGCGAGCGGCCGCCGCCGGTGCCTTTCAGCTTGGCGACGATGTTCGGCCGCCCTTCGTAGCCGCGCGCGACCGGACGGTAACCCGGATGCTTCTTGAGCTGCTCCCAGTCGGTCTCCCACATATCGACCTCGAGGCCGATCTTGCGCAGATAGTCCGACATATGGCGCTGGATCGCCGCTTCGTCACCGGTGACGCTGGGGATCGCCACCATGTCCTGCAGAAACTTGATGGCGTGGTCCTTCGACGCGTCCACCTTGTCGAGGATCTTCTGCCGGTTCAGATCACTCATCTTAAGCCTCTTCGCTCTTCACTTCGTTGGAACGGCGCGCCTGGAGCTTCGCCTCTCGATGGAACCGGAAGCGAAGCTCTCGGGTTTTGTTCTGTCGCGTTTCGTCACGCGAACCGGTTCCCACTTCGCTTGAAAACGCTCCAGCCCTCACGCCTTCAGGCGCGGAATGATCTCGCGCGCGATGATCTCGACCTGCTCGGGCTGGTACTTGTAAGGAACGAAGATGATCTTCTGCACGCCAACGGCAAGATGCTCGCGCAACTGGGCGACGCATTCGTCCACCGAGCCCATGACGGCGCTCTCGCGGCTGCAATCGCTGTTCTCGGGGAAGTCCCACTCCTTGTTGAGCCAATCCACCATCTGGTCCTGGACCGCTTCACGCGACTTGCCGACCATGATCGGAAGCTGGGAGGCGTTCAGCAGCGTATCGGGATCCTTGCCGGCTTCCCGGGCGAAGTTGCGGATTTTGTCCCACGACGCCTTGAAGTGTTCCGCGCGATAGAAATACGTCAGCCAGCCGTCACCGACCGTGGCGGCACGCTTCAGAACGCGATCGACATAGCCGCCGATCAGGATCGGCAGATGCTCCTGTGCCGGCTTCGGATACATCACAGCCTTGGAGAGCCTGTGATGGCGATACTCGCCAGACACCGACGGCTCCGACCACAGCCGCCGCATGATTTCCAGATTTTCATCCATGATCTTGCCGCGCTGGTCGAACGGGATGCCCATCGCATCGAACTCGCGCTTGTACCAGCCCGACGCCATGCCCATCAGCATGCGCCCTTCGGAAAGCTGGTCCATGCTGGAGAGCTGCTTGGCGAGCGCCACGGCATTGCGCAACGGCAGCACCAGGATGCCGGTGCCGAGCTTGATGCGCTTGGTGCGGGCGGCGACCGCGGTCAGCACCGTCAGCGAATCGATGATCGGAAAGTTCGGCTCGACACCGAGCAGCATATGGTCCCAGACCCACAGCGAATCATAGCCAAGCGCTTCGACGCGCTCGCCGTACTCGACAAGCTGACGGGCGTTCGGCATCTCGGGGTAGGCGGTGAAGTTGCGCGCGGCGATGCCGAACGTCTTCGTCAATGCGGTCATGGGGCTTTTCTCCGGTAACAGACTTATGCGGTGAAGAGACGATCGGGATCGATCAGCCTCAGCGTTTCAAGCTCATGGGTGGTCGGCGGCGCCGTGGTCTCGAGCCGCTCGTCGAACTCCAGCGTGAAGCCGGTGTTGTCCTGCACCTCCTCGCGGGTGACGCCGGGGTTGAGCGCCAGCACCTTCATGCGGCCGCTCTCCTCCCCGAAGCCGAACACCCCGAGTTCGGTGATGACGCGGAACACGCCGCCTCTCAGCAGCCCGGACTCGGTGCGGCTCTTGCCGCCGCGGACGAAGCCCGGGCTGGTGATGAAATCCACCTTCTCCACGAAACGCCGCTTCTGATGCTTGATGGCAACGATGATGTTGGTGAGGCTGGCGATGTCATTGCCGCCGCCGGTTCCCGGCAGCCGGACCTTCGGCGCCTGCGGGTCACCGATGAAGGAGGAATTGAGGTTGCCGAACTGATCGATCTGGGCTCCGCCCATGAAGCCGACGTCAACATAACCCCGTTGCATCAGGAGCAGCACATCGGCGCTCCCCAGCACCATGTTCGAACGCTTGGCGCAGCGCTGATCGTTCGTCGACGGCGGCAGCTTGCCCGGCTCGACGAACGCTCCGACCACGCCGCCCTCGAACAGGATGGTCAGCGAGGGACAATGCAGCCGCTGCGCCAGCGTGGCCGCCAGCAGCGGCGTGCCGATACCGGCGAAGACGACCTGTCCGTCCTTGAGCTGACGCGCGCTCAGGACCGCCAGGATCTCATTGGCAGTATAGCTGGGAGCATCAGTCATTATAGATGCTCCGGCCGTTGCGGCTCGCATCCAGAACCTCCTCCAGACCGACCAACGCCAGAAAATCCACCCACGACTTCGGGCCGTAGACGTACTTCTCAAGATACGCGCGCATGCCGTTCACCGGATCGGCGTTGACCTGCGCCACATAGTCTTCCATGTGCCCCAGCATCGGCTCGTAGTGCCCGTAGCACTCATGAGGGGCGGAGCCATACGGCACCTCGACCACGGCATCGACGCAGAAGAACGGGATTTTGGTCTGGTCCGGCGCGCGGCGAATCTGATCGTTGGACACGATGCGCTCGGTGGTGAGAATGACGCGGTTGGCGGCCAGCGCCAGATCGATATCCATGAACTGAAGCCCGTCGATCTGGGCATTGCCATAGGCGTCGCAGCGCTGGACGTGGATCAGCGCCACGTCGGGGTTGAGTGCCGGAACCAGCAGCAGCTTTTCCCCGGTGAAAGGGCAGTCGATCTGCTTGGCCTCGGGGCGTATCGCAGCGATATCGGAGCCGAGCATCACGCGGGTCGGCAGGAACGGAACGCCCATGCCGCCGGCGCGATAGCGCATGCCCATCGCGAGATGGCTCCACTCCTCGAAGTGCTTGCCGTCGGCTTCGACGCCGTGGCGCAGCACCTTCGAAAGGCCCCACAGGATGCCTTGCGCGAACCAGCTGGTGACGATGTGATCGGCGGCTCCGGAGCCGAACAGCAGGTCGCCGTCGGTCGAGATGATACAGCGCGACACCGACAGGTTCTTGCGGCGCTGGCGGATCACTTCCCAGATCAACGCCATCGGCGTCCGCGACATCGTCGAGCCACCGAGCCCGACCTTCATGCCGTCCTGGACGAAGGACGCCGCCGCTTCGAGCGTCGTCACCTTTTCCCGCAGGCCGCGATCGCGGCGCGCCATATTGTCCCTGAGCTGCTTATAAGGCTCCACCTGAGCTTCGAGCACGGGGTCCTCCCCTCCTTCCTTGCGGCGACCGCCTTGAACCTTGGCGCTGAACGTCAACGGGCCGGGCTTTGATTAATACTAACATACTAATATTAGTATTACCAGCCCACAATTTGTTTCTGAGGCGCGAGCGATCCCCGGTCTCGATATCATCCCATTATTAGTATGATAAAATGATAATGCAAGACGGGGACTCTGCCGCGCCCGCCCTATCCTCGCAGATCAACAGGGAATTCCAGATTCCCGCCGTGTGAGCAACCCCGCTTCGGGTTCAATGGCAGGCGTTTTGGGCGCACCTGGACCATCGCGGCAATCGCCGACTTTCAACCGGCGCGGCGGTGCCCGCCACCAGTCAGGGTTGCGGTGATCTAGTAGTATTGTTATTAGTATAATAGATTGACATCGCTATCGCCGTTTGTCAGGATCGCCCCCGGACATCGCTTACGTCCCATCGATGCGGCGACTGACCGACAGGCAGGCGTCCGCACCGAGACCGACAACCATGTCGCAGGCACGCATAAAAATGCGGCCCGTTGGAGGAACGTCATGGCCCGTCAGGAGGCCGCTTATCAGATCAAGGCCGCGGTCGTACGCGAGAAATCGGGACCGTTCGTCGTCGAACCTGTCGATCTGAGCGAACCGCGCGACGACGAGGTTCTTGTCGATATTGTCGCCACCGGTGTCTGCCACACCGATATCGGGGTCCGCGACCAGAGCTACCCGGTGCCGCTCCCGGCGGTGCTCGGCCATGAGGGCGCCGGCTTCGTTAGAAAGGTCGGGCGCAACGTCAGGAAAGTCGCGCCGGGCGACCGGGTGATCCTGACTTACGACTTCTGCGGTGTCTGCGAAAACTGCCAGCAGGGGCAGCCCGGTTTCTGCCGCGAGTTCTATGCGCGCAATCTCAGCGGCGCACGTCCCGACGGCAGTTCTGCATTATCCATGAACGGCCGCGCGATCAGCAGTTGCTTCTTCTGTCAGTCGTCGTTCGCAGAAAAAGCGATCGCCTCCGAACGTAACGTCGTCAAGATTCCGTCCGACGTCCCGATCGAACTGATGGGACCGCTCGGCTGCGGCATCCAGACCGGAGCCGGCGCGGTCATCAATGCCCTGACGCCGCGGGCCGGCTCCAGCATCGCCGTGTTCGGTGCCGGCGCAGTCGGACTATCGGCCGTCATGGCGGCGAAGATCGTCGGCTGTACCACCATCATCGCCATCGACATCAACGACAGCCGCCTCGCCCTTGCCCGCGAACTTGGCGCCACCCATGCCATCAACGGCAGCAAAGCCGACGCGGTGGCGGAAATCCAGGCCATCACCAACGGCGGGGCGCGCTATTCGCTGGAATGTACCTCGGTGCCACGCGTATTCCGTCAGGCCGTCGATTGCCTGCAGATTCCCGGCACCTGCGGCCTGATCGGCGCCGCGCCGCTGGGCGTCGAAGTCAGCTTCCAGATGAGCACGATCCTGTTCGGACGCACCATCCAGGGCATCATGCAGGGCGACTGCGTGCCCGACGTCTTCGTGCCGAAGCTGATCGAATTCTGGCGCGCCGGCTTATTCCCGTTCGACAGGCTGACCAGGCTTTATCCCATCGCGCAGATCAACGATGCGATTCACGCAGCCGAAACCGGCGCCGTGGTCAAGCCGATCGTCGTCTTTCGCAGCGCGAACGATCATGCCTGACCCTCATGCGCGCGCTCTGCGAGCGTTTCCTACCGTCACCTGCCCGGATCTGGAGTCGCGATGACCGCCGTCGAGTTTCAATCGGTCTCGAAGCGCTATAGTGCCGAAACCCCGCTCGCCGTTGCGAACCTCAACCTGCTGTGCCGCGAGGGCGAACTGCTGGCGCTGCTCGGCCCCTCCGGCTGCGGCAAAAGCTCGACGCTCAAGATGGCGGCCGGCCTCGAGGACCTGACCGAGGGCGAAATCCTGTTCGGCGGACGGCCGGTGTCGGCGCTGTCGGCGGGCCGGCGCAACATCGCGATGGTGTTCGAGGACTATTGTCTCTACCCCAACCTCACCATCGAAGACAACATCGCCTTTCCGCTGTCGGTGCGCGGGGTTGACAAGAACGAGCGCCGCCAGCGCGTCGGCGACGTCCTCGCCATGCTGGGTCTGCACGACATCGCCAAGCGCAAGGTGACCGATCTGTCCGGCGGCGCCCAGCAGCGCGTCGCCATCGGTCGCGCAATGGTGCGCGATCCCGACCTCATCCTGTTTGACGAGCCGCTGTCGCATCTCGACGGCGACCAGCGCATCCACTTGCGCGCCGAGATTTCGCGGCTGCAGAAAACGCGCGGCATCACCTCGATTCTGGTCACCCACGATCAGAACGAGGCAACGGCAATGGCCGACCGCATCGCCATCATGAAAGGCGGCGTGCTGCAGCAGGTCGATACGCCGGCGCGGCTCTATGCCCGGCCCGCCAACACGTTTGTCGCGAATTTCATCGGCGAGCCGCCGATGAACCTGTTTCCCGGCGAGATCGGCGACGATGCCGGTCGCATCACGATCCCCATGCTCGGCGAGGACATCGTCATCGGCGACGAGCGGCGGCATGCGTTTGCGGCGCGGCGGCACTCCGGCCTGACGCTGGGGCTGCGGCCGGAGCATCTGATCGTCGAAGCCGCCGGCGACGGCGCCGAGCGGCAGGCCAACGCCGTCGTCACCTATCGCGAGCCGCGCGGCGACGCCGATTCGCTGGTGCTGCGGATCCTGCGCGATACCTCCACCATGGTCGCCGAGCTGGCCGGGCCGTGCACATTCCGCACCGGCGACAAGGTGCGCCTGCGGGTACCGGCTGCCAACACCAATCTGTTCGACAGCGAGAGCGGCGTGAATCTGGAGTTCGACACATGACGGCTCCGCTCAAATCCTGCAAAACCGCCGCCGACGGCCTTCAGTTGCTGAACGTCAGCAAGACATTCGACCAGACCGAAGTGCTGCACGACATCGACCTGACGGTGGCGCCGGGCGAGGTTCTGGCGCTGGTCGGACCATCCGGCGCCGGCAAGACCACGCTGTGCCGCATCATTGCCGGTCTTGAAACTCCGAGCAGCGGCCAGTGCTACATGAACGGCACGGATATGACCGCCATGCCGCCCGGCGATCGCCGTGTGGCGATGATGTTCGAGTCCTATGCGCTCTATCCGCATCTTTCGGTCGGCGACAATGTGCGTTCGCCGCTGCTGGCCCGGGCCAAGGGCGGCCTGCCGCCAACCGCCGGCCAGCACATCGAGCAGCTTCTCGCGGTGCTCGAGATCGCCCATCTCTCCGACCGCCTGCCGTCGGAACTGTCCGGCGGACAGAAACAGCGCACCGCACTGGCGCGCGCGCTGATCCAGAACCCCAACGCGCTGCTGCTGGACGAGCCGATCTCACACCTCGACGCGAAACTGCGCCACAAGCTCCGCGGCGAAATTCGCCAGATACTGAACGCGCGGCCGCATCCGACGATCTGGTCCACGCCGGACGGGCTCGAAGGGCTGTCGGTCGGCGACCGCATCGCCGTGCTGATCGCCGGCCGCATCGAGCAGATCGGCACGCCGGAAGACATCTGGCTGCGGCCCGCCAGCGTCAAGGTGGCAAGGCTGTTCGGCGATCCGCCCATGAACATCTTGCCGGGCGAACTGCAAGACGGACAGGGCCGGATCGACTTCCACTGCCGGAGCATGACGATGACGCTGCCGCCCGCTCTTGCGGCAAGCGCGAAGGCGATCAAGGGACGCGCCGCCTTTCTCGGGCTGCGCCCGAACGGCCTGACGCTGCACCGCGGCGACGATCAATCCGCCATCGCCACCACGGTCTACTCGATCGAGTCGTTCGGCAAATACGCCATCGTCACGCTGATCACGCCACCCGGCGATCTCATCAAGCTCAAGACTGCCGACGTGCAGGATCTCAAGCTCGGCGACGATGTCGGCGTGCGCTACGCGTCGGATCAGCTTCTTCTCTTCGACGGGACGACCGGGCGCGCCGCATACGTCTATTCGTGAAGCATCATGGGCAGCAGGCGGAGGCAGTTCGGTTCATGACATTTCTTGTCGCCCAGGAGCAGTTGCAGCAACCGCGCGCCATCCCGGCGCAAGGTAGGCACGCAGCCCCTGGGCACGACGGCTGGAGCACATGGTGACCATAATCGCGACAACAACCGGTCAGGCGACACGCAGAAACAGCGCTGCGCTCTATCCCTATCTTCTCATCGCGCCGACGATGATCACGCTGGTGCTGGTCTCGCTGGTGCCGTTCATTTACGCAGTCTATCTCAGCTTTCATCAAGCCAAGTACGGCCGCGTCACCGACTTCATCTGGTTCGACAACTATGTGACGCTGCTGACCAGCGGCACGTTCTGGAACTCGATGTACGTCGCCGGCGTGTTCGTGCTGATCGCAGTGCCGGTAGAGTTCATGCTGGGCATGGCCGGCGCGCTCGTGCTCAACAAGGGCGTGTGGGGACGCTCCATCCTCGTACCGCTCTTGTTCATTCCGACGATGATGGCGCCGATCGTGGTCGGGCTCTTGTGGAAGATCATGCTGGCCGGCTCGTGGGGCGTATTGTCCTACAACATCATCGAGCGCTTCGACCTCGTGTCGGGGACCTCGATCTTCGCCTCGGAGAGATACGCGCTGCTCGCCCTGGTCTTCATCGATATCTGGCAGTGGACGCCGTTCATGATGCTGGCGTTCTTTGCCGGGCTGCAGGCGCTGCCGCAGGGCCCCTATCGTGCCGCCGCAGTGGACGGCGCGAGCCAGATGCAGATTTTTGCGCGGCTGACGCTGCCGTTGATGGCACCGCTGTTGTTCGTCATCGGCCTGCTACGCTTCATCGACGCTTTCAAGATCTTCGATACCATCTTCATTCTGACCAAGGGCGGCCCGGGCACCACCACCGAGTCGCCGAGCCTGCTCGCCTACAAGATGACCTTTGAGTTCTGGAATATCGGGGAAGCTTCGGCGCTGGCGGTGTTCGTGTGGATCATCTTCTTCGCCGTCTGCACCGTTTTCTATCACATCGCCAAAAAGAAACTGAACGCCTTCTGAGGAATCGTCATGGAGCAGAAGTCATCGATCGGCCTTGGCCTGCGTACCGCCGCGGCGGTGATCTGCGCGCTGATCGTGCTGTTTCCCGTCCTGTGGATGGTGGCGATGGTGTTCAAGCCGGCCGACGTGATGTTCGCACGGCCGACGGTGTTCTTCTACACGCCGACGCTTGCCAACTTCGCCTATGTAATCGAACAGGGATTCGTCAATAATCTCATCACATCGCTGGCACTCGGGATCTTCTCGACCATTCTGGTGGTGATCATCGGCACGCCGGCCGCCTACTCCTTTGCCCGCTTCGAACTCAAGGCGAAGGAAGACCTGTTCCTGTTCATTCTCGCCAGCCGCATGGCGCCGCCTGTGTGCCTGGTGATTCCGTTCTACCTGATCTACGCGAAGGTCGGGCTGCTCGATACGTTCGTCGGCCTCAGCCTTGCCTACATGACGTTCAACCTGTCGTTCTACGTCTGGGTGCTGCGCAGCTTCTGCCGGGATCTGCCGGTCGAACTGGAAGAGGCGGCGATCCTCGAGGGCTGGTCCAAGGCCCAGGTGTTCCGCCGCATCGTGTTTCCGCTGCTGCGCAACGGCATCGTTGCCACCTCGGTGCTGTGCTTCATCTTCGCCTGGAACGAATTCCTGTTCGCTTTCATGCTCGGCGGCGACAGCGTCCAGCCGCTGCCGGTCGCAATCCCCAAGCTGATCACCGCGCAGGGCGTGCGCTGGGGCGAGGTTGCGGTCGTCGGCGTGGTGTCGTTGATACCGGTGCTCGCGGTGGTCGTGTTGCTGCAGCGGCATATCGTGCGCGGCCTGACCATGGGCGCCGTCAAGGGATAAGGAAACGCTCGACGTGGCCGATCATACGCTTGAAGCTTCGCCCCGCACCGTCCGCTGGGGTTACTGGGACGGCAGTCTTCCGCCGGTGCTGAACGTCGCCTCCGGCGACCGGATCGTGATCGATACGCTGTCCGGCGAGCCGCCCGATCTGCCCGACCCTGCGCTCGGCTTCACCGTTCTCGACAACCACCGTGCGGTGCTTCAAGGCAACGTTGGCGGCCCGGGACCGCATCTCCTCACCGGTCCGGTCGCGGTCGAAGGCGCCGAGCCCGGCGACGTTCTCGAAGTCGAGATCGAGGCCATCGATTACCTGCAGGACTGGGGCTGGAACCTGCAGCTTCCGCTGCACGGCACCCTGCCTGAGGATTTTCCCGATACGCGGCGGCTCCATGTCCCGATCGATGCCGCCACCGGGACGACGGTGATGCCATGGGGCCAGCGGCTGAAGCTCTCGCCGTTCTTCGGCAATATCGGCGTCGCGCCGCCGCTCGCCCACGGGCGACTGTCCTCGGTCGAGCCGCGTGCCTTCGGCGGCAACATGGACAACAAGGAGCTTGGGGCCGGCAGCCGCATCTACTTTCCGGTGTTCGTGCCGGGCGCGCTGTTTTCGGTCGGCGATGGCCACGCCTTGCAGGGTGACGGCGAAGTCTGCCTGACCGCGATCGAAACCGCGCTGCGCGGTACATTCCGATTGACGCTGCACAAAGACCGCTCCCTGACCCTGCCGCGTGCCGAGACCGCCAGCGACTGGATCACCATGGGATTCGATACCAGCCTCGACAACGCCGCCAAGCATGCGCTGCGGCAGATGATCGTCCTGATCGAGGAGTTGAGCGGGCTGTCGCGACAGGATGCCTACACGCTGTGCTCGATCGCCGCCGATCTGCGCATCACCCAGACCGTGGATCGCGAGAAGGGCGTCCACTGCGTACTGGCCAAGAGCAGGCTGCCGCAGCGCGCGGCAGGCCGGCGCATGGGTGAGGTTTCCGGCGGCTGATTTCAGCAGCAACGCCGTATCGCACGAGGGAGAGACATGGACCCAAGATCATACGAGATCATCGACGGCGTTAAAGTTTACAAGCTGTTCATCGACGGCGAGTGGATCGCCTCGTCGCGCAACGCACTGGCCGACAGCATCAACCCGGCAACGGGCAAGGTCTTCGCCCGCACCCATCAGGCCGGCGCCGAGGAAGTGGTGCGCGCCATCGACGCCGCCGAAGCCGCCAACGCGACCTGGGGGAACAGCACCGCCAGCGAGCGCGAAAAAGCGCTGCTGCGCGCCTGCGACGTCGTGACCGCCCGCACCGCCGAAATCCGCGACATGCTGATCGACGAATGCGGCTCGGTCTTCAACAAGGCGATGTGGGAAATCGATTATGTGACGGATCTGCTGCGCAGCACGGCCGGCGACGTCCGTCAGGTCGCCGGCGAGACCATGCCGATGACCATGCCGGGGCAGCTTTCGATCTCGGTCCGGCGCCCGCTCGGTGTCGTCGCCGGCATCGCCCCGTTCAATTCGCCGTTTCTGCTGTCGATGAAGAAGGTCGCGTTCGCACTGGCCGCCGGCAACACCTTCGTCCTCAAGCCGTCGGAGGAGACGCCGATCTCCGGCGCGCTGATCGCCGATATCTTTGCCGAAGCTGAACTGCCCAGAGGCGCTCTGAACGTCGTTCCGGGCATTCCCGACGAGGTCGGCCGGCTGCTCATCTCCGACCCACGCGTCAAGTTCATCACCTTCACCGGATCGACCCGTACCGGCCGCTATCTCGCCGTGCAGGCTGCCACCCACCTGAAGAAGTTCACCCTGGAGATGGGCGGCAAAAGCCCGCTGATCGTGCTGCGCGACGCCGATCTCGACTACGCCGTCGATGTCGCGACCTTCGGCGCGTTCCTGCATCAGGGCCAGGTCTGCATGGCCAGTTCCAAGGTGATCGTCGAAGAGCCGCTCTACGAAGACTTCTGCGCGCGGTTTGCGGCCAAAGCCGCAACCCTGAAGGTCGGCGATCCGCACGACACCCGGACATTCGTCGGCCCGCTGATCCGCCAGTCGCAGTGCGAGTTCATCAAGGGACAACTCGACGACGCCCGCGACAAGGGCGCCTCGATCCTGACCGGCGGCGACTATTCGGAGCGGTTCTTCCAGCCGACCGTGCTGCGCGACGTCAACCGCGACATGCGCATCTACCATGAGGAGAGTTTTGGACCGGTGGTCTCGGTGATCAAGGTGCCGAACTCGGAAGACGCCCTGACGATCGCCAACGACACCAAGTACGGCCTGTCGGCCGCGGTGCTGACCAACGACATGCAGAAGGCGATGGACCTGTCGCTGCGTCTTGAGTCCGGCATGGTTCACATCAACGACACCACGATCTCCGACGAGCCGCATGTGCCCTTCGGCGGCGTCAAGGAAAGCGGTTTCGGCCGCGAAGGCGGCAAGCATTCGTGGCAGGAGCTGACGGAGCAGAAATGGATCACGGTGCAACTCGGCCAGCGCCAGTTCGGCGTCTGAGCCCGTCAAGGTTTACGAACGGCATTTCTTCAGGAGAAAGCGAAATGGCACACAGTAAGGTGCTCGGCGGCAGGGACCACGTCAACGTCGCCATCGTCCAGACCGCCCCGGTCTTCATGAATCTCGAGAAGTCCGTGACCAAGGCGTGCGACAAGATCGCCGAGGCGGCAGCGGGCGGCGCACAGCTGATCGTCTTCAGCGAGACCTGGCTGTCAGGCTACCCGTATTGGGACGAGGGCTGGAATTCGGCCTCCGCCGCGTGGAACGAGATGCGCGAGCGGTTCTACGACAACGCCCTGCTGATCCCCTCCGATCATACCCGTCGCCTCTGCGAGGCGGCCGCGCAGGCGCGCGCCGTGGTGGCGATCGGCTGTAACGAGCTCGACGAGACGCCGGGTGTGCACACCATCTACAATACCCTGCTCTATATCGGCAGCGACGGCAGCATTCTCGGCAAGCATCGCAAGCTGCGGCCGACCTATGTCGAGGCGGCGTTCTGGGGCGCCGGCCGCGGTGACGACCTGTTCACGCACCCGACCGACATCGGCCGCATCGGCGGACTGATCTGCAGCGAGCACACCATGACGCTGGTGCGCGCCCGCATGATCGAGCAAGGCGAGGACTTCCACATCTCGGTCTATCCGGGCGCTTTCGATCTGTGGAGCGGGCCGAAGCTCGAGGTGATGGACGACAGCGGAAAGTTCTTTCCCGGTTATGCATCGGCGCGCGCTCATGCGGTCGAGTCCGGATGCTTCGTGCTCCTGGCGCTGAGCTATCTGCCGGAGGCAGACGTTCCCGCCGACTTTCCGATGCGTGACTCGCTCAACATCGAATACGCCCGCGGCGGCAGCATGATCATCTCCCCGGCGGGCGTTCCGATCGCAGGCCCCGTCTATGGCGACACCATCATCCACGCCAAGTGCGAGGCCAGGATGATCAAGCTCGCCAAGGCGATCATCGATACCAACGGCAGCTACGCCCGCAAGGACGTGGTGACATTGAACTACCACTACAGCAATCGCGCGGCGTCATAACGATGCAGTCGTCATCGTTTTTAAGGGAGGACAATCGTATGAGGCAGATAATGTCTAGAAGCAGTCTGACAATGGCGGCCGCGGCGTTTGCCGCAGCGCTGCCTTTGAGCCAGGCCACAGCCGCTGACGGCTTTTCGTATGCGGAAGCCGCCAAGCCTTATGCGGGCAAGACCATCAAGGTGCTGGACGAGGTGACGCCGCTGCAGGAGGCCGTCATCAAGCTCGCGCCGGAGTTCACCAAGGAAACCGGCATCAAGGTGCAGTACGAACTGCTCAACCACTTCGACGTCATCAACAAGGGCCAGGCCGACATGCTGTCCGGCCGCGGCAACTACGATGCGGTGATGCTGCACGGCTTCCAGCTCGGTCCGATGCTGGCCGCGGATGCCATCCTGCCGATCAACCGCTTCCTGTCCGACAAGAAGCTGGCGAACCCCGACCTCGATGCCTCCGACTTCATCCAGACCCCCTACAAGACGCTGGTGCTGTTCGGGGGCCAGCAGTACGGCTTCCTCAACTGGAACTACAACTACGTCTACTGGACGCGCGCCGATCTCATGAACGACGAGACCGAGAAGGCTGAATTCCAGAAGAAGTACGGCTATCCGCTGGCTCCGGCCAAAACGCTCGAGCAGATGCGGGACATTGCGCAGTTCTTCACCCGAAAGCGTGGCGAAAAGCTTGCCGGCAAGGAGCTTGGCAGCGACTTCTACGGTATCGTGTTCGAAGGCCTGAAGGGGCAGACCTCGGTGGAGATGTTTATCGGCAATATCCTTCACAACTTCGGCGGCGATATCATCGATGCCGACGGCAAGCCCACCTTCGATACACCGCAGGCTGTGGCAGCCCTCAAATACTGGGCCGAGCTGTGGAAGTACGCACCGCCCGGCACCGCCGAATATTCCGTCATCGACGTGCCGACAGTGATGGGCAGCGGCATTGCGGCGCAGTCGCTGGCCTATTCCGACTTCGTGCTCGGTATCGACAAGCCGGGATCCTCGCCGCTCGCCGGCAAGTTCCTTTATGCGCAGGTGCCGGTGAAGGACGGCGCCGACCCGGGGAAGCGGGCCGCCGAGTCCGAGCCGTCGATGATTGCAATCAGCAAGGCAAGCAAGAATCCCGAGGCGGCGTTCCTGTTCCTACAGTGGCTGGTCGAGAAGAAGCAGCAGCGCGCACTCTTGCAGTCCGGAAATGGCGGCGTGCCGGTGCGCATCAGTTCATGGGCCGACATGGATAAACTGCAGGCACGCAATCCCACGCTGGTCAGCGCCATGAAGGGCAGCCTTGAGGTGGCCCGTACCAAGCCGCCGATGCCGTCCTACTTCCAGATCGTCGATGCGCTTTCCGACGTGGTGCAGAAGGCCGGCATGGGCCGGATGACCGCGGAAGATGCCGCCAAGCAGGGCCAGCAGGCGCTCGAGCGACTGTGCAAGGGAAGCTGCGTTCTGGCTCAGAAGAAATAGCCGAACACCACCACCGACGCTCACGGCTCCGGCTCTGGCTTCCAGAGCCGGAGTTTTTTTCTGGCTGCGTACCCGCGGTTGACAGACGCTAAGCAACATATGATGATCTTATTAACTAGACGACTAGTAGTACACTTATCAGGCGCTATCGGCCGGACGCTCCATGATCGTCGTCGCTCATCATCTCTATCGTCTTGGCGATGCCTATCGCCGGCTTCGGCCCGACCCTCTGACAGAGGTCAGCACGCCCGCTGATCTCATGGCCTGCCTGCCGGACGCTTCGACCCTGGTCATCAGCCGCTTCTGGCAAAATGGCCTGCTCGATCTGGCGCCGCGATTGAAATTCATCCAGTCGATCAGCGCGGGCACCGACCAGTTCGACGTCGCAGAGATCTCCCGGCGCGGTATTCGACTGGCCAGCGCCCAGACCGCCAACGAAACCGCGGTCGCCGAGCACGCCATCGGACTGATGCTGAGCCTGACGCGACAACTCCACTACGCACGCGACAATCAGGCCGTTCGCATCTGGCGCGAGGTATCTCCCCTGCAAGCAGCGCGTGAGACGGAGGTCCGCGGCAAAGTCATCGCGATCATCGGCTTCGGACGGATCGGCCAGCGTATCGCGGCGATCGCCAAAGCGCTGGGAATGACTGTGATCGGTGTGCGCCGCCGCCCTGCCGCAACTGCCGGCCACGCCGATATTCTCGTTGCATCCGACAGGCTGGAAACGGCACTGGCGCAAGCTGACGTGGTGGTCCTGACCTGCCCCCATACCGCGGAAACCGACAAGCTCATCGGGCACGCGCAATTGGCGGCGATGAAACCATCGGCCTATCTCCTGAACATTGCGCGAGGACGGATCGTCGACCAGGACGCGTTGATTTCCGCCCTGCAAGCGGGGCGGCTGGCCGGCGCGGCGCTGGACTGTTTCGTGGAGGAGCCTCTTCCCGCGGATTCGCCGCTGTGGGCTTTTCCGAACGTTATCGTCACGCCGCACAGTGCCGGAAACACACAGTATTACGAGGCAAACGTGGCCGCCATTCTGGCGGAGAACATCGCGCGACTTGAGCGCGGAGCACCGACACTTCTCAATCAGGTCAACTAAGGGGAAAGCTCCATGTCGTCCTATACCGCCAGATTCCAGGTCGTTCCGGAAATGAGCGCGGAGAACTACGGAAACGCGGGCTTTCCGGTTCTGGCCACGCCCGCCCTGCTCGGCCTGTTCGAGCGAACGGCGATCATGGCGATCGAACAACGGCTCGCCACCGGCGAGGGAAGCGTCGGCACCACCGCAAACATCGCACATCTGGCGGCAACGCCGATCGGCCGCGAGATTGCCATCACGGCAACGCTAAGCGAAACCGACGGCAAAAAACTTTCCTTCGACTTGAAGGCGTTCGATGGCGACCAGTTGATCGCAACATGCCAACACCAGCGGTTCGTCGTGAACGTCGCCAAGTTTGCTGCGCGCCTGGCCGACAAGCCGATTTAGCATAGACCGGCAGCGAACGGACACGAACACGCGAGATTCATCTTGACGGTCGCCAAGAGTGACGCTTAACTACTAAACTAGTTATCTAGTAGACAGAAGAGCGCAAAGCGGCGGCTCAACAAGGGAGGCGAAAATGTCCTCGCATGAAACGGCCCTACCGCCAGACGGACTGCTGCCGGTCTCACTGAGACGGCATCCGGCGTTAGCAAGAACGAGGCGGTGCTCCCCAGCCGGTGGAGTCACGTCCGGGCTTACCCCGGGTTTGTCACGCAAGCCGCACGCCACGCGCTCGTCCGCGCCTTGGGGCCGCTGAGCATGCCGGCCGTCGCAGCGCTGCGTGGGCGCATGATCAGGGTGCGCTTCGGCCAATTTGAGCGAAGTCCCGGAGACTATCGCGGCGCGGCGGAGATCCCGCTCACCTGCCTCGCACCGTGGATCTGATCCATGATGTCAGCCGCATTGGACCATCGTCACACAGCACGCAAAGAGCAGGTAATGACCGGAAGCAAGATGCCCCTGATCGATATCCGCGGCGTCCGCAAGCAGTTCCGCTCACGCTCCGGCATCGAAATCGATGCACTTACGGACACCACGCTTGCAGTCGAGGCTAATCAGTTCATCTGCATCGTCGGCCCATCGGGCTGCGGCAAAAGCACATTGCTGCGCATGATCGCCGGTCTTGAGACGATCACTGCCGGCTCGATCGACATCGGGCGGGCACGCGTCACGGGAGCACGGCGCGATATCGGGCTGGTGTTTCAAAGCCCGGTCATGCTG
>QEVP01000024.1 GCA_003576765.1 Pseudomonadota bacterium
TCGGTCTGCGCGCGGCTTGCGCTGACGCGCGAGAGCTGACGCTCGAACGTGGCGTTGCCGGCGCCGGGCTTGACCGGGACGAACGGTCCGCCGACGCCGCGCGGAGCAGCGGCCCCGCGCAGATGTGCGCCGCCGAGCCCGAGGTCGCCGAGGGCGGCGCGCATCCGCCGCGCGCGCGTCTCGTAGTAGTCCTCCGCCGAGGCCAGGGTCGCGAACTGGTGCTGCTCGACGCGGTCGAGCGAGGCTTGCAGTCGCGTGATGACCCCGTCGGTTTCCTTGACGCCGGCCTCGTGCGGGGCGGCGTCGCGCGCGGCCACGGCGCGCGATTGCAGCCGCGCCTCGCGGTCGGGGGGCGCAACGAAGGTCACGGTGTCGTTGATCGGTGACGGTTTTGGCGCGGCGGGCGGCTCCTGGAACGAGATGCCGCGTGCCAGCGGCTTGATCGACCCGGTCGGGGCGAGATCGGGCAGGGCGCTCATCGCCGTGGCGCGCGATTCCAGCAGGGCCTGCCGGCGCATGATCTGGTCGAGCTTGCGGCCGAATTGCTCCTGATCGAGCATCTGCTTGCTGGTGGTGCGGTCGATGCGCGCGCGCAGTTCGGCGATGCGATCCTCGTAGGCGTATTGCATCTGGGCCTGTCGGGCGATCAGGCGCGTCAGCACGTCGTCGCGGAAGGCGAAGTATGTGGCGGTGGCCGCCGACCAGCCGCCCATCAGCACGATGCTGCCGACAGCCGCCCAAAATACCACCGGGCCGAAGCGGACCTGGCGGCCGGCATGAGCGATGACGTAGGCAGGCGTTCGGGCAAGCTTTTGCGCCTTTTTAGGCGCCGGTTGGGGGTGCCGAACGGAAGCCCGGGCGGGGCCTGAGACGTGGCGCAACGGCGTCGCGGGCTGGGGGCTCGTGCGGCTCGACATGGACACTCCAACGCCGGCAACGCGGGAACCGACCGGCTGTAACTGGTGCCGATTTGAGGCCGACGTGGTTAATTTTCGGCGAACGGATCAGGAAAAATCCGACCCGATTGCAGTGCCTGCGGGGAGTGCCAGCCGCCGACGATGACGGCTCAGTCCGATAACGCGCGGGCGGCCGCCAGCACCTCCTCGGCGTGCCCTTCAACCTTCACATTACGCCAGAGACGGGCGACGCGGCCATCGGCGCCGATCAGAACCGTTGTGCGAATAATTCCCTCGAAGGTCTTGCCGTACAGCATTTTTTCGCCCCAGACGCCGTAGCGGTTCAGCATTGTGTGCGTCACGTCCGAGCCGAGCGGCACGGTAAGGCCGTGCTTGTCGCGAAACGTCGCCTGTTTCGCCGGCAGATCCGCCGAGACGCCGAGCACGGCGGTGTTGCAGGCCGCGAAGGCGTCCTTGAGATGGGAGAAGTCGATCGCCTCGCGGGTGCAGCCGGGGGTGTCGGCGCGCGGATAGAAGAAGATCGCAAGCTTGCGCCCGGCGAAGTCGGCGAGGGCCACCGTGCCGCCGCCATCGCGCGGCAGCCGGAAGGCCGGAGCGCGCTGTCCCTCGACAAGGCACTTCGGAGCGGCGGCCGCACCCGCCGTCTTGGCCGCAGCCCTGGGAGCAGCCTTGGGAGCAGACTTGGAAGCAGACTTGGTCCTGGTCCCGCCGGCCGGTTTTCCGACGGGCTTGGCGAGGGCTTTTGCGGTGGTTTTCCTGGCGGTCTTCCCGGCGGCTTTCTTGGCCATGCGCCTTCCTTTCGTCGCTTTCGCCGGGTCAACAGTGAATCCGGCTTCGCGTCGGCGGATCGGTTGGACGGAGCGCGTGCAAACGCGCCGTCCGGGACATAAAGTGCGGTGAATCGTCCGCCGTACCGGCCAAAGCTAGAGCCTTTCCGGTCCCGATGGTATCCGAGCCGAGGCTCTAAGGGGTGTTTTGACGCGCTTTCCCGATGCGAAACGGTCTACGCTTCGCCCGAAGGCGCCATGGAGCAAAACCCGGAATGTGGAAACGAGCTTTCCGGGGCGGCTGCGCGACCAGAATGACCGCTTATCGCTGCGAGCGCTTGAACTGGACGCGGAGTCGAACCCTGACAGCCGAGGAAAGCCGGTAAATGCCGTCCGAAGAGCGCCCGTCACGGACTGACGCGATGTCGCCGGCGACCCGTCGGAGTCGCGGGCCGGGCCGGCCTTCGGGAGGGCCGGCGAACAACCGGGCGCAAGGTGACATGTACCGCAGTTCCCGCTCGGCCCACTGGGACGCATCCGAGCACTGGGACGACGATGACGAGGCCATGAGCCGGCAGGCGCGGCGGCTTCTGGCGCGGCGCCGGCGTAGCGTTCACCGGGTCGGCGACCTGTGGGGTGCGCTGTTCGCGGGCCTCCACCGCCGCCCCTGGCTGCGGCGGACGCTTGCCACGGTGTCGACGCTGGCCGCCGTGGTCGCGCTGTGCTTTGCGGTCCTATGGTGGAGGCTCGGTGCCGGGCCGATCAACCTCGATATGGCGACGCCGTGGCTGGCCAGCGCCATCGCCCAGAATTTCGGCCCCGGCGAGACCGTCGAGGTCGGCGGCACCCAGATCGAGCGCGCCGGCCGCATCCGCATCGCCGTGCGTATCCGCGACATCGTGGTGCGCGACCGCGATCAGGCAATCGTTGCGAGCGCGCCGAAGGCCGAGGTCCGGTTGTCGGGGCGGGCACTGCTGTTCGGTCAGCTTCGCGCCGAAAGCCTCAACCTCGTCGATGCCGAACTCTCGGTCAGGATCGAGCCGGACGGGCAGGTGCTGATATCCGCCGGCTCGAACGCCCAGCCGGTGCCGGCCGGCCATACTGCTCCGGCGACGCCGCCCGCTGATGCGGCGCTGCCTGCCGACGCGGCGCCCGCCGCGCCCGCGCCCTCCGACGAGGCGTCCGCGCCAGGCGGCTTCGGCACCTTGCTCGCCTGGCTCGACAGCCTGAGCCTGAGCGGGCTCGACGGTCAGAACCTCGATGAGATCGGCCTCAAGAACGGCCGCCTGATCGTCGATGACCGCCAGCGCGGCAACCAGTGGAGTTTTGAGAACATCGACCTCAGCCTGCGCCGCCCCGGCGCCGGCGGTATCGCGTTTCGGATCGGTGAGGCCGGCCAGACCCCGTGGTCGCTCGCGATGACGGTCGGTGCGCCCGAGAACGGGGTCCGCGCCGTCGATATCAAGGCGAGCAAGGTGTCGATCAGCACCTTGCTGTTGGCGTGGCGGGTGAAGGGGCTGACCTACAGTTCCGACCTGCCGCTGACCGGCGAAGTGAAGGGCGAGATCGGGCGCGACGGCCTGCCGACGCATTTCCGCGGCAGCCTGGTTGCCGGCGCCGGCCATATCATCGACAGCGAAACGCCCGACTACCCGATGCCGATCGATCGGGCCGAGGTCAGTCTGGAATGGGATGCCGGCCGGCGCGTGCTGGTCGCGCCGTTCAAGATCGTCTCGGGCGAGAACCGCGTCACGTTGCTCGCGCACCTCACCCCGCCGAACGATCACGTCCCCGACTGGCAGCTCGGCCTCAGCGGCGGCACCATCGTACTCGGCGGCTACGGCGATGCGCCGCCGATCATCTTCAACAACATCGCGGCCGATCTGCGGTTCGATACCCGCCACAAGCGTGCGGTGCTGACGCAGGCCAATATCAGCAACGGCGAAGTCGGCGTCGCCGGCACCGGCGCCATCGACTATGCCGAGGAGCCGCGGCTGACGCTCGGCTTCGCCGGCACGCCGATGTCGGCGCTGGCGCTGAAGCGGATGTGGCCGATCCTGTTTGCGCCCGAGGTGCGCGAATGGGTGATCGAGCGCATCGAGGCGGGCCAGGTGCGGCGCATTGATATCGGCATCAACGCACCGCTCGTCAATCTGACGCGCGCCGGCCCGCCGCTGCCCGAGGACGGGCTGTCGGTCAACATCCTCGCCGACGGCGTGGTGCTGCACCCGGTGGATGGCCTGCCGGCGGTGCACGAGGCCGATCTCGCGGTGCGCGTCACCGGCCGCACCGCCACCGTGAAGGTCGGGCAGGCGAGCGCGGTGACGCCGGGCGGGCGCAAGCTCGCGCTGTCGGAGGCGCTGTTCGAGGTGCCGGATCTGGCGCCGAAACCGTCGCC
The DNA here is from genome assembly GCA_003576765.1 of Pseudomonadota bacterium. Classification (GTDB taxonomy): domain Bacteria; phylum Pseudomonadota; class Alphaproteobacteria; order Rhizobiales; family Xanthobacteraceae; genus PRO6. Next base: position 4,083 of record QEVP01000024.1, read on the forward strand.
GTCGCGGCTGCGCTTCCGCGTCGATGCGCAGGTCGCCGCGGCGGCGGAAGTCCTCAACTCCGAGCGTCTGAGCGGCTTTGCCGGCACCCCGATCGATCCGGCGACCAGCAAGGGCACGGTGACGGCGCGGGTCGCGCTCGGCATGCCGGTGCAGGGGGTTTTGACCGAGGCCGATACCACCTACACCATCAATGCCGACCTGACCGGGTTTGCCGCCGACAAGCTGGTGCTGAACCAGAAGCTGGAGGCGAACGCGCTCAAGGTCACCGCCAGCAACGATGGGGTGCAGGTCAAGGGCGACGTCAAGATCAACGGCCAGGCCGGTACGCTCGACTACCGCCGCGCCAAGGGCAGCGACGATGCCGACATCCGCCTGCAGACGGTATTCGACGATGCCAGCCGGGCGCGGCTCGGCATCGACCTCGGCCCGGCGCTGTCGGGCGCGATCCCGGTCAAGATCGCTGGCCGGATCAGCGCCAAGCCCGACCAGGAGACCAAGCTCGGCGTCGAGATGGACCTTGCGCCGGCGCGCGTCGATAACGTGCTGCCGGGCTGGTCCAAGGTGGCCGGCAGGCCCGGCCGCGCCACCTTCAACCTGATCCGCAAGCCGCAGTCGATCCGGCTCGAGGACGTGGTGATCGACGGCAGCGGCACGACGATCAAGGGCATGCTGGAAGTGGAGGACGACGGCGACGTGCTCGCCGCCAACTTCCCGGTCTACGCGCCCTCCGAGGGCGACAAGGCCACGCTGCGCGCCGAAGGCAGCGGCGAGGGGCCCGTCAAGGTGACGCTGCGCGGCGAGGTGTTCGACGGCCGCAACTTCCTCAGGAGCGCGGTGTCGGGTCGCGACGCCAGCACCAAGGCCAAAACCAAAACTCCGGACTTTGATCTCGACCTCAAGCTCGGCGTCGTCGCCGGCTATTACGGCGAGACGTTGCGGGGCGTCGATATCAAGCTGTCGTGGCGCAACGACACCGTGCGCGGCTTCTCGCTCAGCGGCAAGCTCGGCCGCGATACGCCGCTCAGCGGCGATCTGCGTGGGCGCAATCAGGGCCGCGAGGTCATCTATCTGGAGACCGACGACGCCGGCGCGTTCTTCCGCTTCACCGACGTCTACGCCAAGATGTACGGCGGCCGGCTGGCGCTGGCGATGGAGCCGCCGGTCGCGGAGCCGGTGGCGCGCGAGGGACTGCTCAACGTCCGCGACTTCACCATCCGCGGCGAGAGCGCGCTCGATCGCGTCGCCGGCAACACCTCCGGCGTGCCCGGCAAGTCCGGCATCGGCTTCTCGCGGATGCGTGCAGAGTTTACCCGCAAGAGCGGGCAGCTCACGATCAAGGAAGGTGTGGTGAAGGGGCCGGCGGTCGGCGCGACCATCGAAGGTATCATCGACTACGGCGCCAACCGCGTGCGCATGAACGGCACTTTCGTGCCGATGTACGGCCTCAACAACATGTTCGGGCAGATTCCCATTGTCGGGCTGTTTCTCGGTGGCGGCAGCAACGAGGGGCTGATCGGCGTCACCTACGAGGTGGTCGGCACGCCCGGCCAGCCGGTGCTGCGCGTCAATCCGATCTCGGCGATGGCGCCCGGCGTGCTGCGCAAGATTTTTGAGTTCAACACCGGGCGGCAGAACAATACGTCCGAATTTCCCGGCAACGATTGACCCTCACTCCCGCAGTGCCTTGACCGTCATGAACGGGATCATGCCGATCCAGATGCTGATGAGCGCGAATCCGATCACCAGATCGTAGCTGCCGGTCAGGTCGTGGATCAGGCCGCCGCTCCATGATCCGAGCGCGGCGCCGAGCCCGCTGCCGATCGAGATGGTGCCGAAAATGATGCCGGCGCGCTTGCCGCGGAAGATTTGCATGGCGACCGCGGTGATCAGGGGGCCGCGCGAGCCGATGGTCGAGCCGAAAAACAGGAGAAAGCCGGCCAAGAGCCACAGCGTCGGGAAGCGTTGCAGAAGCCACAGCATGACGAGGCCGATCGATGTCATGGCGTAGCTCAGCAAAATGGCGCGGCGACGTCCGATGATGGCGTCGAGCCAGCTTATCGTCAGCATGCCGATCACCAGCACGACGCCGCTGAAACCCCAGGCCGAGGCCGCCTGCAACGGCGGAAATCCGGCCTCCACCAGATAGGCGACCACCTGCACTGAAATGGCGTAGACGCCGATCGCGGTGAAGAAGAACGTCGAGAACAGCGACCAGAAGACGTGATGGCGCATGGCGCTCAGGAGCGTCCAGTCGCCGGCGGCGAGCGGTCGGGTGCCCGCTGCCGCAAGGCCGCCGCTGCCTTTTGCCCAGTGCTGCCACGGCATCAGCATCAGGGGCACGATGAGGACCAGAAGTGCTGCGCCAAGCGCATGATAGGCACCGCGCCAGCCGAGATGGTCGATCAGGATCTGCGACAGCGGCAGCATCAGCAGCACGCCGACGCCGGTTGCGGAATAGACCACCGCCATGGCCGTCGGCAGCCGCGGCCCGTACCAGCGCCCGAGCAGCACCGAGTGCGGCACGGTGCCGAGGCAGGACAGCCCGAACCCTACGGCGATGCCAAGGCAGAGTTGCAACTGCCATAGCCGCGAGGCGAAGGCCGCAAGCGAGAAGCCGAGGCCGAACAGCGCGAGCCCGACGATGTACACCGCGCGTGGGCCGAGGCGATCGAACAGTCGCCCCGCGAGCGGCGAGGCAAGCCCGCTGGCGAGCGCCGCGAGCGAGTAGATCGAGACCACTTCGGCGCGGTCCCAGCCGAACCCTTGCGAGATCGGCAACAGGAAGACGGTGAAACTCTCCGAGCTGCCGCGGCCGATCAGTGTGAGGGCGAAACAGACGCCGAGGAGGGTGGCGGCAGTGGCACGCGCCCCCGGCGCGGATCTGGTGTTCTCCATATTGGCCCTCTTGCCGGCAACGCGAACCGGCCAGGCCCGTTATGAAGCGGACATGGGGACGTGTGCTAGGTCTCGATCTTGCGGGCTGCTATGCAGGCCGCACAAGGACGTGGCGCTTCTTGCCGGCGGAGAGCTTGATCACGCCTTCGGCCGTCAGGTGGCCGGCCGTCACCGCCATCTTCTCGTCCGTCACCGGCACATCGTTGACGCGCAAGCCGCCGCCCTTGATCTGGCGCCGCGCCTCGCCGTTGGACGCGGCAAGCCCGGCGCGCACGAACAGCACCGGCACGCCGATGCCGGCTTCGAGTTCGGCGCGGGCGACTTCGAGCGTCGGCAGGCTGTCGGCGATCGCGCCTTCCTCGAAGGTCTTGCGCGCGGTGGCTTCCGCCGCAAGCGCGGCCTCGCGGCCGTGCATCAGCGCGGTGGCCTCGGTGGCCAGCACCTTCTTGGCCTCGTTGATATCCGCGCCCTGCAACGCGGCCAGACGCGCGATCTCATCGAGCGGCAGCAACGTGAACAGTTTGAGGAAGCGGCCGACGTCGCCGTCCTCGGTGTTGCGCCAGAACTGCCAATAGTCGTAGACCGGCAGCATGTCGGCGTTGAGCCACACCGCGCCGGCGGCGGTCTTGCCCATTTTTGCGCCGGAGGCCGTGGTGAGCAGCGGGCAGGTCAGCGCATAGAGCTGGTGGGTGCCCATGCGGCGGCCGAGGTCGATGCCGGTGACGATGTTGCCCCACTGGTCGGAGCCGCCCATTTGCAGGTTGCAGCCCAGCCGCCGCGCCAGCTCGACGAAATCGTAGGCTTGCAGGATCATGTAGTTGAATTCGATGAACGACAGTTCCTGCTCGCGTTCCAGCCGCATGCGGACCGAGTCCATCGTCAGCATGCGGTTGACCGAGAAGTGGCGGCCGATGTCGCGCAGCATCTCGATGTAGTTGAGTTTCGTCAGCCACTCGGCGTTGTCGGCCATCACCGCATCGGACGTGCCGTCGCCGAAGCGCAGGAATTTTGCGAACGTGGTCTTGATCGATGCCTTGTTGGCGTCGATCTGCTCGATGGTGAGTAACCGCCGCGTCTCGTCACGGCCGGAGGGGTCGCCGACCCGCGTGGTGCCGCCGCCCATCAGCGTCACCGGCTTGTTGCCGGTTTCCTGCAGCCAGTGCAGCATCATGATCGACAACAGGTGCCCGACATGCAGCGAGGGCGCGGTGCAGTCGTAGCCGATATAGGCCACGATCTCCTGCCGCGCAGCGAGCGCGTCCAGCCCCTCGGCGTCAGACACCTGATGGATGAAGCCGCGGCTGGCGAGCACGTTGAGGAAGTCGGATTTGAACGCGGTCATGACGGGCTTTTGCGGTTGCAGCGGCAAGGGATTTCCGCCGTCTTAACGATGCCGGTGGGATTATAAGATGTCGCCGCCCGGCACAAGGCGGCGGGAGCGGGCATGAAGGCAATCGGCTTGATGAGCGGTACCTCGCTGGACGGGGTGGACGTCGCGCTGCTGGACACCGACGGCGAGCGGATCGCCGCGTTCGGGCCGAGCGGCTATCGGCCCTATCATGACAATGAGCGTGCGCTGCTGCGGCAGGCGCTGACGGATGCGGCGGGGCTGACGGTGCGCGCGGCGCGGCCCGGTGTGCTGGCCGAGGCGGAGCGGATCGTCACCCGTGCCCATGTCGAGGCGGTGGCCGCGTTCCTGCGTGACAACGGCCTTATCGCCGGCGAGATCGATGTCGTCGGGTTCCATGGCCAGACCGTGCTGCATCGGCCCGACCAGCGGCTGACGGTGCAGATCGGTGACGGCGCGGCGCTGGCGCGCGCCACCGGCATCGCCGTCGTCCACGATTTTCGCGCCGCCGATGTCGCGGCCGGCGGGCAGGGCGCGCCGCTGGTGCCGGTCTATCACCGGGCGCTGACGCGCGGCGTGGCGCTCGCCGAGCCGGTGGCGGTGATCAATATCGGTGGCGTCGCAAACGTCAGCTATGTCGACGGCGACACGCTGATCGCCTGCGATGTCGGCCCCGGCAACGCCTTGCTCGACGATTTCATGATGCGCGCGACCGGCGCGCCGTTCGATGCCGGCGGGCGGCTGGCGGCGCAGGGGCACGTCGACGACGCATGGCTTGCCGCCGCGCTGGATCGTCCGTTCTTCGCAAAACCGCCGCCGAAATCGCTCGACCGCAACGACTTTGCCGGCCTGCCGCCGCCGGGAGGCGCGGTGGCCGACGGCGCGGCGACACTGACGATGTTCACGGTCGAGGCGATTGTACGCAGCACACGCCTTTTGCCGCGCCCGGTGCGTCACTGGGTGATCGCCGGCGGCGGCGCGCGCAACGCCACCATGATGCGCTGGCTGGCGGATCGGCTAGAGCCGGCCGAGGTGCGGAGGGCAGACGATTTGAGCTGGTCGGGCGACGCCATCGAAGCGCAGGCGTTTGCTTATCTTGCGGTGCGCTCGCTGCACGGCCTGCCGCTGACGTATCCGGCGACCACCGGCGTGGCCGCGCCGCTCACCGGCGGTGTGCTAGTGCGGCCTTGAAGCTAGGTGTCCCGGACGTGGCGCAGCGTGAAACGGTGCGCCACAGAGCCGGGACCGTTGCAGGCGCAGTATGTCCTGATGATCCCGGATCAGCGCAGCAGAACGCTGTGCCGCAGCGCATCCGGGATACGCCTGCGCCTACCGCACGTTGGCGAGCCGCATGTCGAGATAGTTGGTCACCGTCTCCATCAGCGGCTCCAGCTTGCCGTCGAAAAAGTGGTTGGCGCCGGGAATGACCTGCTGCTCGATGATGATGCCCTTCTGCGTCTTCAGCTTCTCGACCAGCGTGTTGATGTCCTTGGCCGGCGCCACGAGGTCCTTGTCGCCGTGGACGATCAGGCCCGACGACGGGCAGGGGGCGAGAAACGAGAAGTCGTAGAGATTGGCTGGCGGGGCGATGGAGATAAAACCCTCGACCTCGGGGCGGCGCATCAGAAGCTGCATGCCGATCCAGGCGCCGAACGAGAAGCCGGCAACCCAGCAGGCACGTGCTTCCGGGTTGATGGTCTGCGCCCAGTCGAGGGCGGCGGCCGCGTCCGACAGTTCGCCGGTGCCGTGGTCGAACGAGCCCTGGCTGCGGCCGACGCCGCGGAAGTTGAAGCGCAGCACCGAGAAGCCACGCGCCACGAAGGCATAGTAGCACTGGTAGACGATCTGGTGATTCATGGTGCCGTGGAACTGCGGATGAGGGTGCAGCACCATGGCGATCGGCGCGTTCTTCTGCTTGGCGGGGTGGTAGCGGCCTTCGAGGCGGCCCGCCGGGCCGGTAAAAATCACTTCGGGCATCGAGAGTCCTTGAGACGTCCTTGAGGGATCGACCGCTTCAGGGATCGACCAGCGGGTCGTGGCGCGGCCTTGCGCAAGCATCCACCGGGTCCGGCGCCGGCACACCAAGTGGCGCCGAGTGGCGCCGGCCAGAAAACCTGCGGCGTTCTACCATGAGCGGTGGGGCAAAAAGCAAGCATCTTGACCGCCGTGCGGCGGGGGAACCTGCGGGATGCGCCTGTTGAGGCGTAGCCGGACGCGGAGTAGCGTGCGCCGCAACTGCTTCACCGCTCAGGTCCAACGACATGCCGTCCCGTGTCTATCTCGACTGGAACGCTACCGCGCCGCTCAGAGGCGAGGCGCGCGAGGCCATGACTGCGGCCTTCGATGTAGTCGGCAATCCGTCGTCGGTGCATGCCGAGGGTCGCTCCGCGCGGCGGCTTGTCGAGGATGCGCGCGCGGTGGTGGCGGAGGCGACCGGCAGCGAGCCGCGCAATGTCGTGTTCACCTCTGGCGGCACAGAGGCCAACGCGCTGGCGCTGATGCCGGGCTTGCGGCGTGGCGACGGGCCGCCGCTGCGGCGGCTTCTGGTGTCGGCGGTCGAGCACCCCTCGGTGCTGGCCGGCGGCGGCTTTATGCCGGAAGCGATCACGCTGATTCCAGTCGGCCCGAGCGGAGTGGTCGATCTCGCCGCCTTGCGCACGCTTCTCGCCGAAGGGCCGGCGCTGGTGTCGGTGATGGCCGCCAACAACGAGACCGGCGCGTTGCAGCCGGTCGCCGAGATCGCGGCGCTGGTGCACGAGGGGCAAGGCGCGCTGCACGTGGATGCGGTTCAGGCACTCGGGAAGACCGCTTGCGATATCAATAGTATGCGCTGCGATCTTCTGACCGTTTCGAGCCACAAGATCGGCGGCCCGAAGGGCGTCGGCGCGCTGGTCCTGACCGAACGCATCGTGCCCGGCCCGGCGCTGATCCGCGGCGGCGGGCAGGAGCGCGGCCGCCGCGCCGGCACCGAGAACGTCGTCGGCATCGTCGGCTTCGGCGCCGCCGTCGCGGCCACGATGCGCACGATGGCGTCTGACGTGGCCCGAATGCGGCAATCTCATGCTCAACTGGAGGCGGGGCTGAAAGCGGTGCCCGGCACGGTGATTTTCGCTGAGTCGGAGCCGCGCCTGCCCAATACCACGCTGTTCGCCGCTCCCGGCGTGAAGGCCGAAACCGCCATCATCGGCTTCGACCTCGAAGGGGTCGCAGTGTCCTCCGGGGCTGCGTGTTCTTCGGGCAAGGTGCAACCCTCGCATGTGCTAGTGGCGATGGGCGCGGCGCCTGATCTCGTGGCCGGCGCCGTGCGACTCAGTCTCGGCCGGGATACGACGCTCGAGGAGGTGGAACGCTGCGTCGCGGTCTGGAAAAAGCTCGCCAAAACACTATCTCGACAGTTGGACAGCGCCACCGGCTAAAGCTCTGGAGTTTGTGCTTGAACAGTTCTAAAAAGGCCGTGCGTTCGGCCGCCGGATGTCGTAAGTTGAGGCCGTGATCCACCGCGGTCCTTGAAACCGCGAGCGGAGGAATAAAAATGCCAGCCGTTCAGGAAACGGTCGATCGGGTTCGCCAGATCGACGTTGACCAGTATCGCTATGGATTCGAGACGCTGATCGAATCCGAAAAGGCCCCGAAAGGCCTGGACGAAGATACCGTCCGCTTCATTTCGGCCAAGAAAGACGAACCGGCATGGATGCTGGAATGGCGGTTGGAAGCCTTCCGCCGCTGGCAGACCATGGCCGAGCCGACCTGGGCGCGTGTCGATTATCCAAAAATCGATTACCAGGACCTCTATTATTACGCCGCGCCGAAGCAGACGAAGGCGCTCGCCTCGCTCGACGAGGTCGATCCCGAAATCCTGCGCACCTACGAGAAGCTCGGCATTTCGCTGCGCGAGCAGGAGATTCTCGCCGGCGTGGTGCGGCCGGACGGCGAGGGCGCCCCCGAGGAGCGCCGCGTCGCGGTCGATGCGGTGTTCGATTCGGTGTCGGTGGCGACCACCTTCCAGGCCGAACTGAAGAAGGCCGGCGTGATCTTCATGCCGATCTCGCACGCCATCCGCGAGCACCCCGAACTGGTGCAGAAATATCTCGGCAGCGTGGTGCCGACCTCCGACAACTTTTTCGCCACGCTGAACTCGGCGGTGTTCTCCGACGGCTCGTTCGTCTACGTGCCGCCGGGCGTGCGCTGCCCGATGGAATTGTCCACCTACTTCCGCATCAACGAGAAGAACACCGGGCAGTTCGAGCGCACGCTGATCATCGCCGACAAGGGCGCCTACGTCAGCTATCTCGAAGGCTGCACCGCGCCGCAGCGTGACGAGAACCAGTTGCACGCCGCCGTGGTCGAACTGATCGCCCACGACGACGCCGAGATCAAATACTCGACGGTGCAGAACTGGTATCCTGGCAACTCCGAGGGGCAGGGCGGCATCTACAACTTCGTCACCAAGCGTGGCGACTGCCGCGGCCGCAACTCGAAGATTTCATGGACGCAGGTGGAGACCGGCTCGGCGATCACCTGGAAGTATCCGAGCTGCATCCTGCGCGGCGACAACTCGCGCGGCGAATTCTATTCGATCGCCATTTCCAACGGCTATCAGCAGGTCGATTCCGGCACCAAGATGATTCACTTGGGCAAGAACACCACGAGCCGGGTGATCTCCAAGGGCATCGCCGCCGGAAAGTCGCAAAACACCTATCGCGGCCTGATCAGCGCGCACCGCAAGGCAACCGGCGCCCGCAACTTCACCGCCTGCGATTCGCTGCTGATCGGCGACAAGTGCGGCGCGCACACCGTGCCCTATGTCGAGGCCAAGAATTCGTCGGCGCTGTTCGAGCACGAAGCAACCACCTCGAAGATTTCCGAGGATGTGCTGTTCTACTGCGTGCAGCGCGGGCTGTCGCAGGAGGAAGCGGTCGGCCTCGTCGTCAACGGCTTCGTCAAGGACGTGTTGCAGCAACTGCCAATGGAATTTGCGGTCGAGGCGCAGAAGCTGATCTCGATCTCGCTGGAAGGAAGTGTGGGATGAGCGCGCTGCTCGAAGTCAACAACCTGAAGGTCCGCGTCGAGGATCGCGAGATCCTCCACGGCCTGACGCTGACCGTGAACAAGGGCCAGGTCCACGCCATCATGGGGCCGAACGGCTCCGGCAAATCGACGCTGAGCCATGTCATCGCCGGCAAGCCGGGCTATGAAGTTACCGACGGCGAGATTTTGTTCGAGGGCGATGACCTGCTCGCCATGGAGCCGGACGAGCGCGCCGCCAAGGGCGTGTTCCTCGCCTTCCAGTATCCGGTCGAAATCCCCGGCGTCGCCACCATGAATTTCCTGCGCACCGCGCTCAACGCGCAGCGCAAGGCGCGCGGCGAGGCTGAGATGTCGACGCCCGATTTTCTCAAGAAGGTCCGCGAGGTCTGCACCCGCCTCAACATTCCGCAGGACATGCTCAAGCGCGGCGTCAATGTCGGTTTCTCCGGCGGCGAGAAGAAGCGCAACGAGGTGCTGCAGATGGCGCTGTTCGAGCCGAGCCTGTGCATCCTCGACGAGATGGATTCCGGCCTCGACATCGACGCGCTGCGGATCGCCGCCGACGGCGTCAACGCGCTGCGCACGCCTGATCGGGGTTTCGTCGTCATCACCCACTATCAGCGGCTGCTCAACTACATCGTCCCCGACGTCGTGCATGTGATGTCGCACGGCCGGGTGGTGAAGAGCGGCGGCAAGGAGCTGGCGCTCGAGCTCGAGGAATCCGGCTACGCCCAGTTCGAAGACAAGGCTGCCTGACAGGTCCGCCATGAACGTTGCATTGCTCAAGCCTGCCCCGGAGCACGCCCCGAACGATCTGTTCGCGGACGCACGCAGCCGGTTGCCGGGCACGGGGCCGGTCGCAGATGTGCGCGCGGCTTCGTTCGCCGATTTCGCCGCCCGCGGCCTGCCGCACCGGCGTATCGAGGAATGGAAATACACTGACCTGCGCGCGCTGCTGGGTCAGGTCGCCCCGCTCGCCGCGGTGCCCGACGAGGCGGCGCTGGCGCGGGCGAAGGCGGCGCTGGCGAAGCTCGACGTGACCGGCACGACGCGGTTCGTGCTGGTCGATGGCGTGTTCGCCGCGGAGTTGTCCGACGCGCCGGATGCCGGCGTGACGCTGCGCCGGCTCTGCGCGGTGCTCGGCGACGAGGCCAACGCGGTGCGCGCCGATCTGTTGCGCACCAACGCGACCAACGACGTCATGGTGGCGTTCAATGCCGCGCTTGCGACCGATGGCGTGGTGCTCGGCGTGGCGGATGGCGCCAGGCCGGAAAAGCCGCTGCATATCGTGCATGTGGCGACGCAATCGGCGGTTTCGATCGCGACCCGCTCGTTCCTGCAACTCGGCAAGAACGCGCAGGCGACGCTGGTCGAGAGTTTTGTCACCGCCGAAGGTGCCCACGACTATCAGACGCACGACGCCGTGGTGATCTGGCTCGGCGACGACGCGGCGCTCGAACACGTCCGCCTGGTCGAGGATGCCCACGACGCGGCCAACATCTCGACCGCGATCGTCACGCTTGGCGCGAAGGCGCGTTTCAACAGCTTCAGCATCACCACCGGCGCGCATGTCAGCCGCTATCAGGCGTTCATCCGTTTCAACGGCGAGGACACCCACGCCTCGATCAACGGCATCAACCTGTTGAAGGACCGCCAGCACGGCGACGCCACGCTGGTGCTCGACCACGCGGTGCCGAACTGCGACAGCCGCGAGGAGTTTCGCGCGGTGGTCGATGACAGCGCGCGCTCGGTGTTCCAGGGCCGCATCAACGTCCACCCCGACGCGCAGAAGACCGACGCCAAGATGATGACGCGGGCGCTGCTGCTCTCGGACGAGGCAGAGGCTGACAACAAGCCCGAGCTGGAGATCTTTGCCGACGACGTGACCTGCGGCCACGGCGCCACCACCGGCGCGCTCGACGACAGCCTGCTGTTCTACCTGCGCGCACGCGGCCTGCCCGAGAAGGAAGCGCAGGCGATGCTGATTCAGGCATTCGTCGGCGAGGCGATCGAGACGATCGCCGACGATTCGTTGCGCGAGGCGGCGGAAACGGCGGCGGAGCGCTGGCTCAAGGCGCGGTCATGACCACGCATTCGGCGGTCGCCAACGGCGCCTACGATGTCGCCCGCGTGCGGGCCGACTTTCCCGCGCTGGCGATGCAGGTCTACGGCAAGCCGCTGGTCTATCTCGACAACGCCGCCTCGGCGCAAAAGCCGTCCGCCGTGCTGGAGCGCATGACGGAAGCCTACAGCTACGAATACGCCAACGTGCATCGCGGCCTGCACTACCTCGCCAACGCCGCGACCGAGGGCTACGAGGGCGCGCGCGAGAAGGTGGCGCGCTTCCTCAACGCCGCGCGCCACGAGGAAATCATCTTCACCCGCAACGCCACCGAGGCGATCAACCTCGTCGCCTCGTCGTGGGGCGAGCCGAATATCGGCGCGGGCGACGAGATCGTGCTGTCGATCCTCGAACACCACTCCAATATCGTGCCGTGGCATTTTTTGCGCGAGCGGCACGGCGCGGTGATCAAGTGGGCGCCGGTCGACGACGACGGCAATTTTCTGATCGACGAGTTCGAGAAGCTGTTGTCGCCGCGTACGAAGCTCGTCGCCATCACCCAGATGTCGAACGCGCTCGGCACGCTGGTGCCGGTGAAAGAAGTGGTGGCGCTTGCGCACGCGCGCGGCATCCCGGTACTGGTGGACGGCAGCCAGGCGGCGGTGCATATGACCATCGACGTGCAGGACATCGGCGCCGATTTCTACGTCTTCACTGGCCACAAGCTGTACGGCCCGACCGGCATCGGCGTGCTGTACGGCCGCTACGATCTGCTCGCGACGATGCGGCCCTATATGGGCGGCGGCGAGATGATCAAGGACGTGATGCAGGACGTCGTCACCTATGGCGAGCCGCCGCACAGGTTCGAGGCCGGAACCCCGGCCATCGTCCAGGCGATCGGGTTGGGGGCGGCGATCGACTATGTCGAATCGATCGGCAAGGAGCGTATCGCCGCGCACGAGCAGAAGCTGGTGGACTACGCGGTGGAGCGTCTGCGCGGCATCAATTCGCTGCGCATCGTCGGCAACCCGCGCGAGCGCGGCCCGCTGATTTCCTTCACCATGAAGGGCGCCCACCCCCACGACATCGCCACCGTGATCGACCGTGCGGGCGTCGCGGTCCGCGCTGGAACCCACTGCGTGATGCCGCTTCTGGAGCGGTTCAACGAAACCGCCACGTGCCGTGCCTCGTTTGCGATGTATAATACGCCGGCCGAGGTCGATGCGCTGGCCGAGGCCCTGATCAAGGCGCAGGATTTGTTTGCATGAGCGAAACCGATACCCATGAGGCGACTGTCGATGCCACCGCGTCGGCGCTGCCGCCGGAGGAAACCGAGCGCCTCGGCACCGAGATCGTCGCCGCGCTCAAGACGGTGTACGACCCCGAGATTCCGGCCGATATCTATGAACTCGGCCTGATCTACAAGGTGGACATCAAGGACGACCGCGCGGTCGATATCGTGATGACGCTGACCACGCCGAACTGCCCGGCGGCGGCGGAACTGCCGACCATGGTGGAGAACGCCGTCGCCAGCGTGCCCGGCGTCGGCGTCGTCGGCGTCAGCATCGTGTTTGATCCGCCGTGGACGCCGGACCGCATGTCCGACGAGGCGCGGCTGGTGCTGAATATGTGGTGATGCGTGTCTTCTGGTTGCATTGAATCGCCGCACGGGACTGACCACATGACAGAGATGACCCCGACCGCCACCGTCGTCACGCCGAAGCCGAAGCGGGCCCGCCCGCAGGTGATGCGGCTCACCGAGGCTGCCGCCGCGCGGGTGCGCGAACTCTCCGGCCGTGCCGATTCCGAGATCGTGGGCCTGCGCGTCGGCGTCAAGAACGGCGGCTGCGCCGGCATGTCCTACACGGTGGAATACGCCCATGACATCCGCCCCACCGACGAGGTGGTCGAGGACAAGGGCGTGCGCATTCTGGTCGATCCCAAGGCGGTGCTGTTCCTGCTCGGCACCGAGATGGACTACAAGACCACCAGGATGTCGGCGGAGTTCGTGTTCAACAATCCGAACCAGACCGGCGCCTGCGGCTGCGGCGAATCGGTGCAGCTCGTGCCGGCGCCGGCGCCCGCCGAGGATTGAGGCACGGCCGTCGCGATGGATCGCGAGGCCCTTGCCGAATTGTTTTCCGCACTCGGGCCGGTGTCGATCCGACGCATGTTCTCCGGTCACGGCATCGGCGCCGAGGGCGTCACCTTCGCGCTGGCGCTGCGCGGCGTCGTGCTGCTGAAGGTCGATGAGACGACGCGGCCGCGTTTCGCGGCGGAAGGTGCAAAGCCGTTTCAGTACGAGGCGAGGGGCCGCACCGTCACGGTGAACTCGTACTGGTCGCTGCCGGAGCGGCTTTACGACGATCCCGACGAACTGGCGGAATGGGCCCGTGGGGCGATCGCGGTCGCGCATCGCGTGGCGGCGGCAAAGGCCGCCAAAGCCGGCCGGCGGCAGGGCCGCAGCAAATCCTAGAGCTCTTCCGCTTCTCGATGGACTCAGAAGCGGAGCTCTAGATTGTTGTTTAGCGCGTTTTCTTAGCGCGAACCGGCCGACGCCGACCGAAGCCGGCTCTGGCCGGCGAAGGCCGGTTTCCACCCTCGGGTCAAGCCCGAGGGCATGCTTCGCTTGAAAACGCTTTAAGCGACGCTGGGGCGGTAGGTTGCGGCGTATTCCGGGTCGGTCTCGCACACCACGCGGTTGCGGCCGTTGCGCTTGGCCGTATAGAGGCAATCGTCGGCACGCTCGATCAGCGAGTTGACATCATCGCCCGGGTGCAGCATCGACACGCCGACCGAAATGGTGACCCGGCCGAGCGTCTCGCCGGTCGATTTTTTCTTCAGCTCTCTCGACATCACCGCGCGGCGGATGTGGTCGGCGACCGTCAGCGCCGGGCGCAGCGCGGTCGCCGGCAACACCACAGCGAACTCCTCGCCGCCGTAGCGCGCGGCAATGTCCTGTCCCTTGACGTTCTGCTTGAGCGCCAGCGCCACCAGCCGCAGCACCTGGTCGCCGGTCAGGTGGCCGTAGTTATCGTTGAAGGACTTGAAGTGGTCGATGTCGCACATCAAAAGCGACAGCGGCTCGCGGTTGGCCGACGCCTGCGCGACGGCGCGGGCGATGGCGCGGTCGAAGAATTTGCGGTTGCCAAGTTCGGTCAGAGGGTCGGTCAGGGTCGCGGCGTGGATCGCCTGCAGGCTTTGCTGCAGGCTGCTGATCTCGCTCTTGGAGGCGGCGAGGCGGGCCTGCAGGGCCTCGTTGGTGGCCTGCATGTCGCGGGTGGCCGCGACCAGCGACTCAACCACCGCCATCACCGAGGCGCGGTCGTTGGCGCCGGCGAGGCTGCGGTGCGCGCCGGCCAGCCGGTGGCCGAAGCTCGACGTCATGCCGAGAGCATCGCCGATCAGCGCCATCGCGCCGTCGATCTCGCCGATGACGCGGGTGCCGACCTCGTCGATGCGGTCGGTGGTGCGCGAATGCGAGAGGTAGGTTTCGTAGATCTGCTGCAGGTCGGATTCGGTCAACTGGCCGGAGCGTTGCAGCGTCTCGGTGACGATGCGGTTGAGGGCGGCGTTGAAGCCCGTCGCGTAGACGTACCAGATTTCGTAGTTGCGCGGGATGGCAGCGTGCCGCTGCGACTTGATCTGGTCGAGCGCGACCTCGCAAAAGGCCATCGACCGTTCGTGTTCGTCCAGGATGCCAAGCACGTTCCGTCCCCGACATCAGGCGGTAAGCCTGATAAAGTCTTGATACTATCGCTCAAAATACAAGGTTACCGTAGGGGACGGGGATGAACGCCCGGTAAACGCCGCTGCGACGGGCTCGACCGGACACAAGCCGGACGGGCCTGTGCCTTCGTTCACAAGCCTGTTCTGGGCGGAATGTCGAGGGGCCGGAGCGGTAGCCGCTCCGGTGGGGATGCGGGGCGGCGGCCTCAGCCGCGCGCCGGCACCGGGCGCAGCAGGAAGGCGGGGAGGTGGGAGTGGTCGGCCGGCTCGGCGTTGGCGGCGGCGCGGCGTGGGGCGGCTGCAAACGGCGTGCGGCCGATCGAAGCGGGCTGCTGAGCGGCCGGAGCTTGCGGCACCGCGCCATTCTTGCGGCCGCGGCCGCCGGATGAGCGCTGCGACTCGCGACGCGGCTTGCGGGCCCGCCCGCTTGCGGGGGCGGCCTCGGCCGCCGGTGCAGGCTCGTCGGTATGCGCCGGCGGGGCGGCGCCCTCAGCGTCGGCGCAAGGGATGGTCAGCCCGATCAGTTTCTCGATCGAGGCGAGCGACTTGGTATCGGACGGGGCGACGATGGTGACGGCGGTGCCGTGGCGACCGGCGCGGCCGGTGCGACCGACACGATGGACATAATCGTCGGGGTGGTAGGGCACGTCGAAATTGAAGACGTGGCTGACCTCGGGAATGTCGAGACCGCGGGCGGCAACGTCGGAGGCGACCAGCAGCGGCGTCTCGCCCTTGCGGAAGGCGTCGAGCGAGGCCATGCGCGCCGACTGGTCCATGTCGCCGTGCAGCGCGCAGGCGCTGAAGCCGTGGCGTTGCAGCGAGCGCACCAGTGTCGCCACGTCGCGCTTGCGGTTGCAGAAGATGATGGCGTTGTGCAAATCCGCGGCGTCGCGCAGCAGGCGGCGCAGGGTCTCGCGCTTGTCGTGCGGATCGCGGCCGGTGGTGACATAGGATTGCGAAACGGTGACGGCGGTGGAGGCGGGGCGGGAGACTTCGACCTTCTGCGGGTTGTGCAGAAAAGTCTCGGTGATGCGGCGGATTTCCGGCGGCATCGTCGCGGTGAAGAACAGGGTCTGCCGGGTGAAGGGAACGAGCTTGCAGACGCGCTCGATGTCGGGGATGAAGCCCATGTCCAGCATGCGGTCGGCTTCGTCGATGATCAGCATTTCCACGCCGGTCAGCAGCAGGCCGCCGCGCTCGGTGTGATCGAGCAGCCGGCCCGGCGTGGCGATCAGGACATCGACGCCGCGCGTCAGCTTGAGGTCCTGGTTGCCGAACGAGACGCCGCCGATCAGCAGCGCCACGTTGAGTTTTTGGCCGGCGCCGTATTTCTCAAAACTTTCGGCGACCTGGGCGGCAAGCTCGCGGGTCGGTTCGAGGATCAGCGTTCGCGGCATGCGGGCGCGGGAGCGGCCCTTTTCAAGCAGCGTCAGCATCGGCAGCACGAACGCGGCGGTCTTACCGGTGCCGGTCTGGGCGATGCCGAGCACGTCGCGCCGGGCGAGAACGTGGGGGATCGCTTGTTCCTGGATGGGGGTGGGGGTGGTGTAGCCGGCGGCCGTGACGGCAGCCAGCACTTTGTCGGACAGGCCGAGATTGGAAAAGGACATCAAGCCTCTGCACGAAGCCGCCGTCTGGCTCTCGGGATCAGGTGTGTCGCGCTCGCCCCGGAACGGCACGCTCTCGAAAAGCACGGGGGGGACAGTGAGCTACGCGAACAGGCGGCAAATCGGGATATCGCGCTTCGATACCGGGCCGCGTTGGCCGGAACATAGGCGGGAATGCGCCAATGTCAATGCGCGACGGCCAGGCTAGCTCGAAAAAACCTTAATAGTTCGGTGTGATCGTAGGGGTCACCGGGCCAAACCGGCCGGAATCCGGGTCGGGAACGCCGGGGTCGGTGCTACTGAGCGGTGCCGTGCCGGGCGGACAACAAGGCGGAAATGGAGACAGGATGGCCGGGACCGATGCGCCACCGCAATCCGCAGGGCGAACGCTTGCCGCCCGCTGTTGCGTGGCCGGCGGCGGGCCGGCCGGCATGATGCTCGGGTTGCTACTGGCGCGGGCCGGCATCGACACCGTGGTGCTGGAAAAGCATGGCGATTTCCTGCGCGACTTCCGCGGCGACACCGTGCATCCCTCGACCCTCGAGGTGATGGATGAGCTTGGCCTGATCGACGGCTTTCTCAAGCGGCCGCATCAGGAACTGCGGCGGCTCGGCGGCGAGTTCGGCGACGCGACGATGCGCATCGCCGACTTCAGTTCTCTCGATATGAAGTACCCCTTCATCGCCTTCATGCCGCAGTGGGACTTTCTCGACTTCCTTGCGGACAGCGCGCGGCGCTATCCCTCGTTCCGGCTGCTGATGCGGACGGAAGCCACCGACCTCATTCGCTCCGGCGAGACCGTGACCGGCGTGGCGGCCCGCGATGCGGAGGGGCCGTTGGAGATCAGGGCGGCGCTGACGGTCGCCTGCGACGGCCGGCACTCGGTTTTACGCGCCCGGGCGGGGCTCGACATCGAGGACATCGGTGCGCCGATCGACGTGCTGTGGTTCAAGGTGCACAAGGACCGCGACAGCGAGCCGGTGCTGGCACGCATCCGCGCCGGGCGGATGATGGTGACGCTCGACCGCGGCGACTACTGGCAATGCGCCTTCGTCATCGCCAAGGGACAGTTCGAGGCGATCAGGGCTGAGGGCCTCGATGCCTTCCGCCGCGCCGTTGCGGATGTCGCGCCGATCCTGGCGCCGCACACCGGCGACATTGCGACGTGGGACGACGTCAAGCTGCTGACGGTACGCATCGACCGGCTCAAGCGCTGGACCAAACCGGGGTTTTTGTGCATCGGCGATGCCGCGCATGCGATGTCCCCGGTCGGCGGCGTCGGCGTCAACCTCGCGGTGCAGGATGCGGTCGCTGCCGCCAACCTGCTGGCGGACAAGCTCGTCCACGGCTGCCCGTCCGAGGACGACCTCGATCAGGTGCGCCAGCGGCGGCTGTGGCCGACCAGGCTGACGCAGGCGATGCAGGTCGTGGTGCAGAACCGCATCGTGAAGCCCGCGCTCGCCGCATCTCCAAACGGCGTGCGGCCGCCGCTCTTGATCCGCGTTGTCAATGCGTGGCCGTGGCTGCAGGGGCAGGCGGCGCGGATGGTCGGTCTTGGCGTCCGGCCGGAGCATGTGCGCTCGCCGGAGATACCCCCACCCTGACCCTTCCCGCCCGCGAGGGAAGGAAGGGAGGGGGCTTGGCTATACGTCCAGCAATTCCTCGTCCGCGAACTCGGCGCGCTCGGAGATGAAGGTGAAGCGCGCTTCCGCCTTGTTGCCCATCAGCCGCTCGACCGAGGCCGCGGTGTCCTCGCGCTCGTCCGGCACCAGCACCACGCGCAACAGCGTGCGCTTCCTCGGGTCCATGGTGGTTTCCTTGAGCTGCGCCGGCATCATTTCGCCGAGGCCCTTGAAGCGGCCGACCTCGACGTTGGCGTTGGCGCGGAACTCGGTCTTCAGCAACTGGTCCTTGTGGGCGTCGTCGCGCGCATAGACGGTTTTCGCACCGTGCGTCAGGCGGTAGAGCGGGGGCACCGCGAGGTAGAGATGGCCCTCGTCGATCAGGCGCGGCATCAGCCGATAGAAGTAGGTGATGAGCAGCGAGGCGATGTGGGCGCCGTCGACGTCGGCGTCGGTCATGACGATGACGCGCGAATAGCGCAGGTCGTCCTCGCGATAGTTTGCGCCGGTACCGCAACCGAGCGCCTGCACGAGGTCGGCGAGCTGCTGGTTGGCGGCGAGCTTGTCGCGCGTCGCCGAGGCCACGTTGAGAATTTTGCCGCGCAACGGCAGCACCGCTTGCGTCTTGCGGTCGCGCGCCTGCTTGGCGCTGCCGCCGGCGGAATCGCCCTCGACGATGAACAGTTCGGAGCCTTCGGCGGCGGTCGAGGTGCAGTCGGCGAGCTTGCCGGGCAGGCGCAGCTTGCGCACCGCGGTCTTGCGCGAGACCTCCTTTTCCTGACGGCGGCGCAGCCGCTCGTCGGCGCGCTCGAGCACAAACTCCAATAGCTTGTTGGCCTGCGTCGGGTTGGCGGACAGCCAGTGGTCGAACGGGTCCTTGACCGCCTGCTCGACGATGCGCTGTGCCTCGGCGGTGGCGAGGCGGTCCTTGGTCTGGCCCTGGAATTCCGGCTCACGCACGAACACCGACAGCATCACCGCGGCGCTGACCATAACGTCCTCGGCGGTGATGGCGGCGGCGCGCTTGCCGAGCCCGGCGCGTTCGGCGTGATCCTTGAGGCCGCGCGACAACGCGCTGCGGATGCCGCTCTCGTGGGTGCCGCCGTCCGGCGTCGGCACCGTGTTGCAGTACGACATCAGGAAGCCGTCGGCGTCGGCCGTCCATGCCACCGCCCATTCGCAGGCGCCGTGAGCGCCGTTGCGGCCGGAGTTGCCGGCGAAGATGTCGGGATGCACCAGCGCGTTGCCGTGGACCGCGGCGCCGAGATAGTCGCGCAAGCCGCCGGGGAAATGGAACGTCGCCTCGGCCGGCACGCCGTCGAGGCCGGCGATCAGCGCCGGATCGCAGCGCCAGCGGATTTCGACGCCGCCGAACAGATACGCCTTGGCGCGGCTCATTTTGAACAGGCGCTGCGGCTTGAATGCCGCCTTGGCGCCGAAAATCTCAGGGTCCGGCTTGAAGCGGACGCGGGTGCCGCGGCGGTTCGATACCTTGCCGAGATGCTCCAGCTTGCCCTTCGGCTTGCCGCGCTCGAACACCAGCCGGTAGAGCTGCTGGCCGCGCGCGACCTCGACCTCCAGCCGCGACGACAGCGCGTTGACCACCGAGACGCCGACGCCGTGCAGGCCGCCCGAGGTCTCGTAGACCTTGGAGTCGAACTTGCCGCCGGCGTGCAGCGTGCACATGATCACTTCGAGCGCCGACTTGTCCGGCGACTTCGGGTGCGGATCGATCGGGATGCCGCGGCCGTTGTCGGTGACGCTGAGGAAGCCGTCGGCGCTGAGTTCGACTTCGATGAACGAGGCGTGGCCGGCCAGCGCCTCGTCCATGGAGTTGTCGATCACTTCCGCGAACAGGTGATGTAGCGCCTTCTCGTCGGTGCCGCCGATATACATGCCGGGGCGCCGGCGCACCGGCTCAAGCCCCTCCAGCACCTCGATGTCGCGGGCGGTGTAGCTGCCGTCGCTCTCCGGCCGCGCCGCGCTGCGTGCCGCCGGGCGCCCCTTCGGGGGCGCGGCAAAGAGATCTTCGGTCGCCGTTTTAGCGGTTTTCTTCAATGGCTTTTGCATGGAACTTCATAAATCGGATAGCGGCTGCGCGCCTTGCGCGAATCGGCTGCGCGACTATGCCACGGATAAGGCTCCAAATGGGGGCGAGGCAAAAATGCTCCGAGAGCCTTTCGGCGTTTTCGCCGTCATGCGTGGACTTGATCCGAGCCCCCATCTTCTTGAAAGACGGATGGATTGCAGGGGCAAGCCCGGCAAAGACAGTGCAAAGCGCTACCGTTAAAGTATGACACACTGCGGCGGCCGGGCGCGCGACAGGAGCGACGATGGAAGACTGGGTCATGCGGGCGGTCGATTTCATCCGCGACCACTCGGTATGGGCCGGGCCCATCGTGTTCGTGCTGGCGTTCGGGGAGTCGCTGGCGTTCCTGTCGCTGTTCATCCCGGCCTGGGGGGCGCTGGTGGCGATCGGCGCCATGGTCGGGATGTCGGAGGTCAGCTTCTGGCCGGTGTGGCTTGCGGGCGCCGCAGGCGCCGCGCTCGGCGACTGGCTGTCGTACTGGATCGGCTTCACCTTCAAGGACCGCATCGCAAAACTGTGGCCGCTGTCGCGCTATCCGGACATGCTGCCGCGCGCGGAGGCGTTCGTGCGCAAGTGGGGGGTGCCGGGCATCTTCATCGGCCGCTTCTCCGGGCCGCTGCGCGCCACGGTGCCGCTCGCCGCCGGCATTTTCGAGATGCCCTATCTGCAATTCCAGATCGCCAACGTTACCTCGGCGCTGGTGTGGTCGGCGGTGCTGTTGCTGTTTGGCGATGCGTTGTCGAAAATCGGCGGCTGGCTGTGGGGGCTGATCTGACGCACCGCTCTCGCGGCTTTGTGATTGCCACGCGCCCGCGTCTCGCGATTGGATAGACGGGGACCGACGGGACCTCAGGAGATTTGCGGTGACCATGACACGCCGCCACGCTCTCGCCGGCGCCGCCGCGCTCGCCGCCACGCCCGCCATCGCCCGGTCCGCCAAGGCTCAGCCCGCCAAGGCTCAGTCCACGGCGCCCGGGGGTGATCTCCGTCAGGCACCGGGCTACTACCGCTACAGGATCGGCGAGGCCCTCGTCACCGTGGTGTCCGACGGCGCCAACACCTTTCCGAGGCCGGCCGGCTTCGTTGCCAACGTCAAGCCCGAGGAGGTCGGCGCGGCACTGGAAAAGCTGTTCCGGCCGCGCGACACCAGGACCATCCCGTTCGGCCCGCTCGCGGTCCGCACCGGCAACAAGCTCATCGTGATCGACACCGGCAACGGCGAGGCGGCCCACGCCAACAGCAAGGGCGCGGTCGGCCAGTTCGCGGCCAACTTCGCCGCCGCCGGGTTCGACCCGGCCAGGGTCGACGCCGTGGTGATCTCGCATTTCCATGGCGACCACATCAACGGGCTGATCAAGGCCGATGGCAGCCCCGCCTTTCCCAACGCCGAGGTGCTGGTACCGGAGCGCGAATGGGCGTTCTTCATGGACGACGGCGAGATGAGCCGGGCGTCGGGCGAGCGGATGCAGGGCGTGTTCAAGAACGCGCGCCGGGTGTTCGACGCGCTCAAGCGCAAGGTGACGCCCTATGCCTGGGACAAGGAGGTGGCGCCGGGCCTTCTGGCCCTTGCCACCGTCGGACATACGCCGGGGCACACCTCGTTCGTCCTGTCGTCGGGCAGCGACAAGGTGTTCATTCAGTCGGACGTCACCAACGATCCCGGCCTGTTCGCGCAAAACCCCGGCTGGCACCTGATATTCGATCAGGACCCGGCCCAGGCCGAGGCGACGCGGCGGCGCGTCTATGATATGCTGGTGGCGGACCGCATGCGGGTGCAGGGCTTCCACTATCCGTTCCCCGGCGTCGGCCATGTCGAGAAGGCCGGCGACGGCTACCGCGTGATCCCGGAGGCGTGGCGGCCGGTGATCTGAGGATGGACCTCGCTTGACCGCGCCGCCGCGCGGGCCTATAGCGCGGCCATGATCGACGTGATGACCTCGCTTTGCCCGCTTCGCCGTCGCCGCATTGCTGCGGCGCGGGCAGGGGATTTTGCGTAAGATCGCGTCCCATGCCGCCGGCTCCGACCCGCGGCGTGCTTTCAGTTTCTCTCGCAGCGGTTAGGGTGACGGCGGTGTCCGCAAGCGGGCGGCGCGATGCTTGAGGCTTGCGTCCCTACCGGTATGAAAGAGCTTTCATCATGGTGACCCAAAAGACCATCGGCATTCTCGGCGCCTCGGGCTACACCGGCGCGGAACTGGTGCGGCTCCTGCTCAGGCATCCGCGCGTCGACCTGAAGGTGCTGACCGCCGACCGCCGCGCCGGCCAGAGCATGGGCGACGTGTTCCCGCAGCTTGCGCCCTACGACCTGCCGCGCCTCGTCGCCATCGACGACATCGACTGGGCGGGCGTCGGGCTCGATCTGGTGTTCTGCGCGCTGCCGCATGCCACCACGCAAAAGGTTCTCAAGGATCTGCTGGCCAAGGCACCAGCGACCAGGGTGGTGGACCTCTCGGCCGACTTCCGGCTGCGCGATCCAGCCGCTTATGCCAAGTGGTACGGCCACGAGCATCATGCGCTGGAGTTGCAGAAGGAGGCGGTCTACGGCCTCGTCGAAATGTATCGGCGCGAGATCAAGGCGGCGCGGCTGATCGCCAATCCCGGCTGCTATACGACCTGTGCGCAACTGCCGCTGTTGCCGCTTCTCAAGGCCAAAGCGATCGAGACCGATGGCATCGTCGTCGACGCCAAGTCCGGCGTCACCGGCGCCGGCCGTTCGGCCAAGGAGGAGATGCTGTTCTGCGAGGTGTCGGACGGCTTTCACGCCTATGGCGTTGGCGGCCACCGCCACATGGCCGAACTCGATCAGGAGTTTTCAAAGGCCGCCGGGCGCGAGGTGGTGGTGTCGTTCACGCCGCATCTGGTGCCGATGAATCGCGGTATCCTCTCGACCATCTATGTGCGCGGCCGGCGCGGGCGGACGGCCGAGGACCTGCATGCGATCGTCAGCGAGCGCTACGCCAGGGAGCCGTTCGTGCATGTGCTGCCGTTCGGCAAGACGCCGCAGACGCGCCATGTGCGCGGCTCCAACATGACGCTGATCGGGGTTGCCGCCGACCGCATTCCCGGCCGCGCCATTCTGGTTTCGACGCTCGACAACCTGACCAAGGGTGCTTCGGGCCAGGCGGTGCAGAACATGAACCTGGTGCTCGGCTTTCCCGAGACGATGGGCATCGACCAGCCGCCGATGTTTCCGTAAGGGCTTGTCCCGGATGCTGCGCGGCATGAAATACTGCGCTGCTGATCCGGGACCTTTCCGACCATGGCGTTCGCAACGGTCCCGGCTCTGCGGTGCGGCGTTGCACGCCGCTACCCGCGTTCGGGACACGACGCCCGCACCACCGATGTTTTTCCGTGAGACTCGAACCCAGTCTCAGTCGTCATGCGCGGACTTGATCCGCGCATCCACGTCTTAACGGCGGTACACTCACGAAAGACGTGGATGGCCGGGATAAACCCGGCCATGACGAAGAAAAAACTCACGCCTGCTCGAACGGCACGGCGATCGTGCTTTTGCGCTCCAGCCACGCCGGCACCGGCAGGTTCTTCGCGCGCATGAAATCCGGGTTGAACAGTTTCGATTGATAGCGCGTGCCGTAGTCGCACAGCACGGTGACGATGGTGTGCCCGGGACCTAAGTCTTTTGCCAGCCGGATCGCGCCGGCGATGTTGACGCCCGACGAGCCGCCGAGGCACAGCCCCTCGTGCAGCAGCAGGTCGAACACCACGTTGACCGCTTCCTCGTCGGAAATCTGGTAGGCGTCGTCGATGGTCACGCCTTCGAGGTTGGCGGTGACGCGGCCCTGACCGATGCCTTCGGTGATCGAGGAGCCTTCGGCCTTGAGCGTGCCGGTCTTGTAGTAGCTGTAGAGCGCCGAGCCCATCGGGTCGGCAAGCACGATCTTCACCTTCGGATTCTTCGCCTTGAGCCCGAGCGAGACGCCGGCGATGGTGCCGCCGGAGCCGATCGACGCGACGAAGCCGTCGATCTTGCCGCCGGTCTGCGCCCAGATCTCCGGCGCGGTGGTCTCGACATGCGCCTGTCGGTTGGCGACGTTGTCGAACTGGTTGGCCCAGATCGCGCCGTTCGGCTCGCTCCTGGCGAGCTGTGCGGCAAGCCGCCCCGACAGCTTCACATAGTTGTTCGGGTTGGCGTAGGGCACCGCCGGCACCTCGATCAGTTCGGCGCCGCACAGCCGGAGCGTATCCTTCTTCTCCTGGCTCTGCGTTTCGGGGATGACGATGACGGTGCGATAGCCGAGCGCGTTGGCGACCAGCGCAAGCCCGATGCCGGTGTTGCCTGCGGTGCCCTCGACCACGACGCCGCCGGGCTTCAGCAATCCGCGCTTGACCGAGTCCCGGATGATGAACAGCGCCGCGCGGTCCTTGACCGACTGCCCCGGATTCATGAACTCGGCCTTGCCGAGAATGGTGCAGCCGGTCGCCTCGGAGGCGCGGCGGAGCTTGATCAGCGGCGTGTTGCCGATGGCGGCAACGACATCGTCATAGGTGTTCATGGCTGTGTCGGAAAATGGGAAAGGGCATGTCGGCGCCGACCCTAATGGAGGCGTACCGCCGCCACAAGCACGAAGGTCGGGCGGGAAATTTGTTCTCGGAAAGCCGCGTGCGGCAGCGTCGGCGGCGTGCCGGCGGCCGTTTCGCAACATGAAATCTTTGTAAGGAACACGCGTGCCGGCGCCCCGCGCGTTGCGCCGGAATTGCGGCAGGCCCAATGGAATCGGGCGATTCCGTCGCCTCCGCATCGCCGCGGAGAAAAAGTCACAGGCGGAGGGCGAACTGTGGGCGCGGCTGTGCGCCGCATGGCAAGCCCGCTACAATGACCTCCCGCATCGCCAAAGAGAATCATCTGCCCGTGACCGTGCCCGCCCCATGCCCCGTGACACCGCAGGCCCGCCTGCGGCGGTTCCTGCGGTGGGGCGCCGTCGCGGGGGCTGCTTTTGTATTGTCCGGCTGCATCCTGACCAGCGACCTGCCGAACCCGGCGCTCGACGTGCCGCCGGCCTATCAGGCGCCGAAGGATGCCCGCGCGCCGGCGCCGAAGCTCGACTGGTGGCGCGGCTTCCGCTCGCGCGAACTGACTGCGCTGATGGAGGAGGCGCGTGCCGCCAATCTCGACATGGCGGCGGCTGCGGCGCGCATCCGTCAGGCCGACGCGCAGGCGCGGGTCACCGGCGCGGCCCTGCTGCCGAGCCTGTCGGGCGGGTTAGACGCCTCGCGCAGCCAGAGTTCGGCCTCGGGAGGCAGCGGCACCGTCGGCGGCGCGCGCGTCCGCGACAGCCTGTCGGCGTCGCTGGCGGCAAGCTACCAGCTCGACTTCTGGGGCCAGAACCGCGATGCGCTGCTGGCGGCCGAGGAGACCGCCGGCGCCAGCCGCTTCGACCACGACGTGGTGGCGCTGACGGCCTTCGCGGCGGTCGCGACCGCTTATTTCCAGGTGCTGGCGACGCAGGACCGTATCCGCATCGCCAGCAACAACATCGCCAACGCCCAGCGCGTGCTCGACGCCATCCGCCAGCGGTTGCAGGCTGGCACCGGCTCCGATCTCGACGTCGCCCAGCAGGAAAGCGTGCTCGCCAATCAGAAGGCGGCGGTGCCGGTGCTGCGCCAGACGCTGGCGCAAAACCGCCACGCGCTGGCGACGCTGATCGGGCGGCCGCCGGAAAGCACCCCCGTGCGCGGCGGTTCGCTGTCGGGCGTGTCGGCGCCGCGCGTGTCGCCGGGGCTGCCGTCGGAATTGTTGCTGCAACGGCCCGACATCCGCCGGCAGGAATTTCTGCTCGCGGCGGCGACCGCCAACATCGGCAGCGCGCGGGCGCAGTTCTTTCCGAACATCACGCTGACCGGGCAGGGCGGTTATCAGAGCGTGGCGCTCGCCGCGCTGTTCACGCCGCACGCGGCGTTCTACACGCTGGCCGCCGGGCTGACCCAGCCGATCTTCGACGGCGGGCGTATTCTGGCCAACTTCGAATTGACGCAGGCGCGGCAGGACGAATTGTTGCAGACCTACCGCCTGACCGTGGTGTCCGCCTTTGCCGACGTCAACACCGCGCTGGTGGCTGTGCGCGAGAGTGCCGAACGGCTGAGGCTGCAGCGCGAGGTGGTGGCGGCCTCGCGGCGCGCCTTCGCTCTGGCCGAGCAGCAGTTGCGCGCCGGCACGGTGGACATCGTCACCGTTCTGAACACACAGTTGACGCTATTTCAGGCTGAGGATGCGCTGGCGCAGGCGCAACTGGCGCGCCTGCTCGCGATCGTCAGCCTCTATCAGGCGCTGGGCGGCGGCTGGGAACCCATTATGGAGAGGCCGGTCGATGCTCTTTAAGCCGGACGAGGCGAAGGCAGAGGCCGCATCGCGCGCGCAGCCGCCGCGGGCGCGCCAGCGCACGGTGTCGTGGCTGATCGCGCTCGTGGTGCTGGGCGGCCTCGGCTATCTCGGCTGGACCTGGTGGACGACGCAACAGCAGCAGAGCGCCGCGCGCGCCTTCCGCCCCGACACCACCGTGCCGGTGCTGGCGGCGACGCCCGAGCGGCGCGACGTGCCGGTCTATCTGCCCGGCGTCGGCAGCGTGCGCGCACTCAACATCGTCACCGTGCGCGCGCAGGTCGGGGGCCGGCTGACCGCGATCAACTTCAAGGAAGGCGAGAGCGTCAAGCAGGGCGACGTGCTGGCCGAGATCGACGACGCGATCTACCGCGCGCAGTACGATCAGGCGGTCGCCAAGAAGGCGCAGGACGAGGCGCAGTTGGCCAATGCCCGCATCGACCTGACGCGCTACCGGCAGCTTGCCGCCGCCAATGCCGGCTCCAAGCAGCAGGCCGACACTCAAGCAGCCCTGGTGGCGCAGCTCGAGGCGCTGGTGCGCTCCGATCAGGCGGCGATCGACAACGCCGCCGCGACCCTTGCCTACACCAAGGTGACGGCGCCGATCTCCGGCCGCGCCGGCCTGCGTCAGGTCGATGTCGGCAACATCGTCGGGACGGCGGATGCGACCGGCATCGTCGTGCTGACGCAATTGCAGCCGATCGCGGTGCAGTTCAGCCTGCCGCAGCAGGAACTGTTTCGCGTCAATGCCGCGGCCGCCAAGGGCGAACTCGCGGTCGATGTGTTCGGCAACGACGGTCGCACCGTGATCGAGACCGGGCGGCTGACCGGCATCGACAATCAGGTCGATCCGACCACCGGCACCGTGCGCCTTAAGGCCGAGTTCGACAACAGGGAGTACCGGCTGTGGCCGGGCCAGTTCGTTAATGTCCGCCTCAAGGTCGAGACGCTGCCGCAGGCGCTGGTGGTGCCGACGGCGGCGGTGCAGCGCGGGCCGGCCGGCACCTTTGCCTATGTCATCGGCGCCGACGACACGGTGAGCGCGCGGCCGGTGTCGGTGAGGCAGCAGGACGAGACCAATGCGGTGATCGGCGATGGGCTCACCACCGACGACAAGGTGGTGACCACCGGCTTTGCCAATCTGTCGGAGGGCGCCAAGGTGCGCGTCGGCACCACCGCGACGCAGCCGACGCCGGACCTCGCGCCGCGCAAGCGCGAGGGGCGCGGCGGCAAGGGCGGCAAGGGCGGGCCGCCGCGCTAGCATGTCCCGACCATAGAGGAACATGTTGTGTGTAATAGTCGGTTCAGTCTTCGTCATGGCCGGGCGCCGTCCCGGCCATCCACGTCTTCCCTGATGAGGCGTTGCAAAGACGTGGATGCCCGGCATAAAGCCGGGCATGACGGTGAAAGCGGATGGTGGTCCGGGGTCCTCCGCTGCCGGGGAACGCGACCATGAGCGTTTCCGAGCCGTTCATTCGCCGCCCGATCGCCACCTCGCTGCTCGGCATCGCGCTGATGATCGGCGGCGCGCTCGGTTACTGGAACCTGCCGGTGTCGGCGCTGCCGCAGGTCGATTTCCCCACCGTGCAGGTGACGACGCAATTGCCCGGCGCCAGCGCCGACGTGGTCGCCTCGCTGGTCACTGCGCCGCTGGAACGCCAGCTCGGCCAGATCCCGGCGCTGTCGTCGATGAACTCGACCAGTTCGTTCGGCGTCAGCCAGATCGCGTTGCAGTTCGACCTCGGCCGCGACATCGACGGCGCGACGCAGGACGTGCAGGCGGCGATCAACGCCGCCGCCGGCACGCTGCCGCGCGACCTGCCGTATCCGCCGACCTACGCCAAGGTGAACCCGGCCGACGCGCCGGTGATGACGCTGGCGCTGACCTCCGCCACCGTGTCGCTGCGCGCCATGAGCGACCTCGCCGATACTATTCTGACCCCGCGGCTGTCGCAGATCACCGGCGTCGGCCGCGTCTCGGTGCTCGGCGGGCTCAAGCCCGCGGTGCGCGTGCAGGCTGACCTCGCGCGCCTTGCCGCCTACGGCATCGGCATGGAGACGCTGCGCACGGCCATCGCCGGCGCCAACGTCTCCGGGCCGAAGGGCTCGCTCGACGGCGCGCAGCAGTCCTACACCATCGCCGCCAACGACCAGGTGCTGGCGGCGGACGCCTACAGGCCGATCGTCGTCGCCTATCGCAACGGCGCCCCGGTGACGATCGGCGACGTCGCGCGCATCGTCGATGGCCTCGAAAACGACAAGACGGGCGGCTGGTACAACGGCACGCCCGCGGTGATCGTCGATATCCAGCGCCAGCCCGGCGCCAACGTCATCGAGGTGGTGCGCCAGATTTCCGAGGAGATACCGCGGTTGCAGCGCGCGGTGCCGGCCGGCGTCAAGCTTACCGTCGTCTCGGACCGCACCGTGACCATCCGCGCCTCGGTGCATGACGTGCAGTTCACGCTGGTGCTCGCCGTCATTCTGGTGACGCTGGTGGTGCTGCTGTTCCTGCGCTCGCTGCGCGCCACGCTGATCGCCGGCGTCGCGTTGCCCTTGTCGCTCGTCACCAGCTTCGGGGTGATGTGGTTCGCCGGCTTCAGCCTCGACAACCTGTCCTTGATGGCGCTGACCATCGGCACCGGCTTCGTGGTCGACGATGCGATCGTCATGATCGAGAACATCGTGCGCCATATGGAGAAGGGCGACGGCGCCATGGAGGCGGCGCTGAAGGGCGCGCGCGAGATCGGTTTCACGGTGATCTCGCTCACCGTGTCGCTGATCGCGGTGTTCATTCCGCTCCTGTTCATGTCGGGCCTGGTCGGCCGCATGTTCCGCGAGTTCGCGCTGACGCTGACCATTGCCGTCGTTACCTCCGCCATCGTCTCGCTGACGCTGACGCCGATGATGTGCTCGCGGCTGTTGAAGCATGCAGGCGAGGAGCGGCAGGTGCCGGGGCTGGCGGCGCTGACCGGCTGGATCGACCGCATGGGCGAAGCCTATCACCGCACGCTGCTCTGGGTGCTGCGCCACCAGCGCGCGACGCTGGTGCTGACGCTCGCCACCATCGGCATCACGGTCGCGCTTTACGTCGTCGCGCCAAAGGGGTTTTTGCCGTTGCAGGACACCGCGGCGATCACCGCCGTGACCGAGGCCGGGCCGGACGTCTCGTTTGCGGAAATGCAGAAGCGGCAGGCGGCCGTCGCCGACGCCATCCGCGCCGACCCGGAGGTGACCGGCGTCGTCTCGGTGATCGGCTCGGGCTCGGTCAACCCGACGCTCAACGTCGGCCGCATCGTGGTGACGCTGACCCAGCGCGGCGAGCGTGCCGACAGCGTTCTCGCCGTGCTCGAACGGCTCAAACGCCGTGTCGCCGCGATCCCCGGCATGACGGTGTACTTCCAGCCGGTGCAGGACATCCAGATCAGCACGCGGTCGAGCCGTTCGCAGTACCAGTACACCATGACCGCGACCGACGCCGAGGCGCTGTCGCAATGGTCGGAGCGGCTGGTCGCCGAACTGCGCCGCGATGCCCTGTTCCGCGACGTCTCCTCCGACGCGCAGGAGCGCGGCCTGCGCGCCCGCCTCGACGTCGATCGCCAGCGCGCCGGCCAACTCGGCGTGTCGGTGCAGGCGGTCAACGATACGCTGAACGACTCCTTCGGCCAGCGTCAGGTCTCGACCATCTACGGGCAGGCCAACCAGTACCGCGTGGTGCTGGAAGCATTGCCCGAGTATCAGCGCGACCCTTCGATCCTGTCGCTGCTCTACGTGCCGGGCACCGACGGCGTGCAGGTGCCGCTCGCCGCGGTGGCGAGCCTGACGCGCACCACCGCGCCGCTGGCGATTGCGCATCAGGCGCAGTTTCCGGCCAACACCATCTCCTTCAACCTCGCGCCCGGCGTTTCGCTCGGCGAGGCGGTCGCGGCGGTTGCCAATGCGGAGACCCGCATCGGCATGCCCGGCTCGATCATCGGGCTTTATTCCGGCGACGCCGCCGAATTCCAGAAGTCGCTGGCCGGCCAGCCATGGCTGATCCTCGCGGCCATCGTTGCGATCTACATCGTGCTCGGCGTGCTCTATGAGAGCTACATCCATCCGATCACCATTCTGTCGACGCTGCCGTCCGCCGGCATCGGTGCCATTCTCGCGCTCGTTCTGGTCGGCGAGGACCTGTCGGTGATCGGGCTGATCGGCATCATCCTGTTGATGGGCATCGTCAAGAAAAACGCCATTTTGATGATCGACTTCGCGCTCGAAGCCGAGCGCCATCAGGGCATGTCGGCCTATGACGCCATCGTGCAGGCGTGCCTTCTGCGTTTCCGCCCGATCATGATGACGACGCTGGCCGCGCTGTTCGGCGCGCTGCCGCTTGCGATCGAAAGCGGCACCGGCGCGGAGTTGCGCTTTCCGCTCGGCGTGTCGATCATCGGCGGGTTGCTGCTCAGCCAGTTGCTGACGCTCTACACGACGCCGGTGGTCTATCTCGCGCTCGACCGCCTCAACCGCAAAATCGAGGCCGCCGTGCCGCCGCCGGTATCGCCGGCGCCGCCGGTCGCCGGCTCGACCGAAGGTCTCGGCTGATGTCGATCTCCGAGCCCTTCATTCGCCGGCCGGTGGGCACCACGCTGATGGCGATCGGGCTGTTTCTGGTCGGGCTGGTGGCCTACGGCGTGCTGCCGGTGGCCAGCGTGCCGAGCGTCGAGTTTCCCATCATTAACGTCTCGGCCTCGCGTCCCGGCGCCAGCCCCGAGGTGATGGCGGCGACGGTGGCCTCGCCCTTGGAGCGGCGGCTCGGCGAGATCGCCGGCGTCAACCAGCTCACCTCGTCGAGTTCGCTCGGCTCCACCAGCATCACGCTGCAATTCGACATCGGCCGCGACATCGACCGCGCCGCGCGTGACGTGCAGGCGGCGATCAACGCCGCGATGAGCGACCTGCCGACCGACCTGCCTAGCCTGCCGCGCTTCCGCAAGGCCAACCCCGATGCCTCGCCGGTGCTGATCGTGGCGCTGACCTCGAAGACGATGACGCCCGGCGCGATCTACGACGTGGCCGACACCGTGCTGGCGCAGCGCATCTCGCAGGTGCCGGGGGTGGGGCAGGTGTCGGTCAGCGGCGCCGACCAGCCGGCGGTGCGCATCAGCCTTAATCCCGGCGCGCTCGCGGCGGCCGGCATCTCGACCGACGCCGTGCGCACGGCCATCGTCGCCGCCAATCCGCTGGCCCCGGTCGGCCTGTTCGATGGCGCGCGCCAGAGCGAGACCATCGCGCTCAACCGCCAGATGCGTACCGCCGCCGAGTTTCGCGACATCATCGTCAAGGCGGCGGACGGCAACGCGGTCAGGCTCTCCGACGTCGCCAAGGTCGAGGACGGCGCCCGCAACAGCCGCTCCATCGCCTGGTACAACAAGCAGCCGGCGGTGCTTCTGATCATCACCAAGCAGCCCGACGCCAACGTCATCGCCACCGTCGATGCCGTCAAGGAACTGCTGCCCGAGCTAAAAACCTGGATTCCGCAAGGGGTCGACATCTCCGTGCTGTCGGACCGCACCGGCACCATCCGCGCCAGCGTCCACGACATGGAATGGACGCTCGGCGCGACCGTCGTGCTGGTGATGGTCGTCGTGTTCCTGTTCCTGCGCCGCGGCACGCCGACGATTGCCGCCGGCGTCTCGGTGCCCTTGGCGCTCGCCGGCACCTGCGCCGGCATGTGGCTCGCCGGCTTCTCGGTCAACAACCTGTCCTTGATGGCGCTGGCGATCTCGGTCGGCTTCGTGGTGGATGACGCCATCGTCATGATCGAGAACATGTACCGCAACCTCGAGCGCGGCATGGCGCCGTATCAGGCGGCGCTGCTCGGGGCCCGGCAGATCGGCTTCACGGTGATGTCGATCTCGCTGTCGCTGATCGCCGCGTTCACGCCGCTGATCTTCATGGAGGGCGTGGTCGGCCGGCTGTTGCGCGAGTTCTCGCTGACGCTGACCTTCGCCATTCTGGTCTCGACGCTGGTGGCGCTGACGGTCACGCCGATGATCTGTGCCCATTACATCAAGAGCGGCATCCCTGCGCGCGAGACATGGTTCGACCGCCTCGTCGAGGGCACGCTGGGGCGTGCCTTGCACTTCTACGAGCGCAGCCTGCGCGTCGTGCTGGGCTTTCCGTGGCTGACGCTTGTCGTGTTCGTCGCGACCGTGGCGCTGACCACAGTGATGTATGTGAAGGTGCCGAAGGGCTACTTTCCGCCCGACGACTCCGGGCTGATCATCGGCTCGACGCGCGCCTCCGCCGACGTGTCGTTTCAGGCCATGGTGCCGTTGCAGGAGCGCGTCGCCGACATCGTGATGGCCGACCCCGCGGTGTCCGGCATCGGCTCCAGCCTCGGCGGCGGCAGCCGCGGCGGGCAGAACCGCGGCCGCATGTTCATCAGCCTCAAGCCGCTCGGCGAGCGCGACGGCGCCAGCACGGCCGACGTCATCAACCGTCTGCGCGCAAAACTTTCCGACATCCCCGGCATCCGCCTGTTCATGTTCGCCGCGCAGGACATCCGCGCCGGCGGCCGGCAGAGCGATTCCGATTTCCAGTACACGCTGACGAGCACCGACCTTAATCTGTTGCAGACATGGGCGCCGCTGGTCTCGAAGCGGCTGGAGACGGTGGAGGGCATCACCGACGTGTCCAGCGACCGCGATCCGGGCGGGCTGCAACTCACGCTGAAGATCAACCGCATGGCCGCGTCCCAGCTCGGCGTGCGCGTGCAGGATATCGACAACGCGCTTAACAACGCCTTCTCGCAGCGCCAGATCTCGACCATCTACACCAGCCGCAACCAGTACCAGACGATTCTTGAAATCGATCCGGCGTTCCAGAACGACCCTTCCGACCTCGATCGCATCTATGTCGCCGGCAGTGACGGCGTGCAGGTGCCGCTGTCGGCAGTGGTGACGCGCACGCGCGACCTGTCGCCGCTGTCGGTGCCGCATCAGTCCGGCTTTCCGTCGTCCACCGTGTCGTTCAGCCTGATGCCCGACGTGCCGCTGGAGGTCGCGACCGCCAACATCCAGCGCGCGGTGGACGAGATGCACATGCCGGAGGGCATCCGCGGCAGCTTCGAGGGCAACGCCGCCGACTTCCGCAAGACGGCCAACCGCCAGCCGCTGTTGATCCTCGGCGCATTGATCGCGGTCTACATCGTGCTCGGCGTGCTCTACGAGAGCCTTGCCCATCCGTTGACGATCATTTCGACGCTGCCGCCGGCGGGCCTGGGCGCGCTGCTGGCGTTGCAGATCACCGGGCTGCCGCTGACGGTGATCGCCTTCATCGGCATCATTTTGCTGATCGGCATCGTCAAGAAGAACGGCATTATGATCGTTGATTTCGCCCTTGAAGGCGAACGCCAGCGCGGGTTGACATCGGAGGCGGCGATCTTCGAGGCGTGTCTGGCGCGGTTCCGGCCGATCCTGATGACGACGCAGGCCGCGCTGCTCGCCGCCGTGCCGCTGGTGGTGGCAGTCGGGCCGGGCACCGAACTACGCCGGCCGCTCGGCATCACCATCATCGGCGGCCTCGTGGTGTCGCAGGTGCTGACGCTGTACACCACGCCGGTGATCTATCTCCTGATCGACCGCTTCCGCCGTCGCCGGGAAGGGCGCCTGCCGCAGGCGCTGCCGGCGGAATAGGACACGGTGAGACCGTATCCCGGGCGCGCCGCGACACGACGTGACGCGGCGCAGACCCGGGATCGTAGCAAATGACGACACCCGCGACGGTCCCGGGTCTGCACCGCAGCGCTACGCGCTGCGTCGCGCCCGGGACGCACCGAGACATTTGGGAAAGATAAACATATGACGACTGACATTGCCGCCCCGGCCGCGCCGATTGAAGCGGAAGCCCCGTGCCCGCGCTGCGCCAAGCCGCCGGCGCTGTGCGTGTGCGACCGCGTGATGCCGGTCGCGACAAAGCTGACGCTCGTGATCCTGATGCACCCGCAGGAACAGGACAAAATGCTGGCGACCGCGCGGCTCGCCGCGCAGCACGTCGAGGGCGCCGTGCTCAAAATCGGCTTGTCGTGGCCGAGCCTGTCGAAGATTCTCGGCCGCAGCGTCGATCCGCAGCGCTTCGCCGTGCTCTATCTCGGCTCGGTCGATGCGCAAAAGCTGCGCAGCGATACGGGCGTCGTCGCGGTCGATCGCAAGGGCGTGCCGGAGCCCGACCAGCGCGCGGCGCTGCGCGACATCGAGGGCGTGATCGTACTCGACGGCACCTGGAGCCAGGCCAAGACGCTGTGGTGGCGCAACCCGTGGCTCCTGAAGTGCCGCCGCGTCGTGCTGACGCCGAAGGAGCCCTCGCGCTACGGCCGGCTGCGCCGCGAGCCGCGCCGCGAGGGGCTGTCCACCATCGAGGCGGCGGCGATGCTGATGGCGCGGCTGGAGCGACGGCCCGAGATCGAGACCGCGATGCGGACGAGCTTCGAGGCGATGCTCGATGCCTACCGCGCGGCGCAGCCCGCGATGCCGGAGCTTGCACAAAAGCCGCGGCGGCGCAGGACGTGGCGGCGCAAGGCGTAGGAGTTATTTCTGCGTCTGCGCCCACAGCATCGCATCGACGATGGCGGCCCGCAGCTTGGCGCGCTTCTCCGGGTCGCAGTCGATGAAGGCGAGAATGCCGTTGGCTCTGATTTCGAACAGCTGGCGCATGTCGTCATCGATCGCGTCGCGCTGATGCAACGTCTTCTTGTCGGCCACCAGTCGGTCCCCAGCGGTTGTTTTGTCGTCCCGGACACCCCTATAGCGCGAAACGTCCGGCGCCTCCACCGCTATCGCGGTTGATCGATTCCATTTTGAGCGAACCGTGACGCGGTTCGCGGGCGCCGCTTGCGCCAACGCGATTGTGAAGGCGCGGCGGCGACGCGGCGCGATAAGGTGCCGTCCGCTCAGCCATTGAAATATCACCCGCCATGCTGTTGTTCGCTGCCGCCTATCTCGCCGGTGTTTTGACCATTTTGAGCCCGTGCATTCTGCCGGTGCTGCCGTTCGTGTTCGCGCGCGCCGACCGTTCGTTCGCCCGCAACGGGCTGCCGATGTTGATCGGCATGGCGTTGACCTTTGCGGTGGTCGCGAGCCTCGCGGCAGTCGCCGGCAACTGGGCGGTCGAGGCCAATCGCTACGGCCGCATCGTTGC
Source organism: Pseudomonadota bacterium (assembly GCA_003576765.1). Taxonomy (GTDB): domain Bacteria; phylum Pseudomonadota; class Alphaproteobacteria; order Rhizobiales; family Xanthobacteraceae; genus PRO6. The sequence goes on from QEVP01000024.1 coordinate 39,978, forward strand.
CATCGCGCTGCTGGCGCTGTTCGGTCTGGCGCTGCTGGTGCCCGAATGGGCCGAGCGCGCGACGCGGCCGCTGGTGGCGCTCGGCGCGCGGCTGTCGTCCCGTGCCGATGCGACGAAGGGAGGCGGAGGCATCGGCGCTTCGGTTCTGCTCGGCATCGCCACCGGCCTCGTCTGGGCGCCATGCGCCGGCCCGGTGCTCGGCCTGATCCTGACCGGGGCGGCGTTGCAGGGGGCAAGCGTTGGAACCTCGATCCTGCTCCTTGCCTATGCGGCGGGGGCGGCGACGTCGCTGGCGCTGGCGTTTCTCGCCGGCGGAAAAGTTTTTGCGGCGATGAAGCGCTCGCTCGGCGCCGGGGTCTGGCTCAGGCGCGGGCTCGGCGCGCTGGTGCTGATCGCGGTCGCGGCGATTGCGGCCGGCCTCGATACCGGATTGCTGACGCGGCTGTCGGCGACCGCCACCGCCTCGCTCGAACAGGGCCTGATCGATAAGCTGCGCCCCGAGACGCGTCAGCCGCAGACGGCGATGATGGCCGGCGGGCCCGCGATGATGAGCGCGAAAGGCGTAGGCGCCGGGGCGCTGCCGGTCGAAGGCAACATGCCGGCGCTCGACGGCGCGGTCGGCTGGCTTAATTCCGCCCCGCTGACGCCCGAGGCGCTGCGCGGCAAGGTGGTGCTGGTCGATTTCTGGACCTATTCCTGCATCAACTGCCTGCGCGCCATTCCTTACGTGCGTGCCTGGGCCGAGAAGTACAAGGGTCAGGGGCTGGTGGTGGTCGGCGTGCATACGCCGGAGTTCGCCTTCGAAAAATCCCTCGACAACGTGCGCAAGGCGGTGGCCGATCTCGGCATCGCCTATCCGGTCGCCATCGACAACGACTATGCGGTGTGGCGCGCCTTCGACAACCGCTACTGGCCGGCGCACTATTTCATCGATGCGCAGGGCCGCATCCGCCATCATCACTTCGGCGAAGGCAGCTACGACGTCTCCGAGCGCGTCATCCAGCAGCTTCTGGCCGAGGCGCGCGGCGAAGCGGTGGCGAGCGGTCTCGTCAGCGTCAATGCCGGCGGCGCGCAAGCCGCCTCGACCTTTACTGACGTGCTGTCGCCGGAGACCTATCTCGGCTACGAGCGCGCGGAGAATTTTGCTTCGCCCGGCGGGCTCGTCCGGGATGCCGCGCATGTTTATGCCGCGCCGGGCATGCCGAAACTCAACGAATGGGGCCTTGCCGGCGCGTGGACGGTGCGTGACGAGCACGCCGCGCTCGACGGCGGCGAAGGGCGAATCGTCTTCCGCTTCCACGCCCGCGACCTGCACCTCGTGCTCGGCGCCGGTACGGACGGGGCGCCGGTGCGCTTCCGCGTCACCATCGACGGCAAAGCGCCGGGCGCCGACCACGGTGTCGATACCGACGCCGACGGGCAGGGCACGGTGACCGGGCAGCGGCTCTATCAGCTTGTGCGGCAGAAGGGGGACGTGGCCGAGCACACCTTCGAGATTCGCTTTCTCGATCCTGGCGTCGAGGCTTACGCCTTCACGTTCGGTTGATGGAGGAGCGGGGCTTGCCCCGCCGGCGCGCATCCTTCGGCGCGGCGCGCGGAACCGATGACGTGCTCTGCTGTTCCGACTGAGGCGCGTTGCCCGCCCGGTCGACGCTTTAAGGACTTCCTAAGGGTCTTCGGCATTTTCGGGGGGAGTGGAAGCCGCTCGCGTTAAGAAAACGCGTCGAAACAATCATCTAGAGCTTCGCTCCGGATGACCTCAGAAGCGAAAATGCTCTAGGCAAGCCGGGACGGCTTTGTTATATGCTCTGCGATTGCAGGGCGCGGCCCTGCCTTGTTCCCTGGTAGCTCAGTGGTAGAGCAACCGGCTGTTAACCGGTTGGTCGCTGGTTCGAATCCGGCCCGGGGAGCCATTGAATAGATTGATAATTTGCGAAGCGCTATTTCGCGAACATAATCCTATTCATAACCATGCTCCACCGCCTCGCACTTGAAGCCGCGGGCCTGCTTTCCCGCCCTCTTGCGCTTTCGATAGGCGGCCTGCCGGCATTCATTGCCGCAATAGTGCATGTCGCTGCGGGTGGCGTTGATCGGCTTGCCGCACTCGATGCATGATCGGCCGGCGCGGGCGGCGGCGCGCATCAGACCACGGGGCAGCGGATACTTGCGTTTGAAGGTGCCGGCGCATTGAACCGAACAGCAACGCTTCTTTTCGGTGCCGGATCGAACCGTAAAGGCGGCTTGGCAGACCGGGCATATTCGCGTGATTGGCCGGCGCGGATGCTTGCGGATGGTCTCGCCATAGCAGGCGGAAGAGCAAAATTTCGCTGGCCGGTTCACCCGCCACTCCACGGGCTTACCGCAGACGGAGCAAGGCGGGCCGCTCTTTTGCTGTCGCCACTCGCGGTGTGCGGCGTTGCGGCACTCCCGGCTGCAATAGCACCGGACGTAAGCACCAGCGAACTCTGTCAGCGATTTGCCGCATTGCCGGCAAAACGACGCAGCGTCGGCGGCTTCGGGCTTATTCCAGTCGTCGTCTACCGGTCGAAACCCACCCAACTCTTGCGGCCTCCCGCCAGCAGTTTATGCACGGTGTCCTCGTTGGCGCGGCGGATTGCTGTAAGCCGGCTGCGGCGGACGCTGGAACAAACCTCCGAGCAATAGATTCGGTTTGTCCCGTCAATTTCCGGCAACTGCCGGCCACAATGCGCGCAACGAGTCCGTAGGACAGGTGCGAAGCCCTCCTGCGTCCACTCCGGCTGCCCTTGCTGCCATGTCGGCCGCTGCGTCCCGATCGATCGCAGCGCGGTGGCGACGATATCGGCCGCGATGGCGTCGGCCTCCTGCCAGCGCCAGCCTTGAGCGCACAGGCTTGACCGGATGCCGTGGCGGCACGACGCCTCAAAGGCAAACTTGGTCGGCTCGCCCGCTTCCAGGATGTTCGCCACGGTCGCCACCAGGTGCCGGCGACGGTCCTTGTTGAGCCGTCGCCGTGTGGCCTTCTCCGCGGCGCGCGGTGTCCATGGCGTGCGTGCCAGCATGGCGACGCCTCACGCCGCGTTGCTGTTCGACCAATCCAGCATCGCCAGCGCCGCCTTGGCGTCGACGCCGGATTCCTTCGCCATCGCCAGCCCCTGCACCAAGGTCGCGAATGCCCGCGCGCTGCCGCCGGCGTCAAAGGCTTGGGTCGGCCCCATGGTGTCGATGGTGACGGCGCCGCCCAGCTTCGCCTTGCATTCCTCGGCCAGCAGTTCGGCAATCGGCTGCAACGTCCATTGCGCCAGATGCCGTTGCGCCTCGCGGACAAGTGGTCCGGTGGTCGCGGCATTGAACAGGCCAGGCAGCACGCCGAATGCGCCACAGACCGCACCACGCGCCGCCTCTAGCGTTTCTGCGGTCATGCTGCGCTCAAGGTCGGGTGACAGGCTGGCAGGCTTCCAATCCGTCTGCGGCACCGGACCGCCGGCCGCCGACACGGTGACGCTCTCCCGCAACAGGACGCGGCCGCGCTGGCCCCGGAATGAACGCCCCAACGCATTGGTGTCGGTTTCCGGTTGCTCCGGCATCGGCACGACCTGGCTGCCGATCGGTGCCAGCTCGAATACCTCGGCAAGCGCGCTTTCCACCGCATTCAACATGCCGGCCGTCAAGCTGGCGCGCTTCAAGGGTGCGGTTCCGTAATACGGCGCGGCGATATCGCAGCCGACACGAATATGGAGCACTTCGCCCGCCAGTGCGGTGGTCGACGTGCCGCCGCCGGCCTCGGGGATGCCGACACGGTACGCGGTCGGCCGACCGTTCCGGGTCCGCAAGTCCCAATCCGAGCACGGCACCAGCGCATCGCCATCGATCAGGAACACCGCTTCGCCACGCAAGGCGAGGGAACGGCCGATCAGCGCCAAGGCGCGGCGATCCAGCATCGGCGCGCCCTCGACCTGCGCCAGCGCGAACCCGTTCTCCCACAGACTGACACAGGATTGAGCGGTGGCGGTCAATTCCGCGATGCCGCGCCGGCCGCTGATATAGCTTTCGCGCGCCGCGATGATTTCAGCGGTGAAACCGGATGCTGCCGACCGTTTTTCCGTCTTGCGCTTGAACGGCCACATATCATGCCCTCCGGTAGGAGCGCAGCAGGTCCGCCGCGCCGCTGTTCTGCATGGCCTGCGCCATCCATGACGATGCCCGCGAGCGTTCAACCTCGACACTGCCGGCGCGAACACGCTCGGACATTGCGCCCGGTGCCGTGATCTTGGTTGCCATGTACGTTGCCAGCCGTTGCGCCGCCTCCGCGACGACGGCGGGAACGCCACCACCGCCGGCCGTGCCGGTGACGCGATAAGGACCGCAGCCGGTCAGCCAATAACCGCCGCGCGGCGATGCGTCCGGCGTGATTTCGGACCATGCGCCATCGGCCCAAATCTCGACCGTGGTGACGGTTGCCGGCGTGAGCGGTGGCACCCATTCCCCCGGCCCCTCGACAATCCACGTCACGCTGCGCTCGGTGAAGCGATGCGAGATATAGCTTTCCAGCCGCGCCCACACCGCATCGGGAATGGTAGGATCGAGCATCGGATAGGCTTCCGGCAGCGCCTCGACCTGTTCGACCGTGATCGCCATCGTTAAAGCCTCCATCGTGCAAGAGCGTGCGACTTTGGTGCCGGTGCCGTCAGTAATGTTGGCTGCCAGTTGCGCGCCTCGATCTGCGCCGCCGCATAGGCCGGCTTCGTCACCGCTGAAAATTCGGATACCGCCGCGGTCGTGATGGTCCGCAGCACGCCGCCGCCGCGACGTTCGATCCGCTCGCCACCGGCCGGAACGCGAAAGCCGGGCGATAGGCCACGGATCAACCCGGCCGCGTTTGCCGCAAGGAAGTCTTTGGCCCAGCTTGTGCCGCCGTCGACCGTCGCGGTGATTTCAAGCGCACTATCGCTATCGCGTAGCGTGAGGGTGCCGGCCGCGCGCGATGCCAGCGGCTTGCCCATGTCATGACCCAGCAACAGCAACACGTCACTGCCACCGTCGACCGATGCCGCGAAGGCGCGGGATGCGAACACCTCGCGCCGCCCCGGCGCCAACTCGGTTTCGGTGTTGTAGGGGAAGGATGCGCGAAGGCGAGTTGTCCCGCCCTCGCTGCGAACCTCGATCCCGGTGAAGGCGTACAGCATGATTAGCCGCCGCTTGCTTCGGACTGAACGCCGGTCAGGATCTGCAATTGCTCCGCGCGCGACACGGTAACGTCCATCGTGGCAAGTGCGGTCAATCGCAACCCGCCCGATGCCGCGTCGGAATAGACATCGCGGATAAGATCGATCGCGCCCCAGGTGCCGACAAAGATCGGCGCCACACCGCCGACAGTGGTTGTCAGCAATGCCTTGGATGCCTTCGGCGTGCCGGCCGGTGCGACAAGAGCATTCGACGACATGACAGGCGAAGCGATGTTCTTCACCAGTCGGTCCCATTCCGAAACCGCCGTCGACGTAATCAGCGTGCCGTCCATGAAGTCGAACACCTCCGGCCGGATCAGCAGATTGACCGAACCCGGACCGCTCGCCGCATTCGCGGTCATGAAGCGGACCACGGCCGAACGGAACGCCGCCCACGACGCCGCAGCATTGACGCCGGTGGACGTGATACCGTAGCTGCCGACCATGACGCCGGATGGTTCTCCGCTAGCGCCGGCGCCCTGAAACACCGCCTTATCCATGCCGACGGCAAGGCAGCCGTTCATGTCACGGCGCACCGCCTGTTCCAGCGCGTCACCGGACTGTTTCAGCGCCTTGCGCGTCACCTTCATCGTGATGCCATAGGTGCTATCCGGCGACAGCGACCGATTGGACGTGCTGTAGGCGGTCGGTCCAGCCACCGCGCCGGTTTCCGATGCGGCCCACCCCGCCGTCACTGCGGACGACGTGATCGGATATTCATTCGTGCCCTGCGCAATGTTGATGAACCGCGTTCCCATGCGGCCGGCCACGCTGTCCGCGAAAATGCGATCAATGATCGGCGCGGTAAACACCGGATCAGGCGTGCCGCTGGCGACGGTTTCGCCGGCGCGGATTTCCAACGCCTCATATGGCACCGGAACGCCGCGATAGCCGCCATGGCTGCGAAGCTCGGCCACGATTTCGGCGGTGGCGCCGTCGATTTTCGCACCTTCATCAAGATGCAACGCGACCTGCCGCAGTTCAAACTTGCCGATCAGGTCCGCATATTCGCGGTCGCAACGGGTTTCCAGTTCGCCCTTGGCTTCGCGGCGCTCCTCGTCCTCCGCGATCAGCGCGGCGCGATAGCGCGTTTCGTTGCTGCGATATTCCGCATCCATGGTTTCCATGGAACGGGTTTCGTCCTCGGTCGGCTTATCCTTACCGACAAGCGCGGCAAGCGCCTGACGGATCTCAGACTGGCGACGTTGAATTTTCACGCTCTCAAGCATGACGGTATTTCCTTGTGTTTGAGAAGATCGCGCCACCGTTGGCGCTCAGGATCGAGTGGCGCGAAACCAACCTCGATTGCGGTTTTCCGGGCATGGCAGCCCGGACAAAGGCTTTGCAGATTGGAGAGGTCGAACGACAATTCCGGGTGCGAGCGAATGGGCTTGACGTGATCCACCTCAAGCCGGCCACGCGCACCGCATTTGACGCAGCGGAATCCGTCGCGGCGCTTCGCCTGCAACCGCACGGCAGCCCATTGTTGCGATCGGTAAACGGATGCGCCGTGCTTCCTTATGCCCATATCGCCGCCCTCGCTGTCTTGACGGGACGGGCAACGCGGCGCGCACCTTCCGCAACGGCAAGCACGGTTGCCGCCACAGCATCGATGCGCCCAAGGGAACGGGCTTTCGCCAGCTTGTGATTACCGGCCGGATCAACGAGCGTGATCGCATCAGAAAATGCCGATCGCAGCAGCAGCGTCGGCCGGGCTTTCACATGACCGTCAAACAGCGCGCGGCGGAAACGCTCGATATCTTCGGAACCGTCCTTCCAGCCAAACCCGCGCCAGATGAAAGGAACGCGAAGGCTTGCCGCTGCCATCGCCTCAACAAATTCGGCATGTCGGAAACGATCGCCGACGATGCAAGCAATCGACGCACCGTCGGCAATCTTCATCACCTCGGCAAGCCATGGGCCGGGCGGGACCGTGTTGTCCCCCAGCGTGAACAACTCGCCGCGTTCTTGCATCTCGACATAGCGCCCGGACACGCCGTCGGATGCGCCGCGATCGGCAAGGCCGGGCTTGGCGGGAAAGGTTCCGACAGCTTCAAGCCGTCCCGTTGATGGCCAATAGAACGCCGCCGCCGACATAGACCGGCTGCCACCAAGATCGATGCCAAGGATGCATTCGCCCTCGCGTGCCGGCAGCGCATCCGGCGCGACCTCCGCGGACAACCATTCGTCGACCGTCACAAGGACGGAACGGTCCTCGGTGCTGACACGCTCATTACGGTTGAGATTCCGAAACGACGACAACGCCGAACCGCCGCGTGCGATGGCGCGCCGGGCTTGTGCCTGCAACCATTCCACGCTCGCGCCGATACCCTCGACAGCGCCAGGATTCGCGATCAGCAGGCTTTCCGCATCATCGGCAGGAAGGCCGAACGGCGGCCGGTGTTCCTGCACATATGTCCCCGGCGGCGGCTCATCCATCCATCGCGAGAACGTGTTGGCGTCATCCGGTGCCGACGTCGAGATAATCAGCGCCTTGCCGTTGCGCTTGCCCAGACCGGACAAGATCGCGTTTTCCAGCATGTCGCCCTTTTCCCGCTCCCATGCTGCACGCTCATCGAGGATTGCCAGCGTCGGCGCGCCGCCAAGGATCGATCGGCCATCGGCCGCGATACACCGCGCCAGCCCGCCACCGTTGCCGCTGTATTCGACCTCAAGGCGCGAACCGCGCCGGACCGTGAATAGCTCGCGCTTGGCTTTCGGCAGACTTTCGATGAAGCCGACAAGGAAATTAAACGCCGTCTTGGCCTGGTCGCGGTTGCGCGCCGCGAACAGAATTTCCCGCTTTGGCTGTTTGTCCCATGCGCCCATGAGACTGCCCAGCGCGATGCCGGCCGCCGTGGCCGTTTTCGAATTTCCGCGACCGATTGAAAGAACCGCGACCATGTTGGCGGGATCAAGCGCCCCGGCCACGAATTGCTTCTGGAATTTTGCCAGCTTCAACGGTTGGCCGGCCTTCGGTCCCTCGGGAATTTTCAACGTTTCAAGGAACGCAATGGCGATTTCTGCTGCCGACTTTTCCCCAGATTTTTTCGGGAGAGGGAAAGAAGCAGTTGGGCCGTCGGTCTTCCGTCCTGTGCGCTTCTTCGGCATTGGCACCGGACGCGCGGTCATGGCAGCGCGCCGGTGTTGGCGCACTGGCAGATGAACCAGCACCCGGCCGGGTCGACTTCGATCTCGGTGATGATCCACCACTCGCCCTCAATGCTGATCTTGTCGAGGCGCTGCGGCGCGATGGCGCAAGACGACGCAAGGATTTCGATCTTGGCATCGGTACGGGGAATGCCGCTCAAACCGGCGAGAACACTATTGAACGAACCGCGTAGACCCTCGAACGCGTGAGGCGCCCAAGTGCCGGGAAGCTGGTTGCCATAACCGTCGTCTCCGCCCGGCGTCTCGCGATAGAGCGTGCCAGCGCGCAATACGCCGGACAAGGCTGCGCCGACATCGGTCGCAAGATCGTCAAGGATCGACATGCACCGAATTTACCGGCGCGCCGCCGCGCTTCGCTACAGGAGGTCGGGACATCAGACCCTAACCCGATTGATGATCGGGACGTTGCCCCAACCTTCCGAACAATCACGGGCTGCATCTTGGGCGGCAGCATAGGATGATCCGTCCCATAGGATCACTTCTCCGCCTAATTCCGGGTCGATCACGCTAACAAAATACCAACGAAGCCCTAGCGGATGCGCTACTTCCTCAATTCCGCGTTCGGATTCCGTGACCGTCTTCGAAATTATGCTGCTCTCAATGATCACGCAGGGCCGCACGACGATGGGAAAGTTGATGACGTGGCCCATAATCATTCCCCGGTGCTGGTGTCAGCGTCATTCGGGCGCGCTGGCGCCGGCGACCAGGTGCTTGCGGTCATGCCGCTGGAGTTGCACCGCCGGTCATTGGCGCGACGAATCTCGCCCATGCGATGAAGCTCGGAAACGCGCGGCCGGACGGTCAGGATCGACATGCCGAGCGCGGCGGCAACTTCGTCGGCCGTCACCGGCGCCGTGGCGTTGGCGATGACGCCGAGAACGGAATCGCGGATGCGAGGCGCACGCGGCGCAATGGCATCGGCCGCATCCTCGGACGGACCGCTTGCCTTAAAGCCGGGTGCATCGGGATATATACGTTCCTGGGTCATGCGACACTCCGTCGGAGTCCACGACGAAACACCTCCAGCATTTCGTCGGTGAGGTTTCCCGCCCGCTCGGTGGCGGTAAGCATTTGCAATTCCTTGTCGGAGACCCTCATCAGGATTTCCCAGCCGTCGGGGCCAAGACGGGACGCAATCCGATTTTGGATTACCTCGTCGCCGATCTGCTTTTCTTGGAAAGCCAACAGCCGCGCTTCCACCGGCTTTCGGCGTGGCGTGGTAGATGATGGTTTAGATGAAGGTTCTTCTAGTGAAGGTTTATGCCGCAAAGCTTGCGGTGTGGTGGACGTAGTCATTGCGGTGTGGTGAGCCGCAGGTTGCGGTGTGGTGCCGACCGTTGATACAGGCTCACTTCCCGCCGATTTTTCCTCGTCTGACCACACCGCATTTTGCGGCATGGTGACGACGTGCATGTTGAGCTGATAAATCTTGCCGGCCCACGTCCCGGATTTGCGGCGCCGCCGAGACACCTTGAGCAATCCCAACCGGACAAGCTGTTTGCAGTGGCGCTGAATGGTGTCCTCCGACAACTCGGTCTCCACCTTCAACGTTTCCTGCGAGGGCCAGCAGATGCCGTGCTCGTCCGCGTAGTTGGCGAGCACCAGCAGCAAGACCTTCCGCGCCGCGGAGCCGGTCTTCTGTTTCGCGGCCCATGCTGTCGCCTGCCAACTCATCGAGCGACTTTCCGCTGTGGCAGGCCAAGACGCGCGCGGGCCACCTGGTCACGCCAATTTGCGGCCTCAACCATCGGAAGCACCATGACGCGATTTTTCTCCGGCGCCTCGTAGGCCACGTCGAGCAACCCGCACCCGGCCCAGCGGGATACGGTACGTTCCGACACGCCGAGATTGTGGGCAATACGGCGTCGACCGCGAAGGTTGCGGTCGGCGCTCATGGCGTTTCCTCCGAGTAGTAGACCTTCTTGAGTTCCTCGCCTTTGTCTGCCGCCATTGCCGCCAGAAAATAGATTCGTTCAGCTTCATCGCCGCTAAGCGTAATGGCTCCGCGCGTGGTAAGTTTGTCTTGCGCTTGGTCGAACAGGATATCGACGATGATCTTGAGGTCACAAATAAGCGGCTCAAGGTCGTGGTATAGCTTGAGGGGGATCGTTGGGACTTGCTGCTTGCTCATGCCGCCACCTCGCGCTCGCGGATACGGGCATTGATCCACGACTCGACTTCGGCACGGACAAACGCCACGCGCTTGTCACCAAGCGGCACGGCCTTCGGAAACTTGTCCAGGGCGCGCCATCGGTTGATCGCGGTGCGGGACAGGCTCGTCAGCGCACAGGCGTCATTGAGGGAAATTAATACGGGCGTGTTATTCATACTGCCGCTCTCTGTCTTGAGCGGCTTTATCAATTAGGCCGCTCGGGTTGAACGGCTACCCACAATATGCATGTCGGGTTTGGGCGCTACAATATTCGGGTCCAGACAATTATTTCATTGTTTGGACTTTGGCAGGTTAGGAAACCCTGCATCTACCCAAGCGTACAACTCGCGCATTTCGCGTTCGTGTCTTAGGGCCGCGAAGCATTTCGCCCGGGACACACCGTATTTGGCGCGCATCTCTGCTACCGTCGCCTCGACACTCTCTCCATTATCGTCGATCAGTTTGGCCAGTTCCTCGCCCAACTCATTTGATATGGCGCGCGAACGGCCGACCTTTGTCCGTGATAAGGTAACCTTGTAGTTTCGCTTTTTCCTTGTTTCGCTCGGCGGGTCGAATAGGTCGGCCAATACCTCCAAAAATTCTCTCGACGGGTTGCCGCGCAACGTTTGGGCAATGCGCAAGGATAAATCGTCCGTTGGCATTGCAGTGAGGAATAACCACCAATCGGGGCGATCGCTCATTCCGCCGCCCTCCGGTTCATCGGCAGAACGTTTCCGCCCTTCACAGTTGCGCAATAACTCGCCCAAGCCTCCATCAACTTCCGCCGCTTTGCCAGCGCATCGCCCCGGCGATAGGCGCGCTCCACCGCATCGCCGACAGCATGGGCAAGCGCAGCCTCGGCAACCTCACGTTGGAATGTTGTTTCGTCAGCCACCCAATCGCGGAATGTGGATCGGAATCCATGAACGGTATAGGCGCCGGCGCCGGCAGATTTCAGCGTCTTCGCTAACGTCATGTCGGAAAGCATCCGGTCACCACCGCGACCAGGAAACACCAGCCCGTTGATTGCACGCGCCTTCATCACGCGGAGAATCTCCAGGGCGCGCCCGGAAAGCGGCACGCGGTGCTCTTTGCCGCCCTTCATCCGCTCGGCCGGGATTGTCCACAGCGCGGCATCCAGATCTATTTCGTCCCAGGTCGCACCCCGAGCCTCGCCACTACGCACGGCCGTGAGAACGACAAATTCCAGCGCGGCCGCGCCGATGCCGTCCACCGTCCGCAAGTTTCCGACGAACGCGGGAACCTCGGTGTAGGGCAACGCCGCGTGGTGGCCGCGCACCAGCTTTTCCGGCGGCGGCAATATTTGGTCTAGGTGGCCTTTCCATTGTGCTGGATTGTCGCCGCTGCGCAGCCCTCGGGCTTTGGCGTGGTCAAGAACCAGCTTGATCCGTTCCCGCACCTTGGTGGCCGTCTCGGGCTTATCATGCCACATCGGGCGGATGACGCGCACCACGTCGTCGGTGGATACCTTGTCGATCGGGACGCCGCGGATGCTTTTGACGTAGGCGGATGCGAACCGATTCCACGCGGGAAGGGTTTGGCGGCCCTTCCATTTCGTCTGCATGGTTTCAATGTATTCGTCCGCGATCTTGCCGAATGTCACGGCAACGGCTGCCGCCTTGCGCTCCGAAAGGTCGGACTTCGGGTCGCCGCCTGCGCCGATTATTTCCCTTGCCTCGTCGGCCTTCGCCCGCGCCGCCGCAAGAGTGACATTCCATGCGCCGGAACCATAGCGTCCCAAGCCGATTTCGCGGCGAGCGCCGAACCGCTTCCAGATGAAAACCCAGGACTTGCGAGCGGTGTCGCCCGCGCCGTTCATAACTCGGAGGTATAATCCGTCTCCGTCACCATAAATTCCGGGCTTGGTTAGACTCCTGATTTTGCTGTCTGTGAGCTTGTGGCGCGCCATCCATAACGCCTTTCATAACCGGACACGCTGTTACCCGGGTTATCCGCTGTAACCCTGTTGCAAGCCAAGTTATGAAAATCGGTATGATGTTGTCAAGAAAGATAGCAAAATCAAAGACATAAACCCGGCCCGGGGAGCCACTTTCCCGATTGCTGTCCAGATATCCTCGCCTCGCGGTCCGCGGGGTTTCCTCACGTATCCCGACATCCTGCCACGGGCGCTT
>QEVP01000025.1 GCA_003576765.1 Pseudomonadota bacterium
CCCAACGCCCGGCGCGTCGCGCCGAAGAAGAAAAGCGAGATCGTCTGGCGCTTCACCAAGGCCGGCACATTCGAATACGGCTGCCTGATCCCCGGTCATCGCGAGGCGGGAATGATCGGCACGGTGGTGGTGAAGGAGCGGTAGCTATCAGCCGAAATTCGCCAGCGCCGGAAACGTCTCCAGAATCCAGATGCTGGCCGAGGTCACGGCGCCGGTGAGAAAGCCGATGCCGGTGACGATCAACAACACGCCCATGACGCGCTCGACCATGCCGAGATGTTTCCGGAAGCGCGCGAACAGCGTCGAGAACCGCTCGACCGCGAAGGCCGCGATCAGGAACGGAATGCCGAGCCCGGCCGAATAGATCGCGAGCAGGCCCGCGCCCTTCGCCACCGTCGCCTCGGCCGCCGCGACCGACAGGATGGTCGCGAGGATCGGGCCGATGCACGGCGTCCAGCCGAAGGCGAACGCCAGCCCCATCACATAGGCGCCCCACAGCCCGACCGGCTTGCCGACGGCAAAGCGCCCCTCGCGCATCAGGAAGCCGAAGCGCAGCACCCCGAGGAAGTGCAGGCCCATGACGATGATGACGACGCCGGCGACCATCGCCAGTTCAGCCGACCACGCCCGCACCAGTCCGCCGATTACGCTGGCGCTGGCGCCGAGCGCGACGAACACCGTCGAGAAGCCGAGCACGAACGCCGCCGCCGCCAGCATCACCGCGCGCCGCGAGGCAGCGGTGGCACCGCCCTGCGCCACCTGCTCGACGCTGGCGCCGGTGAGGTAGACGAGGTAGGGCGGCACCAGCGGCAGCACGCAAGGCGAGAGGAAACTGATGACACCTGCCGCGAGCGCGGCGGCGATCGACACCTCGTGGATCATGCCTGCCCGCCCCGCTCGCCGTGCGCCGGGCCCGGTCTTCCTGTCCGCCGTTGCCTCACGATTTTCGGTCCAACCTGTTGCGCTCCCCGCGCCTCGCGCACGTTTCGACAGCCACGCCGACGGCGCGCCGGGCGCTCCCCCTTCGCCTGAAACCGCAGGCCGCGCAAGAGCCACACCCGTCCTTCATGGCCTTGTGATCGCGCGTGATCGTTGCCGTGGATCAAAGTCGGCGCGGCTTGACCGCTTGCGGCGACAACGGCGATCCTGCGGAAAAGGGAATCGCCCATGAAAAACCTGCTCACCGATATTGCCGGCGTCCGCGTCGGCCACGCTGACGATGCAAAAATCGCCTCGGGTGCCACCGCGATCCTGTTCGACCGCCCCGCGGTGACGGCGATCGATATCCGCGGCGGCGGCCCCGGCACGCGTGAGAGCGCGCTGCTCGAACTGCAGAACACGGTGGATGCGGTGGACGCGCTGGCGCTGTCCGGCGGCTCGGCCTTCGGCCTCGATACCGGCAGCGGCATTCAGGCATGGCTCGCCGAGCAAGGCCGCGGCTTCGACGTCGGCGGCGCGCTGATCCCGATCGTGCCGGGCGCCATCATGTTCGACATGCTCAACGGCGGCGACAAGAAGTGGGGTCGCTTCGCACCCTATCGCGAACTCGGCTTCCAGGCCGCCGCCAACGCCACCGACGGCGCCTTCGCGCTCGGCAGCGTCGGCGCCGGGCTCGGCGCCACCACGGTGAACTTCAAGGCCGGCATCGGCTCGGCTTCCGCCGAACTGCCGAACGGCATCCGCGTCGCCGCCATCACTGTGGTCAACGCCATGGGCAGCGTCACCATGGGCGACGGGCCGTGGTTCTGGGCGGCGGCGTTCGAACAGAACGGCGAGTTCGGCGGCCGCGGCTTCCCGCAACAGGTGACGCCCGACATGCTGGCGGTGCGCCTGAAGGGCGCGCCCGACATCAGCCCGATCCAGAACACCACACTTGCCGCGGTCGTCACCGATGCAAAGCTCACCAAGCCGCAGGCCAAGCGGCTGGCGATGATCGCGCACACCGGCTTCGCCCGCGCGATCTATCCGGTGCACGCGCCGCTCGACGGCGACCTGATCTTTGCGTCCGCCACCGGCGAGAAGGAGATCGAGCCGCTCTACGGCCTGTCCGACCTCGGCGCGGTGGCCGCCAACGTGGTGGCCCGCGCCATGGCGCGCGGCGTCTACGAGGCGACCGCCCTGCCCTTCCCCGACGCGCTGCCGACGTGGAAAGCGCGGTTCGCCTGACCTTGCGCCGGCTGTGGTGACCGCCTTGCTTTGGCCATCGCTTCGCCACGGTGCTGCTCTCACCGCTGCGATAAGTATTTTCCGCGAGTCGAAAGTATATAAATCCGACGTTATACGTATTCATACCGTATAGATTGGCGCATTTAAGGTTAGTTTCCGGTATCGCTTGAATATCGCCATGACGCGATACACGTTGTCATTGTGCACGGATCAAGTGCACGCAACAGTGGAGAAACGTCATGAAAACGATGATTGGTCTGGCCGTGCTGGCCACCGCTCTGATGACCGCCCCGGCGATGGCCGGCCGCGGCGGCAGCCCCGCTCTCAACGTCGCCGGCATCAGCGTCGGTGCCGGTGCGCTGACCGGGCACAACGGCGTGGTCGGGCTCCTGACCGGCCACGGCGCCGTCGGCGTCAATGCCGGCGTCGGCATCACCACCGGCAAGAGCGGCATTCTCGGCACGGTGCTCGGCCGCGGCGGTGCCCTCGGCGGGCTGCTCGGCGGCGGATGCGGCTGCCGCTAGAGCATGATCCCGAAAAGTGGGTACCGGTTTTCGGGCAAGATCATGCTCAAATAAAATACCCGCTCCAGTCTCTGATTGAACGCTACTCAATCAGAGACTGGAGCAACGCACATCAGCGAACGGGAGGCGCCCCCGTTCGCATCTTTTCATCTTTCGATGCCTCGCCCGGAGCGAACCGCCTGCTCAGCGAGGCCGCCACGATCACCGCGTCCGCCGGCTCGCCCGAAATCAGCGTTCCCGTCATCCGGGTGAGATCGAACCCGAGCTTGACGTCATGGCCAAGATCGCGCGTCACGCCGATGCCGTAGCTCAGCGTTCGTGCGCGGAAATCGGAATCGAGATAGGCGATGTCCGAATAGCCGACCGACGCCTGCAACGCCCATGTCGGATCGATCTGCCACGATGCCTTTGCGCTGTAGAGCGTGTCGATAGTGATCGGCGAGATCGGGAACGTGGTCTCGCTGGCGCGCCGCGACGCCACCAGATCGACCGTGAGGGGTTTTGGTTTCCACGTCACGCTGGCGTCGAACAGCAGGCGTCCCACGTTGGAGAAATCCGGATCGTGCCAGCGCCCGGCGAGCCACGACACCGCGCCGAACGCCGTCAGCGTATCGTCGCTGTGGCGCGCGAACAGAAACGGCTCCAGCCGCTCGTTGTCGCGCACGTAGCCGAAGATATCGAACTTTTGCGCATAGCGGCGCGCCGACAGATTGACCGACACGCCGACTTCCGTCTTGTCGCGTACGATGCTCATGCCGGGAATGACGGTCGCGCGCCAGAACTGGTGCGGCGTCGGAAAAAAGTTCGGAAAGATCGCGTTGGTCTGGTTGAGTCGCGTCAGCCCGCCCTCGGCGGTCACGAACAGCTTGAGATCGCCGTGGCGGGATTGCAGCTTGACCGATTGCGCAAGATCGGATGAACGCAGGTTGTAGGTGTCGGCATCGCTGAAGGTGGTGGTGGCATCGACGCGGAAACCGTCGTCGCCGAGCGAGCCCCGCAACAACACCTTGCCAGTGCGCGCCGCCGCCATTGCCGGATTGGCGTAGCGCGTGGTCGCGCCCTCCGCCGCCACCGCGACGCGCAGCGAATCGATCTCGCCACCGGCGGCCAGCGCCGTCTCGGCGCTCACGAAGGCGCTGCCGCCGATGCCGCCGCCGGTGCCGAACACCGGGTTGGAATCATAGCCGCCGCGCAGCCGCAGCGAGGCGACGAACGCATCCTCCGCCAGCGCGGTCGCCGGGCCAAGACAACAGCCCACCGCCAGCGCGAATACTTGGGAGACCAAAGCCGATTGCCAAAATAATCTTCGCATGGCCAACGATTACTGGCCGCGATGGTTAGCAAGCGGTGAACGCCGGCAATCGGCGGGTTTTTCTGCGTAGTCATCCCGATTCCGCGGGGATAGCTATACCGCCGCGCGCCGCGCAAGCCGGCGCGCCGTTGCCCCTGCGGCGGCTGCGTGATAGGCGAAATGCGCCGGCCGCCGCATCGCCGCCGCGCAATCCCGAGGCCCCCATGTCGTCATTCGCGCACCGTCCGCTCGTCATTGCGCCGTCGATCCTCGCCGCCGACTTCGCAAAGCTCGGCGACGAGGTACGCGCCGTCGATGCCGCCGGCGCCGACTGGATCCATCTCGACGTCATGGACGGGCACTTCGTGCCGAACATCTCGTTCGGTGCCGACGTCATCAAGGCGCTGCGTCCCCACAGCAAAAAGTTCTTCGACACGCACTTGATGATCGCGCCGTGCGATCCTTACCTCGAGGCGTTTGCCAAGGCCGGCTCCGACCGCATCATCGTCCATGCCGAAGCAGGACCGCACCTGCACCGCTCGCTGCAGGCGATCCACGCCCTCGGCAAAAAGGCTGGCGTCTCGCTCAATCCGGCAACGCCGGTATCGGCGATCGAGAACGTCATCGACATGATCGACCTCGTGCTGGTGATGTCGGTCAATCCCGGCTTCGGCGGCCAGGCATTCATCCCCGCGGCGATCGAAAAAGTGCGTGCGGCAGCCGCGCTGATCGCCGGCCGCGACATCGACATCGAGGTGGACGGCGGGGTGACGAAGGATACCGTCGGCGCCATCGCGAGCGCCGGCGCCAATGCGTTCGTTGCCGGCTCCGCCGTGTTCAAGGGCGGCACGCGCGAGACTTACGCCGCCAACATTGAGGCGATCCGCAACGCCGCCGCAACGGCGCGCGGCGAAATCGTCTGACAGCGCTCGACAGGACGTTTCTGAGATGATTCCGCGTTACTCCCGCCCCGCCATGGCTGCCATCTGGGAGCCGCAGACCCGTTTCAAGATCTGGTTCGAGATCGAGGCGCATGCGGCCGATGCGATGGCTGAACTCGGCGTCATCCCGAAGGACGCCGCCAAAACCATCTGGGCGAAAGCGAAAGACGCCACCTTCGATACCGCGCGCATCGACGAGATCGAGCGCGAAACCAAGCACGACGTCATCGCCTTCCTCACTCACCTCGCCGAGATCGTCGGCCCCGAGGCGCGTTTCGTGCATCAGGGCATGACCTCCTCCGACGTGCTCGACACCTGCCTCAGCGTACAGTTGACGCGCGCCGCCGACATCCTGATCGCCGACATCGATGCGCTGCTGGCAGCGCTCAAGCGCCGCGCGTTCGAGCACAAGCTGACACCGACCATCGGCCGCTCGCACGGCATTCACGCCGAGCCGGTGACGTTCGGGCTGAAGCTCGCGGTCGCCTATGCCGAATTCGCCCGCAACCGCGACCGGCTCGTTGCCGCGCGGAAGAACATCGCGACCTGCGCCATCTCCGGCGCGGTCGGCACGTTCGCGCAGATCGACCCGCGCGTGGAAGCCCATGTCGCGAACGCCATGGGGCTAACGCCCGAGCCGGTCTCGACGCAAGTGATCCCGCGCGACCGCCACGCCATGTTCTTCGCAACGCTCGGCGTCGTCGCCTCGTCGATGGAGCGGCTCGCCATCGAGATCCGCCACCTGCAACGCACCGAAGTGCTTGAGGCGGAGGAATTCTTCTCCGAGGGGCAGAAAGGCTCCTCGGCGATGCCGCACAAGCGCAACCCGGTCCTGACCGAGAACATCACCGGCCTCGCCCGCATGGTGCGCGGCTATGTGACGCCGGCCTTGGAGAACGTCGCGCTGTGGCACGAGCGCGATATCTCGCACTCCTCCGTCGAGCGCATGATCGGCCCCGACGCTACGGTGACGCTCGACTTCGCGCTCAACCGCCTGACCGGCGTGATCGACAAGCTTGTCGTCTACCCCGCCAACATGATGAAGAATCTCGATCGGCTCGGTGGCCTCGTGCACTCGCAGCGCGTGTTGATCGCGCTGACGCAAAAGGGCTGCTCGCGCGAGGACGCCTACCGGCTGGTGCAGCGCAACGCCATGCCGGTGTGGCGCGGCGAAGGTGACTTCCGCACCCTGCTCAAGGCCGATGCCGACGTGCGCAAGTACTTGAGCGACGCCGAGATCGATGAAAAGTTCGACCTCGGCTACCACCTCAAGCACGTCGATACGATTTTTGAGCGCGTGTTCGGCGAGTCCTGACGCCGACTTCGCCGAAAGGACGGCTGACCGCGCCGCCGGTTTGGTTTATGGTCGCTGACGTGATCCCGCGCCCGACGATTCTCGTGTTCGACTCCGGCCTCGGCGGTCTCACGGTGCTCCGCGAGATCGTTGGCGTGCGTCCCGGCGCACGCTGCGTCTATGTCGCCGACGACGCCTATTTCCCTTACGGCAACCACAGTGAGGCCGAGATCGTCGCCCGCGTGGTGCCGCTGATCGGCAGGCTGATCGCGGCACATGCGCCGGACCTGGTGGTGATCGCCTGCAACACCGCATCCACCCTGGTGCTGGCCGACCTGCGCGCGGCCTATGCCGTGCCCTTCGTCGGCACGGTGCCGGCGATCAAGCCCGCTTGCGCGCGCTCGCGCTCAAAACGCGTCTCCGTGCTCGGCACCAAGGGCACGGTGGCGCGCGAATATACGCAAACCTTGATCCGCGATTTCGCGCAAGGCTGCGAGGTGGCGCTGGTCGGCGCGCCGCGCCTCGCCGCACTGGCGGAGGCGGCGCTGGCGGGCGAGGCGGTGAGCGACGCCGAGATCGCGGCCGAGATCGCACCGTGCTTCGTCGATGGCGACGCGCGCACCGACACCGTGGTGCTGGCCTGCACCCACTACCCGTTGCTGCTCGACCGCCTCACGGCGCTGGCGCCCTGGCCGGTCGAATGGATCGACCCGGCGCCAGCCATCGCGCGCCGGGTCGTGGCGCTCCTGCGCGCCGCACCCGTCGGCGCCTCCGCCCCTCCGGCCGAACTATCGTTCACCTCCGGCCGCCCCCGCACCGAACTGCGCCCGCGTCTCGCGCCGTTTCTGGGGGGAACCGCGGTGGCGGAAGCGGCACCGGGACGATTTGACACCCCGTGCCTTTCCCCCTAAAAACCCCTCGCACGCGGGCCGGTTTCGGCCCGCGATGCGTTTCGCGACCCGTGGTCCGGCCTGATCGCTTGAAGGGCGGACCTGTCGATGAGGGGCCAAAATCTTCTCATTCAGGAGGGCGCGTTTCCTCAACCCGTCAACCATCGAGGACGCGATGACAAAGCGCGCAGAAGCCAAGTACAAAATCGACCGCCGCATGGGCCAGAACATCTGGGGGCGGCCCAAGAGCCCGGTCAACAAGCGCGAATACGGCCCCGGCCAGCATGGCCAGCGCCGCAAGGGCAAGCTCTCCGACTTCGGCGTGCAGCTCCGCGCCAAGCAGAAACTGAAAGGCTATTACGCCAACATTTCCGAGCGTCAGTTCCACGCCATCTACGTGGAAGCCAACCGCATGAAGGGCGACGCCGGCGAGAACCTGATCGGCCTCTTGGAGCGCCGCCTCGATACGGTGATCTACCGCGCCAAGTTCGTGCCGACGATGTTCGCCGCCCGGCAGTTCGTCAACCACGGCCACATCAAGGTCAACGGCCGCCGCGTCAACATCCCGAGCTACAAGGTCAAGGTCGGCGACGTCGTCGAGATCAAGGATGCGTCAAAGCAGCTCGCGCTGGTGCTGGAAGCAACCCAGCTGGCCGAGCGCGACGTGCCGGACTTCATCGAGGTCGATCACTCCAAGATGACGGCGCGCTTCATTCGCATCCCCAATCTCACGGACGTGCCGTTCCCGGTGCAGATGGAGCCGCACCTCATCGTCGAGTTCTACTCGCGCTGACGTCAAACCGCGGCGACCCAGAATACCAAAACCCCGGCAGCCTCGCGGCGCCGGGGTTTTTTCAGTGCGCGTCCGTATCCGCTTGCCACCCCTTCAGGGCTATTTCTCCAGCGCGTCGTAGATGAGTTGCCTGACCGTGCGCTGGATGCGCTGACGCTGCGACGGCGCCTGCTCCATCAGCACGAAAAACAGCTCCTGCCTGAAATCGACGGCGAAGGAGGTGCCGCTCGCGCCCTCCCACTTGATCTCGCCGGGCGAGCCGGGCTCCGGCGGCTTGGCGCTGCCGGCATCGGTACGCACGCCGAAACCATAGCCGAAGCCATAGCCATCGCCGGGGAAGTAGAACTGATCGCGCGCCACGCCCGAGCCCCGGCCGATATGGTCGGAGACCATCTGCTTGAAGGTCTCCGGGCTCAGGTACTGGCGGCCGTCGAGCGTGCCGCGGTTGAGCAGCATCTGGCAGAAGCGGGCGAAGTCGGCGACGGTCGAAACCATGCCGGTGCCGCCCGATTCCCACTTCATCGGCACACGCGGCGAGCGCTGGCGCACAAGGCGACTGTCGGCATCGTTGGGCAGAGGCTCGGCAAGGCGATCGAAATCGGCCGCGCCGAGATAGAAGCCCGTGTCCTTCATGCCGAGCGGGCCGAGCAGCTTTTCCTTCTCGACTTCGAACAGCGACTTGCCCGCCACCACCTCGATCACGCGACCGAGAATGTCGGTGGAATGGCCGTAGTCCCACAGCGTGCCGGGCTGCTCGGCGAGCGGCAGGCGGGCGATGCGGTTGGCGAACTCGGCGTTGTCGAAATCGCCGTTGTAGAGGTTGGCGCCGGCATAAGCCTTGCGCACCAGGCTGTCGCCGTAGAAGCCGTAAGTGATGCCGGAGGTGTGCAGCAGCAGGTCGCGGATGGTGATCGGCCGCTTGAGCGGGACGAGGTCGAGAAACTTGTCGCCGCTGTCGGCCTTCTTCTCCACGCCGACCTTGGCCTCGGCAAACGCCGGAATGTATTTCGATACCGGGTCGTCGAGCTTCAGTCGGCCTTCGTCGATCAGCATCATCGCAACGAAGCTGGTGATCGGCTTGGTCATTGCGTGGATGCGGAAGAGCGTATCGGGCGTCATCGCGAACTGGGTCGCGGCGTCGCGCACACCGAACATGCGGAAGTAAACCGGCTTGCCGCGCTGGCTGACGAGAAGGATGGCACCGGGAATCTTGCCGGCTGCGATCTCGTCCTTGAAGAAAGCATCGAGCCGGGCGAGCTTGTCCGGAGCAAAACTGGCGCCCGCAGGACTATTCCAGCCGTTCTCCGCCACCGCCGCCGGCACGGCCGCGAGCGCGGTTAGAAGCGCAATCGCGCAAGCCGCGATCGCCGATCGCAACCCCGAAGGCGCCCAGCCGGCCACAGCCATCCAGCCATACCTCTCAAAGACAGCACAGCCACCGGCGGCCACCGGAAAGCGGGTGCCAGCTTGGCAAAACGCCTTTTCCTTCACAAGGAATCAGCACGCCAGCGTAGCGCAGCGACGCAATCAAATCTGCAAAGCAAAAAGCGCGTCCCGGTGAAGGTGCGCGCTTTCCGTGGAAAAGCAGCAGAACACCAGCCGCCGGATCGAAGGGGCCGCGGCCAACCCGTCGCGGGTCGCCGCCACGGCGATGCCGGCGGCACGCGCCGCCGGGAAGCGATAGACGCCGGTGGAAATCGCCGGAAAGGCGATGGACGCCATCTCCCGCTCACCGGCCAATTCCAGCGCGCGACGGTAGCATGAGGCCAGAAGACGGTCTTCGCCTACGGCACCGCCGTGCCAGACCGGGCCGACCGCGTGGATGACATGAGCCGCCGGCAGACCGTAGCCGGCGGTGAGGCGGGCATCGCCCGTGGCGCAGCCGCCGAGCTGTCGGCATTCCTCAAGCAACTCCGGGCCGGCTGCGCGGTGGATCGCGCCGTCCACCCCGCCGCCCTCGAGCAGCGAGGCGTTGGCAGCGTTGACGATGGCGTCGACGGCGAGCGTGGTGATGTCCGCGACGATCACCTCCAGCCGGGCGTCGCCAAGCTGGCGGTGCGCCGCGACCTCCGTCATTCGACGGGCTGCTGCACCGCAATGCCGTTATTGGTGAACAGCGCCTGCAACTCGCCAGCCTGGAACATCTCGCGGACGATATCGCAACCGCCGACGAACTCGCCCTTGACGTAGAGCTGCGGGATGGTCGGCCAGTTCGAGAACGCCTTGATGCCCTCGCGCAGTTCGTCCGAGGCCAGCACATTGTGTCCCTTGTAGGGGACGCCGACGTGATCGAGGATCTGCACGACCTGGGCGGAGAAGCCGCACATCGGTGCCTGCGGCGTGCCCTTCATGAACAGCACCACGTCGTTGGACTTCACTTCGTTGTCGATGAATTGCTGAATGCTCATGATCCGGTCCTTCTGCGGCGCGGCAAAAGCCATGCCCGATCCCTTTGTTTCCCAGCATATCTAGCCGGAAACAAGATACTCCCCAAGTGAATTTCTGGATGTGGATTCGCAAGGGGGGCGCCAGAGCGAAGTCATGACTTCACGCGCGGGTGAACGCGGCGACCCCCGTTGTCGGGTTGCCCTCGCGCCCGCCGGTGCCCTATCGTTTGAGACGGATATTTCGGGAACCAACCCGGCGGCAGCCGCGTTTTCCCCCGAACCGGAGTTTATGGGTGACGAAAGCAGCGCTTGCGGATACCCCGCTTAACGCCAAAGACGAAGCGTCCGTACCGGCAGCGAGCGATCGCAGGCACGCGCTTGCGGCGATGTTTCGCGTCGTGCGCGGCGAGACCGAACGCCGCGCCGCGCCGCTCACCCCCGAGGACCAGGTGGTGCAATCGATGCCGGACGCGAGCCCGGCCAAATGGCATCGCGCCCACACGACATGGTTCTTCGAGCAGTTCGTCCTCACCCCTCACCTCAAGGACTATCGCGTTTTCCATCCGGACTACGCCTACCTGTTCAATTCCTACTACGTCAGCGCCGGGCCCCGACATGCGCGCGCCGCCCGCGGCCTGTTGACCCGGCCGGGCGCGGCCGAGGTGACGGCCTATCGCCACCACGTCGATGCGGCGGTTGAACGGCTCCTCGCGACCGCCGACGAGGCGTTGCTGGAGCGTCTGGCGCCGCTCATGCAGGTCGGCTTCAATCACGAGCAACAGCATCAGGAACTGATGCTGACCGATATCCTGCACGCGTTCGGGCAAAACCCGATCCCGCCGGCCTACGATCCGGCATGGGCGCCGCCGCGTGCCATCGCCGGCGCAGGCTTCGCCACCCTCGCCGAGGGCATTCACACCGTCGGCCACGCCGGCGCGAGCTTCCACTACGACAACGAAACGCCGGCGCACCGCGCGCTGGTCGGACCGGTCAGGATCGCCCGTGCGCTCGTCACCAATGCCGAGTGGCTCGATTTCATGGCGGACGGCGGCTACGCCACGCCGACGCTGTGGCTGATGGACGGCTTCGCCCGTGCCAACGACGAAGGCTGGGAGGCTCCCGGCCACTGGCGCAAGGTCGACGGCGAATGGCGCATCATGACGCTCGGTGGCTTGCAGCCGGTCGATCCGGCCGCGCCGGTCTGCCACGTCAGCTACTACGAGGCCGACGCCTTTGCGCGCTGGCGCGGCGCCCACCTGCCGACCGAAATGGAGTGGGAGGTCGCCGCCCGCGCCGGCCTGATCGACGACGCCTTCGGCATCGTCTGGCAGTGGACGCGCTCCGCCTACGCGCCCTACCCCGGCTACCGTGCTGCGCCCGGCGCGCTCGGCGAATACAACGGCAAGTTCATGGTCAACCAGTACGTTTTGCGCGGCGCGTCGCTTGCGACGCCCGAAGGCCACAGCCGCACGACCTATCGCAACTTCTTCTATCCGCACCATCGCTGGCAGTTCAGTGGCCTCCGGCTTGCCAGCTACGACAACTGAACCATCTTAAATCGGGGCGCGCGCAGTTGCGTCCGCAGGAGAGGACATGAGCGCGCAAGCCCACGCCTTGGCAAAATCCCGCTATGACGATGCAACGACCGCGACGTTCGCCGCGGACGTGCTGTCCGGTCTCACCGCGCAGCCCAAACGCCTGCCGCCGAAGTATTTTTACGATGCGACAGGCTCGGCGCTGTTCGAGGAGATCACGCGGCTGCCGGAATATTATCCGACCCGCACCGAGCTTGGCATCCTGGGCGAGCGCAGCGCGGAGATCGCAGCACTGATCCCGAACGGCGCGGCGCTGATCGAGTTCGGCGCCGGCGCCACCACCAAGGCGCGGCTGCTGCTGGCGTCGGGTGCGTTCGGCGCCTATGTCCCGGTCGATATCTCCGGCGAATTCCTCAACGCGCAGGCGAGCCAGCTCCGCGCCGACCTGCCCGAGCTTCCGGTCTACCCGGTCACGGCGGATTTCACCGCCTCGTTCGTGCTGCCGAAGCCCGTGCAGGCGATGCCGAAGGCGGGCTTCTTTCCCGGCTCGACCATCGGCAATTTCGAGCCGCACGAGGCCGCCCTTTTCCTGCGCTCCATCCGCGCCATCCTCGGGCGCGACGCCTGGCTGATCGTCGGCGTCGATCTGGAGAAGGACGAGCGCATCCTCGCCGCCGCCTACAACGACGCCGCCGGCGTCACCGCGCGCTTCGACCTCAATTTGCTGGCGCGGATCAACCACGAGCTTGGCGGCACCTTCGACCTCGACGCCTTCCGCCATCGGGCGATCTACAACCGCGAGCGCCATCGCATCGAGATGCACCTCATCAGCCGCAAGGCGCAGGAGGTGCGCGTCGAGGGCCGTCGCATCGCCTTCCACGACGGCGAAACCATCCACACCGAGAACAGCTACAAATACAGCCTCGAACGCTTCGCCACGCTGGCGCGCGGGGCGGGCTGGACGCCGCACGCCTCTTGGACCGACCGCGACGTCACTTTCTCAGTCCACGCGCTTCGCGCGGGCTGACGCCCTCGCCGGCACGCTGCGGTGCGGGCCTCGGACTATTTCTCCGGCACGCCGGTCTGCAGCGCCAGCGCGTGCAACACGCCGCCCATCTGGCCCTGCAACGACTGATAGACGATCTGGTGCTGCTGCACCCGCGACTTGCCGCGGAACGACTCCGAGACGACGGTTGCGGCGTAGTGGTTGCCGTCGCCGGCGAGATCGCGGATCACGACCTCGGCGTCGGGCAGCGCCGCCTTGATCATCCTCTCGATATCCCGCGCATCCATCGGCATCAAATGGTCTCCCTCTGTCATCGGCGCCGGCCGCCCGGCCACCATGCCAGATTCTGCCGGAGGCGGCGAGCGCTGCTCGAATTGCCTCCTATATAGGAAGAAGACAGGGAACATCCCAGATGAAACAGCCCGGCCCCGACCATCCCATCACCATCGGCCCCGCGGCCAATCGTGTCCGCGTCAGCGCCGCCGGCACCGTGATTGCCGACAGCCGCCATGCGCTGGTCCTGAAGGAAGCGAGCTATCCGCCGGTGTACTACATTCCGCGCGACGACGCGGACCTCGCCGCGCTGGTGCGCAGCCTTCACACCAGCCACTGCCCCTACAAGGGCGATGCCAGCTATTTTAGCGTCCGCGCCACAACCGGGCTTATCGACAATGCGGTGTGGTCCTACGAGGCGCCGTATCCGGCGGTGGCCGCCATTGCCGGATACCTCGCATTCTACCCCGACAGGGTCGAGATCGAGCAATTGCCGGCCTGACCCGGCACGCGGCGGGCACCACGAGGCGCCCGCCGTCTCCTTGCTGCCAGCGCGCCCGCCTACCTCGCGGCCGGCGGCGGTACGGCGGTGCGCGTCTGCCGGCACCAGTAGTCGAACGTGGCTTTGACGATCGACGGCTTGAGCAGGTAGTCGTGCGCCTCCTTGGCCAGCGCATCGTCGACCGGTGTCAGCGCACCATAGGCTTGCGCGCGGATCTGCATGCGCGCCGCACGCTCAAGATACACCGACAGATAGGTCGCCTCCTCGATCGACGCGCCCGCGGTCAGGTAGCCGTGATGGGCGAGGATGATCGCGCGCTTGTTGCCGAGCGCCTCGGAAATCAGCACGCCCTCCTGATCGGCGATCGGCACGCCGGGCCAGTCGCCGAGAAAGGCGCAGTCGTCGTGCAGCGGCGTCATGTCCATCTGGGCGATCACCAGAGGCTGCCGCGCCGCTGCCAGCGCCGAGGCCCAAGGCGAGTGGGTGTGGATGATCGAGTTGACGTCGGGCCGCGCATCGTAAACCCACAGATGGAAGCGCGTGGCCGGGTTGGCCATGCCTTCGCCGCTCAGCGTGTTGAGGTCGCGATCGACCTCGATGAAATCGTCCGGCGTCGCCTCATCGAAACCGAGGCCGAACCGCAGCGTCCAGTACGCATTCTTGCGTTCGGAGCGGAAGCTGAACTGGCCGGCAAGCCCCGCTTCCTGACCGGTCATTGCCAGAATACGGCAGGCATAGGCCATCGTTTCCTTGTCGCTGCGCACCGCGCCCTTGAGGTGCTGGGCCATCTCGCGGGTGGCGCGGTCGTCGAAATATTCCTTTGCTCTCAGTTCCATATTCATATCTGCCCTCCGAATCCGCGCCGCGGGCAGCCACCGCCCGCCCGCACGGGCCGCGGCGAGTATGGGGGGCACGGCAGGAATGAGCCATGACGCGCGCGGCATAGCTGAAATGAGCAGGCCACCCGTTTAGGGCCAGCGCGGCCTTGTCGGCTTGCCGGTCAGGGCACGCGCGTCAACGCCACCTTGATGAGGTCCTGCACCAGGGGCGGCAAGCGCCGGTCGCCACGCACGATGGCAATGACGCGGCGGCGCAGCCTGGGCCGCACGATCCGCCGCTTCTGCAAGCCGTAGTCGGCCAGCAGCCTGTCGGGAATCTGCGAGGGCAGCACGCAGTATCCGATCCGCGACGATACCAGCTTGAGCATGGCATCGACGGTTTCGGCTTCGGCCACCACGTCGAGGTGGAGGCCGCAGTTCTCCAGCATCCTGCGTAGCGCGTAATGCGGCGGAAAGCCGATCAGCCGATAGGACGCAGCCGTCAGATCGAGCTCGGGCGGCAGATCGTCGGCAACCGGCGCGATGATGCACATCTCGTCCTCGAACAACGGGGTCGAGGCAAGATCGGCAGACGTCACCGCGGAATCATAGACGAAGCCGATGTCGGCCTTGCCGCTCTCCACCAGCGCCACGACTTCCGGCGAGCTGCGTCCCATCAGCGACAGGTTGACGTTCTCGCGCTGGCTCATGAACTCGGCAACCACGTCCGACATGAAGTAGTAGCTGAGCGTGTGGATGACCGCGAGGCGGACATGGCCCTGCGTCACGCCCTCGCGATCGCGCACGGTATCGAGCGCATCATCGATGCCGGCATAGGCCGGCTTGACCACCGCGAGCAATTTCTCGCCTGCATCGGTCAATTCCACGCCCCGCCCCGTCCGCAAGAACAGCGGCTTGCCGAGATAGGTCTCGAGCACGGCGAGCTGGCGGCTGATCCCCGACTGGGTGAGGCCAAGGGTCTCCGCGGCCCGCGACAGCGATTTCAGTTCGGCAATCTTGACGAAATAACGCAGTTGCCGGTCGGGGTTTTCCATGGCGCGGGGCTCGGCTGTTTTCACCGGCGCCACACTACGGACAGGCACCACCTTCTGTCACGCGCCGCGTGACAGGTGGCCACCATGAAAGCCGCCTTCAGTAGAACGCGGCGACCGCCAGCGTCAGCATGAGCGCGGCAAGTCCCGCGATGGTGACGCCGAGAAACGTCTCGGCGGGCGTGGGCATGATGCTACGGGAACGCATACGCTATCTCCATCCGGCAAGCACATCCCGAACGATGAGCATGCGGCGAAAACCCTAACGATGTCGTAACGAACCGATCCGTCGGCCCGATCAGACCGGCGCCACGCGCGGTGCCTTCAGGTTGAACAGGTTGCCGAGCAGGATCAGCGCCGCGCCGAGCGCGGTATAGGCGTCGAGCACTTCGGCATAGACCAGCCAGCCGATGACAACGGCAAGCGGCAGTCGCAGGAAATCCATCGGCACCACGACGGTGGCGTCGGCGTGGAGCAACGCGCGCGCTATGCAGTAGTGCGAGAATGTGCCGGCAAACGCCACCACCAGCATCCAGCCCCACACCGTGGCCGATGGCCACGTCCAGTCGACGAGCGCCGGCACCAGCCCCATCGCCGACTGCAGGATGAGCATCCAGAACATGATCTGAAGCGGGCTGTCGGTGCGGGTCAGTGATTTCACCGCCACGAACGACATGGCAAAGCCGACAGCGGCGATCAGCACGATGAGCTGCCCCGGATCGACCTTGGCGCCGATCGGCCGAACGATGATCAGGACACCGATCAGCCCCAGCGCAAGGGCGAGGTTCTTCCATCGGTTCATCTTTTCGCCGAGAAAATTGACGGCGAGAATCGCTGACCAGATCGGCATGGTGAATTCGATGGCGATGACCTGCGAAAGCGGAATCATAGTCAGCGCCAGAAACCAGCAGAACTGACCGCCATAATGCACGACGTTGCGCGCGACGTGCATCCGCATCCGCGACGTCCGCATCGCCTTGAGGCCGCCGCTCGCCCACACCCACGGCAACAGCATGACAAAGCCGAGGACGGTGCGGATCTCCATGATCTCGAACACGCTCAGTTCGCGCGCGCTTTCGCGCCCGGCGACCATCATCACCAGCATCAGGGACAGCCAGCCGGACATCCATGCGGCGGCCTTCAGGTTGGACGGGGAAGCGGCGGGTGAAACGGACATGACCTCAGGGGTGACAGGATCGGCGCGCTGCATATCACATCACAGGGCCGGTGGTCGATGATGCTCTCTGAACAGCCGCCCGTGCTCGGTGATGAGCAGCACGGCAAGCACCGCAACCCCGACGCCGATATAGCCGAACGCAAGCGGCCGCAGGCTGCCGTCATAGGCATTGGCGACGGCGCCGCCGATCACCACGGCAACGACGGTGGTGATCGCGCCGAGAAAGGATGACGCCGTGCCGGCGATGCGCCCCTGTGGCTCCATCGCCAGCGCGTTGAAATTGGCGAAGGTGAGCCCGATCAAAAAGGTGATCGCAGCGAGAATAACCATGAACGGCGCGAAGCCGAGCCCGCCAAGCAGCACCGGCACGCCGAAAGCAAGCCCGAGCGCGAGAAACGCCGCCGAGGCGCCATGCGAGATGACGCGCATGCCGAGCCGCCCCACCAGCCGCGCGTTGAGGAACGACGACAGCGAGATGGTCAGCGCCGCGGCGGCGAAGGCCAACGGGAAATACGGGCCAAGCCGGTAATATTCGCCGAGCACCTGCTGCGCCGAGAACAGGAAGGCATAAAGGCCGCCCTGCATGATGCCGCCGGCCAACGTATAGCCGAGCGTCTGGCGGTGGGTGACGAGCGCCTTGAACGCCGCGGCGAGGTCGCCCGCGCCGATCCGCCGGCGGTGGGCGGGGCGCAGGGTTTCCGGCAGCCGCAGCGCGCACCACGCCATGACGACAAGCCCGGCCACGGCGAACAACAGAAAGATCACCTGCCATGGCCACAGCAGCACGACGATCTGCCCGATCGACGGCGCGAGCACAGGCACGGCGATGAAGATCATCATGGCGAACGACATCACACTCGCCATCCGCCGTCCGTCGTAGCAGTCGCGTACCACGGCGACGATGACGACGCGCGAGGATGCCGCCCCGAGCCCGCTGACCAGCCGCGCGGCGAGCAACGTCGTGAAATCCGGTGCGAGCGCACACAAAAGCGCGCCGCCGACGTAGATCACAAGTCCCCCCAGCAGTAACGGCTTGCGCCCCAAGCGGTCGGCCAGTGGCCCGACCGCAAGCTGGCCGATGCCGAAGCCGATCAGGAACACGGTCAGCACCGCCTGACGATCGTTCTCGCGCACAACGTTCATGGCGCGGCCGATCTCCGGCAGCGCCGGAAGCATCATGTCGATGGCAAAGGCATTGAGCGCGATAAAGCTCGCGACGATCGCAACGAACTCGGCAAAGCCCATCGGCCGATGCGACGACACTTCCGATGTGCTGACCGGGCCGCCTGCCCGCGACGATGCCATGACGCCGATCCGTGACCAGAGCTGCCCGGTTCCGACCATGGTCGGAAGCCGGTATGACAGATCCCAGGCGGCACCACCGTCATGCGGTGCGCATGACGGGCGCCGGGGGAGCGGCCGCTGGTAACGATTTGAACGGCCGCGCACAAGGGGGCGACAAGCGCCCCCGCCATGCGCGTGACAGCTGCTGGCCTACAGCTTGAAGCCGGCCTTGAGCAGATAGGTGCGGCCCGGCAGCGGATAGGCGCTGAACGACCCCGGTGTCGAGGCGCTCGCGACCGCGTAATCGTAGTACAGCGTGTCGAACACGTTGTTGACACTGAACGACCAGAAGAAGTTCTCAACTTCCCCACCGATCCTGAGGTCGAGCGTCGCCTGCGCCGGGATCACGGGCTGCCGGTTGGGCTGGTCGTTGTCCATCCGGCGGCTGCTCCAGAACCGGGCGTTGGCATCGAGCACCAGATAATTCTGCCAGATATTCCATGAGAATCCGGCGCTGCCGCTGAAGCGCGACACCAGCGGCACGTCGTTGCCGGCGAAAGGTCCCTCACGGAACTGGGCGCGAGTGTAGGCGAAACTGCCTCTCAGACGGAAAACATCGTTGATCCGCAGCGTTGCGGAGGTTTCGCTGCCGTAGCGCCGGGTCGGGTCAAGATTGATGTTGGCGCCAGAAAAACCGAAGCCCGGGAAAAAAGTACCGTCGAATGGATCGTAGTGGATCTCATTCTTCAGCATCATGTAGTAGATGCTCGACTGAATAGTGAAAGGTCCGGTCGTGACGCGGACGCCACCTTCGACATCGTAAGACGTCTGGGTCTTGAGGTCGAAATTCGCATGCAGGGGATGATTGCCAACCCGCTCATCGACGTTCGGTGTGCGGAACGCATGCGCGGCGCGCGCAAACACCGCAACCGTCTCGTTGAAGCGATGATCGAGGCCGACGTGCCAGGCATACTGGTCGTCGGCCGAATCGAGGGGCGACAGAAACGCAAACGGTCCGATCTCGCGCGCGTTCAGGTCGGCGCGCTGCCAGCGGCCACCATAGGAGAAATCCGTGGCCGGCGTCAGACTCAGGGTCTGCTGCCAGTAGGCGGCATAGGTCCTCTGGGTCAGGTCGAAGATATTGTCAGGCGCGCCGCGCACGGTGCCGCTGCCGCGCGGTGACACGTAGTCGGCATCGTAATAGTCGAAACCGGTCAGAATGCGCGAGCGCAGACCGAACATGTCGGTCGTGATGTTCAAGCGCGGCGTCAGAGACCAGGTTTGCAGATGAGCATCGGTATAGCTGGACCCGGCGGGGAAAGGCGGAAAGGCCGGCCAGAAAAATCCCGCCTGCTGCTTCTTGTCGCGGACGCCGCCATCGATGATCAGTTCGACGCTTTCCGTGAGCTTGTAGGTGAAGCCGGCCGTGGCGTTGACGCCCTGCTTGTTGGCGTAGTCGAGCGGCGTCGAGGTGCCGCGGCGATCGGTGACAAGCTCGTTGATGCCAAACGCCGGATTGACCGCGCGCGCGCCGGGCAGCCCGAGATGCTGGTCGTCGGCGGAGATATTGAAGAACGCCGAGAAATTGACCCCTGTATAACGCACCTCGCCCGCGGCGTTGCGCTGCGACAAAGCGTTGTTGGCGCGGTAACCATCGGACTTGATGGCGTTGGCAAAGACCGACGCCGACCACGGCCCGTAATTCGTCAGCAGCGAGACGCTGCCCTGCTGCTGGTTGAACGAGCCGACGCCGCCCTCGGCGCGCATCGACACCGGCTTGCCGACACCGGCGCCGGTCTTCGTCACGATGTTGATGACGCCGCCGACCGCGTTGTCGCCATAGAGCACCGCGCCGCTGTTGCCGCGCGTGATCTCGATGCGCTCGATCGAGTCGCGCGGAATGGCCGAAAAGTCGACACCGGCGAGGTCAATGTCGTTGACGCGGCGGCCATTGACCATCACCAGCGTGTTCGAGGTAGCCGCAGCGCCGAAGCCGCGCAGATCAACGGAGGTGCCGGCGCCGCCGACTGCGCCGTAAAGGCTGCGAAGCTGCACCCCGGGCGCCTGAGCGATGATCTCCTGCAAGGTGGCCGACGGCGAGCGGGCGATGTCCTCGGCGGTGATCACCGTGGTGGAGGCGCCGGTGATGTTGTTGTTGAATAACCGGCTCGCGGTCACATCGATGGTCGGCAGCATTTCGCTTGGCTGCTGTGCCAAAGCCGGCGCCGCCAGCGCCGTGGTGGCCAACAGCGACGCAAGGCCGCCGAACCTGAAAATACCTAGAACATGCCCGCCCATGATCGTTCCCCGCTGGTCCGGTTCGTTGCGGAAAACGCTTTCGGCGCGCCTGTACGACGCCGCCCGGCGGGCTGCCGCCGGTTCGCCACGTCGCATTCCCTCAGATCACGAGCCATCGGCCGGTCTTCCGCAAGGTTGCACACGTCACCGCTGCGGAAAGGCCCGCCCCAAGCGCACGCCCCGTGCGCCGGAAGGATGACAGGCTCAGGCAGGTCTCCTGGCTCGCGGGTCTCCGCTGTTGTCCGCCTTCCCGAGATGCGCCTGACGGCGCCGGCTCAGTGGCATCGTGGACAACGGCTTACCGCTGACAGTTGCGGGGGCAGCTCCGGATTGATCGCGGGGGGCGGTTGCCTGCCGGGACGACACCGGATTCCCTATTAGCCGGCTCGCGCCGGCACCTGGGCCGTGGTTCCAATGAAACTTCGGGTCGCCACATTGTCAATGGCGCCCGCCGGCCACGGCCCGGCGGCACGGGAATTCCGCTGCCGGCGTGGCATATGAGTGACAATGGCAGCGCCACCCGGCCGAATCGGCACCCCGGACTCGAAACCGCTTTCCCCGCAAGAGCGCGCGGCAAAAACAAATCGCATGACCGCGGTGCGCCGCTTCGCTCAACTTGCATCCATGCGGACGACGATTCGACGGCAGGACCCATCGCGCGACCAGGCTCGCCTCGGCCTTGCCCTGGTCGCCGTGCTCGCCATGGCGAGCCTCGCCAACGCGCTCTGCCTCTGCGCCTTCATCTGACCCCGCCTTCTCCCTGCACCCCTTCGTCCCCGACGCATGTCGGGCTGGACAGAGCCGCAAGCGAGGCTCATCAAGACGGCAAAATGGATAGGCGACCGGGGGGTCAGGACACCATGACCAAGCGTCTTGAAGGCGATTACGACTACATCATTGCCGGTGCCGGGACGGCCGGCTGCATCATGGCCAACCGCCTGTCGGCCGACCCGCGCCGCCGCGTGCTGCTGCTGGAAGGCGGCGGCCGCGACAACTGGATCTGGTTTCACATCCCGGTCGGCTACCTGTTCGCGATCGGCAATCCGCGCTCCGACTGGATGTTCAAGACCGAACCGCAAGCCGGCCTCAACGGCCGCGCCCTGCACTATCCGCGCGGCAAGGTGATCGGCGGCTCCTCGGCGATCAACGCCATGATCTGCATGCGCGGCCAGGCCGCCGATTACAACCACTGGCGTCAGCTCGGCCTCACCGGCTGGGGCTGGGACGACGTGCTGCCGGTGTTCAAGGGGTTCGAGGACCATTTCCTCGGGGCGAGCGACGTTCACGGCACCGGCGGCGGCTGGCGCGTCGAGCCACCGCGGCTGTCGTGGCAGGTGCTGGACGCGGTGGCCGATGCCGCCGAACAGATGGGCATCCGCAAGATTGCCGACTTCAACACCGGCGACAACGAGGGCATCGGCTACTTCCACGTCAACCAGAAACGTGGCCGGCGCTGGTCGGCGGCGCGCGGCTTCCTCAAGCCGGTGCTGAACCGTCCAAATCTGCGGCTCGAAACCAACGTGCTGATCGACCGCCTGCTCATCGAGGACGGCCGCGCGGTCGGCATCGTGTTCAGGCAAGGGCCAGAGGAGATCGAGGCGCGCACCCGCGGCGAAATTATTCTCTGCGCCGGCTCGATCGGCTCGCCGGCGATCCTGCAACGTTCCGGCATCGGCCCCGCCGAATGGCTGAGCGCGCTTGGCATCGACGTCAAGCTGGCGCGCGAGGGCGTCGGCCGCAACCTGCAGGACCATCTGCAGCAGCGCGCGATCTACAAGGTGAGCGGGGTGCGCACGCTCAACGAGACCTACTACAACCTGTTGCGGCGCGGCTGGATGGGCGTGGACTACGCGCTGCGCCGGCGCGGGCCACTGACCATGGCGCCGTCGCAGCTCGGCATCTTCACCCGCTCCGACCCCTCGCGCGAGCGCGCCAACATCCAGTTTCACGTCCAGCCGCTGTCGCTCGACAAGTTCGGCGATCCGCTGCATCGCTTCCCGGCGATCACCATCAGCGCCTGCAACCTGCAGCCGACCGCGCGCGGCACCATCCGGATCGCGTCCCCCGACGCCGCGGCGGCGCCAAAGATCTCGCCGGACTATCTCACCACCGACGCGGACCGGCAGGTCGCCGCCGATGCCATCCGGGTGACGCGGAAGCTGATGAAGCAGGCGGCGCTTCAGCCCTATCGCCCTGAGGAATATCTGCCGGGGCCTGCGGTCGGCGACGACGACGCCTCGCTGGCCAGGGCGGCGGGCGACATCGGCACCACTATCTTCCACCCCGTCGGCACCGCCAAGATGGGGCTCGCCTCCGATCCGACCGCGGTGGTGGACGAGCGGCTGCGCTTCCATGGCATTGCGGGCTTGCGCGTCGCCGACGCCTCGGTGATGCCGACCATCACCTCGGGCAACACCAACACCCCGACCGCGATGATCTCCGCCAAGGGCGCCGAGATGATCGTCGCCGACGCGAAGTAGGATCGGCTCTTACGCGGACTTGCGCAACGCGTTGTCCATCAGCGTCTTGCCGAGCGACCACACCGCGCCCGGCACCTTGTGGCTCGACGTGATCACCTCGTCGAAGGCGCGGACGATCCAGTTGCAGTCATCCTCGGTGACGGTCAACGGCGGCAGCAGCTTCACAGTGTGACTGCCGTGGCCGGCGACCTGGGTCAGGATCTTGTGATCCTTGAACAGCGGCACGGTGATGAGCTGGCAGAACAGTCCCTTGTTGGCCGACTCCAGCAGATTCCACGCGGTCTTGAGCTTGAGCGACTTCGGCGGTCCGAACTCGACCCCGATCATCAGCCCCTTGCCGCGCACGTCCTTCAACAACTCGAAGCCGGGGATCATCGCTTTCAGCGCGTCGCGGACCTGCGCGCCACGGGCCGCCGCCGCCTCGATCAGCTTCTCATGCTTCAGCACCTCGAGCGTGGCGATGCCCGCGGTCATCGCCAGGTCGTTCTTGGCGAACGTCGAACCGTGCACCACGGCGCGATCCATGCGGTTGAAGATCTTGTCGAAGATCGGCTTGCGGGTGAGCACCGCGCCGACCGGGACATGGCCGCCGGACAGCGACTTCGACAGCAGCACCATGTCCGGCTCGACGCCCCAGTGCTCGACCGCGAGGAATTTTCCGGTGCGGCCCATGCCGGTCTGGATTTCGTCGGCGACGAAGATGGTGCCGTACTTGCGGCACAGCGCGGCCGCGCCGGGCAGGTAATCGTCGGAGGGCATGTTGACGCCCTTGCCCTGGATCGGCTCGACGATGAACGCCGCCGCCTCGCGCGAGGCCAGCGCCTTCTCGAGCGCCGCGAGATCGTTGAACGGCACCGAGACGCAAGCGGGCAGCAGCGGATCGAAACCGTTGCGGAAATTGGGATCGCCGGTCAGCGACAGCGCGCCGTAGCTCAGGCCGTGATAGCCATGGTCGCAATAGATGATGCTTGGCCGTCCGGTCGCGCCGCGGGCGAACTTGATCGCGGCTTCCGTGCATTCGGTGCCGGAATTGGCAAAAAATACCTTGTCGAGATAGGGCACCTCGGCTAACAGGCGCTCCGCTAGAATGCCGGCCAGCGTCGAGACGTCCATCTGCACCAGGTTCGGCAGGTGGCCGTCGAGGGTGCTTTTCAAGGCGTCGCGCAGGACAGGATGGTTGCGGCCGATCGCAAACACACCGAAGCCACTGAGGAGGTCGAGATAGCGGTCGCCGGCGCGGTCGTAGAGATATTGCCCTTCGCCGCGCTGGAAGCCGACGTCGTAGCCGATCGTCTTGAGTACGCGCACGAGCTGTTCGTTGAGGTGGCGCGTGTGCATGGAACCACGCTCCGCCTCGCGCGTCATAAACATCTCGGAAACGTCAAAATTCGGATATACCATAGACCTAATAGGACTGTTGATGGGCGCTTCGTCAACCGTATGTTCGGGATACCGACTCGGGAATGCCGCGACTCGCGTTTTAACGCAGCCATGACTTAACCACAGGTGCCGACCATGTTGCAGCGCTCAAATCGTCTCATGCGAACGATGTTCTGGTGCGGGCTCGTCTCCGCCGCAAGTGCGGCGCCGGCACTCGCCGCCGACGTCACCGGCGACTGGCTGGTCAAGGACGGCACCGCCATCATCCGCATCGCCGACTGCGACGGCGCGATGTGGGGCGTGGTGGCCTGGGAGAAAATCCCCGGCGGGCGCGACACCAAGAACCCCGACGCCACCAAGAAAAACCGCCCCTTTCTCGCCATGCCGATCCTGATCAGCATGAAGCCCGGCGAGGAGAAGGGCGAGTGGGAAGGCCACGTCTACAACGCCAAGGACGGCAAGACCTACGAATCAAAGATTCATCTGGCCCGCCCCGACGCGCTGGAGATCGAGGGCTGCGTGCTCGGCTTCCTGTGCGGAGGCGAAATCTGGACGCGGGTGACCTCGCTGCCGCCCGGCCCGGCCACGGCTACCGCAGGAACGGCCAAGGGTGCCCCGGCCAAACGGGCCGACAAGGCGCAGCCCAAGGCCCCGGCAAAGAGCACGGCGAAAACCACCGGCTTCGCCAACTCCCCGGCCGCCGCGGAGAACGATCCGGTCGGCGACG
Organism: Pseudomonadota bacterium; assembly: GCA_003576765.1. GTDB lineage: Bacteria > Pseudomonadota > Alphaproteobacteria > Rhizobiales > Xanthobacteraceae > PRO6. The sequence goes on from QEVP01000025.1 coordinate 24,819, forward strand.
TCTGCCTACTTCCCGACGTCGCGCGGGGGACCCATTAGCGCCGGCTGGAACAGCAGCACCGCGGCGAGCGTCGTCACCAGCGAGAGCGCCAGCAGTTTCCCCATGCTCGCCGTACCGGGATGGCTCGACAGCCACAGGCTGCCGAACGCCGTCCCGGTGGTCAGCGCGCTGAAGAAGATGGCGCGCGTCAGGCTCGACTGCAAAAGGTGCGTCTTGCCGGCCCGCCAGGCGGTCACATAGTAAATCTTGAACGCGACCCCGATGCCCATCAACAGCGGCAGCGCGATGATGTTGGCAAAATTCATCGGCAGCCCGATCAGCACGCAGATTTCCAGCGTGACGATGCCGGCGACCATCAGCGGCACGATGGTCAGAAGCACGTCGGTGAAGCGGCGCAGCACCACCCACAACAACAGCGCGATGGTAAGAAGCGCCCAGATGCCGGCCTGGATGAAGGCATTGACGATCGTGTCGCCCGATTTGAGGATCGAGACCGGCCCGCCGATCGCGGTCGGCTCCGCCGCAAGCACGGCGTCGGCGAAGCTACGCAGCGTTTCGTTATCGTTGGGATCGCCCTTCGGCAGCGCCTCGACCCGTATGCGGCCGTCCTCGGCGCGCCATGAGCGTACCAGCGCGGCCGGCAGCGTCTCTGCCGTCACCGGCCCCGCCTGAAGCGAATTGCGAAGCTGGTCGAGCATGATCTTGAGCGGCGCGACCAGCACGTCCTGCGCGCGCGTGCGAGTCGCCTCGTCGGCCGCGGCAAGCCTGGTCATGGCGTCGGCGAGCCGGCGCGAGGCGGTTGCGCCCGGCCCCTGCCCTTCGCCGACCGTCTTGCGCAGGTTCTCGGCCGAGTCCTTGAGCGCCTCGACATTGTCGGCGTCCGAAGGCGGCAGATCGACGTCGTCGGGATTGAGCGCAGGCGTCAGCGTCTCGGCCGCCTTCTTGATCATTCCGAGCTTGATCGGCTGGTCGGCCGGAATGAGCATGTCGAACGAGCGCGTCTCGGCCACTTCCGGCACCGCCGCAAGGCGCGCCTTGACCTGTTTCGCCGACGCCTCATCAGCGGCGATCACCGACACCGCGCTGGCGCCGGTCGCCGGATCCTTGCGCAGGTCGAGATAGGTGGCGACCGATTCGACGTGCGGGTTGCGCAGGTTGATCGGGTTGAAGTCGAAACGCAGGAAATACAACAGCGGCAGGCCGGCGATGGTAATCAGCAGCGTCCCGACGATGATCGCCACGCGGTGTTTTTCGAGAAAAATGTCCACCGGAGCGAGCCACGTATAGCCGACCGGCTCCTTCTCGCCGGCAGGATTGAGCAATTTGAGCATCGCCGGCAACACCGTGACGCTGATCAGGAAGGCGACGATCATGCCGACGCCAGCGATCTTGCCAAGCTCGGACACGCCTTCGTAGTCGGTCGGCAGGAACGAAATGAAGCCGAGCGTGGTCGCGGCGGCGGCGAGCGACAGCGGGATCGCAAGGCGCTTGGCAGCGCGCAGCAAGGCCCGCTCCAGGTTGTCCTCCTTGAAGCGCTCGGAGCGGTAGCGCACGCTGTACTGGATGCCGAAATCGACGCCGATGCCGATGAACAGCACGGCAAACGCCACCGAGATCAGGTTGAGCGCGCCCACCATGGCAAGCCCGATCGCGGTGGTGATGGCGAGGCCCATGAACAGCGTGGCGAACACCGCAAAAATGATCTTTGAGGAATGCAGCGCCGCCCACAGGATCAGAAGCACGATCAGCACGGTGCCGAGCGCATTGATCACCGCGTTCTCCTGCACCGAGCCGAACTCGTCGTTGGCGATCGGGATCGGGCCGGTCAGCCGCACGGTGGCGCCGTAAACTTGCGCGAGATCGAGGTCGGCCGCCGCCTTGCGAATGGCGTCGGTGGCATCACGTCCCGGCTCCAGCTCGTCGAAATGGAGCACCGGGTTGATCTGGATAAAGAAGCGCTTGTCGGAAGCGGTCAGCGGGGTGTCGCTGGTCAGTTCGCGCCATGAGAACGTCGCGGGCTTGCCGGCCAGCACCGTCTCCAGCGTATCGGCGACGGCGCCGAACGGCTTGGCCACGGCATCCGGCCCGAACTCGCCGCGCTTGAGCCCCTGCAAGCCGGCCTCCAGCGCGCCGGTCAGGCCTCGCAGGCTGGGATCGCCGGCCAGCACTTCAAGGATCGGCCGCCCGGCCTCGAAGCCGCCGGTGATCTTGCCGACTTCCTCAGTCGGCAGGAACAAAAGTCCGTTCTTGTCGAAGAACGGCCCCGAGTTGAGCGGGGTGACGGCGAGGAAGTGGGTCTTGTCCTGGGCCAGCCGGTCGGCGAGGAGCCCGGCGGCGCGGCTGCCGAACTCCGCAGTCGGCGCCTCGATCACGGCGAGGATCGAGTTGTGCTGGTCGGGGAAAGCCTTGTCGAAGGCGAGATCGCGCTGCCGCCACTCCAGCTTCTCGGATATGAGCTGATTGATGTCGGTGGTGATCGCAAAATTCCGCACGGCAAACAGCGCGGCGAAGATTGCCGCCGCCAGCGCGATCAGCACCGTCACGGTGGCAAAGCGGGTCGATATCCTGACAAGGGCAACGATAATCCGGGTCAGCACGTTTCTGGCTTTCCAAACGAGGGGGCTCCGCCGCGGGCGCGGGGCAACTTATTGTGTATCACTAAGGAACGAAACAGGATCGGGCCCGGTTCCCTCATCAAAGCCATGAAAACATGACTGAAAATAAGGCAGCGCCGGGAACGGATTGTCGCGCCCGTCCTGAACCTCGGCTGCGGTGATGGAACTAACAGGACTTGCAGGCTTCTTCTACCCGTAACTATCTGGAAGAGTTCGGATGTCGTCGTTACCCATGCCGCCCACCACTCCCAAAAATCCGCCGATGGAAGTGCTTCTCGCCCAACCTCGGGGCTTCTGCGCCGGGGTGGTGCGGGCGATCGCGATCGTCGAGCGCGCCTTGGAGAGGTTCGGCCCGCCGGTCTACGTCCGCCACGAGATCGTCCACAACCGGCACGTGGTCGAGACCCTCAAGCGCAAGGGTGCGGTGTTCGTCGAGGACCTGTCGGAGGTGCCGCCGCAGGCCATCACCGTGTTTTCCGCCCATGGCGTCGCCCGCCGCGTCGAGGAGGAGGCGGTGGCACGCGGCCTGCCGGTGCTCGATGCCACCTGCCCCCTGGTCAGCAAGGTGCACAACCAGGGCCAGCGCTACGTCGCCAAGGGCCGTACCGTGGTCCTGATCGGCCATGCCGGCCACCCCGAGGTCGAGGGCACCATGGGGCGGATTCCGGGGCCGGTGTGGCTGGTGGAGAGCGCGGCCGACGTCGAGGCCCTGCCCCTGCCGACCGACACGCCGGTCGCCTACATCACCCAGACCACGCTCAGCGTCGACGACACCCGCGACATCATCGCGGCGCTCGAAGCCCGGTTTAGCGATATTCAAGGCCCGGATACCCGGGATATCTGCTATGCAACACAGAATCGCCAATCCGCGGTAAGAGACCTCACGCGGCGCGTCGACGTGCTTCTTGTGGTCGGTGCGGCCAACAGCTCCAATTCGAATCGGCTGCAGGAAATCGGAGCCGAAGTGGGAGTACCAAGCTACCTCATCGCCGATGCCAGCGAACTCGACCCGAGATGGGTGCGAGGTGCCCGCACCATCGGCCTCACCGCGGGGGCATCGGCCCCCGAAGTCCTTGTCGATGACGTGATCGAGGCGCTAAAACGGCTCGGCCCCGTCGCCGTCTCCGTCCTGCCCGGACGCGAGGAGACTGTCGAATTCCGGCTTCCCGCGGAACTCAGCGTGGGATAGTCCTGTCCAGTCCGTCATCCAGAAAGTCGATCATGGCTATTCCGTTCTTCAAAGAGATGCGCATCGGCGGCTATATCCTCAAGCAGAAGCTGCTTGGCCGTAAGCGCTATCCGCTCGTCCTCATGCTGGAGCCGCTGTTCCGCTGCAACCTCGCCTGCGCCGGCTGCGGCAAGATCGATTATCCGGACGCCATCCTGAACCGCCGCATGTCGGCGCAGGAGTGCTGGGAGGCGGCGGAGGAATGCGGCGCGCCGATGGTGGCGATCCCCGGCGGCGAACCGCTGATCCACAAGGAAATCGGCGAAATCGTCCGCGGCCTGGTCAAGCGCAAGAAGTTCGTCTCGCTGTGCACCAACGCCATGCTGTTGGAGAAGAAGCTCGACCTGTTCGAGCCGTCGCCCTACCTGTTCTTCTCGGTGCACCTCGACGGTCTCAGGGAGCACCACGACAAGTCGGTGTGCCAGGACGGCGTGTTCGACCGCGCCGTCTCCGCGATCAAGGCGGCCAAGGCCAAGGGATTTTCGGTCAACGTCAACGCCACCATCTTCGACGGCTATCCGGCCGAAGAGATCGCGAAATTCCTCGACTTCACCACCGAGCTTGGCGTCGGCGTCTCGATGTCGCCGGGCTACGCCTACGAGCGCGCGCCGGACCAGGAGCACTTCCTAAACCGCACCAAGACCAAGAAGCTGTTCCGCGACGTCTTCGCGCTCGGCAAGGGCAAGAAGTGGAATTTCATGCACTCCGGCCTGTTCCTCGACTTCCTCGCCGGCAACCAGAGCTACGAATGCACGCCGTGGGGCATGCCGGCCCGCAACATCTTCGGCTGGCAGAAGCCGTGCTACCTGCTCGGCGAAGGCTATGTGAAGACCTTCAAGGAACTGATGGAAACCACCGACTGGGATTCCTACGGCACCGGCAAGTACGAGAAGTGCGCCAACTGCATGGCGCATTGCGGCTACGAGCCGACCGCTGCGGACGCAGCGCTGAAGAACCCGTTCAAGGCGGCGTGGGTGGCGTTGCGCGGCGTGCGCACCTCGGGGCCGATGGCGCCGGAGATCGACCTCTCCAAGCAGCGCCCGGCGCAGTACGTGTTCGCGCAGCAGGTGCAGAAGACGCTGTCAGAGATCCGCCGTGATGAGGCTGCCGCTGCCGCCAAGAAGGCGGCCGCCCTCGCCGAGAAGAAGACGACGACAGCCGCGTAGCGTGACGATGGCGCGGTTGAAATCGCGCCCGGTCCGCATCAGGTGCGGGATCGCCGACGGCTCGCGGGCGATCGCCTGCAGCACCTTCCAGACGTCGACACGGCCGTCCGGCTTGAGCGCGTGGGTGGCGATTGCCGGCAGTGCCCGCGACGCCGGATCGCTGACCACCCGCAGCGCCGCGAACGGCAGCCCGACCGCCGCCGCATAGGCCGCGGCGACATGACTTTCCATGTCCACCGCCGCAGCCGCCGTGGCGGCGCGCAACGCGGCCTTTTCATCGGGCGAGGGCACGACGATCTCGGAACCGGCAATGATGCCGCGCCGAATCCGGTGGCCGCCGTCGCCGACCGCCCCGATCAGTTCGCCGCTCAGTCCCGCTGCCGCCGCCCAGCGTCCGTCGCCGACCACCACCTCGGTGGCGACGACGATGTCGCCGGTGGCCAGCGCCGGGTCGAGCCCGCCGGCGACGCCAAACGAAATGATGCCGCGCACGCTCAGCGGATCGAACCGGCCGAGCGCATCGCGAAGCTGATGCGGATTACTGCTGCTGCAGATCACCGTCATCCCCGGCCCGGCCGCAATCCGTGCTTCCTGCGGCAGCCCGGTGACAATGAGAAGGGGACGCCGGCGATCCGTCGCGTCCCCCCGCGCCCCACCAATCACATCCCGACCCCTACGACCCTGCTGTTCGTCTCATGGAGATTGCGGTATCGGGCCAGTGCCCAAAGCGGAAAGAACTTCGAATAGCCGTGGTACCGCAAATAGAATACACGCGGAAAACCTGTCGCTGTATAGCGGCTCTCGGTCCATTCGCCCCCTTCATTTTGCGTCTGTGTTAAATAAGCAACACCCCGGTGGACAGCCGGATGGTCGGCCTGTCCGGCCGCCATCAGGGCGAGCAGCGCCCATGCCGTCTGCGAGGCGGTGCTGGGGGCCGGCTCATAGCCCTTGTAGTCGAGCTTGTAGCTCGAGCCGTCCTCGCCCCAGCCGCCGTCCGGGTTCTGGATCGAGACCAGCCAGTCGGCCGCCTTTCGCATCGTCGGCGCATCGTGATCCATGCCGGCGGCGTTGAGGCCGCACAGCACCGACCAGGTGCCGTAGATGTAGTTCAAGCCCCAACGGCCGTACCATGAGCCCTCCGGGAGCTGACGCTCGACCAGATAGGCGACGGCGCGGCGCATCGCCTCGCTGGTCTCCGGCGTATCGCCAAGCTGCGCCAGCATCGACAGGCATCGGCCGGTGACGTCCTCGGTCGGCGGGTCGAGCATGGCGCCGTGGTCGGCGAACGGGATGTTGTCGATGTAATATTCGAGATTGTCGGCGTCGAAGGCGGCAAAGCCGCCGTCGCTGCTCTGCAGGCCAAGAATCCATTCCTTCGCACGGGCGATCGCCGCGTCGTACTCGCCGGTGCCCTTGAGGCGCTGGGCGCGCTCCATCGCCATCACCACGACCGCCGTATCGTCGAGATCGGGATAGTGCGGGTTGGCATACTGGAAGGCCCAGCCGCCGGGGCGGACATCGGGGCGCTTGGCGGCCCAGTCGCCCTTGACGTCGAGCACCTGCCGCGGCTTCAGCCAGTCGAGGCCGGCATGCGCCTTGGCGACGGAGGCGTCATCACCCGCCTCCAGCAGCGCATGCGCGGTCAGCACCGTGTCCCACACCGGCGACACGCACGGCTGGCAATAGGCTTCCTCGTCATGGACGACGAGCAGCTTGTCGATGCCGCGCCGCGTCGTCGCCCTCGGCGGATAGTCTTCCGGGTAGCCGAGCGCGTCGTACATCATCACCACGTTGACCATCGGCGGGAAGATCGCGCCGATACCGTCCTCGCCGTTGAGCCGCTCCTCGATGAAGGCGAGCGCGGCGTCGATGGCCCGTTGGCGCAGCTTTTTCGGAAACAGCGGCTCGGCCACGCGCAGCACCGCATCGATGCCGCGAAATAGCAGGAACCAGGCAAAACTCTGGTGCGGCGCCTTCGGCGCCATGCCGATGCTCATCGGCGGCTCGAGGAAAAGTTCGTCGATGCCGACGCCCTTCAGGTTCTTCGCCTTCGGCTTGAGCGCGGCCAGCACCATCAGCGGCACGATGGTGGTACGCGCCCAATAGGAGATCTTGTTGAGATGGAACGGCGACCACCTCGGCAGCAGCATGATCTCGACCGGCAGCACCGGGACCGCGCGCCACGACACCACGCCGAAGAACGCAAGCAGGAAGCGCGTGAACACGTTGGAGGCCGCCGCGCCGCCACGGGCGCGGATCGCCTCGCGCGCCCGCGCCATGTGCGGGGCATCTACATCGTCGCCGATCATCTTCAGCGCAAAATAGGCTTTCACGCTGGCGCTCATGTCGAACTCGCCGTCCTGAAACAGCGGCCAGCCGCCGTGGCTACCCTGAATGCGCCGCAGATAGGCGGCGATCTTCGCCTCCAGCGCGGCATCGACCGGCTCGCCGAGATAGTGACGGAACAGCACGTATTCGGCGGGAATGGTAGCGTCGGCCTCCAGCTCGAACACCCAGTGGCCGTCCGGCTGCTGGTGCCGGTGCAGGGCGCCGGCGGCCGCGGCAATGCTGGCGTTCAGCCCTGCCCGGTCCATCGCTAACGTCGCATCGGTGGTGGTCATGTCGCTTAAGTTCGCTCGTGGTGGATTGTGATGTTGGAAGGCTCGTGCCTTCGGAACGGGCGCTCAGGCCCGCAGCGCGAGGTCGGCCGCACGGTCGCCGGAGCGCACCGAGCCCTCGATGGTCGCGGGCAGACCCGTAGCAGTCCAGTCGCCCGCGAGAAACAGGTTTTTCCACGCGGTGACCGGCCCGGGGCGCATGGCATCCTGGCCCGGCGTCGCCTCGAACGTGGCACGGCGCTCGCGCACGATCTGCCACGGCGGCAGAGCCGTGTCGGCCGCCAGGCCTGCGACCTTGCAGACCTCGGCCCAGATCGCGCGGGCCAGGTCCTCGCGCGGGCGCTCGACGAGATGGTCGGCGCCGCTGATGGTCACCGAGAGCCGCCGCTCGAACGCGAACAGCCAGTCGATCAACCCGCCGACGATGCCGGTGATCGGCGGGGCACGGTGCGACCCCTCGTAGCGGAAGTGAGCATTGACGATGGCGCAGAACCGGGTCGGGGCGCTGATGTCAGGCAGCAGCATCGCCGCCGACCGCGCCGGCACCGCCATCACCACGACATCGCCCGGCTGAAGCGCGATCTCCTCGTCGCCGATGGTGAGCGCGGCAACGCGCCCCTCCTCCATGCGAAGCCTGCGCAGTTCGCGACCGATGGTGACGCTGCCGCCGCGGGCGCGGATGAATGCCGCCGCGGGCTCGATCAGCACCGAACTCAAACCGTCGCGCGCGATCAGCGGCCGGCATGCGGCCCCGCCCACGGCAAGCGTCTCGCGAACGATGGAGCCGGCAAGCGCCGCCGAGCCCTGTGGCGGCGCAATGTTGAGCGCGGCGAGCAGCAAGGGCTCAACCAGCCTGCGGTACAGCACGCCGTCGCAGGGGATCGTGTCGCCAATCGTCCTGTCGGGGCCGGCGCGCAGCAATGCGGCGAGCTTCAAATAATCGCGCGCGGTGGTGCCGGGCACCCGGCGCGTCGAATCGAAAATCCACCACGGAATGCGGCCATCGTTGATGCGCAACAGCCAGCGGCTGTCGTCGGCGAGATCGACGAAGGGAAACTCGGCCTTGTCCGGCCCGCGCAGGCCGGCTTCGCTGCCGATACGGCGCGCATAGGCCAGCACATGGCGGTTGCCCGACAGCACCAGATGGTTGCCGTTATCGATGACGAGGCCGGTGGCACCGTCGAAATAGGAGCGGCAGCGGCCGCCGAGATGCTGGGTCGCCTCGTGGACATGCACCATCAGTCCCGCCTCGGCGAGCCGCACGCCGGCGGACAGGCCGGACACGCCGGCACCGATGATGTGGGCGATGCGGGCCATCAGATCACGCCGTACCGCAGCAGGATCATGAGGCGCGCCGCGGTGCCGAGCCGCACCTTCGCGCGCGGCGGCGCGAATCCGCGCGCGGTCAAAAGATCGAGGATGGCGCGGTAGTACTTCGCCATGATGCGCGGCGCACGGACGAACTGGCGCGGATGGCGCGCCATGATCGCGTCGGCGGCGGCAAAATAGTCTTTCGCCTGCGCGACCAGCGGCGCACAGGCTGCCGGCAGCCGCGGGTCGGCGGCAACCGTCGTCGGATCGTCGCTTGCGATCCCGGCGGCGGCAAGCCGCTCGCGCGGCAGATAGAGGCGGCCGATGGCCGCATCCTCATCGATATCGCGCAAAATGTTGGTGAGCTGCAGCGCGCGGCCGAGCTGGTGCGCAAGCGCGCGGCCGTCCTCCTCCGGCAGACCGAATACCCGCACCGACAGCCGCCCGACGGCGCTGGCGACGCGGTCGCAATAGAGATCGAGCGTCGCCTCGTCCGGCGCGCGGATGTCGGCCGCTGCGTCCATCTCCATGCCGTCGATGATGGCCAGAAAGTCCTCGCGCTTGAGCCCAAACGTCTTTACCGACGCGGCATAGGACGCAAGATGCGCCGGCGGTTCGCCGCGATAGAGCGCGTCGATGTCGGTACGCCATTGCGCGAGCGCGGCGCGGCGCTCATCGCGCGGCCCATCGGAATCGGCGATGTCATCCACGGCCCGGCAGAAGCTGTAGATCTGAAACATCGCCTCACGCTGCGCGCGCGGCAGGATGCGCATCGCTGCGTAGAACGAACTGCCCGACGCCGCCGCGCCCGAGCTTGCGTCCACCGTCGCGGCCGGCATGGTCACGCGCCGGCCGCCCGCCGCGCGAGCGGCCGCCAGCGTGTCAGGCGGCGCAAGCCCTCGCCGAGAATCGCAGCGCTGCCATGGAAAAGAAGACGCGGCGGATCGAGATGAACGCGCTGGCTCAAGGGGTCGCGGGCTTTCAAAAGGCGAACGATCCTGTCAGCATAGGTCTGGATCACGGAAATCTCCAGCCCGAGCCGGACGTCGCGCACGGCGGCGGCCAGGGGTCGCGCCTCGTCCAGCAGTGCCTCGGTGCGCTCCGCGAGGCCGCGGAGACAGCGCCGCAACGGCTCCGACGCCTGCGGCTCGCCCAGCGCCTCGACGCCGACACCGGCGGCCGCCAGCGCGTCGAGCGGCAGATATACGCGGTCGAGCGCACGAAAATCCTTGCCGCAGTCCTGCAGGTGGTTGTTGATCTGCAAACCGGCGCACAACAGATCGGACGCCGCCCAGGTGGCGCGGTCCTCGCCATGGACGTCGAGCACGAAGCGGCCGACCGGCATCGCCGAGTGCCGGCAATAGCGAATCAGGTCGTCCCAATCGGCATAGCGGCGCTTGGTCACGTCCATGCGGAACGCGGTCAGCATGTCGAGCGCATGGTGCGGCGGCATGCCGCGCTCCGCCAGCGCCCGGCGCAAGGCGACGGCCTCCGGCTGGCTGTCGCCATGGCCGCGCAATTCGGCATCCAGAATATCAAGAAAGTTGAGCTTGTCACGCTCGCTCAGGGTCGGATGGTCGGCGATGTCGTCGGCGGTACGGACGTAATCGTAGAAGGCGAGTATCAGCGCGCGATGGCGCGGATGAATGAGATGCGACGCCACGGGGAAATTCTCATCCCCATGTCCCTTTCCGCTCCTGATCTCGGCTGCAATGCTCATCTGGGCCATGGCCATCCGCACTTGCGCGTATCCGCGCCACCGGGCGCGGGTGCGGTCGAGGCATGGTGCCCCGGACCGTCCGCCGGGTTCATATAGGCGATCGGTGCGGTGGTCCTCAATGGCCGGCGCCCATACGGCGCCGTCTGCCCGCGGACGGGGCTGGCGGGCGGCTGGTTTACTGGCCGTGCCTCACCAGCACCTGCTGGCACGCCTTGGTGAGCTTTGTTCGATTCTGCTGCAAACAGGACAGAATCACCAGGTCGCCCTGATCCATCAGCTTGCGGCAATAGCGGGTGACGTCGCGCGTGCAGGCATCCTGCTCCTGCTTGGTTCCGCTGCGCCCCTGGTTTTGGGCCTCCGCGGCAGTAACGACGAATACGAGCGACAAAGCCGCAGAAAGAGCCAGAAATTTCAACGTATCATTCCTTCATCGAAGTGTCGGGCGGCGGCACGGGCCGAAGCCGGGAGTTGTCGGCAAAAAACGCACGAAAAATACGGCTGAAGTGAGAACCGACAAGAGGTCCGTTGTGATCCCGGCTTGATGTTAGCGCCGGCATCACCAGAATAGGGGGTTGAACCTGAAACCATCCTCCCCCACTAAACGTTGGCGATGCACATATCTCACGGGCAGGTTTCCGAAACGATCGACCGGCGGTTGCGGCCTCTGCCGCGCCTGCCCTTGTCGAACGGACGGCCCTGCCCACATGGCAATCGGGCCTGCCCCTCCAGCCCGGTCTGACAGGAAACTCATGATGACGATTTTCGGCTCGACCTGCTCATTGTCCTCCGCGATGCGCCATGCTGGCGCCGCCGCCATTGTGCTGGCATTCGCGGTCTCTGCGGGCCACGCCCAGTCGGGACCGTTCAGCAGCCTCAACGGCGCCTGGTCGGGAACGGGCACGGTGTCGCTTTCCGACGGCTCGAAGGAGCGGATTCGCTGCCGCGCGCAGTACCAAGTCGGCAGCAACGGCAATGCGCTGAAGCAGTCGCTGCGCTGCGCCAGCGATAGCTATCGTTTCGACCTGTCGAGCGACGTCACCGCCCAGGGCAACCGGGTTGCCGGAACCTGGGGCGAGGCGAGCCGCAACCTCTATGGCGACCTTCAGGGTCAAATCTCCGGCAACGAGATCAACGTGTTCGTGACGGCGGCGGGCTTCGCCGGAAACCTTTCGGTAACCACGCGCGGCAACCGGCAATCCGTTACGATCGACTCCAAGGGCGACCTGCGCGGAGTGTCGATCACCATGAGCCGCGGCAGCTAGAGCGTTTTCAAGCGAAATGGAAACCGGTTCGCGTGAAGAAAACGCGTCAAAACAAAATCCTAAGCTCCGCTTCTGAGCCCCTCAGAAGCGGAGCTTAGCGCTTTCTCCGTCTGACGGGCTGACGCGGCGTCATGCGCGGACTTGATCCGCGCATGGGCTAGGCGCGCGCTAGTTGGGCATCGCCTCTTCGACCTTCATGCGCCGGCCCCACTGGTCGAAGAAATGGCCCTCGTTGATGACGAGGCGGTTTTCGATGATGCGCTTTTCGAGGTCGGCGAGTTCGGCCCGTGCCTGCGCGTCGTCGATCGGGCCGCCGTCCACGTCGGGCGCGGACATAATCACTACGCCCTGCCAGGCCACGCCCGCTCCGCTCATCAGTTCGTAAAAATCGTGCCAGCTCAGGTCGTCGCCGACGACATGCACGAAGGTCGAGCGCAGCGGCACCACCTCGAGCTCCGAGATCGCGAGCAGCACCACGAGCGCGGTGAAGCCCTCGGTGCGGTCGTACTCGGCGACGATCCAGTCGTCGAACAGCGCCGGCCTGTCGTCGGTCTTAGCAGACTTCGACAAGCGGCAACTCCACGATCTCCTGATCCATCAGGCTGAGGAACGAGCCGTTGCGGGCCGTGCTGAACCACGCCTCGAACTCCTTCAGCGCGGCAGCAACGGCCGCCGCACCGGCCGTCTCGGCGCCAGTGCCGGCATCGGCCGCATCGGCGGCCTCGGGCTCGGCAACGCACGCGCCCCAGCAGGCGCGCAGCACCGGCTCGAAGCGTTGCAGCGTTTCCAGGTTCACCGCCGTCTCCGCGCCGATCTGCAACTCCTGCGCCACCGTCTCGCGCCCTTTCGCCAGCGCTTCCTCCTCGTCCTTGCCCGATGCCACGGCGTCGATGACGCTGCGCATCAGGTTGAAGCGGCGGAAGCCGAAAGCGCGCTCCTGTTCGAGCTCGCGCAACCGCTTGGCGATGTCGCGGCGAAAGTTTTCCTCCGCCGCGCTCGCATCATGTGCTTGCTGCTCCAGTCCGTCGAGAAAAGCAGTCAGTGTCTGCTCGGTCATGACACCCTCCTGAAAGCGCGGGCAGTCCGGCTCGGGGAAGCCGCAGAAGACCGCCCTCACCTGTGATCCGGTCGCGCCCCCTGTCAAAGCACGCAGGCTTCGCCGGGGCGCGCCCCTTCAATGTGGCGGAAGAGAATGGGAGTCGAACCCACCAAGAACCGGCTCGCGGCCCTTCCCGGATTTGAAGTCCGGACGCCCCACCGGGGACGATGCTCTTCCTGAAACGCTGTCGCCGGTCTCCCTCACCGACCCTGATACGACATTGGCCGGCCTGCGGAATAAATCAAGCCGGTGCTTGTTGATGCGGCGCAGATCGCCGCGGCGGATGGTGATGCCGTGGCGATCGAAGAACTCGAGGATCTGGATCGCGACCTTGCGGCCATTGTTGAGCTGGTCGCGAAACTGCGCGGCCGTGAACTCGCCGTTGGGGACGGCCGCCGCGATCCGGGTCGCGATCTCGACCATCTCGGCCACCGTGTCGCGCAGGAAGAAATGATCGTGCGCCACCTCGTCGGCACGCCCCATACGGCCGAGCAGCTTGCACAGGCGGCGCACGTCGACCTCGGAGATGCCGGTGATGCCGGCGATATCGCGCACCCGCGGCGGCCGGAACCGCTCGGTCCCGCCGATCAGTGGCGCAATACGGTTCCACAGCGTCTCGTCGTGCGGCGTCAGGTGGACCTCATGGCCCGGCAGCCTGACCCAGGCGCCGTCGAGGGCGACGTCACGGCTGCGGGCAAGGCCCTGCAGCATCGCGGCGAACGCCGGCGCCGGCAGCCGCGGCTCGAGTTGCAGCCGCAGCCGCTCGAAGCCCATCCCGGCAAGGTTGGGGTAATCGGCGTGGAAGGCTTCGAGCACCGCCGTCATTCTGTTCTTGAGCCGCAACCAGACTGCCGGCAACAGCGCAAACTCCGCCTTGGCCGTCTGCAGGCGGATCAGGCTCAGGCGCTCGACAAGGCTCGCACGCTCGGCTTCCGACAATGCGTGATCGCGGATGAAGGTGGCGATATCGATGTAGCCGGGAGCGCGGCCGAGCAGCGCGGCAAGCGCCGCCTCGGGATCGGGCAGCGCCAGCGCTTCGAGCTGTGCCATGCGCTCGGGCGTGCGGCGCTTGCGCGCCGGCGCACGCAGATCGAGAAACCGCCCGCCGCCGATGGTGCGCTGTGCGGTGGTGTCGCGCAGCACGAAGCGGTCGCCGGCGGCCGCGGCAACCGGCCGCTCCAGCACGAGCTGGACCATCGCACGGCCACCCGGCGGGACCGGAGCATCACCCAACAGCACGATGCGGGCGCCGACCTCGGTCGCGGCATGATGCAGCCGCACCGGCATCCACTGCGTCAGCGGCTTTGCTTCCGACGCCAGCATCTCGACAGTGGCATCGATGCGCTCGGCCGGTGCATGCAGTTCGGGCGCCAGCACCACGTCGCCACGGGCGATGGCGTCCTTGGTCACGCCGTCGCCGGCGAGATTGAGCGCGCAGCGATCCCCCGCCCGGCCCTGTTCGGTCGGACGGTTCTGGGCGTGGATGGCGCGCACCCGCGCCGACAGGCCGAAGGGGCTGACAATGACCTGATCGCCGACGCTCACGACGCCCGACAGCACGGTGCCGGTCACCACCGTACCGGTGCCCTGCAGCGTGAACGAGCGGTCCGCCGCAAGGCGGAAACTCCCGGTGGCGGCCCGGCGCCCGTAAGCCTGCGAGGCTGCGAACAGCCGCTGGCGCAGGTCGTCGATCCCCGCGCCGGTCGCACTGGACACCGCCACCATTTCGGCGCCGGCAAGCGCGGTGGCGCTCAGCGTGTTGGCGATCTCGGTCCGCACCTCGCCGAGCCGCGCCTCGTCAACGAGGTCAGCCTTGGTGATGACGACGAGCCCATGCGAGATGCCGAGCAGGTTGACGATGGCGAGATGTTCGATGGTCTGCGGCATGACGCCGTCGTCGGCGGCAACCACCAGCAGCACGAAGTCGATGCCGGTGGCACCGGCCAGCATGTTGTGGACGAAGCGCTCGTGGCCGGGCACGTCGATGAAGCCGAGCACCCCGCCGTCCGGCGCCGGCAGATAGGCAAAGCCGAGGTCGATCGAAATGCCACGCGCCTTCTCGTCCTTGAGACGATCGGTGTCGGCACCGGTCAGCGCGCGGACCAGCGAGGTCTTGCCGTGATCGATATGGCCGGCGGTGCCGATGATCATGACGGCGCCTCCGGCAACGGCGCATCGGCAAGCTTCTCGGCGCGGGCGATGTCATCGGCCGACATGGCCGTGCGCGCCGGCGCGATGAACGCTTCCGCCAGCGCGCTGCCGCCGACATGGGCCCGCAACAGCCACGCCAGCGCCGCGACAGGATCGCGCGGCACGCCGGAGCCGAGGTGATAGGCAGCCCCCAGCATCGCCTGCGCGTCGGCGTCGCCCCGTGCCGCCGCCTTGTCCCACCAGCGCGCGGCCTCGGCGGCGTCGCGTTCGACGCCAAGCGCATTGTGGTAGATCATGCCGAGGCGGGTCATCGCGGCGGCGACGCCCTGCGCGGCCGCCGTCTCAGCCCAGCGTTTTGCCTCGACGGGATCGAACGGAATCATCTCCCCTTCGAGCAGCATCCACGACAGCATATCCTGCGCGGGCGCATCGCCGGCCTCGGCGGCGGCGCGATAAAGCTCGGCGGCGCGCACCGCATCGGAGGCAACGCCTTCGCCCTTGAAGTAGAGGTCGGCGAGGTTGCGCCGGCCGAAGGCATCGCCGGCGTCAGCGGCGAGCGTCAGCCATTTCACCGCGAGCGCGGCGTCGCGGGTCACGCCCATGCCCTCGGCAAAGCAGACGCCGACGTTGTTCTGCGCCCGTGCCACGCCCTGATGGGCCAGCGGCCCCCAGATCGCCAGCGCCGTCTCGTAATCGCCGCTGCCGGCGGCATCGAGCGCGGTGGCCATCAAATCGGCCGCCGAGCGCTCTTCGTCCGCCTTGCGCCGCCGCGCCGCAATGGTGCCGAGCCAGCCCATCGTCACTCGTCCGCCCATGCGAAGGTCGAGAGATTGGCGACGAACGCCGCCTCGTCCTGCAGGCAGCGTAGGTCGAGCACGACCGCCTGATCCTCGATCCGGCCGATCACCGGCACCGGCAACGCACGGAACGCCGCGGCGAGCGCTTCGAGTGCACGGCCGCTACCGCGCTTCGCCTGCGGCCGCAGCGCCAGCCCGGCGCTGGGAACGGTCTGTTGCGGCAGCGCGCCGGAGCCGATCTGGCCGGCGCAGGCCAGCGTTTCCACGCTGAAGCGCGCGCCGACGGCGGCGGCGACGGCCGGCGCCAGCCGCGCCGCTTGCGCTGCGATCTCATCCTGCGGGCGGGCGATCATCGACAGCGTCGGCAGCCGCTCAGTGAGCCGCTCCGGGTCGCGATAAAGCCGCAGCGTTGCCTCGATGGCCGCCAGCCGCACCTTGTCCATGCGCAGCGCGCGCTTCATCGGGTTCTTGTTGAGGCGGGCGATCAGGTCCTTGCGGCCGACGATGAAGCCGGCCTGCGGGCCGCCGAGCAGCTTGTCGCCGGAGAACGTCACGAGGTCAGCGCCTTCGGCGACCGCCTCCGCGACGGTCGGCTCGTGCGCAAGACCGAAACGCGACAGATCGACCAGCGTGCCGGAGCCGAGATCGTTGACGAGCGGCACGCCGTGCCCGCGGGCAAGCGCGGCAAGGGTTTTCGCGGCGACCGCGCTGGTAAAACCCTCGATGCGGTAGTTGGAAGTGTGGACCTTGAGCACGAGCCCGGTCTTCGGCCCGAGCGCGGCGGCAAAATCCCTCTCGTGGGTGCGATTGGTGGTGCCGACCTCGACGAGGCGCGTGCCGGCGCGCGCCATGATCTCGGGGATGCGGAAGGCGCCGCCGATCTCGATCAGTTCGCCGCGCGAGACAATCGCCTCGCGGCCTTTGGCGAGCGTATTCAGCACCAGAAGCACCGCGGCGGCATTGTTGTTGACGACGGTTGCATCCTCCGCGCCGGTCAGTTCGCAGACGAGATCGCGGATCAGGTCATCGCGTTCGCCGCGCTTGCCGCTCGCGAGGTCGAACTCCAGCGCCAGCGCCTCACGCATGGCGCGGGTGGC
>QEVP01000026.1 GCA_003576765.1 Pseudomonadota bacterium
GCGGATCACCGCGACGCCGCCGGCGAGCTTGGCCAGCCGCTCCTGCAGCTTCTCGCGGTCGTAGTCCGAGGTGGTCTCCTCGATCTGCGCCTTGATCTGGGCAACGCGCGCCTCGATGTCGGCCTTCTTGCCGGCACCGTTGACGATGGTGGTGTTCTCCTTGTCGATGATCACCTTCTTGGCGCGGCCCAGCATCTGCAGGGTGACGTTCTCGAGCTTGATGCCGAGGTCTTCCGAGATCGCCTGACCGCCGGTCAGGATTGCGATGTCCTGCAACATGGCCTTGCGGCGGTCGCCGAAGCCCGGCGCCTTGACGGCCGCGACCTTGAGGCCGCCACGCAGGCGGTTGACCACCAGCGTCGCCAGCGCCTCGCCCTCGACGTCCTCGGCGACGATCACCAGGGGCTTGCTGGTCTGCACCACGGCTTCCAGCAGCGGCAGCAGCTCGTTCAGCGACGACAGCTTCTTCTCGTTGATGAGAACGTAGGCGTCCTCGAACTCGACGCGCATCTTGTCGGCGTTGGTGACGAAGTACGGCGAGATGTAGCCGCGGTCGAACTGCATGCCCTCGACCACGTCAAGCTCGGTCTCCAGCGACTTCGCTTCCTCGACGGTGATGACGCCCTCGTTGCCGACCTTCTTCATGGCGTCGGCGAGGAATTTGCCGATCTCGGTGTCGCCGTTGGCGGAGATGGTGCCGACCTGGGCGATCTCCTCGTTCGAGGTGACCTTCTTGGAGTTCTTCTGCAGGTCCGCGACCACCGCCTCGACCGCGAGGTCGATGCCGCGCTTCAGATCCATCGGGTTCATGCCGGCGGCCACCGACTTGGCGCCTTCCTTGACAATGGCCTGCGCCAGCACGGTCGCGGTGGTGGTGCCGTCGCCGGCGAGGTCGGCCGACTTGGAGGCGACTTCGCGCACCATCTGCGCGCCCATGTTCTCGAACTTGTCCTCAAGCTCGATTTCCTTGGCGACGGTGACGCCGTCCTTGGTGATGCGCGGGGCGCCGAACGACTTGTCGAGCACGACGTTGCGGCCCTTCGGGCCGAGCGTCACCTTGACGGCGTTGGCGAGAATGTCGACGCCGCGCAGCATCTTGTCGCGCGCTTCGACCGAGAATTTGACTTCCTTGGCTGCCATTGGGTTGAACTCCTGAAATCTTGACTTGACGTCATGGCCGGGCTTGTCCCGGCCATCCACGTCTTGATCTGCTGAGGGGAAGGAAGACGTGGATCACCGGGACAAGCCCGGTGATGACGGCTTCCATAAATGTGTCAGGCGGCCTTCTTCTTGGCCGAGGGGACATCGGTGAGCACGCCCATGATGTCGCTTTCCTTCATGATCAGCACTTCCTGGCCGTCGATCTTGACCTCGGTGCCGGACCACTTGCCGAACAGCACGCGGTCGCCGACCTGAAGGTCGATCGGAATCAGCTTGCCGGTCTCGTCGCGCCCGCCGGGGCCGACGGCGACGATCTCGCCCTGCGAGGGCTTTTCCTTGGCCGTATCGGGAATGATGATGCCGCCTGCGGTCTTTTCCTCGGCGTCGATGCGCTTGACGACGACGCGGTCATGAAGCGGACGGAATTTCATGCAGTCCTCCTAATTATCTGGCGTTGCTTGCAAATTCGGCAATTCTGGCAGTCGCTCGGGCAGAGTGCCAAGCGGCTTGCCGGCGACATAGGCAATGCCGCAAGGCCGATCAAGACCCTATCGCAAAAAATCAGCAGTCGGGGGCGGAGAGTGCCAAAACTTTCCCGGAGCGTTAACGCCGCGAATCCGGGCCTTGACGTCCGACTGTTAGCAGACTCGCGAAAATGCTGCTAAGACATTGATTTAACGGATTATTTACCGTGTTGGCTTGAGCCTTGGCGACGTGCTGCGTCATACTTCACGGCGGCGGGACGCGGTTGTGTTCCGTTCTCGACAGGAGGTTTTGGCAATGGTTGGGAAGTCAACGGTTTCCGCCGATTTCGTCCGGCAGCTCGCAGGCTATGGGCTGACCACGGCGGAGATTCTCTATCGCCGGCCCGATCGGCATTGGCTTTTGCAAACCTATGTCTGGCAGGATTACGACCTGTTCCCGAACTTTCCGGCGCTCCGGCACTTCCTCGCTTTCTGGGAAAAATCGATCGAGGGGCCGTTGTTCTCGGTCACGGTCGCGCACTCGCAACTGGTCAAGCCGGCCGAGTTCCGCAGCGTCGGCGGCGAGTTCCGACTGAACTGAGGTTGGACACAAACACGGTAGCCGTCATGGCCGGGCATAGCCCGTCGAAGACGGGCGTGAACGCCCTTTCGTCCCGGCCGGCCACCCCCTTAATCCCTCCCCCGCTTGCGGGGGGAGGGTAGGGTAGGGTGGGGGCCAAGACGTGGATGCCCGGCATAAAGCCGGGCATGACGAGGGAGGCTTGATGGTGCTGCTTACGATCACCCGCGCCCGACGAACGGCATTTTCGTCGCCATCACCGTCATGAACAGCACGTTGGCGTCGAGCGGCATGCTCGCCATGTGAACGACCGCGCTGGCGACGGCAGAGACATCCATGCGCGGCTCCGGCGCTTTGCGGCCGTCGGCCTGCAACACGCCGTCGACCATGCGCGCGGTCATTTCGGTCGCCGCGTTGCCGATGTCGATCTGGCCGCAGGCGATGTCGAAGGGGCGGCCGTCGAGCGCGGTGGATTTCGTGAGGCCCGTGATGGCGTGCTTGGTCGCGGTGTAGGCCGCCGACAACGGCCGCGGCGCATGCGCCGAGATCGAGCCGTTGTTGATGATGCGGCCGCCGCGCGGGGTCTGCGCCTTCATGATGCGGAAGGCGTGCTGCGTGCACAGGAACGGCGCGGTCAGGTTGGTATCGACCACCGCTTTCCATTGCGCGACGCTGACGTCCTCGAAGGCGATCGCCGGCGCGCCGATGCCGGCATTGTTGAACAACAGGTCGAGCCGGCCGAACGTCTCGCGCACGCGGGCGAACAGCGCGTCGATCGAGGCCGGGTCGGAAAGATCGGACGGCGCCACCAGGCATTTGCCGGCGGGGCCGGCTTTCGCCGTGTCCTCAAGCTTGTCGGCGCGCCGGCCGGTCACCACCACGGTGAAGCCGGCCTGCATCAGGGCCAGCGCCGAAGCGCGGCCGACGCCGGAGCCGGCGCCGGTGACCAGCGCGATTTTCGAGGACGAGGTGGCTGCCATGGCAATGTCCGCCGTTTTTGTTGTTGAGCCCAGCCTACCATGCGCGAAGGGCGCGGCATCGTGCAAGGCCGGGTAGTCATGGCCCCGCAAGGAACAGTCGCAAATCCGAGAATCGTGGGGACGGGGCGAGGGGCCTGCCTATCTTGTCCGTGACTTCATGGGCGTGCGCGCGCAAAGTTGCCCGCCTTCAAGAGGATTGATGACATGAGCGAGATCGTCACCGCCGGCATTCTGGTGATCGGCGACGAGATTTTGTCCGGACGCACCAAGGACAAGAACATCGGCTACATCGCCGAGTATCTCACCAATATCGGCATCGACCTGCGCGAGGTGCGCGTCGTGGCCGACGACGAGGCCGATATCGTCGCGGCGCTCAACGCGCTGCGCAGCCGCTACACCTATGTCTTCACCACCGGCGGCATCGGCCCGACCCACGACGACATCACCGCCGACAGCGTTGCAAAGGCGTTCGGCGTCGGCATCGACCATCATCCCGAGGTGGTGGCGCGCTTCCGCGAGCGCTACGCGCCCGGCGACCTCAACGAGGCGCGGCTGCGCATGGCGCGCATTCCGGACGGCGCCAGCCTGATCCAGAGCGCGACCATCCTCGCGCCGGGCTTTGTCATCGGCAACGTCATCGTCATGGCCGGCGTGCCCTCGATTATGCAGGCGATGCTCGATATCGTCGCGCCGCAACTCAACTCCGGGCCTCGCATGCTGTCGGAGCAGGTGCGCGCCAATGCCCGCGAGGGCGACGTCGGCACGCCGCTGCGCGCCATTCAGGCGCGCCACCCCGACACCATCATCGGCAGCTACCCGTTCCTCGACGAGAACGGCCAGCCCAACACCAGCCTGGTGGTGCGCTCGCGCGATCCCGAAAAGCTGCATGCGGCGCTGGCCGAGGTCGAGGCGATGCTGGCCGATTTCCACAAGCCGGCGGTGTGAGGCGGAATGAGCGAGACCACCGCTTCGCCGCACGTCGGAAAAGCCTTTCCCGTTTCGTGGGACCAGTTTCACCGCGATTGCCGCGCGCTGGCCTGGCGGCTCGACGGGCTCGGGCCGTTCCGCGCGCTGATCGCCGTCACCCGCGGCGGGCTGGTGCCGGCGGCGATCGTGGCGCGCGAACTCGGCATCCGCGTCATCGACGCCGTGAACATCGCGAGCTACGACCACACCACGCAGAAGGACCTCACGGTGCTGAAAGGAGTGTCCGATACGGTCGCCGCTCTCGGCGAGGGCGTTGGCCGCGGCCTGTTGATCGTCGACGATCTGGTCGATACCGGCAAGACGGCGAAGCTGGTGCGCGACATGCTGCCGGAGGCGCATGTCGCAGCCGTCTACGCCAAGCCGGTCGGCAAGCCGATGGTCGATACCTTCATCACCGAGGTGTCGCAGGACACCTGGATTTTCTTTCCGTGGGATACCGGGTTGTCGTTCCAGCCGCCGCTGCGCGAGGGCGGGGCGTAGGCGGGCCGATCCCGCTTACCCCAGCCGCTCGCGCGCCAGCCGCGCGCCGGCGCCGAGCGCCTTCAGCTTGGCCTCGGCGACGTCGCGGCGCATCGGCGCCATGCCGCAATTGGTGCTGGCAACGATGCTCTCCTTCGGCACCACGGCCATCAGGCTCTCGATGGTGCGCACGATCTCGTCGGGCGTCTCGACCCGATCGGTGGCGACGTCGATGACGCCGGCCTGCACGGTCTTGCCCTCAAGCAGCTTCAACAATTCGAGCGGCACCCGCGAGTTGACGCATTCGACCGAGACCTGCCGGATCGGGCTTTTGGCGATGGCCGGGAAAATCCGCTCGTACTGCCGCCACTCCGCGCCGAGCGCGCCCTTCCACTCGATGTTCGGCTTGATGCCGTAGCCGTAGCAGATGTGGACGGCGGTGGTGCAGGTCAGCCCCTCGGCCGCGCGCGTCAGCGCCGCGATGCCCCAGTCGTTGACCGCGTCCATGTAGACATTGAACGCCGGCTCGTCGAACTGGATGACGTCGATGCCGTCGGCCTCGAGCGCGCGCGCCTCCTCGTTGAGCAGATCGGCGAAGGCGAACGCCAGCTTGACGCGGTCGCCGTAATGGCTGTCGGCGATGGTATCGACCAGCGTCATCGGGCCGGGCAGGGTGAACTTCAACTGATGCGTGGTGTGGGCACGGGCCACGCGCGCCTCGAAGGCATGGACCCGGCCGTTCAGCCGTAGCGGAGCTATCGCCTGCGGCACCATCGCCTTGTAGCGGTCGTTGCGGATGCCCATCTCGACCTTGTTGGCGAAGTCGATGCCGCCGACGTTTTCAAGGAAGCCGTGGACGAAATGCTGGCGCGCCTGCTCGCCCTCGGTGACGATGTCGATGCCGGCATCTTCCTGCAGCTTGAGCGCCAGCACGGTGGCGTCGCGCTTGGCGCGCGCCAACGCCTCGCCCTCGGCCTTCCATGGCGCCCACAGGCGGTTCGGCTCGGCGAGCCATTCCGGTTTCGGCAGCGAGCCGGCCGTGGTGGTCGGAAACAATATGATGTCCCCCCTGTCGTTTGGTCCTTCCGCATGGTGTGCCATGGCCGGCGTGCGCCGTATATGCTGCGGATGGCTATAGCAGACGGCCGCGCTTCCGCGGTACGATGGCAACCATGATCGATCTCTACTACGCGCCGACGCCGAACGGCTGGAAAATCTCCATCATGCTGGAGGAGTGCGGGCTGCCGTACACGCTGCATCGCATGCAGCTCGGGCGCGGCGACCAGCACCGGCCGGAGTTCTTGAAGCTCAGCCCCAACGGCCGCATGCCGGCGATCGTCGATCGCGCTCCCACGGGCGGCGGCGCGCCGGTCTCCATCTTCGAAAGCGGCGCGATCCTGCTCTATCTCGCCGAGAAAACCGGACGCTTCATGCCGCGCGATCTGCGCGGACGTTACGACGTGATCCAGTGGCTGATGTGGCAGATGGGCGGGCTCGGCCCGATGCTCGGGCAGAACGGCCACTTCCTGATCTACGCGCCGGAGAAAGTGCCCTACGCCATCGAGCGCTATCACCGCGAGGCAAAGCGGCTCTACGGTGTTCTCGACAAGCGGCTCAAAGCGACCGGCGACTGCATCGCCGGCGATTACTCGATTGCGGACATGGCCTGTTTTCCGTGGATCATGACCCACAAGGCGCAGGGGCTGACGCTCGACGAGTTTTCCGCCGTCAAGCGCTGGTATGCGACGCTGCGGGCGCGGCCCTCGTTGCAGAAGGGCCTTGCGCTCGGCAAGGATGACGGCCCGATGGTGCCGATGGATGCCGAGGCGCGCCGGATCATGTTCGGCGTCACCGCGCCGCCGCACACGCAGAAGTAAGACGGGACACGCCGATGATCGAGTTTTTCTTCGACTGCTCCAGCCCGTGGACCTATCTCGCCTTCCACAACATCCAGCCTTTGGCGAAAGAGTTCGGCGCGACGATAAGCTGGCGTCCCATTCTGGTCGGCGGCATCTTCAACACCATCAACCCCACCGTCTACGCCTCGCGCGACAAGCCGGTGCCGGAAAAGGCGCGCTACCTGGCGAAGGACCTCGCCGACTGGGCGCGTGTCGCCGGGCTCGCGATCAAGTGGACGCCGAGCGTGTTTCCGGTCAACAGCGTCAAGGCGATGCGCGGCTGCGTCTATCTCGGCGAGGCGAAGGGCAACGCGGCGATGGTGCCGTTCGCGCGGGCGGCGTTCGAGGCCTATTGGGGCGAGGACAAGGATATTTCGCAGGACGCGGTGCTGGTCGAGGTCTGCAAGCGCGCCGGCGTCGATGCGGATGCGCTGATGCAAGGCATCGGCGACCAGCGCGTCAAGGACCGGCTCAAGGCCAACACCGACGAGGTGATGCGGCGTGGCGGGTTCGGCTCGCCGACGATCTTCGTCAACGGCACCGACATGTATTTCGGCAACGACCGGCTGCCGCTGATCCGCGCCGCGCTGGCACGCTAAGAGCGCAGCGCCTGACGGCGGATTTTTGCCGAACAAGGGAAGCGCTTTGCAAAACGGCGCTTGCCATTTCCGGCTAACTCATTGAAATGACACCGCGCGGACGTGGCGGAACTGGTAGACGCAAGGGACTTAAAATCCCTCGATGGCAACGTCGTACGGGTTCGAGTCCCGTCGTCCGCACCAGTGGCGTCCTTGATCCCGCCACGGCGGCATGATCGAAGCAGGCGACGATGACGGCAGCTTTGCGAGAGGGGCGGCACATGAACCATGGGCGAGCAGCGGTACGGCGGATTGCGCCGGGGCTGGCGCTGGTCGTTGCGCTGGCCGCCGCGCTCGGCGGCTGCACCGGCACCACGGGCGCGATGTCGGAGGCGTTCGTCGATCCGTCGATCTACGATCTTTACGACTGCAATCAACTTGCCGCCGAGCGCATCAGCGTCGAGCAGCAACTGGCCGGCAATCAACAGCTGATCGACAAGGCGCGCACCGGCGTCGCCGGCGATACGGTCGCCGAACTCGCCTACGGCAACACCAACCTCAGGCTGCAAGGGCAGAGGCGGCTGATCGATCGCATGTGGCAGAAGAACCGCTGCGACGGCACGGCCGCGCCGGCTGCGCCTCAGTCGCCGACGCGCCAGCGATAGATCCAGTCCTGCCGGTTGAGCAGCCGCGTGCCGCCGAGGCCGCGCATGACGAGATTGCGCGCCAGCGCCGCCGGTCCCTTGAGGTGATAGATGCGTCCGTTGCGTTCCGCCGTGCGCTGCACGCGGGCGACGCGCGCCGCGCGCGCCGCCGTGTAGCGCGCGCAAGCCCCGGCTGCATCGTCAGGCGTCTCGGCAAGGCAGCGCGCCAGCACCATTGCGTCCTCGATCGCCATGCCGGCGCCTTGGGCGGTGAACGGCAGCATGGCGTGGGCGGCATCGCCGATCAGCGCCACCGGGCCGCGGGCCGCGATGCGGCGGCTGTCGATGGTGGCGAGCGCCCAGCGCGTCCAGCCGTCGGCCGCCGCGACGAAGCGGCGGGGGTCGCGGCCCCAGCCGTGCGTATCGAGGATGCCGGTCAGCTCAGTGGCCTCGCCCGGCGCGCTCCAGCCGTCGTCGCGCCATGTCCCCGGCGTGAAGGCGACGATGTTGACGGCGCGTCCTGCCGAGATCGGATAGGCCACCATGTGCAGGCCGCCGCCGAGCCACAGCCTGGTCTCGCGCGGGACGACCGCGCCGTCGATGCGCTCGATGAGCGCCGTGCCGCGCCAGGCGATGCTGCCGGTGTCCTGCGGGCGGACGTCGGGGAACAGGCGGCCGCGCACCGCCGAGCGCACGCCGTCGGCGCCGATCAACGCCGCTGCCGCGATCGTTTCGCCGCCGGCCGTCACGCGCACGCCGCCGTTGTCCGCCGCAAAATCCGTGCACGGCGTGCCGAGCCGCAATTCGATCGACGGCGCGCGCTCCGCTGCTTCATGCAGCGCCATTTGCAGATCGGCCCGATGGATCACCCAGTAGGGGGCGCCGTCGCGTTCGGCCGCCCGGCCGAGCGGGATGCGCACGATCTCGCCGCCATGGTCGGCCGCGCGCACGCTGATGGCGTCCGGCGCCACCGCGCGTGCGGCAAGGGCCGCGCGCAAGCCGAGGTCGATCAGGATGCGGGTGGCATTGGGCGACAGTTGCAGGCCGGCGCCGACCTCCTCGAGGCGGTCGGCCTTTTCCAGCACGATGACGCGAAAGCCTGTCGCGGCGAGCGCCAGCGCCGCGGTCAGCCCGGCTACGCCCGCTCCGGCGACGGCGATCGTGCGGGGCGCGGCCATGGGCGCGGCGAAAGCGTCAGGCGACGTTGTCGGTCAGCGCGCACTCCGGCGGGCGCGCCGCACCGGGAGCGAGGTCGGGAGCGTAGCGGTACAGCGTCGAGCAGTACGGGCAGATGATTTCGCTGTCGCCGCCGAGGTCGAGAAATACATGCGGATGGTCGAACGGCGGCTTGGCGCCCACGCACATGAATTCGTGCGCGCCAATCTCGATGACGGCAACGCCTGCGTCATTGTGGAAATGAGGGACGACGTGACCGGACATTGAATTCCACCTCGTATTTCACCGCATCGGCGCGCGAGCACATTCCGCGCCCGATCCGCCAGCCGGCGCCAGAGCCGCAGGTGGTGCACCATTTTTGCTGCGACCGCAACGTCCGTCAGGGCGCGTGCAACAGCTTTGCGGCGCCGGCATCGATAGCGCGAAGGCTGACAGCGCCAAGAACAGCGCCAAGACTTGTCGTGTCAGGTCCGATCACCGTGCAAATTCGACACAATGTCGGTGTTGAGGAAAAGCCCTTCTTTGGTCGCAGCGGTTGCGGCTCGCAATAGGCACACCACCTTTGGGGCAAGATGATGGACGGATGTCGATGCGGGGTCGAATGATCCGAACTGCCGGAGCGGTGGCCGGACTTGCCGTGTGCGTGGCCTTCGCGGCGTGGTCGTGGCCGCGCGCGCATGACGCGGCGCGACTGTTGCTGGCGCAGGACGATCCGGCGGCACTATCCGACGCGCGGCTCGCGGTCATGCAAAACCGCAATGCAGCCATTCACGATGAGATCGAGGCGGCGCTGGCGGCGGGCGATGCCGACCTTGCCGCGAGTTTCGTTGCGTTGGCGCAGGCGCAAGGCGTCGATCTGCCCGACGCGCTGGCGGCGCGAGTGACTGAGGCGGTGGCCGAGGAGACCTCGCCGGTGCGGCGGGCCGGACATTTTGCCGGCGGTCTGGTCACCGGCGAAGCCGACGACCTCGCCGGCCTTGCCGGTGTCGTGACCGGCGACCTGTTCGTATTCGGCGACATCCGCGACGCGCTGCGCGAAGGCGGACGGCTTGCCGCTGGCGGTGACGCCGACACCCTCATGCTCGGGCTTGCCGCCACGGGTCTCATGGTGACGGCGGCGACCTATGCCACGGCCGGGGCGGCGGCGCCGTTGCGCGCCGGCCTGACGGTGGTGAAGGG
Source organism: Pseudomonadota bacterium (assembly GCA_003576765.1). Taxonomy (GTDB): domain Bacteria; phylum Pseudomonadota; class Alphaproteobacteria; order Rhizobiales; family Xanthobacteraceae; genus PRO6. The sequence continues at coordinate 10,107 of QEVP01000026.1, forward strand.
CGCGCGCCGGGCCGGCCGTCTGAGCGAGCCGCTGGCGACATGGGGCCTGCGCACCGGGCGCGAGATGGTGGATATGCCGGCACTGCGGCAGGCGGCCGCATCGGTGTCGGCCGTGCGTCCGGCGCAGTCGGTCCGTGCCGTCAAGGCCGCGTTCCGGGCCGAGAAGGCCGGCGCGCTGGTGCGCTTCGGCAAGGATGTCGGGCGCATCGCCGGCAAGGCCGGCGGACGCGGCGCCGCCGACGTGCTCAAGGTGGCGCACGGCCCGAAGGAGGTCGCCCGCGCCGCGCGCCTTGCCGACGCCAAGGGCGGCCAGATGCGGGCGATCGTAAAACTGTTCGGTCGCGGCGCACTGGTGCTGGCGAGCGGCGCCTTTCAGCTTGCGCTGTGGCTGTTCTGGCTGGCGAGTGCGCTCTTTGGCGCAGTGGTGTCGCTGAAGGCGATGGTCGAGCGGCTGACGTGGGCGTGGTGCGCGCGCCGTCGCCGGATTCGCAGGGCGAGCGGATTTGCACAGCCGGCGCTGGTCGCCGCCGCATGAGGCGGCTATCACGCTGACACGGCCTCATTCGAATCTTCCCCAAAAGACGATGGATGACGAGATGGCGAGTTTTCGCAACGGCTCCGTTGAGATTGCCTATCTGGACGAAGGCGCCGGCGAGCCGATCGTGCTGGTGCATGGCTTTGCGTCGAGCAAGGACGTCAACTGGGTCTATCCGACCTGGGTGTCGTCGTTGCGCCAGGCGGGACGGCGGGTGATCGCGCTCGACAACCGCGGCCACGGGCAATCGCAAAAACTCTACGACCCGGAAGACTATCACATCGGCACCATGGCCTCAGACGTGCGCGCGCTGCTCGATCATCTCGGGCTGACGCGCGTCGACATGATGGGCTATTCGCTCGGCTCGCGGATCACGGCCTATATCGCCCACGCCCATCCGCAATATATCCGCTCGGCGATTTTCGGCGGGCTCGGCATCGGGCTGATCGAAGGCGGCGGGCCGGGCGAGGACGTGGCCAGGGCGCTGGAGGCGCCCTCGCTCGCCGACGTCAAGGATCGCGTCGGACGCATGTTCCGCGCCTTCGCCGAGCAGACGCGCTCCGACCGCCGCGCGCTGGCGGCCTGCCTGCGCGGCTCGCGCCGGCTGATGACGCGCGAGGAAGCCGCGGCCATCCGCGTGCCTGTGTTGATCGCGGTCGGCACCGCCGACGACATCGCCGGCTCGGCCGAGGCGCTGGCCGAGGTCATCCCCGGCTCGCAGGTGCTGGACATTCCGCGGCGCGACCACATGCGCGCGGTCGGCGACAAGGTCTACAAGGACGGCGTGCTGAACTACCTGTCAAGGCGCCCGTGAGGCTTTGCCGCGCTCGATCGCCAGCGCCAGCACGCTCAGCACCGCAAACGTCGCAAGCCACGCCATGCGTGCCCCGTAGCGATCGTGCGGGCCGGACAGCGCGCCGCATAGAAAGGCGTTGCCGAGGATCGCAAGCGCGGCGGCCGCCGCCAGCAGCGTCGCGTCGTCGATCCGCCGCCGCCACGCCGCGTGCGCCAGGATGCCGACCAGCGCCAGCATCGAGGCGAGCGCCACCGGGACGTGGATTTTGTTGACCAGCGTGAAATCGAATGCGCCGTGCTGCTGGCGCGCGGCGCGCATCGCCGGCAGCTCCTGTGGCAGGTAGCGCTCAAAGATGCCCCAGGTGTGGGCGATCCAGTTGTGAGAGCCTTCGCCGGTCGCCACCATGACCAGTTGCTGCGCGGTGGCGCGCAACGCGGTTGCCGTCTGCGCGCCCGGATAGGCGATCAGCGCGCGGCGGGCGATGTACGCCATCTCGTCGCCCAGTCCGTCGAAGCGGCCGAGCGTGTTGAACATGCTGTCGCCCCACAGGAAGTCGTCGGCGGTCCGCGGCAGTTCGTTGCGGTAGGGGCAGAGTTTCAGCCGTTCCTGCGTGCAGTGGTCGTTGAGGTAGCGCGCGACCAGCCCGTCCTGCAGCATGCGGCCGAAGGCAATGGCCGAGCCGCCCGGCGTCCAGGCGAGCCGGCCCGACAATGCGACGTTTGCCGCGAGCAGCATCGCCGCGCCAAGCGCGACCGCCAGCGTGCCGAGCGCGAGCCCGCCGAGCGACAGCCGGTCGCGAAGCCACGGCCGCGCCGCCAAGCCAACCGCGCACAGGCCGGCGACGACGCCGAGGGTGGCGTTGTGGCTCGCTGCCGAAAACGCGATGAAGACGACCAGCGCCGCCGTCTCGACGGCGCCGAACCGCGCGCTGTGAACGACGAGAAGATAAGTTGCGAGCACCGCGAGCCCGGCAAAAATGTCGGTCAAGAGCAGGCTGGTCAGCACCGGCAGCGCGGTGGTCGCCGCGAGCACCGCCAGGATCGTGGCCACCTGCGCCGGGCGGCCGAGTTTCAGCGCGCGCAGCACGGCATGCGTCAGCCACAACACCGCCAGCGCCTGCGCCAGCAGGGTACCCCGGAAATGCGTGTCCTCGCCGAGATGCAGATAGAGGCCATAGACGGTCGAGCGGCTCGGAACCAGGTAGCCCTCGTACCAGCGCGCGAGATAGCCGCCGGTGTCGTACTGCAACAGCGCGTAGCCGTTCCACATGGCCGGCGCGAGCAGCATCAGCGGCACGGCCACCGCCACGGCCAAACCGGCCGGCGCAAACAGCGCGCGGCCTCGCACGACCTCGGTGTGAATGGACGTGGTCCCCGTTGCCCCCGGCCCGGCACTATGCGCAAGTCGCCGGCCGTCCGCAATGTGGGCGCCGCGCGCTCCAAGAGAAATATTTCCTTCGCGGGGCGGCGCGACAGGGGCGGAATGACTATGCTATAAGGCCGGCGGATCGATTGCCGCCCATTGCCACCGGATACCGCATGACCAAATCGCACGCCTCGTCCAAGCCCGCCCGGCTCTCCACCGTGGACCCGGTGTGGCAGCATGTGCGCCGCGAAGCCGAGGACATCGTGCGGCGCGAGCCGGAACTGGCGAGTTTCATCTATTCCACGGTGCTGCACCACGACCGCCTGGAAGCCGCGGTGGTGCACCGCATCGCCGACCGGCTCGACCATCCCTCGCTGTCCGGCGACCTGATCCGCCAGACCTATTACGAGGCGCTGCGCGAGGATCCGGACATCGGCAACGCGTTCCGCTCCGATCTGGTGGCGGTGTTCGACCGCGATCCGGCGACCGCGCGCTTCATCGACCCGCTATTGTACTTCAAGGGTTTTCACGCCATCCAGACCCACCGGCTGGCACACTGGCTGTGGACGCGCGGGCGCAAGGATTTTGCCTACTGCCTGCAAAGCCGCGCCTCGTCGGCGCTGCAATGCGACATCCACCCGGCGGCACGCATCGGCCGCGGCATTTTCCTCGACCATGCCACCGGCTTCGTGGTCGGCGAGACCGCGGTGGTCGAGGATGACGTGTCGATCCTGCACGGCGTCACGCTCGGCGGCACGGGCAAGGAGAACGAGGACCGCCATCCGAAAATCCGTTACGGCGTGCTGATCGGCGCCGGCGCAAAGATCCTCGGCAACATCGAGGTCGGCCACTGCGCGCGGATCGCCGCCGGCTCCGTGGTGGTGAAGCCGGTGCCCAACAACGTCACGGTGGCCGGCGTGCCGGCGCGCGTGGTCGGCACCGCCGGCTGCGCCGAGCCGTCGCGCACCATGAACCAGATGCTGAGCGCACTCGCCAATTCGAACGAGTGAAGCGACGATCCGGGTTTTCGTGGGAGAAGCGTCCCGAACGGGCGTCGCCGGGCATAGCCCGTCGAAGACGGGCGGGAACGCCCTCTTGACCCGGCAATCCCGATCATGAAGACAGTGCGTCCATCGGCGGGATGCCCGCATCAGGTCCGGGCATGACAAAGTCAGCGCGCGAACAGGCAGCAGGAGAGACGGCGGTGGACGTTCAGGAAGTCAGGAAGCTCGACGCATATCTCAAGCGCGTGTTCGGCAATCCGAAGATCCGCGTGGTGCCGCGCCCGAAGAAGGACGATTCGGCCGAGGTCTATGTCGGCGAGGAGTTCATCGGCGTGCTGTTCGTCGATGACGAGGACGACGACCGCTCCTACCAGTTCCAGATGGCCATCCTGGAAGAAGACCTCGCGGACAACGGCTGAGGCGCCGGCGGTCTTTCGAGGCCGCCACGGATTTACTCATATCCCGCATCCGTTTTCCCGGACGCGATGCAGCACGAGAGTGCTGCGTCGCCGATCCGGGATCGCCGCAAGACAAAGGCCGCCGCTGTAACGGTCCCGGCTCTGCGGCGCGGCGTTGCACGCCGCACCCCGCGTCCGGGATACGGTGTCTGATCGGCGCGGTCGCGCCCCTTCGACCTCATCTTGCGCTAGAGCGTTTTCAAGCGAAGTGGGAACCGGTTCGCGTTAAGAAAACGCGTTAAGACAATAATCTAGAGCTCCGCTTCTGATTCCATCAGAAGCGGAAAAGCTCTAGCCCGGCGTGCGGTGCAGGCGCGCGACGAGCCGCTCCATCGCGTCGGCGACATCCTGCCAGTGCGCGAGCCATTGCCGGGGAAAGCGGAAGGTCAGGTCGGCGCCGCCGATGCGGCGCTCGCTCATGCACATGCCGGGCGTTGCGGCATCGCGCGTGCAGCGCGCCACCAGCGCCGGCGCGGTGGCGACGGCGAGGTCTTCGCCCGCATAGGGCGTGCCGTCGCGGAACGGGGTGACGCTCAGTTCGTCGGGCCGCGCCGGGGCAGAGCCGTCGAGATAGCGCGGGTAGATGGTCCGCAACCGCTGCTCGGGCGAGACCGTATCGTCGCCGACCGCGATCGACAGGAACAGCACGTCGATGGTCGGCACCGCGGCGTCGGCGCCTGCCACGTCGGCGCGCTGCGGCGTGGGCGGCGGGCCGAGCGAGGGATAGGCGAAGTCGAGGTCGATGCGCTCCTGCCGCCCGGAATGCTTTTGCACATTGCGGCGCAGCGCGTAGGTCGGGACGTTGAACAGCGTCGCACCGACGCTGACCGGCAGTTCGCCCGGATCGCCGGGGTCGCCGGCGCGCGGCGCGGTCCAGGTCGGCCACAGCAGATACGTCACCAGCGCCACCGCGGCGACGGCGATGCAGAGCGCGAGGGCGAGCGGCACCAGCGGGGCCGCAGGCCGCTTGCGGGCGGCGCGCTGCCGGGCGCTGCGGCGGCGGTTCAAGGTGGCGGACAACGCGGTCATGACGGGCGGAACACTCGCATGCGGCGGCGATCTTCAGGCGGACAGGCGCAGCATCGCACCGCGCCAGAGAGGGTTCGACCGTCTCTCCAAGGCTCTCCTCCGATGCTGCGTCGAATCGGTCCTCAGTATGTCGCGCGGGCGCGTTAACTTTTCGTTTGGCATGCGGCGATCGCTGTCGTCGGCATGGCCCGCGCGAGGCGTCATCGGCCGCCGCTAGCCGGCGGGCACCTTGTTCATCTCGTCGGCCCAGATCAGAAGACCCCACCAGACGGCCACAACCGCAATCCAGATCGCCGTGAACAGCAAGGCCCGCTTGTAGATCGACCGTGCCTCGCCGCCGTACCGTCCGCGCGTCAAGTCGCGCCCGAGACGCAGACCCGCGCCCAACTCCCGTGCATAGGGGCCGATCGCCTTCTGCTTCTCTCCGGCGGCGCGCCCTCCCGCCGTCCTGCGCATGCTTGCATGATACCATCGGGACAGCCCGAGCATGGGAAACAGCAGGAGGGCGGCCCCCGCGATCGAGTAGCAAAGATGGAACGTTTCGTTGCGGAACAGTGCGAGGATCGTCGTCATCTTCGTACCCCCATGAGAGCCGAACCGGCGCTGCTCCGGTGCCATAGCTTATGGGATGCTGCGCCCGCATTAACTTTATATTAACGATGGCGTGGCGGCCGGCGGCCGCGTTTGCGATGGTGCGGCTCCCGTTGGCTTGCCGGAACCGTCCGATGTCCGCGTCCGCCCTGCATTCGTTCCTGTCGCTGGCGCTCGGCTTTGCGCTCGCCGGCATGCTGGTGTCCGGCTATCAGGCGCTGGCCGACCGTCCGGCCGGCTTCAACCTGCTCGAAGAACGGCGGATGGCGCGGGCGCTGGCGGCGGTGCCGTTCCTGGTGTTCGCCGCGCCCTTCATCATCATGCGCAACATCGTCCGCGACGACGGCCACGGCCCGCGCCGGGTGCAGTTCGTCATGCTCTCCACCGTCATCGTCGGGTTCTGGAGCATGATGTCGGGCACCGCGGTGATCGCCGTGCTCGAGGCGGCGGGATTGATCACGTAGAGCACCGCTCGCCATCGCGGGGCAAGTCGTGCGACAGTGCGGTGGCTGCAAGGAGATTCTCGATGGCGATCTATTCACTCGACGGGCTCGCGCCCGAACTGCCGGCCGACGGCGACTGTTTCATCGCCGACAGCGCGCGGGTGATCGGCAAGGTGCGGCTTCACCGCGACGTCAGCATCTGGTTCAATGCGGTGCTGCGCGGCGATACCGAACTGATCGAGATCGGCGAGGGTTCCAACGTGCAGGACAACTGCACGCTGCACACCGACGAAGGCTTTCCGCTGACCGTCGGCAAGAACTGCATCGTCGGCCACAACGTGATCCTGCACGGCTGCACCATCGAGGACGGCGCGCTGATCGGCATGGGCGCGACCGTGATGAACGGGGCGCGCATCGGCAGGAACTGCGTGATCGGCGCCGGCGCCATCGTCACCGAGGGCAAGACGTTTCCCGACTATTCGCTGGTGCTCGGCGCGCCGGCGCGCGTGGTGCGCACGCTCGACCCCGAGACATCCGCCGCGCTGTTCGCGGGCGCCGCGCACTATGTCCACAACGGGCGCCGCTTCCGCGCCGGGTTGAAGCAGATCGGCTGACCGCGTCTCGTCCTGCCGGAAAAAGATGCGGCCAGCTCTCGGGGAAAGAGCTGGCCGCGCGCAGGCCGGTCAGGGACGGGGAGGGGTGGGAGCGACCGGCCGCGTAGTCCTCGGTGTTGGATGTTTGCCTAATGTCCGCTGGCGGTGGCGGTGGCGACCGCAGGGTGATTGACGCCGAGCGAGACCCAGGCATTGGCGTCGGATTGCGACTGGCGCTTGACGAAACGATAGCCGGTCTCCGTCCACGGCAGGATCTGCTCGTTCTGGTTATCGAGCACGAACTCGCCCTTGTTGGTTTTCACCGTGAGCACGGCGTGACCGTCGCCCTGCTTGTCGCGCACCACGGTGATCAAGAGTGCCTGGCGCGGCCAGCCGGCATCGATCAGCATCTTGCGCTTGAGCAGAACGTAGTCCTCGCAGTCGCCGTAGCCGTCGGTCGGATACGACCACTTCTCGACCACGCCCCAGTGCTCGAGGTCGGTCATTGGCTTGACGTGATCGTTGACCCAGGCGTTGACGCGCACGAGGTCGTCCCACGCCGATTTCGTCAGCACGATGTCGCGCGGCTCGCTCGGCGCTGCCGCGCAGTCGGCCGGATGATCGGCGCAGAACTCGACGTAACCGATCGGCGCGCGGCTCGCGTCGCCGATGCTGGCATAAAGCGCGCGCTCCGCGGCGCCCGCCGTCCCCGCCATGCCGATCAGCATGGCGGCAATTGTGAGTACGAACCCCCGTCCCTGATATCCGAACATTGTGGCCCCCGTTTTTCTTGTTGGGGCCATCATTTGCACAAACGCTTTGCACCGCCGCTAAGTCCGCGCGCGGCAATTGAAGCGAAGTCGATTCAAATGCGATGGGACGGCGTAACGAACGCGCAACCATGCGGCGACGCGCCGGGAGCCGCCGCTCAGCGCGCCGTTTGCGCCGTTAAGGTTTGACGCGTTGCGTCGCGCGCCTTTGTCGCGTGCGGATCGTTCACGCGTTAACCGCGCACGATGCGGAGGGTCGAAAGCGGAAGGTTGAGCGAGACGACGCCGAGGCTCAAGGAAGCGCCTGCGGCGTTTACCTGGCGGTGACGTTGTTCTCGAGTGCGTCGGCCAACTGGACGTGAAGGAATTCGAGCGCAAATCCTTCGTCGAGGTGGCGCACCACTCGCGCCGGCACGACGCCGAGCGTGACCGGGGTGCCGACCGCCGGCCGATAGTTGGCGGCGATCGCCGCGCCCGACTGCGATACGTCGATGATGCGGCAGGGCAACTCGGGGCCGCCGTCGAACTTGAGCCACGCTTGCGGGTTGCGCGGCACGAAGCGCTCGTGGCGGCGGTCTTCCGGCAGATTGAGGATGTCGCGGTTGGCGAGCCAGGTGAGCTGGGCGGCGAGCTTGTCGCGCTTGCGCGGCGTCGCGCCCACCGTCATGGCGAAGCCGTTGTCGATCAGGCGGGTGATCTTGCCTTCGACGCGGCCGATGTGATCGATATAGGCAATGACGCGGTCGCCGATGCGGCCGATGCCCTGGCCGAGCAGCGCCAGCCCGCCCGGCGACATGTCGACGATCTGGCACGGATACTCGCGACGGTCGGGCAACATGTAACGGCCCAGCAAGTGAACCTTCACCCGCTGAAAGCGCCGTCGTTCCTCCGCCGCCGGCAGGGCGGGTCGCTGTTGTGCCAACGCAGCCATGATCTCACGGGTCGCGAGCTTCGGTACATGCAAACCTAGAGGGGTCAGGGTTAACGCGGCGTAAATCGCCCCGCCATGGCGCCCGTGGCGGCGCCCCGAACGGCAGGGGCGGCCGCGCTTGTTGTGAAGGCGCCTCGCGCTATCGCCCGGTGACCATGCGACCGATGGCGATGAGGATGCAGGCGCCGATGAAGCCCGCGATCAGATAGCCGATCCAGCCGCCGAACGAGATGCCGATCAGGCCCATCAGGGCGCTGGCCACCGCCGCGCCGACGATGCCGAGCACGATGTTCATGACAAGGCCGGTGTCGGTGTTCATGAACTGCTTGGCGAGCCAGCCGGCGATACCGCCGATGATGATGGCCGCGATCCAGCCCACGCCTGCGTTTTCCATAATGATCTCCCGGGTTGTGGTGCGCGTTGCGCGCTAACCAAGACGCGTCCGCGGAAAAAGTTCCATGGCGGGACCTTGGTGGGGAGATCGGGTCAGGTCAGGCCCTCGTAGAGCATCACGCCGGGGGCGATGCTGATCTTGCGCAGGGCGCGCGGCGGCAGCGGCCCGGGCGGCGGATGAAGGTGGCGCCATGAGATCAGGATGAGGGCGGTCAGCGTCGGCGCGTTGCGTTGCACCGTCAGCGGCACCATCAGCCCGCTTAAGTCGCCTGCCGGCGCTTGCGGCCCGATCGGCGGCAGCAGCGTCAGTTCCAGCGCGACCCGGCGCCGGCCGGCCCGCGCGGCAATCCCGGCGACGGTGGGCAGCGCCTCCTCGGTGACGACGGCGAGCAGGTCGGCAATTCCGGAGCGACTCCGGGGTGCGAACAGCGCGGGGAACGGTCGCCCCTCGGCGTCGGGGCCGATCAGGGTGCGTAGCCCGATGCCGACCTCGCAGAGCGCATGGTCGCCGGCCGCGTCGGCGACGGCGAAGCGGTGGCTGACGAGCTGCGGCGCTACGTCGCGCGCCGCGTTGGCCGGCTCCCCGGTCCGCTGGCGCATGGCTTGCCAGCGGGCATGGAAGGCGCGGCTTGCCGGATGTTTCATGGCACGTCCTGGCCGGTCGGACGACGGCAGCGGTTCGACCCGCCCCACGCCGCCCGCGCGGCACCTGACGTTGTGCCGCAGCCGCGGCGGCCCGTCCATGGCGGGGTCGGGCAGGCGATGCAGATCGCCGCGGGATTTGCCGTTAACGTTAAATTAACGATGACCTTGGGGTTTCTGCTTACGGTGGGTAGTCTTCGGCTCTCCAAATGTTGCGAAGGCCCGGCGTTCTCCACCGCAGGGCCGGCAGGGGGCAAAGAACAGAGCCATCGCGGCGCGCGGGCGGGGAGGGGTGGGAACGCCTCCTGTGCCACTTCGCCAGGGGGCCGAGACGCGAAAAGGGAGGGCGCCGCCCTCCCTTTTTTCTTGCCTTGCCGCCGTCGGGGAGGTGCCGGAGAACACGGCCCTGCCGGCGAGGCTGCTTGCGCGGCGACGTCAAGGTCATTAACTGACGTCATTCGTTTTGCGAGTCGGCAGGTTTTTTCAAGTTGAATGGTCCGCGCGAACCGATCCTGAACCTGCCGGCGGCCTTGACGGCCTATATCGTCCTGCTCGCGGCCATTCACGGCGTGCGGATGCTGCTGCCGTCCGATCTCGACCTCTGGGTGATCGAACTTTTCGCCTTCATCCCGAGGCGCTACGACATGACGCTGTTGTGGCAGCCGCTGCGTGGCGGCGATGCCGCGAAGGTCTGGACCTTTCTCAGCTATTCGCTGCTGCACGCCAACGTCACCCACCTTGCCGTCAACGTGCTGTGGCTGTTGCCGTTCGGAGCGGCGGTGGCGCGCCGGTTCGGGGCGGCGCGCTTCTACGCGCTGATGGCGGTGACGGCGATCGCAGGAGCGGCTGCGCATCTGATCACGCATGCACATGAGCTTGAGCCGATGATTGGTGCGTCCGCCTCGGTGTCGGGGGCGATGGCGGCGGCGATCCGCTTCGCCTTCCAGCGCGGCAGCTTTCTGTCGTTCGCCCACCGCACCGAGGCCGACGCGGCGCTGGTGCCGGCGGTGTCGCTGACGCAAGCCTTGCGCAATCCGCGCGTGCTGATCTTCCTTGCGATCTGGTTCGGCATCAACATCGTGTTCGGCGTCGGCTCGATCAGCGCCGGCTTCGGTGTGGAAGGCGTCGCCTGGGAGGCGCATATCGGTGGCTTCCTCGCCGGGCTGCTGCTGTTCTCGCTGTTCGATCCGATCCCCCGGGCGGGCCGCAGCGTGCGCCACGTCGTCGATCCGTCCGACCCGCACTGAATACCGCCGTTCTGCGGTTTGGTCGGCCACGGAAAAATGACACGTTCCCGCCGAACCAAATCGCGGCATCGCCGTTAATCCGGCATCAGCCATGAATCCGTCACGCGAGGCGGTCGGTCGGGCAGGGAGAAGCGACAATGACGGTCAGTGCTATTCTCGACCTCAAGGGGCATCACGTCGTTACCGTTCATCCGGACGTTGCGCTGTCGGAAGCGATCCGCGTGCTTACCGAACGCCGCATCGGCTCCGTGCTGGTGATGTCGGAAGGCGGGATCGAGGGCATCCTGTCCGAGCGCGACGTGGTGCATGCGCTGGGTTCGCGCGGGGCCGCCGCGCTCGATGCGCCGGTCAAGTCGGTGATGACGCGCAAGGTGGTGACGTGCCGGCGCACCGATACCGTGGCCGCGATCATGGAAGTGATGACCGAGCAGAAATTCCGTCACCTGCCGGTGGTCGAGGACGGCGAACTGATCGGGCTGATCTCGATCGGCGACGTGGTGAAGTGGCGCGTCGGCGAGTACGAGGCCGAGCAGGAGGCGCTGCGCGACTACATCAAGACCGCCTGACCGAGCGCGCCGTTCTTCTTAAGGAGTGTCCTGCTGGCTGGTGCCGGGCGCCTCGTTGGCGGTCGGCGCGACGATCTGGATGGCCTCCTCGATCGCCTCGATGGCGCGCTCGGTGGCGCGCACGCCATGGGCGATGGTTTCCGCGGCACGATGGAAGTCGAACCAGCCGGTGCCGCCGACCCGCGGCGAAACCAGCACGTCGGGCGGATCGCCGGCGAGGCGCGCCCGCGTGATGCGATCTTGCATGATGTTGAAGGCATCGACCATCACGGTTGAAATGCCGGGGCGGCCGCCGCTGCCGAAGAACTCGCGCTTGACGGCGCGCTCGGGCGAGAACAGCCGCCCCAGTCCGCGCCGCGGCGCTACCCCCGGCTCAGGTCCCGGCAGAGGCTCCGACGTGTCCGGCGGCGTGCCGTAGCCGGCAATGGTCGCGCCGTGCCCGCCGATATCGGCGGAGACGTTGGCGGCGATCACGATCTCCGCGCCGAGCGCGCGCGCCACCGACACTGGCACCGGATTGACCAGCGCGCCGTCCACCAGCCAGCGGTCGCCGACGCGCACCGAGGCGAAGATGCCCGGCAGCGCATAGGAGGCGCGCAGCGCTTCGACCAGCCGGCCATGGGTCAGCCAGATCTCGTGGCCGGTGTTGATCTCGGTGGCGACGCTCGCGAATTTCAGCGGCAACTCCTCGATGCGGAATTCGCCGAGCGAGGCTTCGAGCTGGGCGGCAAGCTTCTCGCCGCCGATCAGGCCCGCGCCGTTGAGGCGGAAGTCGAGGTAGCCCAGGATATTACGCCGCTGCAGCGCCAGCGCCCACGCTTCCAGTTCGTCGAGCTTGCCGGCGGCATAGCAGCCGCCGACCACCGCGCCGATCGAGGTGCCGACCACCACGTCGGGCACGATGTCGTATTTCAAGAGCGTGCGCAGGATTCCGATATGGGCGAAGCCCCGTGCCGCGCCGCCGCCGAGCGCAAGCCCGATCAGCGGCCGGCGCGGCGTGCCGGGCCCCTCATCGCTGCCGGCGGCCGGCTTGCGCTCCCGTCCTCTCAGCAATTCCAGCACCAGGTGCCTCCTCGTGCGCGGTCATTCCACGCAATGGCGCTTTGGCGCTGCATTTGCAAGTTGGATGACCCCTGTTCGGCCCGGTCGCGGGCCAGGCCGCTTGGTGAGCGGCGGCTCGTCTCTACGGGGCCATTGTGACCGCACCGGGACGCCGCCGGCGACTGTTTTGGTCGTGCCGCCAGTTACAGCCGACAGGCCACGGGTGCGGTTTGCAGGCTTGAATTCGCCATCGTTTTCGGTGAACAAGCGGACCATGACGGCAGGGCGACATGGTGGCGCGATGCGGGCGCGGGGGGCGGCTTTCGCGCGCTGTAGCGCGTTGCTGGCGCTGCTACTGGCGCCGCAGACGGCCGGCGCGCAGATGTTCACCGAACAGCCGCCGCCGGTGCCGCCGGCCGCGGTGCCCGGCGCGGGCGATGCGACGAGCCTCGCACCGCCTTCCGGCACCCTGTCGCCGGCCGACCTGCCGGCGCAACTGACCCGCCCGCCGGCATCGGCGCTGCCGCTCGCGGCGCCCACGCAGGCGCTGCCGCCCGCCGCCGCGCCGCATCAGGGCATGCTGGTGCTCGCCGCCCGTTTCGGCAAGGACCAGCCGCTGATCAACGGCGGCCTGATCTGGCGCATCTATGCCGACAAGCCCGACCCCGCGACCGGCGCGTTCAAGCTGATCCGCGAGGAGCGCAGCGCCATGCCGCAGGTGCCGCTGCCGCCCGGCAACTACATCATCCACGTCGATCTCGGACTTGCCAGCGCCGTGCGCACCGTCGGCCTGCATCAGGATACGATGCGCGAACTGTTCGATCTGCCGGCCGGCGGCTTGCGCATTGAGGGCCGCGTCGGCTCGACGAAGATTCCGCCGAACCAGATTTCGTTCGGCATCTACAAGGGCAGCCAGTTCGACGTCGGCGAGCGCGAGCCGCTGGTCTCGAACGTCGGCGTCGGCGAGGTGGTGATGCTGCCGGAGGGCACCTATCACATCATCTCCAACTACGGCGACGGCAACTCGGTGGTGCGTTCCGACATCCGCGTGCAGGTCGGCAAGCTGACCGACGTGACGGTGACGCACCGCGCCGCGGTCATCACCCTCAAGCTCGTCAGCGAGAAGGGCGGCGAGGCGATGGCCAACACCGCCTGGTCGGTGCTGACGCCGGGCGGCGACGTCGTCAAGGAATCGATCGGCGCCTTCCCGAACGTGGTGCTGTCGGAAGGCGAGTATCGTGCCATCGCCCGCAACGAGGGCCGCGTCTACGAGCGCACCTTCAATGTTGTCAACGGCGTCGATGGCGACGTCGAGGTGCTGGCGCGATAGCGGGCTGTTGAAACTTATCCAGTCCGGTTTTCGTCCGCGCCGTGTCCCGGGCGCGATGCAGCGTGTAACGCTGCGTCGCAGAACCGGGACCGTCTCAAGCGCTGTCGTTGAAACGGCCCCGGTTCCGCGCGGCGTCACTTCGTGCCGCAGCGCGCCCGGGGCACGGAGCCGTTTTCAACACCTCGCTAGAGCTTTTCCGCTTCTGATGGAATCAGAAGCTGAGCTCCAGGATTTTGTTTTGTCGCGTTTTTTTTTCACGCGAACCGGTTTCCACTTCGCTCGAAAACGCTCTGACGCGCGAGATCGTGCGATCAGAACCGCGTGACGATATCAGCAAGGGCCGGGCGCGGGCGATCTTCCGGCTTCTCGGCGGCGCGGCCGATATGCACGAAACCGGCGATGTGTTCCTCCGGCGCAAGGCCGAGACCGTTGAGTACGTCGCGGTCGAAGGCGAACCAGCCGGTCAGCCAGTTGGTACCGTAGCCGAGCGCATTGGCGGCCATGACGATGCTCATGGCGCTGGCGCCGGCGGAGAGTTGCTGCTCCCACGGCGGCACCTTCGGGTGCGACTTCAAGGACGACACCACCGCGACCACCAGCGGCGCGTCGGTCAGGCTTTCGCGCGCCTTGTCGAGGTCGCGTTCGGTGGCGTCGGGATTTTTCCGCGCATAGACCTGCGCGATGATCTCGCCGGCCTTTTTGCGCGCCTCGCCCTCGAACACGATGAAGCGCCACGGCGCGATCTTGCCGTGATCGGGCACGCGCGCGCCGATGGTCAAAATGGTCTCCAGTTCGGCCGCGCTCGGGCCGGGGCCGGTCATGTCGCGCGGCTTCACCGAGCGGCGGGTTTTGAGAAAGTCGAGCACCGCGTTGTTCATCATCATCCGTCCAGTCATACGGCCACATCATGCCCGCGCTTAACCGGCGGGCATCCAAGTCCTGATGGCTCCTCCCTTTAATCTTTCCGCGGGGCGCGCGGAGAGAGGGCGCCGCTATTCCGCCGCCTCGCGCTGGCGTGCGCGCCGGAGGTCGGGTGGCGTCGCTTCGTCCACGAGGGCGGCGAGCGCCTCGGTGAGCGGCAGCACGGTCTGGCCCTCGCGCCCGAGCCGGCGGATCGAGACGGTGTGGGTCTCGGCTTCCTTCTTGCCGACGACGAGCAGTGCCGGGATTTTGGCCAGCGAGTGTTCGCGCACCTTGTAGTTGATCTTTTCGTTGCGCAGATCGATCTCGACGCGCAGGCCGGCGTGCCGCGCGGCTTCCGCCACCCGCCTGGCATACTCGTCTCCTTCCGAGGTGATCGTGGCGACGACCGCCTGCACCGGCGCGAGCCAGAGCGGGAAGTGGCCGGCATAGTGCTCGATCAGAATGCCGATGAAGCGCTCCATCGAGCCGCAGATCGCGCGATGCACCATGATCGGCGTCTTCTTGGCGCCGTCGGCGTCGATGTAGAAGGCACCGAACAGGCCGGGCAGGTTGAGGTCGACCTGCGTCGTGCCGCACTGCCAGTCGCGGCCGATGGCGTCGCGCAGAATGTACTCGAACTTCGGCCCGTAGAACGCGCCCTCGCCGGGGTTGATCGCGGTCTTGATGCGGCCGCCCGATTGCGCCTCGATCTCGCTCAGCACCGTCGCCATCACGCGCTCGGCGTGGTCCCAGCTTTCATCCGAGCCGACGCGCTTCTCCGGCCGCGTCGAGAGCTTGACCGTGAGGTCGCCCGTGAAGCCGAAGTCAGCATAGGTGGTCAGGATCAGGTCGTTGATCTTGAGGCACTCGTCGGCCAACTGCTCCTCGGTGCAGAACACATGCGCGTCGTCCTGCGTGAACGCGCGCACGCGCATCAAGCCGTGCATCGCGCCGGACGGCTCGTAGCGGTGCACCACGCCGAACTCGGCGAGGCGCAGCGGCAGGTCGCGATAGCTTTTCAGCCCGTGCTTGAAGATCAGCACATGGCCGGGGCAGTTCATCGGCTTGATGGCGAACCAGCGCTTGTCCTCGGCCTCGTCGCCGGCCGACTGCGCCGCGAACATGTTCTCGCGGTACCAGTCCCAGTGGCCGGAGGTCTCCCACAGCGACTTGTCGAGAATCTGCGGCGCGTTGACCTCGTCGTAGTCAGCGGCGAGACGCCGGCGCATATAGGCCACCAGCGTTTGGAACAGGGTCCAGCCTTTCGGGTGCCAGAACACCACGCCCGGCCCTTCCTCCTGAAAATGGAACAGGTCGAGTTCGCGGCCGAGCTTGCGGTGGTCGCGCTTCTCGGCCTCCTCGAGCTGGTGCAGGTAGGCGTCGAGGTCGGCCTGCTTGGCGAACGCCGTGCCGTAGATGCGTGTCAGCATCGGGTTGTTGCTGTCGCCGCGCCAATAGGCGCCGGCCACCTTCATCAGCTTGAAGGCGCTGCCGATCTTGCCCGTCGAGGTCGTGTGCGGGCCGCGGCACAGGTCGAACCATTCGCCCTGCTTGTAGATGCGGATGGTCTGGTCTTCCGGAATGGCGTCGACCAGCTCGACCTTGAACGCCTCGCCCTTGTCCTTGAAAACCCGCTTCGCCTCGTCGCGCGTCCAGATTTCCTTGGTGAACGGCGCGTCGCGCGCGATGATCTCGCGCATCTTCTTTTCGATTGCGGCAAAGTCCTCCGGCGTGAACGGCTCGTTGCGGAAGAAGTCGTAGTAGAAGCCGTTCTCGATCACCGGGCCGATCGTCACCTGCGTGCCCGGCCACAGCGTCTGCACTGCTTCGGCCAGCACATGCGCGCAGTCGTGGCGGATCAGCTCAACCGCGCGCGGATCGTCGCGGTTGATGAACTCGATTTTGGCATCCTGCGCGATCGGGTCGTTGAGGTCGGCGAGTTCGCCGTCGAGCGCCATCGCCACGGTGCGCTTGGCGAGCGAGGGCGAGATGCCTTGCGCGATCGCCAGACCGGTGGTGTTTTTGGGAAACTCGCGGCGGGCGCCGTCGGGAAAGGTGAGGGTGATGGTGGCCGTTTCGGTCGCCTTCAGGTTGGCGAGCTGAAAAACGAATCCACCCGCACGATTGTCGTCCGCCATTGATCTCTCCTTAAGGCTCACTCCCGCGAACGGGCGCGGGTAAGCGTCAACACAGCGATATAGCAGCCAAATCGCCTGCCGCAACCTCGACCTTGGCCAAGGGGCCTCAAGGGCACCGGCGTGCCCGACCGTGGGTGCGATTGAGCAGCCGTTGCTGCCGGCATGGGAGGGCTGCGGCGTTTTTGCATGCGAGTGCATGAAAACCCTGTTATCAGGACGGTCCATGAACAGACCGTTTGCGCCCACCGCCCTGATGCTGGGCAATTTCGCCACCGGCGTGTGCATCGTCGGCCCCGCCGCCATGCTGCCGGAACTGGCGCAGGGGCTTGCAGTCGGCATCCCCGAGGCGGGGCTGTTGATCACGTTCGGCGCCATCGCGCTGTGCATCGGCTCGCCGGCCTCGGCGTGGCTGACCGGCGGCCTCGACCGCCGCGTGCTGTTGACCGCGACCGCGCTGGTCATTGCCGTTACCAACTTCGCTTCGGCGCTGGCGCCGGGCTATGCCAGCCTGATGGCGATCCGCCTGGTGATGCTGGCGGTGGCGGCGCTGTTCACGCCGCAGGCGGCCGGTGCGGCGGCACTGCTGGTGCCGCCTTCGAGGCGCGGCAGCACGATGTCCTACGTCTTTCTCGGCTGGTCGCTGGCGATGGCGGCCGGGCTGCCGGCGGTCGCGACGATGGCCGGCTATGTCGGCTGGCGCGTCGCCTATGGCTTCATCGGCGCGCTCGGGCTGGCGAGCGCCCTGCTGTTGTGGTGGCGGCTGCCGCGCGGGCTGAAGGGCGCGCCGGTCGATCTCGGCACCTGGGTGGCGCTGGCGCGCAACCCGCTGGTGATGGTGCTGCTACTCATCACCACGCTGCAGATGGGCGGCCAGTTCATCGTCCTGACCTTCATCGGGCCGCTGCTGGCCTTGTTCATCGCCGCCGGGCCGCAGGATATCGCGGTGATTTTCTTCATCTACGGCGTCACCGGCTTCGTCGGCAACGTCGTTGCCAGCCGCATCGTCGATTCCGTCGGCGCCTACCGCACCTCGCTGTTGTTCACCGCCCTGGTGCTGGCCGGGCTCGCCGGCTGGACGGTGGGCGCGGGCAGCTATCTGGCGTTGGCGGTGGCGACGGCGCTGTGGGGGCTCGGCTTCGCGGCGTCGAACTCGATGCAGCAGGTGCGCTGTCGGCCGCCGCGCCGGAGGCGACCGGCGCCTCGGTGTCGCTCAACACCTCGGTGCTCTATATCGGCCAGGGCTGGGGCTCGGCCATCGGCGGCCTGTTCTACGTGCGCGAGCTTTACGGCGCCATCGGCCTGGCCGCCTGCGGCGTGCTCGTCGTGGCGCTGGCGCTGGTGGCGGCGACGCGGAAGGCCGGCTGAGGCTCTACTCGGCGCCGTCGTTGACGCCGCGCCAGCGGCCGTAGCGCCACGGCAGATACCAGCGCGCGTCGGCGCGCACCTGCCGCGGCACATTGTCGATGCCGGACGTGCCCCATGGCTGGCAGCGCAACAGCCGTGCCAGCGTCATCCAGCCGCCGGCCCACAGGCCGTGGCGGGCGAGCGCCTCGTCGCCGTACTGCGAGCAGGTCGGCAGGTGCCGGCAATTGTAGCCGACGAGCGGCGACAGGGTATGGCGGTAGACCCAGATCAGCGCGCGACCGCCGTTGCGCGGCAGATGCTGCAACGTGCTGCGGCAATGCGGGCAGGTCGAGCACGTCATGGGTGGATTCCAGGGACCAGCACCACGGTTCCGGGATGGAACCGGCAGGAAAGGTGACACTTTCGAAATATCGCTGCGCCGCAGCCGCAATGCAACGCAGGATAACTGGACGGTGAGGCGTGCGGCCGTTATTTTCACTGGAAGCTCCGGGGCGAAGAGCGATCGCGCCGACGGCTGGCCGTTGGGGTGCGCAGAGGGGAAGAATTTTGCGCGTTGCAGGCTTGCGGGTGTTTCGCCGCGCATGGCGTCGTGTCCTGACGGGCGCCGGAGCGGCTGCGGTGCTGATCGCTGTGCCGGGTGTCGGCCACGTCGACCCGGTGATGCCGGCTGCGTCCGCGGCC
The DNA here is from genome assembly GCA_003576765.1 of Pseudomonadota bacterium. Classification (GTDB taxonomy): domain Bacteria; phylum Pseudomonadota; class Alphaproteobacteria; order Rhizobiales; family Xanthobacteraceae; genus PRO6. The sequence continues at coordinate 28,928 of QEVP01000026.1, forward strand.
CCGGCCGATGCCCGCAAGCAGCCGATGCAGTTTTCCTGGCATACGCGGGGCGAGGGGACGCCCGGCCTCGTCTTCGCCGTCGGCTCGGTGACCGGCGACACGCCGGCGGCGTTTGAGCGGCTCGCGAGCGCCCACGATCTGCGCGGCGCGACGATGGTGCTCAATTCCGTCGGCGGCTCGGTGCTCGACACGCTGACGCTCGGCCGGCGCTGGCGCGAACTCGGCATGGCCACCACCGTCGGCACCGCAACCAGGACGGATGGCAGGGGCGGTGCGGCCGTCGGCATCCGCCCCGACGCGGCCTGCGAATCGATGTGCGCGTTTCTGCTGCTTGCCGGCACGAACCGTTATGTGCCGCCGGGCGCCCGCGTGCGCGTCCACCAGATCTGGCTCGGCGATCGCGTCGGCGATGCGCGGGAAGCGAACTACAGCGCGCAGGACATGACCATCGTGCAGCGCGACGTCGGACGGCTGGCCCAGTACACCTTCGAGATGGGCGGCTCCGGCGCGCTGTTGTCGATCGCGCTCAGCGTGCCGCCGTGGGAGCCGCTGCACGAACTGTCGCCGGATGAGCTGGTCGCCGCCCGTCTGGTGACGCGCGACGGCGGCGCCATCGCCGCGACCAATCGCGCCGCGCCGAAGCCGGTGCAGGATCGTCTCGCCGTCAGCGGTGGCGGGCGCGCGCCGGCGGCGGGCACGGCGCGTCTCGGCGAGGCTGCTCCCGCCGCCGCGGAGGCCACCGCGACCGGCGGCGTCGCCCACGGCCAGCCTGCCGCGGCGCAATAACTCCTGCTTTTTTGGTCGGTCTGCACGCTGCTTCGGGCAGCCGTGTACGACCTTTGCCGCAATTGCGCCGGCCGCCTAAATCGGCACATGATGGCCGATAACATAATCCATCCGGGAGGAATGTATGCGTACCAAGGTGTCAGCCCTGCTGCTGGGGGCTTCGGTGGCGTTAATCGCCGCAAGCGGCGCGCTCGCTCAGGACAAGACGGTCAAGATCGGCGTGCTCAACGACCAGTCGAGCCTCTATGCAGACCTGGCCGGCCCCGGATCGACGCTCGCCGCGCAGATGGCGGTCGAGGATTCCGGCATGGTTGCCAAGGGCTGGAAGATCGATATCGTCGTCGGCGACCATCAGAACAAGCCGGACGTCGGCGTCAACATCGCGCGGCAGTGGTTCGACGTCGACAAGGTCGATGTGGTTGTCGACAATCCGACCTCCTCGGTCGCGCTCGCCGTCAACAACCTCGTGAAGGAGAAGAACAAGGTTCTTCTCAACTCCGGCGCCGGCACCTCCGACCTGACCAACAAGGCCTGTTCGCCCAACACGGTTCACTGGACCTACGACACCTTCATGCTGGCGCACGGCACCGGCACCGCGCTGACCAAGAGCGGCGGCGACACCTGGTTCTTCCTGACCGCCGATTATGCGTTCGGCGCGGCGCTGGAGCGCGACACCTCCGAGGCGGTGAAGGCGATCGGCGGCAAGGTGGTGGGCGGCGTCAAGCACCCGATTAACACCGCCGACTTCTCCTCGTTCCTGTTGCAGGCGCAGGCCTCCAAGGCCAAGGTCATCGGCCTTGCCAATGCCGGTGGCGACACCATCAACGCCATCAAGCAGGCGTCGGAGTTCGGCATCGTGGCGGGCGGCCAGAAGCTTGCCGGCCTGTTGATGTTCATCACCGATATCCACGCGCTCGGCCTCAAGGTCGCCAACGGCCTCAACCTGACCGAAAGCTTCTACTGGGACCTCAACGACAACACGCGCGCCTTCTCCAAGCGGTTCAACGAGCGCTCGTCGAACAAGAGCATGCCGACGATGGTGCATGCCGGCGTCTATGCCGCGCTGCTGCATTACTTCAAGGCGCTCGACGCGCTCGGCAGCAATCCGCATGACGGCGTGAAGGTGGTCGAGAAGATGAAGTCGATGCCGACCGACGACATCCTGTTCGGCAAGGGCGAGATCCAGCCGAACGGCCGCAAGATTCACCCGGCGTATCTGTTCGAGGTGAAGAAGCCCGAGGAATCTAAGGGACCGTGGGATTACTACAAGCTGGTCGCCACCATTCCCGCCGACCAGGCCTTTACGACGCTCGACAAGAGCACCTGCCCGCTGGTGAAGAAGTAAGCGACGCGGCCGTCCGGCGGCGAGCGGTCGCCGGACGGCAGCCCGATGCGGCGAGCGCAACCGCGCGACAGCCCGGACCGGAGGATTGCGCCCGCCAGCAAATCGGTCAATGATGGCCGATAATCATATCCAAAGAGGAGGAACGTATGCGTGCCAAAGTGTCAGCCCTGTTGCTGGGGGCGGCGATGGTATTGTCCGCCGCTGGCGGCGCAATGGCCCAGGACAAGACGGTCAAGATCGGCGTGCTCAACGATCAGTCCGGCCTTTACGCCGATGTGACCGGCCCCAATTCGGTGCTCGCGGCGCAGATGGCCGTTGAGGATTCGGGGCTGACCGCCAAGGGCTGGAAGATCGACATCGTCGTCGGCGATCACCTGCACAAGCCCGACGTCGGCGTCAACATCGCGCGGCAGTGGTTCGATCGCGACAAGGTCGATGTCATCGTCGATGTGCCGACCTCCTCGGTGGGACTGGCCGTCAACAACGTCGTGAAAGAAAAGAACGGCGTCTATCTCAATTCGGGAACGGGTTCGTCCGACCTGACCAACAAGGCGTGCTCACCGAATACCATCCACTGGGCCTACGACACCTATCTGCTCGCCAACGGCACCGGCAGCGCGCTGGTCAAGAGCGGCGGCGATACCTGGTTCTTCCTGACCGCCGACTATGCGTTCGGCACGGCGCTGGAACGCGACACCACCGAGGCGCTCACCAAGCTCGGCGGCAAGGTGGTGGGCGGTGTCCGCCACCCGCTCAACACGGCTGACTTCTCCTCGTTCCTGCTGCAGGCGCAGGCTTCCAAGGCCAAGGTGATCGGTCTTGCCAATGCCGGCGGCGATACCATCAATGCCATCAAGCAGGCGTCCGAGTTCGGCATCGTGTCGGGCGGCCAGAAGCTCGCCGGCCTGTTGATGTTCATCACCGACATCCACTCGCTCGGGCTCAAGGTCGCCAACGGCCTGAACTTCACCGAGCCGTTCTACTGGGACCTCAACGACAACACCCGCGCCTTCTCCAAGCGGTTCCAGGAGCGCGCCAAGAACAAGAGCATGCCGACGACCGTGCACGCCGGCGTGTACGCTTCTCTCCTGCATTACTTCAAGGTGCTGGAGGCGATGGGCGGCAATTCGCACGATGGCCTGAAGATCGTCGAGAAGATGAAGGCGACGCCGACCGACGACATCCTGTTCGGCAAGGGCGAGATCCAGCCGAACGGTCGCAAGATTCATCCGGCGTATCTGTTCGAGGTGAAGAAGCCCGAGGAATCCAAGGGGCCGTGGGACTATTACAAGCTGGTCGCCACCATTCCCGCCGACCAGGCCTTTACGCCGCTCGACAAGAGCGCCTGTCCGCTCCTGAAGAAATAGGGCGTTTTCGAGCGAAGTGGAAACCGGTTCGCGTGAAGAAAACGCGACAAAACAAAATCCTAGAGCTCCGCTTCTGATTCCATCAGAAGCGGAAAAGCTCTAGATTGCTGAAAACGAAAAAGGAAAAAACGCCCGGCAGCGGTGGCTGCCGGGCGTCGTCGTTCTGGCTTTATGACTTTACCGGTCGGCCTTACCGGATGACATGGACCGGGATGGTGGTGTGAACCAGCACCTCCGAGGTCTGGCTGCCGAGCAAGAACTTGCTGACGCCGCGGCGGCCGTGCGACGACATCACGATCAGGTCGCAGCCCTTGCGCTTCGCCGTGCGGATGATCGCCTCCGCCGGGAATTCGTCGGTCTCGCGCTCGACCTCGACGGTGACGCCAAGCTCGGCCGCCTTCTTCATGATCGGGTCGGAGAGCTTCCGCACCTCTTCATCCATCTGGTGCTCGTACAGGCCAAGCGGATTGTCCATTCCGCCCTGCACGGCGGCCTGCACCGCGGTGGCGGACAGCGGTTCGGTCACGGTCAGGACGGTGACCTTGGCACCGAGCGGTTTGGCGAGCGCCAGCCCGTGCTCGACGCCCTTGTCGGCAAGTTCGGAGCCGTCCGTGGCAATCAGGATATGCTTGTACATGGCTTTCTCCAGTCACTATGCGGGAACGCCCGCCGCTTGCGGGGCAGGCATGAGGCGGCAACGGCCATGGTGGCCGGCAAAACGATGCAATGGCAAGTCGTCCCGAGCGCTTAGCCGACCAGCCGCGCGATGGGCTGCTCGCGCCTGAGGGCGTTGAGCGTCAGGGTGTTCGGACAATAGTCCTCGTAGGCCTGGCGGGCGGTGCCCTCGTCGAGATGGTGGCGGCAGACGCTGCGCGCGATACATTCCGAGCAGACCACGCTCATGTCGCGGAAAACCGCCGGATAGGTGCGCTTGACCCGGCCGATATCGAGCGCCAGCGTGTCCATCAACTGCTCCAGCTCGTCCTCACGGTAGTTGCCTTGCGCCGAAAGGATTTCGAGCGTTGCCCGGTCGACCCCGGTGTCGCGTGCAAGCTCGTCGCGCTGCGCCGGATCGAGCGCATTGAATTCACGCACTGAAATCTGGCGCGAGCGCCATTTCTTCCACAGGTCCGAGACGGTCATGGCTGCCTCCGGCTTTCGATGCAGCCAAGTTTGCCCTCAACCCGGAAACCGGTTGTTGATCCAGCGCAACTTTCGTGCGGGACGGGGAGGGGCGGCAGCCGGGCAGGCGGGCCATGTTGCGGCCGCGCCCAACAAGGCCGGCGCATCTACCTTACCCTCTCCCGCGAAGCGGGAGAGGGATAAAGGCAGGGAGCCATGCCCGGATCGATCCGGGCATCGTGAAAGCTCAATCCCTTGGAAGCAAAACGCTTTAGCTGAACATGTCGGCGATGATGCCGGCATACCAGCTCATGTTTTCTTCCTGGGTTGCTTTCCGCACCTCGTCGGTTTCGCCCGGCTTGGAGATGAAGCCTTCGACTTCGGCGATCTTGCCGTCCTTCGGCTCGTAGCGGCCGCCGACCTTGATGGCGTCGTCGGTATCGACCAGGCTCCAGCAGGTGTTGGTGTAGCGGGCCGGGAAGGTGCGCGCGCCGGTCAGTTCGCCACGGATCACCATCGCCGCGACCTTGGCCTGGCTGTTGGCCGAGAACGCCGACTTCGGCATGGCGCCGGCGATCGACGCATCGCCCAGCACGAAGATGTTGGGATCGACCGTCGATTTCATCGAGGCGGCATCGATGGCGCAGAAGCCGCCGGCCGGCGCCAGCCCCGCCTGCTGGGCGATGGCGCCCGCCATCTGCGCCGGGATGACGTTGACGAAGGCGCAGTTCTTGTAGGTTTCGAAGCCGGTCACCACGGTATTGGTAGCCGGATCGACCGACTTGATGCCGTCGTTCACGCCCGGACCGATCCACTCGATCATGGTGCCGTAGCGCTTCTCCCAGTCCGGCTGGAACACGCCCTGCTTGGAGAACTTGTCCTTCGGGTCGAGGATGATGATGCGGGCGTCCTTGCGGCCGGTGGCTTTCAGCACATGGGCGAACATCGAGGCGCGCTCGTAGGGGCCGGGCGGGCAGCGATAGGGGTTGGGCGGGGCGACCATGACGATGACGCCGCCGTTCGGCACCTTGTCGAGCTTTTCCTTGATGAGCCTGGTCTGCTTGCCGGGCTTCCAGCCGTGCGGCATCGCTTCCTCGGCCTCCTTCGACCATCCAGGCACGGAATCGTATTTGAGGTCGATGCCGGGCGACACCACGAGGCGGTCGTAGGGCAGGCGCTGGCCGCTGGCGAGCACCACTTCCTTCTTGTCGCGGTCGATCGCGGTGGCGCGAGTATGCGCCAGCGTGATGCCGTGGTTTTTGGCCAGTGCGTCGTATTTGTGAACGATGGCCTCGTAAGGCTTGAAGCCGCCGATATAGAGGTTGGAGTGGAAGCAGGTCTGGTAGCTGTCGTTCTCCTCGACCAGCGTCACCGCGATGGCGCCCTGGCTGTCCTTGGCGATGTATTTCGCCGCGGTCGTCCCGCCCGCGCCGCCGCCGATCACCACCACGCGCGGCTTGGCCTGGCCCAGCACGGCCGGTGCGCCGAGCACCGTCGCGCCGGTCAGCGCAAGGCTCGAAACCATGAAAGAGCGCCGATTGATAGACATCCTATTATCCTCCCTGACTTAAATTGCGTGAAGCTGGGGCGTCGGTGCAAAAGCTGCACCATTCATGGCGTCAAAACCGGCAGCCCGCAAAGCGCTAACTGTCGCGCCGGGCGGGACGGGCGGGTCGGCTCCGGCAGCCCGCATCATCTGACCGGCTTGAGGCTGCCGAAGTAACTCGCAAGCGCCGCCACCTCCTCGTTGGTCAGGCGCCCGGCAATGGTCTGCATGATCGGGTTGTCGCGATGCTTGTCGCGATAGGATTCGATGACGGCGACGAACTGGTCTTCTGGCCAGCCGACGATCGACGGAATGCGGCCGTCCTGCCGCCCGCTGACCTGGTGACAGGTCGTGCATTCGGCGGACAGATATTCGCCGAGCGCGCGGTCGCCGCCGGCTTTCGCGGACGATGCCGCGGTGAGCGCCGCCAGCGCGGCGCCAGCGAGGGCGGCGCGCGACGAGGTGCGCATGATGGTGGCAAGCTGCTTCCGCATCAATCGACTTTCGGTGCCGTCTTGTCGTCGTCGGGCGTGACGTCGAGCACAGCGGCGCGTCCGGTGATTTTGACCTCGCTCTTGCAGTTTGTCATGCACGGCGTTTGGCCCCAGAACGCCTTCTCGGTGGTCTCGCGGTCGTCGTCGTAGAAATTTTTGGCATTCGGCAACTTGATCGAAGTAAAATTCTTCTCCGACAGCTCGAAATCCTCATCCTTCACCAGATCGTTCAGGTAGAGAAGATAGGCGGTGAGCGCGTAAGCCTCGTCGGCCGACAGCGAGTGCGCATTGCCGTAGGGCATGGCGCGGCGGATATAGTCGAACACGGTGGAGAGATCCGGCCAGAACGAGCCGATGGTTTTTTCCGGCCGGTCGGCGGTGAGCGAGCCCTGGCCGCCGGCCAGCACCGGCCAGCGCCCGGCGCCCTCGCCGAACTCGCCGTGGCAGGCGGCGCATTGCGCCTGGAAAATCTCGTCGCCTTCCTTCACCGTGCCCTTGCCGGGCGGCAGGCCGTGACCGTCCGGCCGCACGTCGGTATCCCATGCGGCGATTTCTTCCGGCAGCGCGACGCGGCCGAGATTGAGTTTGGCGACGCGGGTCGCGGCCGAGGGTGCTGCTTCCGTCTTCTGCGCCTCGGGTTTCGCGGGTTTCTGCGCCTTGGCGAACAAGGGGCCGACGCCGAGCACGATCAGCGCCGCGGCGCCCGCAAGCAGCGCGGTCCTAGCCAATCTCGACATTTTCCGTCTCCCCGTCCGGGCGGACGTGCCAGGTCTGGATACCGTTGTTGTGGTAGATCGAGTTGACGCCGCGCACCTTGCGCAGGTCGTCCTTGCTCGGCTGCACGTAGCCGGTCGAATCCATGGCGCGCGACTGGATCAACAGCGCTTCGCCCTGCCAGTCGAAATCGACGTAGAAGCGGGTCAGCGACTTCTCCAGCACCGGGCCGTCGATCCGCGCGGTGCGCCAGTTGCGGCCGCCGTCGAGCGAGACGTCGACGCGCTCGATGTGGCCGCGCCCCGACCAGGCGATGCCGGTCAAGACGTTGCGGCCCTTGTGCTTGAGCGGTGCCTGCGGCGAGGGATTGGTGACGACGGATTTCGCATCCATGTAAAAGGTGAAGCGGCGTGAGCGGCCATCGGCGAGCAGGTCGGTATATTTCGACGTCTCTTCGCGCGCCTGCCATGGCTGGTCGCCGACCTCGATGCGGCGGAGCCACTTGACCCACAGGTTGCCTTCCCAGCCCGGGATGACGGCGCGCAGCGGGTAGCCCTGCTCGGGGCGCAGCGCCTCGCCGTTCATGCCGAAGGCGATCAGGACGTCATCGAGCGCCTTCTCGACCGGCAGCGAGCGGTTCATGCCGGCGGAATCGGCACCCTCCAGCATCAGCCATTTGGCGTTGGGCTTGAGGCCGACCTCGTTGAGCAGCGTCTTCAGCGTGACGCCGGTGTACATCACGTTGTGCACCATGCCGTGCGTGAACTGGCAGCCGTTGAGCTGGGCGCCGCGCCACTCCATGCCGGAATTGGCGGCGCATTCCAGAAAGTAGATGCGGTTCTCGCGCGGCATGCGCTTCAAGTCTTCCATGGTGAAGACCAGCGGCTTTTCGACCAGGCCGTGGATCATCAGCCGGTGGTTGGCCGGGTCGATCTCGGCAATGCCGCCATGGTGACGCTCGAAGCACAGCCCCGATGGCGTGATGATGCCGTCGAGTTCGTGCAGCGGCGTGAAATTTACCGACGATTCCGGCGAGGCCGTGAGCCACGCCACATGGCGGCGCACCACATGCTTCTCGAACGGCGAGGGCGTGCCGTAAGGGCGCTTATCCACGCCGTCGCCGAGATAGCGGTTCCAGTCCTGCACCTCGGTGATCAGCGGGTCGGGCGCCGGCTTCTCGGCGTGTGCCGGGCCAAGGCCGATGCCCGCGCCGGCCGCTGCGGCGGCGCCGAGAAAACCGCGCCGGCTGAGGGGATTGCGGATGATGCTGGAAGTCATCGGTTCTGCTCCCTTCGATGGCGGCGGTGAGGCGAGGGGCTCACGCCCCCAGCACCTTCACGGCGTCGTTGGGGGTGACGGTGATCGTCTTGCGGCGCGCGACATGATCACGGACCACGTCCCAGATCGGCGGTCCTTGCGTGCCTTCGTTGACGCTCGCCCAGCCCGACACCACGTATTTGCGCGCGGCGTCGATCGGCTGGCCGGATTTCAGATGCGTGAGATTGGAGATGCGGCTGCCCATCGGCTTGCCGACGTCGATGGTGTAGCCCATGCCGCCGACGCGTACCATGTCGCCGCCGCCCTGGAAGTACGGGTCGGGATGGAAGATGTTGTCGGCGACGTCCTCGAGGATCACCTTGAGTTGTTCGCCGGTCATCTCCATGCGGTAGCAGGCCGGATAGGTGATGGCGGTGGCGTTGGTGATCGCCTCCCAGGTGATCGGCGTATCCGGCAACAGCGTTTCGCCCCAGCGGAAGCCGGGCGATAGCGCGATCTCGGCGTCGCGCTCGGCCAGCATCGCCTCGCAGATCAGGTCGTCGAAGGTGCCGTTGAAGTTGCCGCGCCGGAACAGAAGCGACTCGGTGCGGCCGATCTCCCTGGCAAGCTCGGCGGCATAAGGCGCGCGCACCTTCTCGATCAGCGCGGCCATGCCCTTGTCGGGCGCGATGGCGTCGGAGAACACCGGCATCAGCTTGAAGCGGATATCCGTCACCTTGCCGCCGGAGGCGGCGATATCGAGGCGCGACAGGAATTTGCCGTGCGAGCCGGTGGCGACCAGCACGGTGTCGCCGACGCGGGTCAAGCCCGGCATGGCGTCGTGGGTGTGGCCGGTCAGGATGATGTCGATGCCATTGACGCGCGAGGCCAGTTTCTTGTCGACGTCGAAGCCGTCGTGCGACAGCAGCACGACGACGCTGGCGCCTTCCGCGCGCGCCTCATCGACCTGCTTCTGGATGTCTTCCTCGCGGATGCCGAACTCCCAGTCGGGAAACATCCAGCGCGGATTGGCGACCGCGGTGCGCGGCAGCGCCTGACCGATCACCGCGACCTTGACGCCGCCTTTCTCGAACATCTTGCGCGGCTCGAAGACCGGCTCGCTCCATTCCTTGTCGCGACCACCTCCTTGACGCGCTCGGCGCCAAGGGTGAACTCCCAATGCGCGGTCATGGCGCCGAGCTTGAGCGCGGCCATGACGTCGATCATGTCCTGCGCCTTGCTTTGCAGCGCGCTCCAGCTTCCCTGCCAGGTGTCGCCGCCGTCGAGCAGCAGCACCTTGTCGTCGCCGCGCTCGGCGCGCACCGCGTTGACAAGCGTGGCGATGCGGTCGATGCCGCCCATGCGGCCGTAGTGGCGCGCCAGCGAAACGAAATCGTCGGACGTCAGCGCGTAGGCGTCGGCGGAGCCGGTCGCGACCTTGAAATAGCTGCGGAACGCGTCATCGACGAGGTGCGGCGGCTGGCCCCTGGCGTCGCCGACGCCGAGGTTGATCGACGGCTCGCGGAAGTAAACCGGCATCAACTGGGCGTGGATGTCGGCGATGTGCAGGATGGTCACGGTGCCGAGCGGGTCGAAGCGTAAAATGTCGGCCTGCGAGAGCTTCTGCTGCGCGGCGACGCGCCCGAGCGGGCCGAGGCCGGAGCCCGCGGTGATCGCTGCCGCGGCGGCCGTTGCCTGAAGAAACTCGCGCCGTGAAATCATGCGTCATCCCTCGGGC
>QEVP01000027.1 GCA_003576765.1 Pseudomonadota bacterium
CCGTGCAGCACCAGTTCGACGCCGTGGCGGCGCAGCAGCTCGCGTAGCGCCGGCGCGTCGGTCAGTCGCTTCTGCCAGCGGTCGGCGCCCGACTGCAACGGATGGTGAATCAGCAGCACGCGGCAGGCGCCTTCGGCGCCGAGTTGCGGCAGCAGCCGGTCGAGCGCATCGAGCTGGCGCGCCCCGAGCTGTCCGGTCGCCATCAGGGGCGGTGTCGGCAGAGCCGTCGAGACCCCGATCAGGGCCAGCGGCCCGCGCCGGCGCACGAACGGAAAGGTGGCGAGGCCGGTGGTCGCCGCGTTGTCCCCACGCATGAAATCGGCCCAGTCGCGCTGGTGCAGGTGGCGGGTGGCGCGCACATAGGCGTCGTGATTGCCGGGCACCAGCGTCACGTCGTCCGGTGCCCCAAGCGTGGCCAGCCATGCGGCGGCCGGCGCGAACTCCTCGGTCAGCGCCAGGTTGACGAGATCGCCGGTGACCGCGATGTGGTCGGGGTGCCGTGCGCGGAGGTCGGCGGTCAGAAGCCCGAGCACGTCGCCGTGCTGCACCTTGCGGCGGTTGCGCGTCCAGTTGACGTAACCGAACATGCGCTTGCCGATCAGGTCGCGCGGGCGTGGCCGCGGCAGCGGCGCCAGATGCGGGTCGGACAGATGGGCGAGCACGAAGGGGGTCATGATCGGAGTTCTGGCAAGATGCCTCGGCCGGCGCAAGGCGGTTCCGGCGATGAGGACGTGACGGTGCCGCCCGGCCGGATGCGACGGCGGTTCGAGCCGTGGCTGCGGCGCGGCCTGCATCTTTACTGGCGCCTGTCCCGCGGCATGACGCTCGGGGTGCGCGCCGTCGTGCTCGACGGCGAGGGCTGCGTCTTCCTGGTGCGGCACGGCTATGTGTCGGGCTGGCATCTGCCGGGCGGCGGGGTGGAGACCGGCGAGACCTGCCTTGCCGCGCTTCAACGCGAACTGCGCGAGGAAGGGCGCATCGTGCCGACCGAAAAGCCCGAACTGCACGGCGTGTTCTTCAACCGCCATGTGTCGCGGCGCGATCACGTCGCGGTCTATGTGGTGCGCCGGTTTATCCGCGACGGCGAGGTCGTGCCCAATCGCGAGATCGCCGCCTGCGGGTTTTTCGACGTGGCGAGGCTGCCTGCCGACACCACCGCCGGCACACGACGGCGGATCGCCGAGGTGCTCGGCGCCGCGCCGGCAAACGAGGACTGGAGCTGAGGGGCGATGGACCGGACGCCATGCAAGTGCTACCCCGTCCCATCCCTGCGATCCGAAAAGCGCCCATGACCGACCTGTCCCTGACGATCCTTGCCGAGACGCCGAACGACGCCCGTGCCATCGAGCGGCTGCACGAGCGAACCTTTGGCCCCGGCCGCTTCGTGCTCAGCGCCTACCGGCTGCGCGAGGACGTCGGCCACCTCTACGACCTGTCGTTCACGGCATGGATCGGGACGCTGCTGGTCGGCTCGGTGCGCCAGCTCCCGATCCGCATCGGCGAGCATCCGGCGCTGCTGCTCGGGCCGCTGACGGTCGAGCCGCCGTTCCGCGGCCGCGGCATCGGCCGCGCGCTGATGGACCGCGCCCGCGACGAGGCGCGGGCGCAGGGGCATCGGCTGGTGCTGCTGGTCGGCGACGAGGCCTATTACGGCCGCGTCGGTTTCAAGCGGATTCCGAAGGGCCGCGCCACCATGCCGGGGCCGGTCGATCCGCGCCGCCTGCTGGTATGCGAACTGGTGGACGGTGCGTTCGAGGGCGTCGCCGGCCCGATCCGGGCCGACTGGTCTTATACTACGGCTGATGGCCTCTAGCCGCTCTAAGCTATCTGCCAAGCGTCATGGCCGGGTTTATCCCGGCCATCCACGTCTTTCTTTCTGAAGTGCCGTTAAGACGTGGATGCCCGGCACAAGGCCGGGCATGACGACGCAGGATGTTCGATCCGACCGGCCCGAATCATGCCTTAGAACTTGAGGTTGGCAAACAGCCGCACGTTCAGTCCGGGCATCAGCACTTCGTTCTTGGTGTAGGACACCGCGCTGCGGATCTGCTCGTTGAGCAGGTTGTTGCCGATCACGCCGACGGTCAGTTCGCGCGGACCGAACGGCGACGGCGCGAGCCTCGTATTGTAACTCACCTCTGCCCGCAGCAGGTTGTAGCCTGCCGTTTCGGTCTCGTTCTCGGCGATGTCGCGTTGCGCGAAGGCATGCAGCAGGTTGATGCGGGCGAGCCAGTTGGCATCGCGGTAGAAGAAGCCGCCGCCGATCCGCATCGGCGGAATCCGCGGCACGTTGGTGCCGTCGGTGAAGGTGGCGCGCACCACGTCGAACTGCCCCTCGATGCCGAAGGTGCCGTCGAGCACCGGCGCGACGTCGAGTTGCGCCTGAAACTCGCCGCCGCGGAAGATCGCGTCGCGCTGGCTGTAGACGGCCTGATTGAGATGATGTGCGTGGCCGTGACCATGATCGTCACCATGGTCGTCGTGACCGCCGTGATCGTCATCGTCGTGGTCATCATGGTCGTCATGGGTGTGGCACGAGGCGAAGTCATCGTTGCAGAACGCGCCGGTCAAGCGGCGATAGATGAAGTTGTTGAAGCGCGTATAGAACGCTGTCGCCTCGAACCGGAACGGCCCCTTGGACCGGCGCAAGCCGATTTCGACCGATTGCGCGGTTTCCATCTTGAGATTGGGGTTGCCGATGTCGAAGGTGCCGGTGGCATGGTGGCCGCCGCGTGAAAACAGTTCGGCCGGCTTCGGCGCGCGTTCGACATGCTGCCCGGTGAGGCTGAACACGAGATCGCCCGGCAGGTCGTGTAATAGGCCGATGCTGCCGCTGATCGGCGTGAACGACAGGTCGCGCCCGAGCGCCGATTGCGCTGCCCCGTCGGGCAGGAAGCCGGCCGGGAAATCCGGCATGCGCCCGTTCAGCCAGACATGCTCGATGCGGCCCGCGACCTGCGCCCGCGTCGCCGGCGTGAAGGCGAACTCGTTGAACAGATAGGCGGCGACGCGCGAATTGCTGTTGGGATCGAACAGGCCGTTGTAGAGCGCGCCGGGATTTTCAGGGCTCGATGCGGTGAGATCCTGATGGCCGCCCTGCACGCCGAGCGCGGTGGTGACGCGGGCTCCGCCGAGATCGTAAGGGACGAACTGCATTTCGAACCGGCCCTCGAACGAGCGGTCGGTAAACGTCTGGTGGACGCCGTCGCTCGCTGGATCGTCGGCGTCTTCCAGCCCGCGCTCATCGTGCTTGTAGTCGGTCGCGCCGAGCCATAGCCGCATCACGTCGATCAGCGGCGAATCCGGGCGGTACTCGCCCTTGACGTTGACGCGGGTCTGGCGGGCGTCGATACGCTCGTTGAGTTCGGCGCCGTGCTCGCCGGGGATGTGGTAGAGCGAATTGTTGTGCGCGATCGAGGCGCCGATGAAGCCGCCGTCGAACAGGTACGAGCCGCCGACCGAGCCGCCGTAGCTGCGCGTCGACGAATTGGCCTGCCGACCGCCCGGATGCGACGGATCGTCGAGATAGGGATTGCCCGGCACCGCGTAGTCGCGGGTCGAGCGGCCATAGGCGTCGGCATGGATCGCGACGTTGTTGCCGCCTGCGTCGAGCAGCACGCCGGTCTCCACGCCGCTGTCGACGCTGGAGACTGCCGAGCGGGTTTCGACGTTGACGCAGCCGCCGGGCGGCGGCGCTACCTTGTAGCCATAGGTCTGCCATGGCGTCGGGCCGCACGGCAGCCGGTCGGGAATGCGGCTGTTGCTGGCGCTGACCACGCCGCCGATCGCGGTCGAGCCGTAGCGGAGCGCCGCGGGCCCGCGGATCACTTCGATCTGGTCGGCCGCCAGCGGATCGATCGGCACAAAATGGTCTTCACCGAGATCGGAGACGCCGCCGTTGCCGAGGCCGTTCTCGACAATGCCGACGCGGTTGACGTCGAGGCCGCGGATGACCGGGCGGCTGGCGCCGCCGGGCGCGAAGCTCGAGCCGGTGATGCCGGGCTTGCCGAACAACAGGTCGCCGAGCGTCGCGGTGCCGTCGCGGCGCAATTCCTCGTTGGGCACCACGGTGACGGTGGCGAACTGGTCGGTGACGACCGGCAGCACGCCGCGCTGCGGGGCGGTCTCGACCGGTGCGGAGGCGGTGGGGGCCGGTGTCGTCGCGGGCGCAGCGTGATGCGGCGCGCGGTGCCGGGCGATCGGGCTCGGCGCCGTCACGGTGATTTCGGGCAGGGTCGTGTCGAGCGATTGTGCCGGGGCCTGGGAGGCCGAGCCCAACAGGGCGGCGCTGACGAACAGAACGGCAGCCGGCGTGCGGCTGCCCGAAGGCAGGAGAGGGGTCATGTCGGAATCCTGATGCAAGCGGTGACCGCCTCGCCGTCATGCCGGCGAAGGCGGCCGAAAGAGGCGGCAGGCGTCAGGATCGCGGTGGAGCGCGGGGTTGGAAGCCGGCACAGCAGCGGGCCGGCTCAATGAGGGGAGCGCGCAGGGCGGCGAGCGGTACACGGACCGTTGCCTGCGCCGGCAACGTCGGCGGCGCGGCTGTCAGGCCGGTCGCCGCCTGCGCAATGACCAGGCAGTCCGGGCAGAGAGTGCCGGGAGGGTGCTGGTGGTCCGATGAGGGAGACGCGTCGTGAGTGTCGGCGTCGTGCTGGGCGTGGGCGGCAACGCGGTCGTGACCGGTCAGCTCGCCGGCGTGGGTGTGGCCAAGCGTCAGCGCAAGCTGCAGCGCCATCGCCATCAGCGACAGCCCGACCCCCAGCCCGATCCGGTGGCGAAACCACCTCATGCCCCACGCCCCCGTGCCGCGCCGGGGTGCCCGGCGGGTCCTACGAACTGTAACAGTATAACATTACACGGGCAGGAGGTTGTCAAGCAGCGCCGGGACGTGGCCGCCGCCGTTGTCGCTATATGAACGAGGCTACCGGCCTTCGCGCAGCCAGGTGGCGCCGAGCGCGCTGATCAGCAGCAACAGGCCGATGGCGCCGGCAAACATCGGCAGCACGCCGATGCCGCGCACCACGCTCGCCTCGCGCATGCGCACCCCGAGCCAGCCGTCGCCGTGGAATCCGCGCGTGCTGTGCACCGGCGCGATCCGCGGCACCTCGACGCTGCCGCCGCCCGCTTCCGCAACCCTCCGGACGTCGCCGCCGGCGGCCCGTGCGAGCGGCCGCAGCGTCTCGGTGGTCGCCGTATCATTAAAAAATTCCTTCGGGTTGGTCGGGCCGATATTGATCAGCGCTTTCAGCGTGCCGTCGGTCGCCGCCCACAGCCCCAGTTCGTCGGCGGGCGTGGAAGCGCGCCACAGTCCGGGCTCGGCGACCTTCGGCGTCAGTTCGCGCGTGGTGCCGGAGGGTGAGGTCACGGTGATCGGCGCGACTGTCTCGCCCATGGTCTGGCGCGACGCCACCAGCGTGCGGCCGCTTGCCTCCAGCCGCAGCGCTTCCTCTTCGAGATCGGGCTGCTTCATCAGCCAGTGCGAGGTCCGCCGCAACAGGTCGAGGTGCGGGCCGCCGCCCTCGAAGCCGCGCGCCCACAGCCAGATGTGATCCGACAGGATCAGCGCGACACGGCCCTCTCCGAACCGCGACAGCACCAGAAGCGGCTTGCCGTCGCCTTCCATCACCGGCGGCGTTGCCACGTTACGCGTGTCGATAAGGCGGAAGAAATGGCTCCAGTGCGGCGGCTCGCTATCGGCACCGGCGAGCCCGCGCGTCACCGGGTGGCGCTTGCCGGTTTCGCTGAGGCGCGCCACGAACGCCTTCTCGGTGACGCCGACCGGCTCCGCCGGCAGCACCGAATCGAGCGGCGTGCGCCAGATGCTGGTGGCGGAGGCGTAATCGGGCCCGGCCGAGATCAGCACCGCGCCGCCGCGCCGCACATAGCGGGCGATGTTGTCGAAATAGGCGATCGGCAGCACGCCCTGGCGCGAGTAGCGGTCGAGGATGATGAGCTGAAACTCGTTGATCTTTTGCTGGAACAGTTCGCGCGTCGGAAACGCGATCAGCGACAGTTCGTTGATCGGCGTGCCGTCCTGCTTCTCCGGCGGGCGCAGGATGGTGAAGTGGACGAGATCGACGCTCGGGTCGGACTTCAGCAGGTTGCGCCAGGTGCGTTCGCCGGCATGCGGCTCGCCGGAAACCAGCAGCACGCGCAGCTTGTCGCGCACGCCGTCGATCGACACCACGGCGCGGTTGTTGACGCGGGTGAGTTCGCCCTCGAGCGGCGACGCCTCGATCTCGACGATGTTCGGCCCCGCGTGCGGGATATCGACCGTGATCTCGACGCGTTCGCCGCTGGTCACCGTGCGCTTGCTCAGTTCTTCGCCGTCACGCCGCACCGTGACCTCGGCGCGCTCGCCGCTGACGCCCTGATCGTCGAGGCGGTAGCTGATGGCCTGCTGCTGACCGACGATGCCGAAGCGCGGCGCGGCGACGATGGCGATGCGGCGGTCGCGCTCGCGGCTCTGGCCGGTGATCAGCGCGTGCAGAGGCGCCGTGAAGCCGAGCGCTTCGGGGTTGGCCGGGATGTCGTGGACGCGGCCATCGGTGATGAGGAAGGCGCCGGCGATACGGTCGGCGGGCACGTCGGACAGCGTGGTGGCGAGCGCGCTGAACAGCTTTGTGCCGTCGGTTTCGCCGTCGGCGTGGGCCGCCTCGACGGTGCGCACCTCAAGTCCCTTGATGGCTCTCAGCCGCTCGACCAGCGCCTCGCTCGCCGCGTCCGTCTCGCGCGTGCGCTCGCCGAAATTCTGGCTCGGGCTTCTGTCCACCACAACGGCGGCGACCGAGGCCAGTGGCTCGCGATCCTCGCGGGTGAAGGAGGGGTTGGCGAGCGCAAGCCAGATCAGCGCCATCGCCGCGATGCGCAACAGCGCGCCGCGCGAGCGGCCAAACAGCAGCACCAGCGCGATGACGCCGATGATGGCGGCCGCGATCCACAGCGCCGGCAGCGGAACGAGGGGAGCGAATGCGATGCTGTATTGCATGGCCTACTGTCCCAGCCGTTCGATCAGCGCCGGCGCGTGGACCTGATCGGTCTTGTAGTTGCCGGTCAGCACATACATCACGATGTTGACGCCGGCGCGGAAGGCGAATTCGCGCTGGCGCGGCTCGGCGTCGGACAAGGGCAGCATCGCCTGCCCGTCGTGGCGGATCGCCCAGGCCCCCGCCAGATCGTTCGAGGTGATGATGATCGGCGACACGCCGTCGCCGCCGCGCGCCGGGCGCGGCTCGCTGTCCTCGTCCTGCTCGCGCGGCAGCGCCTCGACCCAGGTCTGGCCGGTGGCGTAGCGGCCGGGGAAGTCGTGCAGCAGGTAGAACGTCTTCGCCAGCACGTGCTCGCGCGGCACCGGCTCGAGCTCGGGGATGTCGAGCGACGACAGGATGGTGCGCAGTTGCAGCATGCCCGGCGTCTCCGCCGCGCCGTTGCTGCCCGGTGGCGCCTCGATGGCGTCGCGGGTGTCGAACAGCACAGTGCCGCCCTGCTTCATGTAGGCATCGATGCGATTGAGCGTATCGGCCGACGGTTTGGGTTGCCCCGACACCACCGGCCAGTAGATCAGCGGGAAGAACGCAAGCTCGTCGCGCGCCGGATCGACGCCGACCGGGTCGCCCGGCTCCAGCGCCGTGCGCTGCGCGAGGAACATGGTGAGCCCCGTAAGGCCGGCCTTGGCGATCTCGTCGACATCGGTATTGCCGGTGACGACATAGGCGAGCCGGGTCTGCGAGACCGCGCGGATCGCGGCGGTCTCGTCGGCGGCATGCGATGGGGTGGACAACGCCACCAGCGCGGTGGCCGCGATCAGCATCAGTGTGGCTGCGCGCGCGGGCCGGCGCCGCATCAGCGCGGCGAGGCTGCCACCGAGCAATGCGATGATAAGAGCGTCGATCAGGAATAGCGCGAGCGCGGTGGCGAGCGTCGCGCCGCGCAGGTCGCGCGGCTCCGCGCTGCCATAGGCAGCCTGGCGCGCGTTGAGCGCCGAGACCTCGAGCGGGGCAAGCGTGTCGTCGCCTGTCAGCGTGTTGACGGCGAGCGGACCGTCGGCCGGGCCGTAGAAGCCGGGTGGATGATCGGCGGAGGCGCGGCCACGAAAATCGGTGCTGAGCGGCCTCGCAGTTGGTGGCGGCGGCACGAAGGCGCCAAACCCGTCGAGCGTGCGCAGCGGCGCCACCGTCTCGACCTTCACGTCGGCATTGGCCGCGCCGGCTCCTTCCCTGGCGGTGGTGCCCGCCATGTCCACCACTTGCTGCAACATCTCGACGAAGGCACCCGACATCGGCAGGTTCGACCAGCGCATGTCGGCGCTGATATGGAACAGCGCGAGCACGCCCTTGCCGCGCCGCTCGCCGGTGACCAGCGGCGTGCCGTCGGCAAGCGAAGCCCAGCTTCGGCTGGCCAGTTCGGCGTTGGGCTCGGCCAGCACCTGCCGCGTGACCGTTACGTCGTCGGGCACGCGCAGACTCGCGAACGGGCCGTCGGCGGCGAAGGCGGCCAACTGCTGCGGCTTCTCCCAGGTCAGGCTGCCGCCGAGGTTGCGGTCGCCGAGCCTGAGCTTGACCGGCACCAAGCCGTCGTCGGCCTGCGCCAGCCGGGGACCGGCGAAGCGCACCAGCACGCCGCCGCCTTCGATCCAGGCGGTGAGGCGCGCGCGCAGGTCTGGCGTCAGTGCGCCGACGTCGGCAAGGATGATCATCGGCAGCTTGTCGTCGAGGAACTGCGCCACGGCCTGGGCCGGCGCGGCGCGCTCCGCCAGGCGGATGTCGGCGAACGGCGACAGCGCCCGCGTCAGATAGAAGGTGGAGGCGAGCAAGGGCTGCGCGGTGTCGGCGCTTGCGCCGCTGACGATGCCGATGGCGCGGCGGCGCCAGCGCTTGTCGAGCAACTGCACCGCGCCGGCCGAGCGTTCGCCCGCGATCTCGAGGCGGGCGATGTCGTTGCGCAACTCCACCGGCAGGTCGAAGTTCGCCGTCGCATCCCGCGCCCCGGCGGCGAACTGATAGGTTGCCTCGCCGAGCGGCGCGCCCTTCTGGTCGAGCGCCCGCACGATGCCGGCGCCGCTGCCGCCGGGTGTGGCGCGCAGCACCTTCACGGTCATTCTCGCGGCGGCGTTTTCGGCGCCGGCCAGCGCCAGCGCCGGCGGCGTGCCCGCGCCGTAGATGGTCAACGGCCGCTCGCCGAGGGCTTTTGCAAGCTCCGCGACAAAATCCTGGCCGCGTCCGGCGTCGATGCCGTCGGACAACCACACGATGTCGGCCTCGCCCAGGGTGGCGAGGAAGCGTGCGAGATTCGGCAGCGCCGCGATCCGCTCCACGGCGTAGGGCTTGGGGGCAAGCTGGCGCAGCGCCACGCGCGCGGTGCCGGCGGTCATCAGGGTGAGGTCGCGGGTCGGCTCGGACAGCGGCACCAGCGCGATGCCGCGCCCGCCGGCATCGGCCTGGGCGATGAGATCGTCGGCGGCCTCGATGCGCGTGTCCCAGCTTGCCGCCGCGGCCCAGCCGTCGTCGATCATCAGCACCAGCGGCCCCGTGCGCCCGGCCTCGCCGGCATGCGGATTCCACATCGGCCCGGCGGCGGCGAGGATCACCAGCGCCGCCGCGAGCAGCCGCAGCGCGGTCAGCCACCACGGCGTGCGCGCCGGCGTTTCCTCCTTGGGGCCGATGTCGAACAACAGCCGCGCCGGCGGAAAGGCGATGCGGCGCGGTCGCGGCGGCGTCACCCGCAACAGCCACCACAGCACCGGCAGGCTGAGCAGGCCCAACAACAGCCAGGGCGTGGTGAAGGCCAGCGGGAACGCGCCGATCATGCGCCGACCTCAAGTCTTGCGGCGGGGCCGACCCCGCCTCGCCCGGTCATCATGCCGCTGTGCAGGGTCAACAGCAATTCGGCGGCCGAACGGTCGGTCGAGTGGATCGTGAACAGCCAGCCGAGCCGGCCGGTTTCGGCGCGGATCGCCTCGCGATGCAGCGCGAGCCGCGCCGTATAGTCCGCGGCCCAGGTTTCGGCGCGGCCGGCAATGACGGCGCCGGCGCCCTCCGGCTCGATGAACTCGACGCGGCCGCTGTAGGGAAACGTCTCTTCCGCCGGATCGACGATCTGCAACAACGTGCCCCGGCTGCCTGAGCTTGCGAGCGTGTCGAGCGTGGTGCGGATGTCGGCGAGCGGCGACCACAGGTCGGACATCACCACGATTTCCGACAGCGGCGCCGGCGCGAAGGACGGCGGCAGGCTCGGGCGCTCGGTGCGGTCGTGCAGCATCGCCTGCGCCAGCCGGTCGATGATGTTGCGGCTCGCCGAGGGTGCCATCAGGCCGGGAATGCCGACGCGTTCGCCGCCGGCGACCAGCAGTTCGGCGAGCGCGAAGGTGACGATCAGCGCCCGCTCCAGCTTGCTGTCGCGTGCCGTCTTCGAGGCGAAAGCCATCGACGGCGAACGGTCTGGCCACAGCCAGACGGTGTGCGCCGCTTCCCATTCCTGTTCGCGCACGTAGAGCAGGTCGTCGCGCGCCGAGCGCCGCCAATCGACGCTCGAGGCCGGTTCGCCCGAGACGAAACGGCGGTATTGCCAGAAACTTTCGCCGGCGCCGGCACGGCGGCGGCCGTGCAGGCCATGGGTCACGCTGGCGGCGATTCGGCGCGCGTCGAGCACGAGGCGCGGCATCGACGCCGCGAGCGAACGGCTTTCGCCGTCGGCGCGGCGGACCGCCTCGATCTCCTGTGCTGCAACGCTTGTCGCCGCCATCAGCCGATCCGTGCCTTGAGCCGGCCGATGATGTCGGCAATGGTGCGGCCTTCCGCGCGCGCGGCGAAAGTCAGCGCCATGCGATGCTTGAGGATCGGCTCGGCCAATTCCAGCACGTCGTCGATCGACGGCGCGAGCCGGCCGTCGAGCAGGGCGCGGGCGCGCACGGCGAGCATCAGGGACTGGCTGGCGCGCGGACCCGGTCCCCACGCGATCGCCTCGCCAAGATCGCCGGCATCCGGTCCCGGCCGCGCCGAGCGCACCAGCGACAGGATCGCCTCGACCACGGAATCGCCGACTGGCAGACGGCGCACCAGCCGCTGCGCGCTCATCAGCGCCTCGGCGGTGATCGCGGGCCTGGCCTTGGCTTCGTCCGCGCCGGTGGTTTCGAACAGGATGCGCCGCTCGGCGTCGCGGTCGGGATAATCGACGTCGATCTGCATCAGGAAGCGGTCGAGCTGCGCTTCCGGCAGCGGGTAGGTGCCCTCCTGCTCGAGCGGGTTCTGCGTTGCCAGCACATGGAACGGCCGCGGCAGATCGTGGCGTGCGCCGGCGACGGTGATGTGCTGCTCCTGCATCGCCTGCAACAGCGCCGACTGCGTGCGGGGGCTGGCCCGGTTGATCTCGTCGGCCATCAGAAGCTGGGCGAACACCGGCCCCGCGATGAAGCGGAACGAGCGGCGGCCGCTGCTTGCTTCATCGAGCACCTCGGCGCCGAGGATGTCGGACGGCATCAGGTCCGGCGTGAACTGGATGCGCTTGGCGTCCAGCCCGAGCGTGGTGCCGAGCGTTTCGACGAGCTTGGTCTTGGCGAGACCCGGCACGCCGATCAACAGCGCATGGCCGCCGGCGAGGATCGTCACCAGCGTGTTGTCGATGACGCGCTCCTGCCCGAAGATCACCGCGGAAATCGCCGCCTTGGCGGCGCGGACGTCGGCGGCCAGTTGCTCGGCCGAACGCACCGCCGCGTCTTCGAGGGTTTCCGCACTGTTTGCGCCAGCCATCGCCTGCTCCATGAACCGTGCCGCACGGGATGAGCGCGGCGTTTTGTATCGCAGCCCGCGCGCCCTTATATTGGGACGGGTCCGGGCTCTCTCCACCAGTCAGCTATCCCACATTAGCTGGCCGGGGGGATAGGCCCGATCACGAAATGGAGACTTGTCTGGCGGTTATGCGCGCGGCCGTCGGAAAACGTCCCGCGGACGGCAAGGTTCTGGTCAAACCATGGCGAAGCAAGGGCAGACGGCGGCGCAGGATCTGGACGGGCTGACGGCCGCGGCGGCGCGGGCGGCGCGCGGCGACCTGCCGCCGGTCCACCTATGGAATCCGCCGTTCTGCGGCGACCTCGACATGCGCATCGCGGCCGATGGCACCTGGTTCTATCTCGGTACGCCGATCGGGCGGCCGGCGCTGGTGCGACTGTTCTCGACCATCCTCAAGCGCGAGGGCGACAGCTATTTTCTGGTCACGCCGGTCGAGAAGGTCGGCATCCGGGTGGATGACGCGCCGTTTCTCGCCGTGGCCATGACGGTCGAAGGCGATGGCGAGGGCCGCGTGCTCAAATTCCGCACCAATGTCGGCGACGAGGTGACCTGCAACGCCGGCCATGGCCTGCGTTTCGAGACGCGGGACGACGGCGGCCTCGTGCCCTACCTCCACGTCCGGGCCGGGCTGTGGGCCAAGGTGACGCGCGCGCTCTACTACGATCTGGTTGACATGGGGCGGCAACGGATGGTCGATGGGCGCATGATGTTCGGCGTTGCATCGGCAGGGACGTTTTTCGCGATGGCCACCGCCGACCAGGCGGGAGCGGCAGGGTGAGCGACGCCATGAGCCATGGCGCGGAGACGGCGCTCGTCGATTCCGCGACCTTTTTCGCGCGCGCCCGCGAGCGGCTGAAGTTCGATGTGCCGCCGGCCCTGACCGATCCGGCGATTGCGCCGGTGAGCGGCGATCATGACACCGACCGCATGCTGCGGATCATTGCCGAGGAGCGGCCGGTGCGGCCGGCGGCGGTGCTGATCCCGGTGGTGGCGCGCGAGGAGCCGACGGTGCTGCTGACGTTGCGCTCGGCGCACCTCAACGACCACGCCGGGCAGATCGCCTTTCCCGGCGGCAAGATCGACGCCACCGACAAAAGCCCGCTCGATGCGGCGCTGCGCGAAGCCGAGGAGGAGATCGGGCTGTCGCGCGCCTTCGTCGAGCCGGTCGGCTATCTCGACATCTACGGCACCACCTTCGGCTACCGCATTCTGCCGACGGTCGCGCGGGTGCGGCCGGGCTTCGACCTGCACATCAACCCGGCCGAGGTGGACGACGCCTTCGAGGTGCCGCTATCGTTCCTGATGGACCCCGGCAACCATCAGCTTCACAGCCGGGAATTTCGCGGCGCGATGCGCTCCTATTACGCCATGCCGTTTGCCGAGCGCTACATCTGGGGCGCGACCGCCGGAATCCTGCGCCGGCTCTACGAGCGGATCGTTCTCGCATGATCCGCCCCGTCCTGACCGAAATCGGCATCTTCCTCATCCCGTTCGCCGTCTATGCGGCGTTCCTGCTGGCGAGCCGCGCGCAGGTGCTCAACCGCGACTCCTGGCCGCTGCGCGTCGTCGTCAAGCTGGCGATTACGGCGTTCGTCCTGGTGACCATCAGCCTCGTGCTGCTCGCGCAGTTTTCCGGCGCGCCGCCGTCGTCCACCTATGCGCCGGCGCATCTGGAGAACGGCAAGCTGATCCGCGGGGTCACCAAGTGAGCGTTGCGCCGTCGCTCGCCGGCGCTGCCTGGCTGCGCGAAGGCCCGGCGGCCGAGGTGCTGTCGCTGCTCGACCGAGACGGCGAGGAAGCGCGTGTGGTCGGCGGCGCGGTGCGCAACGCGCTGATGGGCCTGCCGGTCGGCGAGATCGACATCGCCACCACGGCGCTGCCGGAGACGGTGATGGCGCGAGGGCGCGCGGCCGGCTTCAAGACGGTGCCGACCGGCATCGAGCACGGCACCGTGACGCTTGTCATCGACGGCCAGCCGGTCGAGGTGACGACGCTGCGGCAGGACGTCGAGACCTACGGCCGCAAGGCCAAGGTGGCGTTCGGCCGCGACTGGGCGGGCGATGCCGCGCGGCGCGACTTCACCATCAACGCGCTGTCGGTCGCGCCTGACGGCACGGTGCACGACACCGTCGGCGGCCTCGCCGATATCGCGGCGCGCCGGGTGCGCTTCATCGGCGATCCGGCGACGCGGCTGGCCGAGGACTACCTGCGCATCCTGCGCTTCTTCCGCATCCATGCCGCATTCGGCGCGGGCGATCTCGACCGGCCGGCGCTGCTTGCCTGCATCGCGGCGCGCGAGGGGCTGGCCGCGCTCTCCGCCGAGCGCATCCGCATGGAAATGCTCAAGCTGATGGTCGCGCCGGGCGCGCCGGACGCGCTGGTCGCCATGGATGACGGCGGCCTCTTGGTGCGCATTCTCGGCGGCGTCGCCTATCACGGCGCGCTCGCGGCGATGATCGAGGTCGAGCGGCTGCTCGGCCTCGATCCCGATCCGATCCGCCGCCTCGGCGCGCTGGCGGTTGCAGTGCCCGAGGACGCGCGCCGGCTGGCGCAGCGGCTGCGGCTCTCCAATGCCGAGGCCAAACGGCTCGACGCCATGGGGCATCGCTGGTGGCGGCTCAAGGACATGGACGAGGCGACCGCCCGGCGGCGGCTCTACCGCATCGGCCCGGAGTGCTACCACGAGCGGCTGTTGCTGGCCTGGGCGCGGGCCGGGCGCGGCGCCGATCCGGGGCGCTGGCGCGATTTCGTCACGCTGCCGCAGCGCTGGCAGGCGCCGGAATTTCCGCTGAAAGCCGCCGACTTCATCGCCCGCGGCGTTGCCGAGGGCCCGGACCTCGGGCGCGTGTTGGCGCTGGCCGAGGATGCCTGGCTTGCCGCCGATTTTCCGGCCGATCCGGTGGCCGTCGCCACCATTGCCGACGAAAGCCTGGCGCGGCTCAGGCGCGACGCAAAGAGCGGGTAAGGGCACCGCCATCGTCGCGCCCGTACCTTGCTGGCCACGACCCGGTATCCCGGATGCGATGCGGCACGGCGTGCCGCGGGCATCCCCCTCCCTTGATCCCTCCCCCGCAAGCGGGGGAGGGAAGGTGGGGGCTTGATCTCTTCCCGCGTGCGGGGGAGGGAAGGGTGGGGGCTTGCGTGGAAGGGGAGGAAAGGGTGGGGAGACTACCCGCCCGTCCGCACGATCTTCTGGATCTTGTCCGTCGTAAAAGTCTGGCCGGCGATCGACAATAACGGCGGCGACTGGGTGAGGTCGGCGGAATCCACCACGCCGTAAATCTGCGTGCTGACCGCAACGCTCTGGCCCGAGGCATCCTTGGCGGTGGCGCTGATCGTGTAGTTGCCCTCCGGCCACTGCGTGCCGTCCTTGCCCTTGCCGTCCCACACAAACGTCTGGTCGCCGACATCGGCGGGATACTCGCCGGTGAACACGGTCTGGCCGGCCTCGTTGCTGATGGTGACATTGAGCGTCGAGGGTTTTGCGACATTGACCGCCCAGGTCGCTACCCCCTCCTTGAGCGCGGCGGTGCGGCCGTCCACCACGGCGGTGGCGCCGACGAAGGCCAGCGCCTGCGTCGCTTGCGCGGTGGTCTGCAACTCGACCAGCGAGGTGAGCTGCGTGTTGGCGCGCAACTGCTGCTCCACTTGCGCGAACTGCACGAGTTGCGCCGTGAACTGGTTGGTGTCGAGCGGGTCGAGCGGGTTCTGGTGCTGAAGCTGCGTCGTCAGCAGCGTCAGGAAGGTCTGGAAATTGTCGGCGATGCCGCTCGACTTGGCGCTTTCGGCGGCCTTCTTGCTGTCGGCCGTCACCGGCGCGGGCGCGGAGACGACGGTGTTCGGCATGGTGGCTTCGACGGCCATCGCGTGCTCCTAAACCCTGATATCGAGGCCGCTGCTGGCTTGCAGCGGGCGGCCGTAGTTGCGGCCGGCGGTCTCGGCGGCGACGACGTCGTCGGCAATCACGATGCGCGGCCGCGCCCCCGTGTCGCCGTCGTCGCGATTCTGCGGGGTCTGGTCGCGCAGGCTGAACTGCAGCCCGCCGCTGCCGGTTTTCAGCCCGGCATCGTCGAGCGCGCGCTGCAGATGCGGCGCGTCGCGGCGCAAGAGGTCGAGCGTCTCCGCCTTCTCGACGACGACGTGCGAGGTGACGGTGCCGTGGCGGTCGATCGACAGCCGCACGTCGATGCGGCCCAGTTCGGCCGGCTCCAACTGGATGTCGAACCGGCTGTGGCCGGCCCGTGCCTGCGAGGCGATGGCGAGCGCAAGGCCGCCGGGCGGCACCGCGACGGCCGGCGGCATCACCGTGACCTGCGGGGTGATCGTGGCGGCGGTAGCGAGGTGCGTCTGCGGCAGCACGGGCGAGGTGCCGGAGGGCTGCGCGACGCTGTCGGGTGCGGCGGTTGCGGTCGGCGAGGTTGCCTCTCCGGCGGGGTGGAAATTGCCCGCGGTCCCTTCCGCCTTGCCGGCGCGGCCGCTCTCGGGTCCGGGCTCTGCCTTGGCATGGTGCGTCTTGTCCGCGCCGGCGTCGCCGTCGGCTTTTGCATCACGGCCGCGTTTTGCGTCGGCTTTGACTGCCGACCCGGCGTCGGCTTGAGCATCCGCCGGCTCGGCAGCATCGCCGGCCTCCGTCGCGATGTTCGGCGCCGTCTCGGCGCCAGGCGATAGGCCGGGGATGGCCGAAGTCTTGCCGCCGGCGAGGCGCGTCGCGCCGATGGCGGGAAGATGGGCGGCGATGGTGTTGCCGGCGACCAGCCCGGTCGCGGTCTGGGCCGGCGTCGGCGCGGTTTCCGCCGGTGCGGCCGTTGCGGCCGGCGCCGCTTCGGTCGCGGCGGCGACCGTCGCGTCGCCGGGCGTAGCAGGGGTGGCTGTCGGCGTGGCGGTGCCGCCGATGGCGGTCAGGGCCAGTTGCTCCGCGGTCCCTGCCGGTGCGGTTGTCTCGGTCGTGGCGGGTGCGACAGGGGCGGCCGGCGTAACCGGTGCCACCATGGCCGCCACGGTGGCTGCGGCCGATGTCGTGCCGGTGCCGGCCGGGCTATCGCCCGCTGTCCCTTCAGCGGCATCCTTCGCCGTGGTGCTTCCGGTCTTGTCGCCGGTGTTCCTTGCCTTGCCGGTGCTCTCGGCCTTTGCCGGTTTGCCCTTGCCCGTCTCGTTGCGGGTGGGGTCAGCGGACGAACGCGGCGGCTCGGCCGGTGCGGCGGCCGGCTCTGCCGTCGGCGCGCTGTCGAGCAGCGCGGCAAAATCCTCGCCGCTCGCGGGGGACGCAGGCGTCGGCGCCGGGCGGCTGGCCGGGGTGGCGACGGACGGGGTACTGGGAGCGACGCTGGACAAGGGGCGACCTTTTACGACTATCGAAAGCCGCTATCCTTCAAGCAAGGACCGCGCCAGCCCGCCGTACGTGATAAAGCTGCTTTTTATCACATGTTTAGCTAAAGGAGCGTACTGCTTCGCCGGACTGGACGGCGCCGTCGTTGCCTGCCGGCCGGCAGGATTTGCCGCCTGCCGCGGGTCCGGCACCGATGCGCGAGTTTGCGGTCGCGCATTTTCTTCACCGCGCAAGCGCCGTATCCTTCCGCCAACCCTGTCACAGGAGAGTGCGATGAACCGGGCGGCGGTCGGCAAAGCGAACGGCAAGCTGGTGCGCGCCGTCGATGTCATGCTCGCGGTGCTGCGCGACGAGGGCGTCACCCACATCTTCGGCAATCCCGGCTCGACCGAGATGCCGTTGATGGACGCGCTGGTCGATCATCCCGAGTTCACCTACGTGCTCGGCCTGCAGGAGGCGAGCGCGGTCGGCATGGCCGACGGCTATGCGCTCAAGACCGGGCGGCCGGCCTTCGTCAACCTCCATGCCGCCGGCGGATTGGGCAACGCCATGGGCGTGCTGGTGGCCTCGAAAGCCAGTGAAACGCCGCTCGTCGTCACCGCCGGGCAGCAGGACACCCGCCATCTGTTCTCCGAGCCGTGGCTGTCGGGCGACCTGGTGTCGCTGGCGCGGCCGATCGCCAAATGGACCGCCGAGGTGCGCCGCGGCGCCGATGTCGGCACGGCGCTGCGCCGCGCCTTCGCGGTGGCGCGCACGCCGCCGGAGGGGCCGGTGTTCCTGTCGCTGCCGATGGACGTGCTGGAGGAGGAAGTCGCCTGGCACATTCCGCCGCGCTCGGCTGAACCGGGACGCGCCGTCGGCGCCGGCGTCGAGCGGCTGGCGAAGCTGCTCGCGACACGCGCGGCCGACAAGGTCGCGGTGCTGATCGGCGACGACGTACCGGCCAACGCCGCCAAGGGCACGCTGGCGCTGGCGCATACCGGCGGCTTCGTCGTCTACGGCACGCAGGTGACCTCGCGCGCGGCGTTCCCCGCCGACGATCCGTGCTGGGGCGGCACGCTGCGGCCGGACTTTGCGCAGATCCGCGCGGCGCTCGCCGGCAAGGAGGCGGTGCTGCTGATCGGCGGCCGCGCCTTCGTCGCCTATCCCTACCGCGACGTCGAGCCGATCCCTTCCGGCACGCAGCTTTATCATCTGGCCAGCGCGCGCGACGCCATCGGCCGCGAGTACCCGGCCGACTTCGCGCTGACCGGCGACATCGCCGCGACGCTGGAGGCGCTGGCCGGCGAACTCGCGCCGCTCGTGGACAAAAAGGCGGTGGCGGCGCGGCGCCGGGCGCTGGCGCGCGGCCGCGCAAGCCGCATCAAGGCGGTGCGGGCGGCGATCGAGGCCGACGCCGAGCGGCCCTTGTCGCCGGACGCCGCGGTGCTTGCCGTACTCGACGCGCTGCCGCGCAACACGCTGATCAGCAACGATTCCGCCGCCACCTTCGGCGCCGTTCAGGAGGTGATGAAGACCTATCCGGGGCTTTACTTCTTTGCCCGGGGTGGCGTGCTCGGCTGCTCGATGCCGGCCTCGGTCGGCGCCGCGCTCGCCCATGACGGTCCGGTGGTGTGCCTGGTCGGCGACGGCGGGGCGATGTACTCGCCGCAAGCCTTGTGGAGCGCCGCCCACTACCGCACCCAGGTGATCTTCGTCGTGCTCAACAATGCCCGCTACAACGTGCTGATGAACGTGGCGCGCGACATCGGCTGTGCCAATGCCAATGCCGATCGCTTCGTCGGCATGGACATCGTGGAACCGCGGATCGACTACCTCAAGCTCGCGGCCGCGATGGGGGTGCCGGCCGAACGGGCCGATGAGCCGGCCGCGATTGCCGCAGCGCTTGGCCGCGCGCTCGCCGGGGCAGGCCCCCGGCTGATCGAGATTGCGATTGCGTAAAATGCGGCGGGTGCTGCTTGCAGGCCCTCGTCTGCGCGCCTATCTCGTTGAGGGGGCGTGCGTTTCCGCCGTGGCCGCGATGCTTGAAAGCGGCCGCGAACGGTGATTTGTATGGATTTTAGCCGCGCCCCGCGCCCGGCTGCTTTGAGCAGGAGGCGCGCGGGTGCTAAACCGCGCCGGCGCATGGCCGAAACTTTGCGCGGAGGACTTGACGATCATGCTCAACAGCCTCGGCCTCGAAGGCCGTCCGCAGGACACCCGTGTCGTCGTCGCCATGTCGGGCGGCGTCGATTCCTCTACCACGGCCGCGCTGTTGAAGTCGCAAGGCTACGACGTCGTCGGCATCACGCTGCAGCTCTATGATCATGGCGCGGCGGTGCATCGCAAGGGCGCCTGCTGTGCCGGGCAGGACATCCACGACGCGCGCGACGTGGCCGAGCGCATCGGCATTCCGCATTACGTTCTCGATTATGAGAGCCGCTTTCGCCAGTCGGTGATCGAGGCGTTCGCGACGAGCTATGCGCTCGGCGAGACGCCGGTGCCGTGCATCGAGTGCAACCGCTCGGTCAAGTTTCGCGATCTCTTGGCGACCACGCGCGAACTCGGCGCAAAAGTGCTGGCGACCGGCCACTACGTCGCTTCGCGCGCTGAGCCCGATGGCTCGCGCGGTCTCTACACGGCGGCCGATACCGACCGCGACCAGAGCTATTTTTTGTTCGCCACGACGCGCGAGCAACTGACGCATGTGCGCTTTCCGCTCGGCGACATGACCAAGGCGGAGACGCGCGACTGGGCGCGCCATTTCGGCCTCGCGGTCGCCGACAAACACGACAGCCAGGACATCTGCTTCGTGCCGACCGGCCACTACACCGATCTGGTCGAACGGCTGAAGCCGGCCGCGATGGAGCCGGGCGATATCGTCGATCTCGATGGCCGGGTGGTCGGCCGTCACCGCGGCATCGCCAACTTCACCGTCGGGCAGCGTCGCGGCCTCGGCATTGCCGCGAGCGCCCCGCTCTACGTGGTGCGGCTCGATGCGGCGTCCCACCGCGTCGTCGTCGGCCCGCGCGAGGCCCTGCTGGTGCATCGCATCGCGTTGCGCGACGTCAACTGGATCGGCGACGGCACGCTCGCCGAGGCCGCCGCACGCGGCCTCGAGATCGCCGTCAAGGTGCGCTCGACGCGCGCCGCGCAGCCGGCGTGGCTGCGCGCCACCAGCGGCGGCTGCGAGGTCGAACTGATCGACGGCGAGGAGGGCGTCTCGCCGGGGCAGGCTTGCGTGTTCTACGAGGCGCCGGCCGCCGGGCGGCAGGCCCGCGTGCTGGGCGGCGGCTTCATCGCGCATGCGCTGGCGGCGAGCCCGCGCCCGCACGGACGTGTCGCCGAACCGCTGGTGGCGGGCGCCCATTGAGCGGCATCGTGCGGCACATATCCCCAAACCTCTGACAGAAGCGGGCGGAATGAGCAGCGATATCGACCGCGCCGGCGTCGCGAAGGCTTATGCGCGCTGGGCGCCGATCTACGATCTCGTGTTCGGCGCGGTGTTCGATCGTGGCCGCAAATCGACCATCGCCGTTGCCGACGCGATCGGTGGCCGCGTGCTCGACGTCGGCATCGGCACCGGGCTGTCGCTGGCCGACTATTCGCGCAGCACCAAAATCAGCGGCGTCGATATCTCCGAGCCGATGCTGCGCAAGGCGCAGGAGCGGGCGCGGGCGCTCGGCCTCACCAACGTCGAGACGCTGGCGGTGATGGACGCCAAGGCGCTGGCGTTTGCCGAAAACACGTTTGATGCGGTGGTGGCGCAGTATGTCATCACCGCGGTGCCCGATCCGGAAGCGACGCTCGACGATTTCGTTCGCGTGCTCAAGCCGGGTGGCGAACTGATCCTCGTCAATCACATTGGCGCCGAAAGCGGTCCGCGCCGCGTCTTCGAACTGGCGTTCGCCCCGATCGCGCGCCGGCTCGGCTGGCGGCCGGAATTTCCCTGGCAGCGGCTGGTGGACTGGGCCGCCCGGCACGGCGGGGTGACGCTTGAGGAGCGCCGCCTGATGCCGCCGATGGGGCATTTTTCGCTGATCCGCTATCGCAAGACGCCGTAGGCGTGCGGGCTTCGCCAGGGGCGATGAAGCCGGATGGCGTCCCGGAAGGGAGTCGAACCCCTGACCCCAGGTTTAGGAAACCTGTGCTCTATCCAGCTGAGCTACCGGGACAATATGCCGTCCTGCACCGTTGCCGAGGCGCGAGGGCGCCCCGGGATCGGTCGGGCAAGGTTATGGTCCGAACGCCGCCCGCGATCAAGACGTCGCTCGAAAACGCTATTGGCCCCGTTCAGGATGAGGCCGGGCGCAAATCCCAGCCGTTGAGGATGGCGTTGGCGAGGATCGCCACCTCGGTGCGGTTCCGGGCGTTGAGTTTCCTCATGATGTGGCGCAGGTGGATCTTCACCGTGTGCTCGCTCATCTGCAGCGCGTAGGCGATCTGCTTGTTGGCCATGCCCTGACACAGCGCCTCAGCCACCCTCATCTGCCGCTCGGTCAGAAGGTCGCCGGCTTTCGTTGCGCCGTCGCGCTTGCTCCAGTCGCGCTCGAGCGCGCAAGGCGGCACGAACGTGCCGCCGGCCTGCACCAGCCGCACCGCTTCCACGGCAACGTTCAGCGGCAGGCTGGTCGGGATATAGCCGCGCACGCCGTGCTTCATGACGGTGACGATGAAGTTGGCATCGTCGATGTCGGAGACGACGACCACAGGGGTGCCTGTCGTGGCATCGAGGAAGGAGAAATCGCCGGTGCTGGAAGCGCGGCTGCTGTCGAGAAACACCACCACCACGGCAGGCAACGGCGCGGCCGGTTCGACGGCGCCGCGCCATTCGGCGAAGCTGGAATAGGCGAAGATGTCCTGGTTTTTGTAGGAGGCTTCGAGGCAGCGGACGAAACAGTCGCGGAAGAAAGCGCGCTGATGGATGACGATGACGGCGGGTTTTCTGATCGCTGCCCGGGAGGCGCGTCCGGTTCCGGGTCTGGAACTCTCGGCGGGCCGGTTCGGTTCCGATGTCTCGGCGCGGAATGGAATGCCGGGCTGGTTATGATCCAGATGAAGCGTGCCGGGTCGGGGCAGGGAGGGAAAACAAGGACTGTTTTGAATGCGTGAGCCACGCAGCGGCGCGGCGCATGGCAATGAAAAGATGCCTGGGGGCGTAGTGTTTCGCGGCGATGAACCGATTGGCGGGCGAAGCGGTGGCTCGTTGGCCGGGCATGCGGCGGCGGGAGGATCGGACAGGCATTCGAGCGGTGTCTGCCCTGCCGACCTCGGGCCGGCGTGAGAAAGCGGGAGGCTGGCGATACTCATGAGCGCTCCTACTGAAATCAACTAAGAAACGTAGTCTCAGCTTTATCGCAGAAGCGCCCCTGTCGCGAGAGACGCCGACCCGACCAGCTTGAGTGCGGGATCGGATGGATTTGGTTCGAATAGTAGCCGCAGTTTCTGCAAGCCTAAAGCGTATTTTTGCCGCAACTTCGGTTCCATCACGGCATCGTCAAGCGCGGTGAGGAGACCAATGTCTGCGCCGGCGCCGTGCATCGGAACAACTGCTGCGGAGTGCTCCAGCCTCGTCGATCCGATGCGGAAACAGCCTCGCACCTCGATGAAGGGCATTTGACGTTTATGCGGCGCATCGTCCCGCGCATGAAGTTCCGGGCGGCAATCGTCTTCAGCGCCAGACCTTGTCGCTGTCGGTTCCCAAAACAGTTGCCATGGTTTCGCCCCGGCGCGCCACATTGGCATCGAAGAATTGTTCCCATGCCGCGGCTACGTCGTCGCGCGCTGCCGGCGGCGTGCAACTCGGGTCGGTGGCGGCCTGCCAAGTCTTGGCCCTCCATGTCTTGCCGGCGCCGGCGAACAATAGCGATCGCGCCACCAGCATGGAGCCGAAGGTGACGGCGTCGCGGCAGCCCGCCTCGAAGTTGCGATCGTGGGCGGCGCCGAGGTGCAGCATGTCCTCGCCGACGGTGCTGCCGGAAAGCCCCGTGATGTCCTGCCACGCCCCGACCTGCACCGCGCCCAGCGCGTCGTTGTCGAGGCGGCCGACCTCGACGCGGCTGATGAGCGTGATCAGCATCGCCATGAAGCCGATGATGTAAGGGTCCGACCATGCGGCCTCGGCGATGCCGCCGAGCCGCCGCCGGCTTGCCTCGACCAGCGGTACGATCATCGCGGCCGCGGCGCGGCGCGCCCTGCGCGTCCGGGACAGGTTGAGAAGGAAGCGCCACATGGGCTCTCCATTGCCGTAAAGCCGGCGTCCCGGACGCTTTGCCGCTCTTGTGTTGTCCGGCGCCGTGCCGGATCATACACGCGATCGGGCTTATGGACGCGAGGCAAACCGTGGAAGCGTCGTCATGATCGCTAGCGAACTGCCGCCGAAACCGGATTTCGATGCGCTTGCCGCGGCCGCCCCGGCGTCGGCCGACCGCCGCACGCTGGTGCTGGCGCTGATCGGCAATCTGATCACGAGCTGGTCGAACAACGAAAGCCTGTTCATCTACGTGCTGATGATCCTGCTGCGCACCGACCGCGCCTCGGCCGCGCTGACCTTCGCCACCCTCAACACCACGCGCGCGCGCCTCGACCTGATCCAGCGGCTTGCCCGCGTCACCATCGGCGACAAGGCGCTCAACAACGAACTGGCCGAGCTGATCGCGCGCTTCAACGACTCGACCCAGGTGCGCAACGAGCTGAATCACTGCATGTTCATCTTCGACGCCGCCGGTATGATCACCCACACCCAGTCGATGCGCATCGTGCAGACGAAGAACAGCCTGCGCTTCGGCGAGACGAAGCCGATGGACGACGCGCGCCTGCAGGAAATGGTCCGCACCACCAAGGAGATGACGCGCATCAACCGCGACATCTGGGAATTTCTGCCGCGCCTTGAAGCTCATGTGAAGGCGCAGAGGTGACGGCGGGCAAGCGAAGACGCGCAAGCCTGCCGCATGTGCGCCTGCGACGGGCGCCGCCTCCCGCAAGGTGCCGCATCCCCATCACCCGAAAGCATTAGCCGGGCCTCCGGTCGGCCGATGCCCGTGCGGCGATCTCCGCCGATCGGCTAGGGCTGCCTATCACATAAGGCAGGGGGTCGCCGCCGAATGGGCGGCTGGTTCGTGCGTGGGGCTTCGGTCAACGTCTGTGCCTGCGGAGCTTCGCAAAAGATTGCGAGGGGGCCGCAGCCGGCAGGTATCCCCGGCATTCAACCGCATCGCAGCGACGGCCGCCGCAGACGTAGAAGATCAGCGGCTCCGGATCGGTCGATGCACGTCACCGACAGGAGTTCGTCATGGGTAGGTCGAATAACAGGAATCGCGATCCGCGTGAGGACCACAAGGACCCGCGCGACGATCAGAACCAGAGCCAGGATCAGGACCAGAAGCAGGCCAACCTGCAGGCGCAGCTTCAGGGCCAGGGCCAGCTTCAGGGTCAAGGCCAGGGCCAGGTTCAGTTGGCCGTTCAGTCGCTCGATTCCAAAAGCGAGAACGACAACGACAACGACAACCGGAACTATAACAGCAACGGCAATCGCAACGATATCGACAACAAGCTCGACAATAACGTCGATAACAAGGTCGATAATTCCCTCGACAACAAGGTCGATAACGACCTCGACAACAAGGTCGAGAATCGCGTCGAGAACACCGTCGACAACAAGGTCAATGTCGATGTCAAAGTCGATCTTGATCTGAGTGCCGACGGCTTGAGCAGCCCGGTCATCGACCTGCACGGCATTCATGGTATCGACAGCAGCCTGATCATGCCGGACGTGGTCGATCAATGGATGACCGGCAACGGCAACCAGTTCAATATCGATCAGGTCAACAATCTGATCGACAATGACAAGCTGTACGATCCGAAGGTGACGTTCTACGGCGGCGACAGCGACTTCAGCATGGACGCCAAGATGATCGGCGGCGACGTGAAGTTCGACGGCGACGTCGGCGACGTGATCGGCGACAGCGCGACCGGTGCGATCGCCAGCGCGGACGCGACCCTGTCGCAGGAAGCCTTCACCCAGACGATCACGCAGGGTGCCAATATCCAGTTCAACAGCCTGACGATGAACGTCGCGGGCGACGACTGGAGCGACGATCACAGCCTCGGCTGATCGTTTCAGCCCCGCGCGGCGCCCGCCGCGCGGGGTCTTCCTCACCGGGACAGTGGGTCTGCCGCGATCGGCGCTGCGGGACGGTGGAGTTGCGAGCCTGACAGGAGGCTCTGATGTTGCCGGGTGGCATGACTGAAGTGATTTGGCACTTCGCGGGCTATCTCAAGATCATCGACGACATCGCACGCGACCGTATCGTTTACGACGAATCGGTCTACGCCCACCCCCACGACGATTACGTCACGCCGCGCCCCGACGACGCGCGCCACCCCGACCTCGATGAACTGCAAAGCCGCGGCCTGCCGGGGCCGGAGCCGCTTCCGGCCGAGGAGGTGTGGAAGGTCGCGCACATGCCGATGAGACTGCCGCCGGCCGAGCCGGAGCCTGAGGACGATATCGGCGGCGGATTGCCCCGCCTGGCGCGTCCGACCGGCGGAGGTGGCGGGGGCGGCGGCTACGCCTTCGAGATCAAGGTGGTCTATGACGACGAGGCTGGGCAGAGCCAGATCGAGATCCGCCAGCACAACAACATGCTCGACGACGACGGCGTGTTCGTCGGCCGCGAAGGGGGCGAAGCGTTTTCGATCGATGCAAAGGCGACGCTGCAGACCATGGTCGATGCCGCCTTCGACGAGGTGCCGGTCGAATGGCAGGCGCCGCAGCACGGCATGGCGCTGGCCGCGTTCGTCAAGGCGCACGATCAGGACTGGGCAGCGCGCGACGGCGCGCCCGACGCGCACACGGTCGAGCCCGGCTACTACCGAAACGGCGAATTGCTGCCGGGGCCGCCGCCGGATGCACCCGATCCGCAGGCGCTTGTCGAGCACAATCTGCCGGCGATCAACGACGGTCTGGGGCAGACGGCCGTGGTCGGCGGCAACATCGCCTTCAACGCCGCGCTGATCGTGGACCTTTCGGAATCCGGCCGCTCGATGGTGGTGATGGGCGACTACTACAAGGTCAATGCGATCTTCCAGACCAATTCGATCATGGATCGCGACAGCGGCACGGCGACCGGCAGTGCGCAGCAGGACGCCGACGACGGCGGCAATCAGGTCGATAACCTTGCCAACTTCATCCAGCAGCCCGGCATCTACGATTCGGTGCCGGCCTATAGCGCCGGCCCCCATTGGCGCGTCGATGTGGTCGAGGGCGATTTCTACAGCGTCCGCGCCGTGGTGCAGACCAACTATCTCTCCGACAACGATATCGTCGCGCAGAAGAGCGCCGACACCCACTACGAGATTCATGCCGGCGAGAACGAACTCGGCAACCTCGCGATACTGTTCGACGGCAGCATCAAGTACGACCTGATCATCGTCGAGGGCAGCTATCACGGCCTGAACGTGATCTTCCAGCACAACATCCTGCTCAACAACGACACCATCCTGCAGATGGCCGACGGCGGCGATGCCTCGCAATCCGCCACCGGCTCCGGCAATGCGCTGCTCAACACCGCGACCATCGAGAACTACGGCAACGACAATTTTCAGCCGATGACGTCGGGGATCGACAGCCTGGTGGCGCAACTGGCCGGTGGCGCGACCAGCCTCGATCCGGTCTTCGCGAGCTACCTCGCAGGCTCGGACGGCGAGTTCAACGTGCTCTACGTCAAGGGCGATTACTACGACATCAACGCGATCTGGCAGACCAACATCGTCTCCGACGTCAACGTCGTGGTGCAGCTTCAGGGCCAGCCGTCGGATGCGGCGCTGACCTACTATTCCGACGGCACGCCGTCGCAGTCGGTGGTTGCGGGGCACGACAAGCTCAGCAACGACGCGACGATCGTCGATGTCGGCGCCACCGACACCTACGTCAACGGCCAGGCCTACAACGACACCGTGCTGATCCAGGCCAACCTGTTGCCGGACGAGGACCCCGTGCTGCGCCACGACACGCAGGCGCTGGTGTCGGAACTGGTCGCCTTCATCAACGACGGCGACGACGGCACGCCGGCCGCGCCGCCGCCGGCGGCCGTGCCGCTGGTGAGCGACGACGCCATGGGCAACGTGATGCACTGACCGACGACATCACCGCAAGACCGGCGATCGGGGAGGATGGGGCTGATGAC
The DNA here is from genome assembly GCA_003576765.1 of Pseudomonadota bacterium. Classification (GTDB taxonomy): domain Bacteria; phylum Pseudomonadota; class Alphaproteobacteria; order Rhizobiales; family Xanthobacteraceae; genus PRO6. Next base: position 27,276 of record QEVP01000027.1, read on the forward strand.
GCAGGCGAGTGGCAATGGCAATGGAGCGAGTGGCGGCGGCGGCGATGCGTCGGCATCGGGAGCGTCCGCAGCCATCGGCAGAATTCAGCTCGCTCAGGTGCTGGCCTTTCCTGCGCGGCCCGATACGCCGGAGCCGGCGAGCCGCGTTGCCGGCGAGGAGCATGCCAAGGAACACGCCAAGACGCCGCCATCCGACGACATCCCGCCGCGAGACGGGGTCATCGACAACCGGCCCGCACCGCCGTCCGTCGTGGTCGGCAAGGGCGGCGGCGGTACCAACGGCAGCGGTGGTGGCGGCGGTGGTGGAGGCGGCGGTTCGACCCCGCTGCACCGGCGCTCCAGCGAGCAGGAGTTTCGCGACGTGCTGGGCCGCGGGCTGTCGAGCGCGCGGCGCAATTTCGTCACCGTCGGGCTGTTCTCGATCGCGGTCAATCTGTTGGTGCTGGCGATCCCGATCTACCTGTTCAACATGTCGGACCGCGTGCTGACCAGCCGCAGCACCGACACGCTGGTGATGCTGACGCTGATCGTGGTGCTGGCGATTGCCGCCCATGTGCTGATGGACGTGACGCGCCGCGTCATCCTGATGCGTGTGGCGGTCGATACCGAGGCGCGGCTCGGCGGCCCGGTGCTGGCGGCGGCGGCCAAGGCGGCGCAGGGCGGATCGAGCCGCGAATTCCAGACGCTGGCCGATCTGCAACACTTGCGCGCCTTCATTACCGGCCCGGTGCTGCTGACGATGTTCGATGCGCCGATCTCGCCAGTCTATTTCATGGTGGTGTTTCTGATCCATCCGCAACTCGGCCTGATCGTGCTGACCTCGGGCGTGCTGCTCGTGATCGTGGCACTGATCAACCAGAAGGTCACCGCGGTGCCGTTCACGCGCGCCAATGCCTTCGGCACCCGCGCCAACCTGCAGGCCGAGGCGATGGCGCGCAACGCGCAGGTGATCAACGCCATGGGCATGATCCCGGAGAGCGTGCAGGTCTGGGGTCAGGAAACCGTGGAATCGCTGAAGGCGCAGGTCGCGGGGCAGGACCTCAACATCGTCATGACCGGGGTGTCGAAGTTTCTGCGGCTCTGCACCCAGATCGCGATTCTTGGCTGGGGCGCCTGGCTCGCGCTCGAAAGCCACGTCACCGGCGGCATGATCATTGCGGCCTCGATCGTCGCGAGCCGCGGGCTGGCACCGCTGGAAGGCACGATCGAGGGCTGGCGCAGCTTCGTGCAGGCGCGCTCGGCCTATTCCCGCGTCAAGGCGCTGGTGCAGAGTTCGCCGCTCAATTACGATCGGCTACGGCTGCCGCGGCCGCAGGGTCACCTCTGCGTCGAGCGCATCCTCTATGTGCCGCCGCCGACCAAGAAGGTGATCCTCAACGGCATCTCCTTCCAGCTTCAGCCGGGCGAGTCGCTGGCGATCGTCGGCGACTCCGGCGCCGGCAAGACCATGCTGGCGCGCATGCTGGTGGGATCGATCATTCCGACCGCCGGCAACGTGCGCCTCGACATGATGGACCTGCGCAATTGGGACGCACGGCAGTTCGGCGAGAGCGTCGGCTATCTGCCGCAGGACGTGCAACTGTTCCCGGCGTCGATCAAGGCCAACATCGCCCGCATGCGCGAGGACGCCCTCGACGAGGACATCTTCGACGCCGCCGAGACCGCCGACGTCCACGAGATGATTTCGAGCTTCGCGCAAGGCTACGAGACCGTCGTTGGTATGGATGGCAGCCCGCTGTCGGGCGGGCAGCGCCAGCGCATCGGGCTCGCGCGCGCGTTCTATGGCAACCCGCGCCTGATGGTGCTCGACGAGCCTAACTCCAATCTCGACGCCAACGGCGAACGCGCGCTCGCCAAGGCACTGATCCGAGCCAAGGAGAAGCACATCACGGTGGTCACCATCACGCAGCGCGCCGCACTTTTGCGCAGCGTCGACAAGATCATGATTTTGCAGAGCGGCGCGATCCATGCGTTCGGCAACCGCGACGAGATCATTCCGCTGTTGTCCGGGCGCAAGCCGGACGGCGGCGGGCCGCCGATGCTGAACGGGTGAGGCGGGAGACGGGCCATGTTCAGACGCAAAGCCATCATGCCGCGCAGCGCCGCCGAGCCGTTATGGTACGCCGCGCTGCCGCGCTCGACCAAGCTGCCGACCGTTGCCGGCATTCTCATCCTCGCTGTGACGGTGATGGGTTTCGGCGTCTGGGGAAACATGGCGCCGATCGCCGGCGCGGTGGTGGCCTCCGGCGTGTTCGTCGCCACCGGGCAGAACAAGATCGTCCAGCATCTCGAAGGCGGCGTCATCCGCGACATCTATGTGCGCGAGGGCGACACCGTGGACGAAGGGCAGGTGCTGATCGAGCTTGACGAGACGGCACCGCGAACCGAGCTGCGGCGTCTTCATCTGCGCGAGGTGCGGTTGACGGCGATCGACGCGCGGCTGCAGGCCGAGATGCGCGAGGCCGACAGCATCGTTTTTCCCGATGAACTCGCTGCCGCTCGTTCCGAGCCCGAGATCAAGGAAATCCTCGAAAGCCAGCAGCTCACCTTCACGGCCCGGCGCAACAGCGTCGCCAGCGATATCGCCGGCATCAACGAGGGCATCAATGCGCTGAACGAGCGCATTCAGGGCGGCAAGGTGCAGCTTGAAGGCATCCGCAACCAGATCGCCTTCATCGACGAGGATATCGCCGCCAAGGAACAGTTGCTCAAGGCCGGCCTCGTGCGCAAGCCCGAGGTGCTGCTGCTGCAACGGGCGCGCGCCAACCTCGAGGGCGAGACCGGCCGCATCATGGGCGACATCGGCGACGCACGCGAGCGCATCGCGCGCGCCGTCGAGCAGGCCAACGGCGTGCGCAAGGCCGCGATCAAGGCCGCCGTCGAGCAGATGCACGAGGTGCGCGGCGAACTGGTGGACGTGCGCGAGCGGATGCGCAGCGCGCGCGGCGTGCTCGACCGCATCCGCATCACCGCGCCGGTCAAGGGCGTGGTCGTCAAGCTGCGCTACCACACCCGCGGCGGCGTCATCGAGGCCGGCAAGAACATCATGGAAATCCTGCCGCTCTCCGACGAACTGATCATCGAGGCGCGCGTGCGCCCGCAGGACATCGACAGCGTCAAGCACGGCCAGCACGCCATGGTGCGGCTCACCGCGCTCAACCAGCGCGTCACGCCGATGGTGCCGGGCGACGTCATCTACCTGTCGGCGGATACGCTGGCCGACGAGAAGAAATCGCAACAGGTCGGGCCGACCGACATCTACCTCGTGCGCATCAAGCTCGACATGGCGGAGGCGATGGCGATCCCCGGCTTCAGCCCGACGCCGGGCATGCCGGCGGAGGTTTACATCAAAACGGCCGAGCGCACATTCTTCCAGTACATCGTGCGGCCGATCCACGACAGCATGCTGCGCGCGTTCCGCGAGCGCTGAGGAGGGAGGGGCGAACATGGCGAACCGGATGAGGAGTGGGCAACTGGGCAGGCCAAGCGATGCCGTCCATGTCGAGGTGATCGAAACGCTGCCGGCGTTGATGCGGCTTCAGGACGACTGGAACGCGGTCTACGACGCCGATCCCGACGCGCAGATGTTTCTGTCCTTTGCCTGGCTGTCGGGGTGGATCGCGCAGATCCAGCAGCCGTGGCTGGTGCTCGCCGCGCGGCTCGGTGGGGCCGAGGGCGCGCCTTGCGTCGGCTTCCTGCCGCTGCGCATTCAAACGAAGCTCGCGGGCGGGCACATCCGCAACGAACTCAACATGGCCGGCAACTTCTCCGCCGACTACACCGGCATCCTTTGCGATCCGCGCCATGAGCATCGCGTGGTGCCGGCGTTCGCCCGCCACCTCAAGCAGATGAACTGGGCGCGGCTCAACCTGGAGAACGTCCGCCAGCCGGAGCCGCGCCTGCGGCTTCTGCTCGCGCATTTTCCGAAGGCCGGCTTCCGCACCGGCGAGGTCGACCGTGTCGGCAAGGTCGATGGCATCGACAACAACGTCTGCCCGTTCGCGAGCCTGCCGTCCGACTGGAACGCCTATCTCGACGGCCTCAGCGCCAACACCCGCCAGAAGATCCGGCGGCTGTTGAAGCGGCTCGACGCCGGCGGCGATTATCGCATCGGCCATGCCACCGCCGCGACCATCGACCGCGACCTCGATACGCTGCTGCGGTTCTGGGAGATCAAATGGAAGCCGCGCAAGGGCGACCTCGTTTACAGCCTGGTGCGCTCCAACCGCGCCATGCTGACCCGCAGTTTCCATGCCGGATTGCTGTTCTTGCCGACGCTGTGGCAGGGCGAGCGGCCGCTGGCCGCGCTCGCCACGTTGATCGATACCCGCAAGCGCGCTTTCCTGTTCTACATGACCGGGCGCGACGAGACCTTTGACGATGCCTCGCCCGGTCTCATCCTGCACGCCTACAGCATCCGCCATGCGATTGCCGGCAGATTCACCGAGTACGATTTCCTGCGCGGCAACGAGCCTTACAAGTATTCGTTCGGCGTCAAGGAACGGCGCATCCGCTGCGTCGTGGTGGCGACGCGGGACGACCTCAATCTGGGCGGCCGCATCGACCGGCGCACCGTGGCCGAGGTGGTGAGGCTCGCAACTGACCTGCATCAGGACGGCAAGCTCGACGAGGCCGAACGCGGCTACCGGCAGGTGCTGGCTGTTGCGCCGAACGATGCCGACGCGCTGCACCGTCTCGGGCAGCTGCTTGGCGTGCGCGGCCAGCACGTGATGGCCAGGCGCTGTTTTACGCAGCTCGTGGCGTTGCGTCCCGATACCCACAAGGCGTGGCTGTGCCTGGCACGCACCTGCGAGGCGCTCGGCCATGACGAGGAAGCGCTCGACGCCTATCGCGAGGTCGTCAGGCTGCGGCCCGATCTGCCCGTGGCGTTCAGCGGGCTTGCCGCGGTGCTGTCCCGGCTCGGCCGGATCGAGGCGGTCAATGCCGCGCTGGCGGCGTTCGGCAAGCGCCGTGCCGGGGCGCCGGAGAGCGCAGGCTATGCCGAGCCGGCGGGCGGGGCGCCATCGCGCCTGCTGCAATGAGGATGTCGTGGCGAGAGGCGCGGGCGGCCGGCACGGGCAGTGCCGTCAGCGGCTGGTTGCGGCCTGGCTTACGAGGCTCGAGGCGCGCGGGGCCGGCGTCGAGGAGGTCGTGAGCGCTTCCGCCGTGCGCGGCGTGGCCGGCATGCGCACCAGCTTGTCGAGCCGGTTGCGCTCATGCTCGAAGTTCGCCAGCAGCGGACCGTCGAGCGAGCGGCCGCGTGGCAGCTTGATGCGCATCGGATCGACGAAGCGGCCGTTGACGAGGATTTCGTAGTGGACATGGGCGCCGGTGGACAGGCCCGTGGAGCCGACGAAGCCGATCACCTGGCCCTGCCGCACGCGCTTGCCGGGCTCCATGCCCTTGGCAAAGGCGCTCATATGGCCGTAGGCGCTCTCGTAGCCGTTGGGATGCTTGATCTTGACGTATTTGCCGTAACCGCCTTCCCAGCCGGCGGTCTCGACGACGCCGTTGCCGCTGGCGAAGATCGGCGTGCCATAGGGCGCGGCCCAGTCCACGCCGGTGTGCATCTTGGTGAAGCCGAGGATGGGGTGGCGCCGGCCGCCGAAGCCGGAGCGCATGATCGCGTTGTTGACCGGCTTGCGGACCAGAAACTTTTTCGCGCTCTTTCCGGTCTCGTCGTAGTAATCGACGATGCCGTCGTCGGGGGTCTGGAAGCGGTAGTATTTCTTCGTCTCGCCGCCGACGGTGAGCGAAGCGTAAAGCACGTCGTTACGCTCGGTGCCGGGAGTGGTTTCATCCTCGCCGGCAAAAAACACCTCGAACGAGTCGCCGGCCTGCACGCGACGCTGGAAATCGACGTCGTAGGAATAGATGCGGATCATGTCCTCGATGACCGGGGCCGGCACCTTGTCGCGCAGCGCGGTCTCATAGATGCTCTGATAGAGGCGGATGCCGGTGCCGTCGTCGGGGCCGTCATCGTCCTCGTCGTTGGCGGCGGTGTCGGTGGCGGTGTTCATGCTTTGCGCATCGACGGCGACATACCTGCCGAGGTCGGACAGCGCGGCGACCGCCTCGATACCGGCGTCGCCAGCGACGACGATGCGCACCGGGCGCTGCGCCTGCCCCGGCCCGGCGCCGAGCAGGATGCGCAGCTTCTGGCCTTCCTTCAGGGCGCCGTCGCGGCCGCGCAGCCCGAGCGTGGCGGCGATCGTCGCGGCGTCCTCGGGCGTCGTGCCGAGGTCGCGCAGCACCGAGGCAACGGTATCGCCCTTGCGGACCAGATGGACGCGCTCGGCGGTGTCGTAACCGCCGGTCGCCTGCGCCTTGGTCTTGGCCAGCAGCGTGACGTTTTCAGGCACGATGCGTGCTTCGAAGCCGGCATAGGGGTCGATGTTGCCCTCCGCCGCGTAAGCCATCTTGATGTCGGGCTGGCCGGCGGAGGCATAACGCACGCCCGGCTGCCGCGTCATGTTGCGCCAGCTCGAGGCGTCGCGGACGCGCCTCAGCACGTCCTCGATCGGCGCGTGGGCGGCCACCTTGGCCCGCGGCAGCACGGTCGTGAGGTCGCGCATCACGAACGAGACCTCGGCGTCCGGCTCGGCCGCCTCGGTGGCGGAGGCATCGCCGCTGTCGGCCGCCGGCGCGCTGTCGGTCAAGAGCCGCTGCGCGTTGAAGGGCGGGATTTTCGTGCCGACGTCGCTGCTGGTCAGCGACAGGTTGCCGGACACGCGCACGAACGGCCGCACCCGCATGATGTCGCGGTTGCCGACGCGCATCGCCTGCGACACGCGGATCACCTGGCGGGAGCCGGAGTGCTCGCTGGGTGGCGGCAGGCGGTCGCTTTTGTGGGCGGAGGGGGTGCGATCGATGGCGCCGAGCCCGCTGCGCAGGCTGGCGGTTTCGATCCGTTCCGGCGTCTTGGCGAAGGTGGTCTCGCCGTCGAGCGCGCCGAACACGGCGCCGCCGATCAGTGCCGCCCCGCACAGTCCGGTGAGAATGGTGCCGCTGAACCACTGCACCGAGACGCGGCGGCGGTCGATGACGGTGGCTTCGGAACCATCGGCGGAAAGCGGCGGTTCGTGGCCGAGGTCGATTGCCCCGGCCTCACGTCTCGCATGGCTTCCGCGTGGCACTCCGTCGTCCAAGCCGTCGTCCCCCAAATGCCATCCGTTCCGGACCGACAGCCCGCGGTGTCGTCCGGCGAAGCTCCGACCACTGTGTCGGAACGGTGCGCCAAGATGCTGGCCTGTGCGGCGAACGTCAACCACGCAAACCGGGGCGGAAACGAGCCGCTCCCGCCGTTCCCCGGCAGCCGGCCCCGGATTCGGCGGTGCGACCGATCGACCGGGTCACTGGCATTGCCGAACAGGTTGCCTATATGCTCAGGACGTCGCAGGAATGTGGCTCAAGTACGGCGAAAGCTCTGAAAAAACAGGGTTTCTCGCATGTGCGAAGCGTTTGGAAAATAAACGACGATTTCTTGACACCGGGCGTTGACAACGCCGCGCGGGGGAGCTTATAACCCGGCCACTGACGCGATGCCTTGGCGACAGGCCCGGGCAAGTTGACGCGTCTGCTAAGCTCCTCATTCAGATGAGTGAACCAACAGCCGAGCGTTCTTCGGTTGTCATTCGTCGTCGGATGGGCGAGACTAGCATCCCCCGGAAACGGGGTCGGGACCAGAAGTCACCCTCTGAGGGTTGTCGTCGAAGTCCCGCGCTGTTTGACAAGTGAAGATGAAGAAAGAGAAACGTGGACGGCGGAGTCCTTGCGGGCCGCAGTTCAAGTGAGGCGCGAGCCTTGCGTGGGCAGTGGCCGGACGAGACTTCGGCGGTACACGTTTCAAAGGTTACACCATCGTTGTCAGCGATGTGAATCGCAGACAGCAGGTCGATTTCGATCGACAATGGTGGGACCTCGTCAAACGTTGTGATCAGCCGGTTCAAAGTTCAAGTCCAACTTGAGAGTTTGATCCTGGCTCAGAGCGAACGCTGGCGGCAGGCTTAACACATGCAAGTCGAACGGGCGTAGCAATACGTCAGTGGCAGACGGGTGAGTAACGCGTGGGAACGTGCCTTTCGGTTCGGAACAACCCAGGGAAACTTGGGCTAATACCGGATACGCCCTTACGGGGAAAGATTTATCGCCGAAAGATCGGCCCGCGTCTGATTAGCTTGTTGGTGAGGTAACGGCTCACCAAGGCGACGATCAGTAGCTGGTCTGAGAGGATGATCAGCCACACTGGGACTGAGACACGGCCCAGACTCCTACGGGAGGCAGCAGTGGGGA
>QEVP01000002.1 GCA_003576765.1 Pseudomonadota bacterium
TGGCCGGGTCGCGCTCGATCTTGCGGCGCAGCCGGTTGATCTGCACGTCCACCGCGCGCTCGTTGACGCTGGCGCCGTTGCCGGTGAGGTCGAGCCGCGACACCGTATCGCCGCGCGCATTGGCAAGGATACGCAGCATCTCGCGCTCGCGGTCGGTCAGGTGCACCACCTCCTCGCCGTTGCGCAGTTCGCCACGCTCGACATGAAAGACGTATGGACCGAACGCCACCGTCTCCAGCGGTTCGACCGCCGCCGGCGTCGCGCGCCGCAGGATGTTGGCGATGCGCAGCACCAGTTCGCGCGGCTCGAACGGCTTTGCCACATAATCGTCGGCGCCGATCTGAAGGCCCTCGATGCGGGCCTCCGCCTCGTGGCGCGCCGTCAGCATGATGATCGGCACGCCGGAGTTCGCGCGCAGCGCCCGCGCCAGTTCGAAGCCGGTTTCGCCCGGCATCATGATGTCGAGGATCAACAGATCGAAATCGAGGCTGACGAGTTTTGCGCGCGCGTCGGCGGCACTCATCGCGGTGGTGACGCGATAGCCCTCGCTGGCCAGAAAGCGCGACAGCAGATCGCGGATGCGGCGGTCGTCATCGACCAGCAGAAGGTGCGGCGCGTCGTCGGCCGGCTTGACCTTTGCACGCGCCCCTGAGCTTGTCCCGATCACTCCTTCGCCTCCTGCGGGCCTGCGCCTTGTGCGACACCTTGCGCAAGGCCGAGCAACTGCTCGAGCACCTTGTCGGGGCTGTCGCGGTCGATCATGGCGCGCAGGAAGCGGCGCACCGCCGCGCTCTCGGCCGGCGAGAAACCCGCGAGCGCCGCATCGATGCGCGCGGTCTGCAGCGTGACCAGCCGCCTGACCAGCGTCTCGCCTTTCGCGGTGGCATAAAGAAGGCGCTGGCGGCGGTCGGCATCGCCCTCCTTCTGGACGATATATCCCTCGTCGAGAAGCTGCTTGAGCACGCGCCCGAGCGACTGCTTGGTGATGCGCAGCACGCCGAGCAGATCGGCCACCTTCAGCCCCGGATAGCGGGAGACGAAATACAACACGCGATGGTGGGCGCGGCCAAAACCGAACGTTTCCAGCACGTGGTCGGCATCGCCGACGAAATCGCGGTAGGCGAAGAACAGAAGCTCGATGATGTCCCACCGCAGACCCTGCGCGGAAGCGTCGGGTGCCGGCCTGGAGCCGCCCTGCACGGGGTTCAGGGCAGCATTGACATTTATGTCAGCCATATTGACGTATTTCGGGTCCAATGTTACAAAACGCGCGGTCGCTACGAAATATTCGTATAACGCACCGTGCCGATCATCCGATCCGGGCGGGCGCCGCCGCCACAAGTTTCACCCGCAAGATTGCGAAGCGCAGTCTTGCGAAACATACTGGAGTTCGCGCCGTCCGCCAAAGCGGAAACCGGCCCTCGGACCGGCGGGGCAGACCCCAGACCTTAAGATCGACCAGCCCCGCCGCCCGCGTGGACTGCACAAAAGCCGGGAGAGCATCCATGGGAGTTCCGTTCGATACAACCGATGGCGCGATCGGGTCGAAATTCGATATCCGGCCGGCAGCCAGTCCTACGCCCCAGGCCGAGCGCGCGGAAAAACTCGCAAACCCCGGCTTCGGCCGCATCTTCACCGATCACATGGCCGTGGTCCGCTACAGCCAGGGCAAGGGCTGGCACGACGCGCACGTCGCGGCACGTACGAACTTCTCGCTCGATCCCGCCGCCGCCGTGCTGCACTACGCGCAGGAAATTTTCGAGGGCCTGAAAGCCTACAAGCGCGACGACGGTGGCGTGAACCTGTTCCGCCCCGACGCCAACGCGCGGCGCTTCCGCAATTCGGCCGAACGCATGGCGATGGCGCCCTTGCCGGAGCCGGTGTTCATCGAGGCGGTCGAGCAACTCGTGAAGATCGACCGCGCCTGGATTCCCGGTGGCGAGGGCAGCCTCTACCTGCGGCCGTTCATGATCGCGAACGAGGTGTTCCTCGGCGTCAAGCCGTCGGCGGACTACATCTTCGCGGTGATCGCCTCGCCGGTCGGCTCCTACTTCAAGGGCGGCCCGGCGCCGGTGTCGATCTGGGTGTCGGAGACCTATACGCGCGCCGCGGTCGGCGGCACCGGCGAGGTCAAATGCGGCGGCAACTACGCCGCAAGCCTGCGCGCGCAAGCCGAGGCCATCGATCGCGGCTGCGACCAGGTGGTGTTCCTCGATGCGGTCGAGCGCCGCTATGTCGAGGAACTTGGCGGCATGAACATCTTCTTCGTGTTCGACGACGGTTCGCTGATGACGCCGCCGCTCGGCGCCATCCTGCCCGGCATCACGCGGGATTCGATCATGGCGCTGGCCAGGGAAGCCGGCACGCCGGTGCGCGAGGCGCACTACACCATCGACCAGTGGCGCACTGACGCCGCCAGCGGCAAGCTGAAGGAAGCCTTCGCCTGCGGCACCGCGGCCGTCATCTCGCCGATCGGCAAGGTGTGCTCCGCCCATGGCGACTTTTCCATCAGCGGCGGAGCCGCCGGCCCGGTCGCGATGGGGCTGCGCAAAAAGCTGGTCGATATCCAGTACGGCCGCGCGACCGATACGCACGGCTGGATCAAGCAGGTGTTTTGATCACGCGACCCGGACTTCGGGCCGTCCCGCCTCGGTGCGTCCGACGATTGCGGCCTTTGCAAAGCCGGCCGCTCTCACCTTGTCGAGCACCCCCTGAGCGGCGGCCGCCTCGCAGGCGATCAACAGGCCGCCGGAGGTTTGCGGATCGGTCAAAAGATCGCGGCGCCACGCCGGCATTTCCGCCGGCAGCACGATGGACGCCCCGTAGCTCGCCCAGTTGCGCTTCGATGCGCCGGTGACGAACCCGTTTTGCGCGAATGCCGCCGCGTGCGTGAACAGCGGCACCTCGGCCGCATCGATGACGAGCGACAGCCCGGATTCGCGCGCCATCTCGTAAGCGTGGCCGAACAGCCCGAAGCCGGTGACGTCGGTGACGGCGTGAACCGCGGGGTCGGCCGACAGTTCGGCGCCGACACGGTTCAACTGCGTCGTCGAGGCGACCATTTCGGCATAGCCGTCGCCGTCGAGTTCGCCGCGCTTGAGCGCCGCCGAATAGATGCCGACGCCGAGCGCCTTGGTCAGGATCAGGGCGTCGCCCGGTTTGGCGTCGGCGTTGCGGCGCACCTCGTCGGGACGGCAGATGCCGATCACCGCCAGCCCGTAGATCGGCTCCGGCGCATCGATCGAATGGCCGCCACCGATGGGAAAGCCGGCGTCGGCGCACACCGAGGCGCCGCCGCGCAAAATCTCGCGCACCGTCTCGACCGGGATCTTGTCGAGCGGCATGCCGAGGATCGCCAGCGCCATGATCGGCCTCGCGCCCATCGCATAGACGTCGGAGATGGCGTTGGTGGCGGCGATGCGGCCAAAATCGAACGGGTCGTCGACCACCGGCATGAAGAAGTCGGTGGTCGCGACGATGCAGGTTTTGTCGTCGATCTGCCACACCGCGGCATCGTCGCCGGTGTCGGCGCCGACCAGCAATTGCCGATAGGGGCCGGCGGCCGGCTGGTTGGCCAAAAGCTCCTGCAGCACGGACGGTGCGAGCTTGCAGCCGCAACCGCCGCCATGGGCAAGGCTGGTGAGACGGACGAGGGGCGCGTTCATGGCCGGTTCTCCCGATCAGGCCGCGCCGCGGCAGGGTTTTCGGCAACCCACGCGCTGCGCGGAGCGAAAACCGATTTGACTTGCACTATAGCCGGCCGGGGCGCCGACGCAAATCACGCCCGCGCTAAGCTCGCAGGCTGCGTCCATTCTGTCCCGCGTCACACGCGGGCTCCGCGCATTGCCCCACCCTTCCCTCCCCCGTAAGCGGGGGAGGGATAAAGGGAGGGGATGGATTGCCGGATCAGAAAGGCGTCCATGCCCCGCAATGACGAATTGAAGCGTCCTGCGAGGTTGCGAACCGGCTCAGTAGCCGCCGCCGAAGGGCGCGCCCCAGTTGAAGCGGTAATTGACGCCGATGCGGACCAGGTTCGACTCGTAGCCGTTCGGCAGGCGCGTGACCCCGAACCGGCTGTCGGACAGGCTGACATAGAGGTACTCGATCTTGGCGCTCCAGTTCTGGGTCAGGCCGAACTCGGCGCCGACGCCGACGGTCCAGCCGGGGCTGGTGTGCGATTCCGTCCCCGCGAAACTGGCGGCGCGCAGGGTGCCGAAGGCCAGGCCGCCGGTGCCGTAAAGCAGGACGTTATCGAAGGCGTAGCCGACGCGGCCGCGCACCGTGCCGAACCACGGGTTGGAGAACTTCCAGCCGGCAAACGTATCGTTGGCGGAATTGGCCTGCAGGTCGCCTTCGAGGCCGAACACCAGCGGCCCCGACTGCCAGTTGTAGCCCGCCTGCACGCCGCCGCTGACGCCGGACGGTTTGGCCGGGACAAAGCTGACGCTGCCCCAGTTGGAGCCGAGATTGGCGCCGAGATAGGGGCCGGCCCAGCTATAGGCGTTGAGCGGCTGGTTGACGGTATAGGGCTGCCGGTAAGGCGCATAGTCGGCCGCCTGCGCGCTCGCCGCAACGCCGACCGTCGCCAGCATGGCCGCTGCAAGGACTTTCCCGATCATCCGCCGCACCTCCGCTCGCCGGCTCCCTTCGCGCACCGCGAGCAGGGTTACCGGTTTCCCACCAGTTCGATTAAAGATTTATCGATAGGCGGCGGTTAAGCAGAGATTAAAACTGGCCGGCACCATCCCTCATCCTTAAAAGACCGTTACGATCCGCGCCCCAGGTCCACGCCCAGGTCCACGCGCCCGGCAAGGCCGCTCGCTGGCCCTAGCGAAGCGGGGCGACTAATTTATGGCCCATGATGACCGAGGATGACCGCAACGGCGACGGCCGCCCGCCACGGCCGGCTCCATTGCCGCGCGGCAACAAGACCGGCGACGGTCCGCCGGACGTCGATCCGGCCACCGAAATTGCCGAGGACGATGCCGAGGAGCGCCTGCCGGAAGACGTGACGGAGGCGGACGACACCGTCGCCGAAGGCCCGCTCGCGACCGGCCGCGCCGCCATCGCCCAGGCCGTGCGGCTCGCCCCCTCCTCGCCCGGCGTCTACCGCATGCTCAATGCCGGGCGCGACGTGCTGTACGTCGGCAAGGCCAAGAACGTCCGCAAGCGGCTCGCCTCCTACGTGCGGCCGACCGGCCACGCCATGCGCATCACCCGCATGATCGCTGCGACGGTTGCGGTCGAGATCGTCTCGACCAACACCGAGACCGAGGCGCTGCTGCTGGAGGCCAACCTCATCAAGCAGTTGCGGCCGCGCTTCAACGTGCTGCTGCGCGACGACAAGTCGTTCCCCTACATCCTTCTGACCGGCGACCACTGGGCGCCGCAGATCATGAAGTATCGCGGCGCGCAGACCCGGCCGGGCCGCTACTTTGGCCCGTTCGCCTCGGTGGCGGCGGTCAACCGCACCATCACCGCGCTGCAACGCGCCTTCCTGCTGCGCTCGTGCACCGACAGCTTTTTCGAAAGCCGGACGCGGCCGTGCCTGCTCTACCAGATCAAGCGCTGCTCGGCGCCGTGCACCGGCGAAATCGACTTCGCCGGCTACAGCGCGCTGGTCAAGGAGGCGATCGACTTCCTGTCGGGCCGCAGCCGCGCGGTGAAGGAGCAGTTGGCCGCCGAGATGGAGAAAGCCTCCGCGGCGCTCGAATTCGAGCGCGCCGCGGTCTATCGCGACCGCCTCGCCGCGCTGGCGGCGATCCAGTCGCAGCAGGGCATCAACCCGCGCACCGTGGACGAGGCCGACGTGTTCGCCGTGCATCAGGAAGGCGGCTACTTCTGCGTCGAGGTGTTTTTCTTCCGCACTGGGCAGAACTGGGGCAACCGCGCCTACTTCCCGCGCGCCGACCGCAGCTTTGACGCCGGCGAGGTGCTCGGCGCGTTCCTGTCGCAGTTCTACGAGGACAAGCCGCCGCCGCGCCTCATCCTGCTGTCGCAGAAAATCCCCGAGGCGGAGCTGCTGGCGCAGGCGCTCAGCATCAAGGCGGGCGCCCGGGTCGAGGTCAGCGTGCCGCAGCGCGGCGAGAAGAAGGACCTCGTCGCACACGCCGCGACCAACGCCCGCGAAGCGCTGGGGCGCAAGCTCGCCGACAGCGCGACGCAGGCACGGCTGTTGCAGGGCCTGGCCGAACGGCTCGGCCTGCGCGAGCCGCCGCGCCGCATCGAGGTCTACGACAACAGCCATATCCAGGGCACCAACGCGGTCGGCGCGATGATCGTCGCCGGTACCGAGGGTTTTCTCAAGAACCAGTACCGCAAGTTCAACATCCGCTCGCAGGCGCTGGCCCCCGGCGACGACTACGCCATGATGCGCGAGGTGCTGGAACGGCGCTTCAAGCGGCTTCTGGCCGAGAGCCCGGAGCCGGACGGAACGGCGGAGGCGGCCGGCGACGCGGCCCCGCGCTGGCCCGATCTCGTCATCATCGACGGCGGCCGCGGCCAGCTCAACGCCGCCCGTATCGCGCTCGCCGAACTCGGCCTGCCTCAGGTCACGCTGCTGGCGGTCGCCAAGGGGCCGGACCGCGACGCCGGGCGCGAGACGCTGTTCCTGCCCGAACGCGAGGCGATCAAGCTGGAGCCGCGCGACCCGGTGCTCTATTTTCTCCAGCGGCTGCGCGACGAGGCCCACCGCTTCGTGATCGGCTCGCACCGCACCCTGCGCAAGAAGGACATCCGCGAGGCGGGGCTGCAGGAAATTCCCGGTATCGGCCCGGCGCGCAAACGGGCGCTGCTCCACCATTTCGGCACGCTGAAGGAGATCGAGCGCGCCTCCGTCGCCGACCTCGCCAAGGTTCCGGGCGTCAGCGCCGAGGGTGCACGCAGGATCTTCGACTTTTTTCACCCCGGCGGGGCGTCATACTGACGATGCGCTGCCCCGTTGGCATAAGCGTGCAAGATGGGATATGCGAAGAGGCGGCCGGCGCGGCGAAGCACGGCCTGCGGGACGAACAAGGGATGAACAGCGTGACCACCCGGGGACTGCCGAAGCACTCGCTGGCGCTCCCGAATATCCTCACCTATTCGCGGATCGCCGCCGTTCCGGTGGTCGTGGGCTGCATCTATGCGCAGTCGATCCTCGACGGCCCCCTGTGGCTGCGCTGGGTGGCGCTGATCGTGTTCATCGCCGCCGCGGTGACAGACTTTTTCGACGGCTACTACGCGCGCATCTGGCACCAGCAGTCGGCGTTCGGCCGCATGCTCGACCCGATCGCCGACAAGCTGCTGGTCGCCTCCTGCCTCCTGATGCTCGCCGCCGACGGCATCATTCACGGCTGGACGCTGTGGGCGGCGATCGTCATCCTGTGCCGGGAAATTTTGGTCTCGGGCCTGCGCGAATATCTCGCAGCGCTGCGGGTCAGCGTGCCGGTGACCAAGCTCGCCAAGTGGAAGACCACCGCGCAGCTCGTCGCCATCGGCTTCCTGCTCGCCGGCGAAGCCGGCGATAGGGTGCTGCCGATGACCACGCAGATCGGGCTGTTGCTGTTGTGGATCTCCGCGCTCGTGACCATCTATACGGGGTGGGACTATTTCCGCGCCGGCGTGCGGCATCTGATCGAGGACGAGACGTGAAGGTTCTCTATTTCGCCTGGGTGCGCGAGCGGATCGGCAAGGCCGAGGAGACGATCGAGCCGCCGGCGGCGGTGCGCACCGTCGGCGAACTGATCGCCTGGCTTGCCTCGCGCGGCGAGGAATACGCCCGCGCCTTCGAGCGGCCGCAGGTGATCCGTGCCGCCATCGACCAGACCCATGTGAGAGCCGACACGGCGATTGCCGGTGCCCGCGAGATCGCGCTGTTTCCGCCGATGACCGGCGGCTGATCGCGATGACCGTGCCCGTCACCATCCGCCTGCAACGCGACGACTTCGACCTCGCCACTGAGAGCGCGCGGCTGACCGGCACCGACACCAGCATCGGCGCGGTGGTAAGCTTCGTCGGCCGCTGCCGCGGCGACGAGGACGGCCACGCCATCTGCGCGCTCAATCTGGAGCACTATCCCGGCATGGCCGAGGCCGAGATCGCCCGCCACGTCGAGGAGGCGCTGACGCGCTGGCCGCTCAAGGGCGTCACCGTGATCCACCGCTACGGCCGCATCGTGCCGGGCGACAACATCGTGCTGGTGCTGACGGCCTCGTCACACCGG
The DNA here is from genome assembly GCA_003576765.1 of Pseudomonadota bacterium. Classification (GTDB taxonomy): domain Bacteria; phylum Pseudomonadota; class Alphaproteobacteria; order Rhizobiales; family Xanthobacteraceae; genus PRO6. The sequence goes on from QEVP01000002.1 coordinate 8,204, forward strand.
CAGGCGGCGTTCGCGGCCGCGGAGTTTCTGATGGACTACCTCAAGACCCGCGCACCGTTCTGGAAATCCGACGAGCGCGCCAGCGGCGACCGCAACTGGATCGACGCGCGCGACGCCGACGACGATGCCGCCGCGCGCTGGGACAGCGCGGCGCATTGACGTTCTTTGCCGTCATGCCCGCGCATAGCCGTTCGAAGAACGGCGTTCTGTCGAACACCTATGTCGCGGGCATCCACGTCTTAGCGGCTGCTCAGCGAAGAAAGACGTAGATGGCCGGGATAAACCCGGCCATGACGAAGGATGGACAGGCTCTCAGCAGTAAACGCGACGTTGCATGGCTAAAAAATCTTCCAACGCGGCAATCAAGGTCGCGCCCGGCGAGCTTGTCACGCTGCTCGATTACGTGCGCTATGCGCTGAGCCGCTTCAACGCAGGCGGCGTGGCAGTCGCCCACGGCACCACCGACCCGCTGGCGGAGGCGGCGTTCATCGTCACCGAGGCGCTCGCCCTTCACCCCGACCAGTTCGAGACGTTTGCGACCGCACGGGTGACGCGCGCCGAAGGCGAGAAAATCCTGAAGCTGATCGAGGCGCGGGTGACGACGCGCAAGCCGGCCGCCTATCTTCTCAACAAGATCTACATGCGCGGCGTGCCGTTCTACATCGACGAGCGGGCCATCGTGCCGCGCTCCTTCATCGGCGAACTGCTGGAGACGCATTTCGACGGCGGCGACGCCTCACTGATCGACGATCCCGCCAACATCGGCCGCGTGCTCGATCTCTGCACCGGCTCGGGGTGTCTGGCCATCCTCGCCGCGCACGCCTTTCCCAACGCGACCATTGACGCGGTCGAGTTGTCGAACGACGCGCTGGCGGTGGCGCAGCGCAACGTCGCCGACCACGCTCTCGCCGAGCGCATCGCGCTTCATCGCGGCGACCTGTTCGCGCCGCTCGGCAAGGCCCGCTACGACCTCATCATCACCAACCCGCCCTATGTCGATGCGGAGGGCATGGCCGGCCTGCCGCGCGAATGCCGCCATGAACCGGCCATGGCCTTCGACGGCGGCGCCGACGGCCTCGCCATCGTGCGGCGCATCCTGCAAGGCGCACGGGCGCATCTCACAGCCGACGGGGGGTTGTTGTGCGAAGTCGGACGCGGCCGCGACAACCTCGAAGACGCGTTTCCCGACCTGCCGTTCCTGTGGCTCGACACCGAGGAGTCCACGGGCGAAGTGTTCTGGCTGCCTGCGGCGGCACTGCCCGCCCGTTGACGGCGCGGCGCATGTCTGCCCTGCCGGCGATCCTCTAGCCAAGCGGCGCCCCCGCCTATAGCTACGCGCCTCCATCTCCACCGTCATGCCCGGCTTCATGCCGGACATCCACGTCTTTGCGGCCCCCTCCCTTTATCCCTCCCCCGAGGGTGGGGTGGGGGTGGATGGCCGCGATAAACCCGGCCATGACGAAACTGGAATGACTGCGCCGGCTGGCCGATACGAATGTTATGGACAGGTTCTCATAGCGCGTTCACGCGCGATGCCTGGCTCGGTGAATTCCGGGCGACGCTGGCGCTCGGCTGGCCGATGGTGCTCACCAATCTGGCTCAGATCGCGCTGACCACCACCGACGTCATCGTCGTCGGCCACCTCGGCGCCGATGCGCTCGCCGCCGCCACCCTCGGCGTCAATCTCTACTTCGGCCTGTTGATCTTCGCCATCGGCCTCATCTCGGCCACCTCGCCGATGATGGCGGAGGCGATCGGGCGCGGCCATCGCGTGGTACGCGACGTGCGGCGCACGTTCCGGCAGGGGCTGTGGTCGGCGGTGATCGTGGCGCTGCCGGCGTGGGCGCTGCTGTGGCACACCGACGCCGTGCTGCTCGCGCTCGGACAGGAGCCGCAGCTCGCCGCCAATGCCCACGTCTTCATGCGCGAGTTGCAGTGGGGCTTTCTGCCCGCGCTGGGCTTCATCGCGCTGCGCTCGTTCGTGGCGGCGCTGGAACGCCCGATCTGGGCGATGGTGGTGACGGCGGTGGCGATCGTGTTCAACATCGTCGCCAACTGGGCGCTGGTATTCGGCCATCTCGGCCTGCCGGCGCTGGGCTTACGCGGCTCCGGGCTCGCCACCACGCTGTCGAACACGTTTCTGTTTTTCGGCCTCGTCGGTGTGGTGCTGGCCGATCGCCAGTTCCGCCGCTTCCACCTGTTCGGCCGCTGGTGGCGGCCCGATGGCGCACGGCTTGCCACGCTGTGGCGGCTCGGCGTGCCGATCGGCGCCACCATGGCGCTGGAGGTCACGCTGTTCAACGCCGCCGTATTCCTGATGGGCCAGTTCGGCGCGGTGGCGATCGCGGCACATTCCATCGCGATCCAGATCGCCGCCGCCTCGTTCATGGTGCCGCTCGGCCTCGGGCAGGCGGCGACGGTGCGCGTCGGCCTCGCCCATGGCGCAGGCGCGCGCGACGCCGTCACCCGCGCCGGCTGGGCGGCGTTCGCGCTGGCGATCGGCTTCATGGCGACGATGAGCGTGGTGCTGCTGACGGTGCCGCGGCTGTTGATCGGCGTGTTCGTCGACACCGGCGATCCCGCCAACGCGGCGGTGATCGACACCGCGGCGCTGTTTCTGGTGTGGGCCGCGATCTTCCAGATCGCGGACGGCGCGCAGGCGGTCGGCGCCGGCATGCTGCGGGGCTTGCAGGATACCCGCGTGCCGATGCTCTACGCCGCATTCGGCTACTGGGGTTGCGGCATGCCGCTCAGCCTGATTTTCGCCTTCTATGTCGGTCTCGGCGGCGTCGGCATCTGGGTCGGGCTGGCGGCGGGGCTGGCCGTCGTCGCGGTGCTGATGATGCGGCGCTGGATGCGCCGCGACCGGCTCGCGCTGTAACGACGGCGCTACCCGGCGGTCTTCGGCGTTTTACGGCCGCGCAGCCGCACCGCCGTCTGGATCAGCCACATCGCGGTCGGCCGCAGGATGAACAGGTCGGCGACCAGCGCGGCGACCATCGAGAACGCGCTGAGCCAGCCGAACAGCCTGAGCGACGGCAAGTCGGAGAACACCGTCACCACCAGCCCGCAGGCCAGCACCACCGTGGTCAGGATCAGGGCCGGACCGACCAGCACCGTCGCCCGCTCCACCGCCACCGCCGCGTCATGATGATCGGGGCTGTCGGCGAGCCGCAGCCGATTGAGGAAGTGGATGGTCGCCGACAACCCCAGCCCGAACGAGACGATCAGCGCCACCATGCTGGCGAACTGCAACCCCTCCCCCAACAGCCACAGCACCGTGCCCGACAGCACCACCGGGAAGATGCCGGGCAGGATGCACGACAGCATCACCACCACCGAGCGGAATGCCAACCCGATGAAAATCGCGACGAACAAGAACTCGACGGTCAGTGCCTGGTTGAGCTTGTCGATCATGCCGGCGCTGTTGCGCGCGGCGATGGCCGACAGCCCGGTGACGGCGATCTCGTAGCCGGGATGGGCGTCGCGCACCTGCTTCAGCGCGGCGTCGAGCTTCTCGACGATCGGCAGGATGTCGCTGGCGTCCTTGTCGGGGACGCGGCCCGACACCACCACCGCCTCCTGATCGGCATCGATGAAGCGCCGCACCAGATGCGATGGCAACAGATCGACATACTCCTTGAGCGTTTCGACGTCGTGGCTGCCGGCTTTCTCGGCGAGCCAGCGCCGCAGCGTCTCCAGCGACCACACGTTGCCGACGCCGGCCTGCTGTTCGACCAGCGCGTGCACCTGCGCAACGGTGTCGAGCGTGTCCTTCGAATAGAGCGAGGCGCCTTTGGGGAATTCGATCAGGATGTCGATCGGGTTGGCGCCGGTCAGTTTGGCGTCGAGCCGGCTCGATGCCTCGACCGCCTGCTGCTTGTCCGGCACCTGGTCGGCGAGCCGGTAGCGCGGCTCCAGCGTCGCGTAGATGCCGGCCAGCGTGCCGACCACGATCACCGCGATCAGGCTGTACAGCCCCGGCCGCGACACCATGCGCACCGCGATCCACTGGCAGAACGCGCGCAGCGCGTTGACGCCCATGTCGGCGCCGCGGAAACGGGTGGCGAACACCTTCTCATTGCGCACCAGCAGCACGCCGAACGCCGGCACCAGCGTCAGCACCGCGACGAGCGCGATGGCCGTGGCGGCAAAGCCCGCCTCGCCGAACTTCTGGATCAGGTCGGAGTTGGAGAACATCAGCGCGATGAAGGAAATGCCGGCGGTGGCATGGGTCAGGACGCAGGCCGGCCCGACCACCAGAATGGCATTGCGGAATGCCTCGTATTTGCTCTCGCCGGCGATCAGACGGTCGCGCGCGGCAAAGGTGAGCTGCATCGAGTCCGAGAACGAGATGACCATGATGAGCGGCGTCATCACGTTCAAAAACATGTTCAGAGAAAACCCGGCCCAGCCGAGCGCACCGAGCGACAGCAGGATGGCAAGCAGCGGCGGGAATGCCGCGATCACCATGAACGACAGCTTTCGGAAGAACAGGATGGCGATCAGGCAGCCGGCGATGATGCCGGCGACATTGTAGATGATGCCGTCGCGCTCGACCGCATTGCGGATTTCGAGCTGCATCACCGGCACGCCGGAGAGCTGGTAGGTCAGGCCGGAATCGGCGAGATCCTCGGCCATCACCTGGCGAATTTCACCGATCACGCCCTTGAGCTTGTTGTTGGACATGATCTCCGGTTCGAGCGCCAGCACCACCAGCGTCAGCGTGCCGTCCTCGGAGAGCAGTTTGCCGCGGATGATCTCGTTGGCCTTCACCGTCTCGATGAAGGCGTCGTAGGCGGCGCCCTCGGGCAGGACTTGCGGAAACAGCGCCGCCGGAATCTGGCCGGGCGCCGGCGCCTGCCGCGCCGAGAAGATCGAGATCAGGCCGCGGGTGCCATCGATCAGTTGCAGGTCGGTGACGAGGTTGCGCAGCTTTTCGAGGTTGTCGCGGGCGAGCAGGGTCTTGCCCTCGACCACCATCAGCACGTCGTATTCGGCGGAGGGAAAGCGGCGCGTCACCGCCTCGTACTGCCGGTACTCCACGGTGTCGGACCGAAACAACTGGCTCAGCGAGTCATCGACCTTGATGCGCTCCAGCCCGAACACCGCTCCGACGCACAGCGCCAGCAGTACCAGCGTCCAGGCCAGCGGCGCGCGCAGCGCAAGGAGCCCGATGCGCTCGACGCCGAAGGCAATGCTGGGCCGCTTGCGGGCCGCCTCTTCCTCGCTCAGGTTGTCAGGAACCATGCCTTATCCAGTAGCGCAATGTGGCCGGTCTCACGATGGGGAATCACCGCAAAACGCGGCCATTGTCGCAGAGTTCGCCGTTAAGGGAACCATCCCGGCGCGGTTTATCGCCGCTTCACCAGGTGCCCCGGCGGCGCGGCGCCCCACCTGCCTCATCCTGCCGCCATCTGCCGGGCCGATTCCTGAAGTTTCAGCGAATAGTAGGAGGCATTGGTGCGGCCGGTCGAGGCGGCGCGCGCAAACAGGATCAGGTGGTGGGCGACGAGACAGGTGCTGATAAGGTATTCGATCTCGCCGCGCGCGATCCGGCGCAGCGCGAATGACCAGAACGTCCGGCGATAGTCGCCGCGCACGCCGACCTTCCACAGAATGTTGCGCAACAGCGTGAGCCCGAGCTTGATGTTCGGCCACGACAGCCGGGCGCGGTTCAGGGGTGGCTTGATGCGGTTGGCGTAGGTATGCCGCACCTGATGCTCGAAGCGGGCGAACAGCTTGTCCGGCTCGTAGGCGCTGCCCATGCAGTTGCGCCAGGTCGTCACCACCTGCTCGTAGGGCAGGCGGAAATCGACGTTGGAATCGCGGCCTTCGTCCTCGATCAGCCGCCCCTCGCGTTGCAGGCGATCCCATAACGGGGTCTTCGGCAATGCCTGCAACAGGTTGATGGTGAGGAGCGGGATCTGCGACTGGTCGATGAAATCGAGCAGGTGGCGTCCGGTCTCGGGCCGGTCGGTATCGAGCCCGAGGATGATGCCCGACACCACCTCCAGGCCGTGGGCGTTCAGCGTGCCGATCGCCTCCATGATCGGCACCATCATGTTGTGATCCTTGGAGATCGCCTTCAGCGCCTCGGGGTCGGGCGTCTCGATGCCGCAGAACACCGTGACAAAATAGGCCTCCCGCATCTTCTCGAGAATTTCTGGCCGCTTGGCGATGTTGAGCGTCGCCTCGCAGGAAAAGCGCAGCACGTAGCCGGTCTTCTTCTGCCACGCGATCAGGTGCGGCAGCAGGTCCAGCGCCGCCTTGCGGTTGCCGATGAAGTTGTCGTCCACGAAATAGACCGAGCCGGCGAGCCCGCATTCCAGCATCTTGTCGAGTTCGCGGGTGATCTGCTCCGGCGTCTTCAGGCGCGGATTGCGGCCGTAGAGGCCGGGAATGTCGCAGAATTCGCACTGGTAGGGGCAGCCGCTGGAATACTGGATGCTGCCGAGAAAGTAGCGGCGCATGTCGGCCAGCTCATAGGCCGGCACCGGAAACTCGGTCATCGGCCGGCGGTCCGCGGTTTTCAGCACCACCTGCCCCGGCGGCCGCGCCGGGTCGCGGGCGAGGCGCGCGATCAGCTCGTCGGTGGCGTCGCCCAGTTCGCCGATATGGAGGTAGTCAAACTCGGGGTAGTAGTCCGGGCAGGCGCTGACCGACGGCCCGCCGATCGCTACCGTCAGGTCGAACGCATGGGCGCGGCGACAGATGTCGTTCATCTGCCGGCGCTGGATGTGCATGCCGCTGACCAGCACCGCCTCGGCCCAGCGAAAATCGTCGTCGGTGGCGAAGGCGATGTTCTCGTCGATGAAACGCACCTGCCAGTGTCGCGGCAGGTAGGCGGCGATCAGCAACAGCCCTTGCGGCGGCATGAAGGCGTGGACGCCGGCCGTCAGCGGATAGGAATACTCGAAGGTGCCGAACGACGAGGTGTAGCGCGGAAACACACACAGGATACGCCGCGCGGCCCGGCTCTCAATGTCGGTCATCGCACCCCCTTCGTTTCCGGTCACAACGCGCAAGGCCGCCCGCGTGTTCCGGGCGACGGTTCCCGCCAACGCTGCAAGCCAATCTTTTCAACAATATGACCGCACCTGCCCGGGGCTCCCCCTGCGCCTCGCCTCGGGGCACGGGCCGCCTTACCCGGCCCGCCGGGATAACCTTTCCTTAACGGCTGCCGGCTATGGTTAACGCAAGGTGTACGCCCGGCCGCGCATCCTTCGAGAGCCCGCGCATGTTCCGCATCGATTTCAACAAGCTGCGTTTTCTCTGCTGCGACGACAACGCCCACATGCGCCGAATCCTGCGCACTCTGCTGCATTCGTTCGGCGCGCGCGAGGTCTACGAGGCGGAGGAAGGGGCGACGGCGCTGGAGATGTACAATCACTATGCGCCGGACATCATCATCACCGATTGGGCCATGCCGATCTTCGACGGCATCGAACTGGCGCAGATGATCCGCCAGCCCGACGCCTACGGCAACCCCTACGTGCCGATCATCATGCTGACCGGCCACTCCGAGAAACGCCGCGTCACCATGGCGCGCGACGCCGGCGTCACCGAATTCCTGGCTAAGCCGATTTCCGCCAACGGGCTGTATCAGCGCCTGCTCAACGTGGTGCTGAACCCGCGGCCGTTCATCAAGACCAAGACTTATTTCGGCCCTGACCGCCGCCGCAACACCGGCGGCTCCTACATCGGCCCGGAGCGCCGCAACGGCGGTGCGGCCGAGGTGGTGCCGCAACCCTCGCTGCTGGACAAGGCCCGCGCCCCCGGCTGAGCGGCGAACCGGAGAGATCTGCCGCAATGGCCCCTCGGAAGACCGACAAGAAGAACGACATCGAGATCGCACGCTTCGCCGATCATATCGTCATCCGCCAGCCCAACCGGCTGCGGCGCGCCATTCGCCGCGTGCCCGAAGACCATATCGACGACGCCGTGGCCCGCGCCGAAGCCGCGCTGGCGAGCCTTGCCGGCGAGTTTCGCTCGTGGATGCAGGTGGAGTGCGAGCGCCTCGCGGCGGCCCATGCCGCCATCGAGCGCAACGGGTTCTCGCGCGAGGCTGTCGACGAACTGTTCCGCGCCGCGCATGACATCAAGGGGGGTGCCGCGACCTTCGGCTATCCGGTCGCGGCCGATACCGCCACGAGCCTGTGCCGGATCATCGAGCACGCGCCCGACCTGACCAAGGTGCCGGGCGGGCTGATCGGCCACCACGTCGATGCCATCGTGGCCTTCGTGCGCGAGAACGCGGCGGTGCGCAAGCCCGGCATGGCCGAGGAACTGAGCGTCCAGCTGCGCATGCTCGCGGACGATTACCTGACGCGGGCCAACCACGACCGGCCCGAGCACCTCGAAGCGGTGCTGGCACCGAGCATCGTGCCGGAATAACACCGAGACTGAGGCCACCCCGCCCTGTATCCCGCGCGCGACGCAGCCGTGCAACGCTGCGGCGCAGACACGGGATCGTCGCGAACGCGGTAACTCGAGCGGTCCCGGATCGGCAGCGCAGCATTCAAGCCGCGCGGCGGGCGATCGCAACGGACGTCTCATCCATGGCCACCAGCTCGTCGCAGAACAGCCGCGCCTCCTCGCGCGCCGCCTCCATCGCAAAGCGCCGCAGCAGCACCAGCAAGCCGGCGTCGGCCGCCGCGTCGCGCTCGCAAGCGGCCAGCACCCGCTCCACCAGCCGCCGGTTGAGCCGCGACAGCCCGCCCGCGGGAGCGGCGAACCCGATCTCGCGGCCTTCCTTCAGCGCCGCGCGGAATGCAGGCGTGGTCGAGGCCGGAAGGCCCGCGCGGCTCAGCAGTGCCGCAAGCCCGGCGCCGCCGCCCGCGTCGATCAGCGCGGCGACGCGCGAAGCCGGCAGCCCGGACAGTTGCGCCAGCGCCTCGCCGACAAGGTCGAGGTTGCCGGACATCAGCGCGCGCAGCAACAGCCCGGCGGTGAGCTGGCCGCTCTGGCGCAGATGATCGATCAGGAGGTCGAGGTCGTCCTCGCACGAGGTCGCCGCGAGGTTGAGCACGGCGCGTGCCAGCGCCTCCTCGGCAACGCCGCGGGCACGGTCGGCGCCGAGCCAGTCGCGCTCGGCAACGAACGACGATAGCGTCTGCGACAGCCGCGTCACCAGCGCAAGCCGGCAGGCCGTCGGCAGATCGTCGCGCGCCAGCAGCGTCTCGCGGATCGCGGCAAGGTGGCCATGGCGGGCGATGATGCGCGACAGCGAGAACGCCGGCACCTCGACCAGCACGTTCTCGATCAGCGCCAATGTCGCTTCCGGCTGGCCCACCTCGGCGATTGCGGCGGCGACCGGCGCCGCAAGATCGAGGCGGCGGGCAATGGCGCACTGCGCCGCCACCGAGCCGGTGGCGACGAGATCGACGAGATCGGTGTCGGACAGCAACGGCGAATATTCGAGCACAGGCAGCGCCACCGAATCCTGATCGAGCGCGAGCGCGCGCACCACCGCGACCGGGGCCGCATCGGCGGCGGCAAACACCTCGGCCATGGCGCGCCGCACCAACGGCGACACATCGTCGAGCAGCATCAGAAGCGCGCCCTCGGCGGCGGCGCGGTCGTCGTCGGAGAGATCGGAGACGAGCCAGGCGCGGGCCAGTGCGCGGGTCGCCTCGGCGCGCTCGCCGGCCGGCGCGGTGCGGACCCAGTTGACGAAATGCCGAACGATCATGACGCGACAGTCGATCCGGTGAGACGGCGTTCAGTATCGGCGGCCGCGCTTAACAAAGCGTTCACCATAACGCGGCGGCGATGACACCTGCTCAGGAATTGCTGAAGCGGCCCGAACGGTCGCTGAACAGGTCGAAGGCGGCGGACCACCGTTCGGTGAACGACGCCGGTTTCGCCGACGGGGTTGCGCGGCTGTCACTCCACAGGCTCGCCACCGCGGGCGACACCGGCTCGGTGCGCGTGCCGCCCTGGAACAGCGTGCGGAATACCGGCGCGGACGCGGCCACCTCCGTTCCCACGCGAGGGCTTTGCGGGAAGCTCGCGAGATAAGCGGCGTTGTCGGGGGCCGCCGTCGCCGCTTCAGGCCCGAGCGAAGCGGCCGCCATGCGCGTCGAAGGCGCATCGACGGCGGCCTGATAACGTGCGTTCAACAGCGAATAGACCTGCGACACGCTGCGTGGCGCGCCGCCGCGCTCGTAGAAGATCGAGCGGTTGGCCGCAGCGGCGGTGGGAAACAGCGACGCGCCCGAGGCGCGCGGATTGCGCTCGGCTTGCGTGATGAGCCGCGTCGCGGCGCCAACGCCGAGAAAATGCGCCATGTAGAGTTCGGCGTCGGTCGGCGCGCGGCCGATGGCGCGGCCGAGCTTGACGCCGTTGGAGCGGGTCAGCACGCCGGCCATCGCCGCGCTGACGTCCGGATCGTGGCGCAGCTTGAGGATCGCCTCGCGCGCCGCCGGATCGCTGACGCTGTAATGGCCGGACGGCGAGCGGGTGATGGCGGCGGCGTAGTCGCCGTAGCCGAGCACGGCGCCGGCTTCCTTCACGGTGCCGAGCCAGGTCTGCTCGATGAACTGGAACAGGCCGCGAGCCGAGGAGGTGCGCGCCGACGCCTTCGGATTGAAGTCGGATTCGATCTTTGCGGTGGCCAGCAGGTAGTCGAAGCTGACACCGGTGGTGTTCGCCGCGCTTTTGATCGCGCCGGCGACATGCTGACGGGAGAGTGTCGGCGATACCGGCAGGAGCGAATCGACTGCCATGCGGTGTGGTCCCCGGTGCCGCTCTTTGCGTTGCGCACACGGCGCGGGCAACGGCCGTGACGCCACCCTCGAAGCTGACCGATTATGGTTAACGGCGCGTTAAGCGGCCCTTCAGCCGCCCTTGCCATAGACGGCGGCGGGATCGAACACGCGGGACGCGCCGTCGCCGCCGTCGGCGAACGCAAGCCGCACCGCGCCGCCCTCGTCCGCCGTCACCGTCCGGTAGAAGCACGAGCGCCGCCCGGTGTGGCAGGCGGCGCCGCCCGCCTGCTCGACCCGCAGCCAGACCGCATCCTGATCGCAATCGATGCGCGCCTCGATCACCCGCTGCACATGGCCCGAGCTTTCGCCCTTCCGCCACAGCCTTGCCCGCGAGCGGCTGAAGTACCACGCCTCGCCCGTCGTCAGCGTGCGGCTGAGCGCCTCCTCGTTCATGTGGGCGACCATCAGCACCTCGCCGCTCGCCGCGTCGGTGGTCACGCAGGTGAGGAGGCCGCCGGCGTCGAATTTGGGGCGGAACGTCAGCCCCTCCTCGTTCCTGTCGCGGTCGGGTTCGGAGTTCATCGGGTCTCTCGGGCAATCTTGCGGGCCGGCGTCGCGCCGCCGGCACGTTTAGCGCTGCTTAGCGCTGCGGCGCGCGCACCATCGTGAGGAAGCGGGCCTGCTCGTGCGGATCGTCGCGGAACGTACCGGTGAAACGCGTCGTCACCGTCAGCGCACCTTCCTTGGCGATGCCGCGCACCGACATGCAGGTATGCTCGGCCTCGATCATCACCGCGACGCCGCGCGGCTTGAGGATGGCGTCGATCGACGCCGCGATCTGCGCCGTCAGGTGCTCCTGGGTCTGCAGGCGGTGGCCGAAGATATCGACGAGGCGGGCAAGCTTCGACAGCCCGACAACGCGATCGACCGGCGTATAGGCGATGTGGGCGCGGCCGTAGAACGGCATCATGTGATGTTCGCAGTGCGAATGAAAACCGATGTCGCGCACCAGCACGAAGTCGTCGTAGCCGGCGGTCTCGCCGAAGGTGCGGTTGAGCACCTCGGCCGGGCACAGCCGGTAGCCGGCATAGAGTTCGTCAAACGCCTCGACGACGCGGCGCGGCGTATCGACCAGCCCTTCGCGGGCCGGATCCTCGCCGATATAGGCGATCAGGGTGCGAACCGCGCGCTCGGCCTCGGCGCGCGAGGGGCGCGGCAGGTCGGGGCGGATGGCGGCGGCCTGAAACTCGGCCGGGTCGAGTTCGGCCGGCCGCGTATCCTGCGACCGGGCTGCCTCGGGCCGGGGATCGGGCGATTTGGAATCGGTTTTGGCGTCCGGCTTGACGTCAGAAGGTTTGGCCGCGCGCAGCGGCTTGATCAGTGCGTCCATCTCAACTCCGTTCGACCGGCCGTCCCTCAAAAAGGGGGCCGGAGTGTCACCGGGCAGACGGAGGCGGGCTTAAAAGCCGCCGGACGCCTGAAACCCTTCATCTTCCGGCACGTCGCGGCGGAATACTCCGTCCCCGCATGCGCCGTGCCCTACCCAGGCAGATGCTCTTTGCCGCAGGACGTTCCTGACCGGGGCCACACAACGCGGCACGCCGGCCTTTCGCAATGTCGTCGTCCGCCACGCGGGCAGGTGTATTTCCGTGGCCGCAGTATTATATAGGGTGACAGCCGCAATCGCCAAGCCACCCGACAAGTCCGGCCAAAAGCCTGCTTTCCGGCGCAGAATCAACGGCCTGCGGCGCGGAACGCGATCATGTTGAACGACGTCTACAACAAGCGGATCATTGCGCTCGCGGGCAACATTCCCCGCCTCGGCCGCCTGCCCTCCCCCGATGCCTCGGCCACCGCCCATTCCAAACTGTGCGGCTCCACCGTCAAGGTCGACCTCAAGATGCACGATGGCGTCGTCACCGACTTCGCCCATGAGGTCAAGGCGTGCGCGCTCGGTCAGGCGTCGTCCTCGATCATGGCGGCGCATGTGGTCGGCTCCACCGCCACCGAGTTGCGCGAACTGCGCGACATCGTCTGGCGCATGCTGAAGGAGAACGGCCAGCCGCCGCAGGGCAAGTGGGAAGAGATCGCGCTGTTGGAGCCGGTGCGCGACTTCAAGGCCCGCCATGCCTCGACGCTGCTGACCTTCGAGGCGGTGGTGGACGCGATCGGCCAGATCGAAGCCAAAACCGACGCCAAGCGCGCCGCGGCCGGGAAAGCCGCGCCGGCGGAGGCCATGCCGGCGCAGGATTAAGCCGGCCCCGCGGTAACGTTGGTGCCGGCGGCCTCGCGGGCCCGGCGGTCGGCCGCCGTCTCCTTGCGCGCGATCAGCCGGTAGAACATCGGAATGAAGAACACGGCGATGAAGGTCGCCGCCAACATGCCGCCGATCACGCCGGTACCGATCGAATGCCGGCTGGCCGCGCCCGCGCCCGTCGAGGTGGCGAGCGGCACGCAGCCGAGCACGAAGGCGAGCGAGGTCATCACGATCGGGCGGAAGCGCAGCCGTGCCGCCTCGGTCGCCGCCTCGATCACCCCCATGCCGTCGCGGCGCTTGAGCACGGCGAACTCGACGATCAGGATGGCGTTCTTCGAGGCGAGCCCGATCAGCGTCACCAGGCCGATCTGGAAATAGACGTCGTTGTTGAGGCCGCGCAGCCAGATAGCGATCAGCGCGCCGAACAGCGCGAACGGCACCGCCATCACCACCGCGAGCGGCAGCGACCAGCGCTCGTACTGCGCGGCGAGGATTAGAAACACCATGATCAGGCCGAACACGAACGCCTGCAGCCCGGTGCCGCTGGTGGCGATCTCCTGATAAGCCGAGCCGGTCCAGGCGACCTGGTAGCCGTCGGGCAAAGCGGTGGCGGCGAGTTCACGCATCGCGCCGATCGCCTGGCCGGACGAATAACCCGGCGCCGGATTGCCGATCACCTTTGCGGCGGGAAAGGCGTTGAAGCGGTCCATCTGGTCGGGGCCGACGATGCGCTCAACGCGCAGAAGCGTATCGACCGGGATCATGCTGCCAGAGCTTGCCCGCACAAATACTTGCTTCAGGTCTTCCGGCCGCTCGCGAAAATTCGCTTCCGATTGCAGGTTGACCTGATAGTTGCGCCCGAACAGCGTGAAATCGTTGACGTAGAGGCTGCCGAACGTGCTCTGCATGGTCTCGAAGACCGACATGATCGGCACGCCGAGCGCCTTGGCCTTCTCGCGGTCGAGCGCGATGCGATACTGCGGCACGTTGCTGACGAACGTGGTCTGCACGCCGGCGAGTTCGGGCCGCTTGGCCGCCGCCGTAACCAGTTGCTGCGCCGCCTCGATCAACTGCTGCGGGGTGCCGCCGCGACGATCCTGCACGAACGCCTCGAAGCCGCCGGTGTTGCTCATGCCGCGGATCGGCGGCGGTGTGAACGCCAGCACCTGCGCATCGCGCACCGGCCCGTTCAACTCCAGAAAGGATTGCGCGAGCGCCGCCGAGCTTTCCTCAGGCTTGGTGCGCTCGTTCCAGTCCTTGAGCTGGACGAACGAAATGCCGGCGCTGGTCTTCTGCACGCCGGCCAGCAGATCGAAGCCGGAAAAGCTGACGATGTCGCTGACCTCGGGCCGGGCGAGGATGCTCTCGTTGACCTTTGCCATAACGGCCTGCGTGCGCGTCATCGACGCCGCCGGCGGCAACAGCGCCACGGCGAACACGCTGCCCTGGTCCTCGTCCGGCACCATCGAGCCGGGGATGCGGAAAAACAACAGCGCCGCCACCGCGCCGATGCCGGCGAACAGCAACAGCCCGAGCGCGGCGCGCTTGAGGAAGAACCGCACGCCCGCGGTGTAGCCCGAGGTGATGCTGGCAAACGCCCGATTGAACCAGCGGAACGGCGCCGCCGGCTCGTGGTGGCCTGGCTTGAGGATCAAGGCGCACAGCGCCGGGCTCAGCGTCAGCGCCACGATGCCGGAAATCGTCACCGACACCGCGATCGTCACCGCGAACTGGCGGTACATCTCGCCGGCCAACCCGCCCATGAAGGCGACCGGCACGAACACCGCGCACAGCACCAGCACGATGGCGACGATCGGCCCCGTGACCTCTCCCATCGCCTTGATCGCCGCCTCGCGCGGCGGCAGCTTCTCGGTGGTCATGATGCGCTCGACGTTTTCGAGCACGACGATGGCGTCATCGACCACGATGCCGATCGCGAGCACCAGCCCGAACAGCGTCAACAGGTTGATGGAGAAGCCAAGCACGTACATGCCGGCGAAGGTGCCGAGGATCGAGACCGGCACCGCGAGCACCGGGATCAGCGTGGCGCGCCAGTTCTGCAGGAACACGAACACCACGACGATGACCAGCGCCATCGCCTCGAGGAAGGTCTTAACCACTTCCTCGATGGAGACGCGCACGAACAGCGTGGTGTCATAGGGGATCGACGCCTTCAGCCCTTGCGGAAAGTTCTTTTCCAGCTCCGTGATGCGGGCGCTGACGGCATCGAGCGTGCCGAGCGCGTTGGCGCCGGGCTGCAGGTAAACGCCGATCGGCACCGCCGGCGTGCCGTTGTGGGTGGCGGCGAAAGCGTAGTTCTGGGCGCCCAGTTCGATGCGCGCGACGTCCTTCAGCCGCAGCGTCGCGGCGTTGGCGTCCGAGCGCACGATGATGTCCTCGAAGGCGCGGGCGTCCGGCAGACGGCCCTCAGTGTTGACCGAATAGGTGAAGGCGAGGCCGGTGCGAGACGGCTCCTCGTTGAAGCGGCCGGCGGCGAACTGGGCGTTCTGCTCGCGGATCGCGGTGGCGATGTCGCCGGGCGTCAGGTCGTACTGTGCGAGCTTGTCGGGGCGCAGCCAGATGCGCATCGAGTAGTTCTTGGCGCCGAACAGCGCGGCGTCGCCGACGCCGGGGACACGCTTCAGCTCGTCGATGATGTTGAGCAGCGCATAGTTCGAGATGTAGATCGAATCGTAGCGCGGATCGTCCGACGACATCGCCAGCACGGCGAGAATGGTGCTCGACTGCTTGTTGACGATCAGCCCCTGCCGCGTCACCTCGGCCGGCAGCGTCGAGATCGCGCGCTGCACGCGGTTGTTGACGTTGATTGTCGCCTGGTCGGGGTTGGTGCCGATCTGGAACGTCACCGTCAGCCGCATGGTGCCGGCGCTGGAGTTCGTCGACTGCATGTAGAGCATGTCTTCGACGCCGTTGATCTGCTGCTCGAGCGGCGCGGCGACGACCTGGGCCACCGTCTCGGCATTGGCGCCGGGATAGCTCGCCTGCACCACCACCTGCGGCGGCACGATCTGCGGGTACTGCTCGACCGCCAGCGCCCGCATCGCCACGAGGCCGGCGAGCACGATCACGATCGAGATCACCATGGCGAAGACGGGGCGGTCGATGAAAGGGTTGGCCTTCATTGCGAGGCCGCATCCGCGCGCGCATTGCCGGTGCCGGCGATGGCAACGGCGCTGCCGGGCTTCACCTTGATGACGCCCTCGGTGACGATGCGCTCACCTGCCTTGAGGCCGCTCTCGACGATCCAGCCCTTGCCGACCTCGCGGCCGATGGTGATCGGCCGCACCACCGCCTTGTCGCCGGCTTCCAGCGCATAGACGAACTGGCCCTGCGGCCCCTGCATCACCGCCGCCTGCGGCACCACGATGGCGTCGCGCCGCGTCACGCCCTCGACCGAGACCCGGACGAACTCGCCGGGGCGCAGGCGGTTGTCGGGGTTGGCAAGCACGGCGCGGGCGCGCAGCGTGCCGGTCTGGAGGTCGAGATTGCTGTCGGTGAAATCGACCTCGCCCTCGCGGTCGTAGCTCTGGCCGTCGCCAAAGCTGATCCTGACCTTGAGCCGGCCGCCCGGCGGGCCAAAACCCTGCCCCGACTCAAGAAGGCGGCGGATTTCCCGCGCCTCGGTGTCGGTGAAGGAGAAGTGGACGTAGACCGGATCGAGCTGGGTGATGCGCGTCAGCAGGCTGTTGGTGCCGGTGTTGACGAGGCTGCCTTCGGGCAGGACGCGCAACGAGGTGATGCCGGCGATCGGCGCGGTGATCGTGGTGTAGCCGAGGTTGATCTCGGCGGTTTGCACCTGCGCCCTGGCGCCGGCCAGCGCCGCCCTGGCCAGATCGCGGGCGGACAGCGCGTCGTCGCGTGCCTTCTCGGTGCCGACGTTGCGCTGGAACAGGGTGACGGCGCGCTCGACATCGCGCTCGGTGCGCGCCACCTGCGCCTCGGCCTCCTGCAGGCTCGCCCGTGCGCGTGCAAGCTCCGCCTCGTAAGACGCGGGGTCGATGCGGAACAGGACGTCGCCCTCTTTCACCTGCGCGCCTTCGATGAAGGTTTTCTCCTGCAGAATGCCCTGGATGCGGGCGCGCACCTCGACCTCGCGAAACGCCGCGATGCGCCCGGCATATTGATAATGCAGCGGCACGGCTTCGGGCCTGATCTCGGACACGGCGACGCTCGGCGGCGGGGGCGCCGCAGCAGGCGTCGGCGCCGCACCGCTGTCGCAGCCGGCAAGCCCGAGCGCGAGGATCGGGCAGAGAACGCGGAAAGCTCTGGTCGGTGACATATCGCATCCGCCGTCTTGCGGGACGGTTCGCGGTCCGGCGGCCTTTCTTTTTGAGCGGCGCAGGATATACCTACATCGCTGTATGTAAAGTAGTGTCTTTATGGCGCGAAGCACAAAAGCCGCGGCCGAAAAAACCCGCCGACGCATCCTCGATGCCGCCGAGCAGCTGTTCTATGCCAACGGCGTCGCACAGACGTCGCTGGAGCAGATCGCCGAGGCGGCCGGCGTCACCCGCGGGGCGATCTATTGGCACTTCGCCGATAAGGTAGCGCTGTTTCGCGCGCTCTACGAGGGCGTCCGACTGCCGCAGGAGGACCTTGTCGAGCAGGCGGCGACCGGCGGCAACCCCGACCCGCTCGGGCTTCTGGAACAGGTCGCCTGCGATTGCCTGAAGACGCTTGCCGCGGACCAGCAACGCCAGCGGGTGTTTGCCATCCTCTTGTTCCGCTGCGACTATCTCGGCGAGATGGCGGAGGCGCTGGCGCGCCAGAACGAAGCCGACGCCACCATGCATGCCAACCTGACCCGCCTGTTTGCGATGGCCGAACGCGATGGCCTGCTCAGTCCGCGCTGGCCCCCGGCGGTGGCCGAACGCGCCTTTACCGCGATGATGCGCGGCTTGTGGGTGGACTGGCTGCGCTACGAGCGCAATTTCGACCTCGCTGGCGTGGGATCGGACTGCGTCAAGGGACTGTTCCAGTCGTTCCGCGCGAGATAGGCGCACGGCGGATAGGGGGCGGGCACCTCAACATGGGCGAATGCCCCGGCGCGGGCGATACCTGGGCGCGGGGAAATGACACGGGGAGATGTTCAGCGCGGGGCGGATACCTCGGCAGGGGGCCATCGGACACGGCGGACACCGCGACCGGCTGCCTCGGCAGCAGGACGGCGGGCGAGGTTTTCCAATCCGCTGCGGCAGAGCTGGGCACGCAGCAGCCCCGGCGAGACGGGCACAAGACAGACAAAGGCAAAGGCCGGAGACATCGGCAACTCAATGTCTCCGGCGTATCCCGGCAACCAAAAGGCGGCCGGGACAATTCTCAAGTCTCAGGTCTTAAGTCTCTCGCGATTGCTCTCAGGGCGGTGGTGCCGGCATCGACGAGCCGGGCGTGAACCGCCGCGCCGCGGCGCCGTCTCCCTCCGCGGTTCGGGTCAACCCGAACCGCACCGCCTTCCCGTCTGACCGCGAGCGGTGGCAAGCCGCCGGCGGGTCAGGCGGGCTCAGTCCTCTGCCGGCTCCTCGCCGTCCTCGTCCTTTTCCGGCGTGCCAGCCAAAATCTGCTCGGAGATCAGCCCGGAATTCTGGCGGATCGCGGCCTCGATCTTGGCGGTCATGTCGGGATTGGCCTTGAGAAAGCCCTTGGCATTCTCCCGCCCCTGTCCGAGCCGCTGGCTGTCGTAGGAGAACCAGGCGCCCGACTTTTCGACGATGCCGGCCTTGACGCCGAGGTCGAGGATCTCGCCCATCTTGGAGACGCCCTCGCCGTACATGATGTCGAACTCGACCTGCTTGAACGGCGGCGCCAGCTTGTTCTTCACCACCTTGACGCGGGTCTGGTTGCCGATCACCTCGTCGCGGTCCTTGATCGCGCCGATGCGGCGGATGTCGAGGCGCACCGAGGCGTAGAACTTGAGCGCGTTGCCGCCGGTGGTGGTCTCAGGCGAGCCATACATCACGCCGATCTTCATCCGGATCTGGTTGATGAAGATCACCATGGTGTTGGACTTGTTGATCGAGGCAGTGAGCTTGCGCAGCGCCTGGCTCATCAGTCGCGCCTGTAGGCCGGGCAGCGACTCGCCCATCTCGCCTTCCAGTTCGGCGCGCGGCACCAGCGCCGCCACCGAATCGATGATCAGCACATCGACCGCCCCGGAGCGCACCAGCGTATCGGCAATCTCCAGCGCCTGCTCGCCATGATCGGGCTGCGAGATCAGCAATTCATCGACGTTGACCCCGAGCTTGCGGGCATAAACCGGGTCGAGCGCGTGCTCGGCATCGACGAAGGCGCAGATGCCGCCTTTCTTCTGCGCCTCGGCCACCGCGTGCAGCGCCAGCGTGGTCTTGCCCGAGGATTCAGGCCCGTAAATCTCGATGATCCGCCCCTTGGGCAGCCCGCCGGTACCGAGCGCAATGTCGAGCCCGAGCGAGCCCGAGGACACCGTTTCGACGTCCATCGAGCGGTCGCTCTTGCCGAGCTTCATCACCGAGCCCTTGCCGAACTGCCGCTCGATCTGTGACAGCGCCGCCGACAGAGCCTTGGTCTTGTCCATGGAAGATCCTTCAACGATACGCAGGGCCGCTTGGGACATCGAACATGCTCCTTATGAACGGGATTCGGCGGGGCGACAACGAAAGGCAACGGGGATATTTGTACACTATCTGTTCCATGTTCGCAATATGTTCTTTTCAGCTTTCCGACATCGATGACAGGGGGGGGTCCGATGGCGGGTTCACAGCGACGCCGGACCACCTCGCGTCGCCGGACCGGCACACGGCGGGGGATTTGACGAGCACCGTGCCGCCCTGCCCCACCATCGCCCCCAAACAAAAAGCCGCCCCCGGCGGGGCGGCTTGCTTGTCATAACGGGTGGCTCCTCGGCCGAGGCGCTGTGGGCGTACCGGCTTCAGGCGAGGCTGACGGCATCCTTGCCGAGCGCTGCCTGCGCCGCGGCCAGGCGGGCGATCGGCACCCGGTAGGGCGAGCACGACACATAGTCGAGGCCGATGGCGTGGCAGAACGTCACCGAGGCCGGATCGCCGCCGTGTTCGCCGCAGATGCCGACCTTGAGCTTCGGCCGCGCCTTGCGGCCGCGCTCAACGCCGATCTGCACCAGTTCGCCGACGCCCTCGCGGTCCACCGAGATGAACGGATCGGTCGGCAGGATGCCGCGCGCGGTGTAGGTCGGCAAAAAGCTCGCGGCATCGTCGCGGCTGATGCCGAAGGTGGTCTGGGTCAGGTCGTTGGTGCCGAACGAGAAGAACTCGGCGGCCTCCGCGATCTCGCCGGCCTTGAGGCAGGCGCGCGGCAGTTCGATCATGGTGCCGACCTGATAGCTGAGCTTGCGGCCGGTTTCCTGCGCCACCGCCTCGGCGATGGCATCGATGCGCGCCTTGACGAGGTCGAACTCGGCGCGGCTGGCGATCAGGGGCACCATCACCTCGACGCCGACGGCCTTACCGGTGCGGCGGCCGGCCTCGACCGCCGCCTCGAAGATGGCGCGGGCCTGCATCTCGGCAATCTCGGGATAGACCACGGCGAGGCGGCAGCCGCGGAAGCCGAGCATCGGGTTGAACTCGGCGAGTTCGCGGGCGCGGTCGGCGAGCCGGCGCGGATCGGTGTCCATGGCACGCGCCACCTCGTCGATCTCGCCTTGCGTATGCGGCAGGAATTCGTGCAGCGGCGGATCGAGCAGGCGGATCGTCACCGGGCGCTCGCCCATGATCTCGAACAGCTCAACGAAGTCGGCGCGCTGCATCGGCAAGAGTTTTGCAAGCGCCGCGCGGCGCGTCTGCTCGTCCTCGGCCAAAATCATCTCGCGCACGGTGCGGATGCGCGCTTCCTCGAAGAACATATGCTCGGTGCGGCACAGCCCGATGCCCTCGGCGCCGAAGCGGATCGCGGTGCGCGCGTCCGGCGGCGTGTCGGCATTGGTGCGCACTTTAAGCTTGCGCACCTCGTCGGCCCACGCCATCAGCGTGCCGAACTCGCCGGACAGTTCCGGCTCGATCATCGGCATCTTGCCGGCCAGCACCTGGCCGAGCGAGCCGTCGATGGTGATGATGTCGCCGGTCTTGAACGTGCGGTTGCCGATGCTCATCAGGCCGCGGCCGTAATCGACGCGGATCGTGCCGCAGCCGGAGACGCACGGCTTGCCCATGCCGCGCGCCACCACGGCGGCGTGCGAGGTCATGCCGCCGCGCGTGGTCAAAATGCCTTCGGCGGCGTGCATGCCGTGGATGTCCTCGGGGCTGGTCTCGATGCGCACCAGCACCACCTTGCGGCCGTCGGCGTTGAGCTTGGCCGCTTCATCGGAGGAGAACACGATCTCGCCGGAGGCGGCACCGGGCGAGGCCGGCAGGCCGGTGGCGATAACGTCGCGCTCCGCATCGGGGTCGATGGTCGGATGCAGAAGCTGGTCGAGAGAAGCCGGCTCGATGCGCAGCACCGCTTCCTGCTTGGAGATCAGCCCCTCGCGGGCGAGGTCCACCGCAATCTTCAGCGCCGCCTTGGCGGTGCGCTTGCCGTTGCGGGTCTGCAGCATCCACAACTTGCCCTGCTCGACCGTAAACTCGAGGTCCTGCATGTCGCGGTAGTGCTTCTCGAGCAGCGAGTAGATCCGCGTCAGCTCCTTGAACGCCTGCGGCAGCGCCGCTTCCATCGACGGCTTGTCGGAGCCGGAGTCCTTGCGCGCCTCCTCGGTGATGTCCTGCGGCGTGCGGATGCCGGCGACGACGTCCTCGCCCTGGGCATTGATGAGGAATTCGCCGTAGAGTTTTTTCTCGCCGGTCGAGGGATTGCGCGTGAAGGCAACGCCGGTGGCCGAGGTCTCGCCCATGTTGCCGAACACCATGGCCTGAACGTTGACCGCGGTGCCCCAGGTCTCGGGAATGTCGTGCAGACGGCGATAGGTGACGGCGCGCGCGTTCATCCACGAGCCGAACACCGCGCCGATGGCGCCCCAGAGCTGGTCGTTCGGATCCTGCGGGAAATCGCTGCCGGTCTCGCGCTTCACCGCTTCCTTGTAGCGGCCGACCAGTTCGGTCCAGTCGTCGGCGTCAAGCTCGGTGTCGAGCGTGTAGCCTTTCGAGTCCTTGTAGGTGTCGAGGATGTCCTCGAAGTGATGATGGCCGAAGCCGAGCACCACGTCCGAATACATGGTGATGAAGCGGCGGTAGCTGTCGAAGGCGAAGCGGCGGTCGCCGGACTTTTTCGCCAGCGCCTCGACGGTGACGTCGTTGAGGCCGAGATTGAGCACGGTGTCCATCATGCCCGGCATCGAGGCGCGGCTGCCCGAGCGCACCGAGACCAGCAGCGGATTGACGGCGTCGCCAAAACCCTTGGCCGTCAGTTTGCCGACGTGCTCCAGCGCCTTCTCGACCTGCGCCCTCAATTCCTTCGGATAGCTTTTGTCATGCGCGTAGAAATAGGTGCAGACCGAGGTCGGAATGGTGAAGCCGGGCGGCACCGGCAGGCCGAGATTGGCCATCTCGGCGAGGTTGGCGCCCTTGCCGCCGAGCAGGTCGCGCATGCCCGCGGTGCCTTCGGCCTTGCCTGCGCCGAACGTATAAACCCACTTGCCGGACGTCGCCGCCGACGCGGCCGGCTTTGTCTTCGTCACAGTCTTGGCGGCCTTGGCGGCAGACCGCGCGGGCGGCTTGGCCGCCTTGCCAGCAGTCTTGGCTGCTGTCTTGCCGGCCGGCTTGCCTGCCGTTTTGGCTTTGGCGGCGGCCTTCAGGCGACTGGCGGATGAAGACGGATTGGTGCGGGCGGGTTTGGATTTGGAAGCAGCTTTGGCCATGGCAACCAGCAATCGGAAAGGGACGCGGCTCGCGCTGGTTACACCACGGTTTCAGGGCTTTGTGCAACTGCGAAAGATAGCTCTGGAAGGCGTTTTTATCGCCACCGGAGAACAAACAAGAACAAACCCCGCCGGCGGCGAGCCGCAGCGCGGCCGCCGGCACAAATGCGCGAGTTAGGGATGCAGGCTTTGCGACGAAACGTCAGAACTTGAAGATTCGGAACACGCCGAGCCCGGTGAGCCCGATGAAGATCAGATAGATCGCGACGATGAAGTTCAACAGGCGGGGCATAACCAGGATGAGAATGCCGGCGATCAGCGCAACGATAGCCGGAAGGTGCGCGGCGGTGATGGTCATGCGGGATCTCCGTTGCGGCGTCCGCCATCGCGCGGACGAATCGGCTGCGATCTTAGAACATCGGCCGGCCGGCGTGGATCCGGTGCGCGATGCGTCACCGCTTTTTCCCGTCGAGGTTTCCCGTCGGGGTTCCCGCGTCACGAAATGACCCCCGCTTGCCCGCAATCGTGCCGGAACGCCGCGCGCGCCGGGGAATTGTTGCGCATGTCGTCCTTCGGTCGCCGCGGCTCGCGGCGAAGCGGGCGCTTGGGAAACACAGGAGATGACCATGCGGAACAGGATTCTTGCGGCAGCCGTCATGGCCGGCGTAGCGGGGATCACGACCGGCGCCTTGGCGCAGAACACCGTGATCATTCGCGAAGACCCCGGCACCGTCGGCGTCGCGGTCGAGGACACCGGCATCGTGCCGGCGCAGCGGCGCGCGTTCCGAACCTACGTCATCGAGCAGGATACGCCGGACTATGAAGTCGGCGACGAGGTCACCGTCGGCCGCGTGCTGCCGGAGGCCGGCGTGACCTATTACGACGTGCCGCAGCAGTTCGGCCCGACGACCTATCGCTATACGGTCGTCAACAGCCGCACCGTGCTGGTCGATCCGCGCACGCGGCGCATCATGCAGGTGCTTGACTGAGGAGGATCGCCTCTCTGATTGGTCATGGCTAGGCTTGTCCCGGCCATCCACGTCTTCCTTCATGCAACGCTATAAAGACGTGGATGCCCGGCATAAAGCCGGGCATGACGAAACAAGATGGATGCGCGGATCAAGTCCGCGCATGACGAGTCATTTCAGTCCTGAATCTTCGAGAAATCCGCAACGGTGCGCGTCGCGGTACGGATTTCATTCAGCAGCCTGAGACGGTTGGCGCGGATTGCGGGATCGTCGTCGTTGACCTTCACCTTGTCGAAGAAGGCATCGACGGCGGGTCGCAGCTTGGCCATCGCGCTCATCGCCGCGGTGAAGTCTTCTTGTGCCACCGCCGCGCCCGCGTCCTGCTTCGCCTGCGCAATGGCGGCGGCAAGCTGCTTTTCCTCAGGCAACGTGTAGCGCGTCGCGTCCGGCGCGCCGTCGAAGGTGGTCCCGTCCTTCTTTTCCTCGATACGCAGAATGTTGATGGCGCGCTTGACGCCGGCCAGCAGGTTCTTGCCGTCGTCGCTGTCGAGGAAGTTTCCAAGTGCCTCGACGCGGCGCACGATCAGAAGAAGATCGTCCTGAACATTTTCCTGGACGGGTGTTCCTTCGGCATCCCTATTGCCTAATGCGAACACCGCATCGACCAGATCATGCCGCGCGCCCTGCTCGCGCAGTTGCACCTTCAGGCGGTCGGCGAAGAAAGAAAGAAAATCTTTTACAAAAACCGCGGCGAAGGCGCCTTCAAGTGCAGAGGCGATAGATTGATCCCCACCGTACAGAGTCTGCCAGCGCTGCCTCGCCTCGTCGACCAAGTCCGGTTTACTTTCTCCAAGTAAATTCAGTGCCTCTGCGGTGATGTGACGGAGCTTTAGCTGGAGATCATTGTTTATAATCAGTCTAATCACCCCCAGCGCCGCGCGGCGCAGCGCATAGGGGTCTTTCGAGCCGGTCGGCTTCTCGTCGATGGCCCAGAAGCCGACCAGCGTGTCGATCTTGTCGGCCAGCGCCACGGCAATCGCCACCGGATCGGTCGGCACGCGGTCGGTCGGCCCCTGCGGCTTGTAGTGATCCTCGCACGCCTGCGCGACTGCCGCATCCTCACCCTGCGCCAGCGCATAGTAGCGGCCCATCACGCCCTGCAATTCGGGAAACTCGCCGACCACTTCGGTCAGAAGATCGGCTTTCGCCAGCCGCGCGGCGCGCCTGGTCTTCTCGACATCGGCGCCCACAAGCGGCGCCAGTTCGACCGCCAGCCGCTCGATGCGGTCGATCCGTTCAGCCTGCGTGCCGAGCTTTTCATGAAACACGATCTGCGAGAACTTCGGCAGCCGGTCTTCGAGTTTCGTCTTCAGGTCGGTGTCGTAGAAGAATTTTGCATCCGACAGCCGCGCGCGGATCACGCGCTCGTTGCCGGCGACGATAGCGGCGCCGCCGTCGCTCGCCTCGATATTCGCCACCAGAACAAACTTCGGCGCGAGAGCGCCCGTCGCCGGGTCGCGCATCACGAAGCATTTCTGGTTGTGGCGGATGGTGGCGCGGATCACCTCGCCGGGGATCGAAAGAAACGCCGGATCGAACGATCCCATCAGCACCACCGGCCACTCGACCAGCCCCGCCACTTCCTCCAGCAGCGCCTGATCCTCGATCAGCTCATAGCCTTGCGCGAAGGCAAGTTGCCTGGCATCGGCGAGGATGATGTCGCGCCGCCGCTCCGCATCGAGCACGACTTTCGCGGCCTCCAGCTTCGCCTCGTAGTCGGCGAAGTGGCGTACCTCGATGGCGCCAGGGGCCATGAAGCGATGACCATAGGTGATCTGCCCGCTGTCGATGCCGTCGACAGAGAACGGCACCACGTCCGGCGTCTCGGTTTCGGGACCGAAGGTGGCGGTGATCGCGTGCAGCGGCCGTACCCATTGCAGCGCGCCCGCTTTGGCCGAGCGCGCGCCCCAGCGCATCGACTTCGGCCACGGGAAGGTGCGAATGATCACCGGCAGGATATCGGCGATGACGTCGATGGCCGCCCGCCCCGGCCGCTCGATCAGGGCGACATAGAACTCGCCCTTCTTCGGGTCTTTCTGGATCGTCGCTTCATCGAGCGAGGCCAGCCCCGTCGCCTTGAGAAAGCCCTGCACCGCGGCGTCGGGCGCGCCGACGCGTGGACCTTTACGCTCGTCCTTGAGATCCGGCTGGCGCGCGGGGATACCGTGCACGGTCAGCGCAAGCCGGCGCGGCGTCGCGAACGCCTTGATGCCTTCGTAGACGAGCCCTTCGGCGACCAGCTTGTCGGCCACCAGGCGACGCAGATCGTCGGCGGCTCTCGCCTGCATGCGGGCGGGGATTTCTTCGGAAAACAGTTCCAACA
This sequence comes from Pseudomonadota bacterium, assembly GCA_003576765.1. Lineage (GTDB taxonomy): Bacteria > Pseudomonadota > Alphaproteobacteria > Rhizobiales > Xanthobacteraceae > PRO6. The sequence goes on from QEVP01000002.1 coordinate 34,344, forward strand.
GGAGATCGGGCATCGATTACGCTCCCGCCCCGCCGGCGGCGGTCTTCACCCAAGCTTCGCCGCAAGCCTTGGCAAGCTCGCGCACGCGCAAGATGTAGCTCTGCCGTTCGGTCACCGAGATCACGCCGCGCGCATCGAGCAGGTTGAAGACGTGACTTGCCGTGATGCACTGGTCGTAGGCCGGCAGCGCCATCAGGTGGCGCTCCTTGTGAGCGCCATCCCATCCGGCATCGAGATAGCTGCGGCAGGCTTTCTCCGCCATCGTGAACTGCTCGAACAGCATCGCCGTGTCGGCGTGCTCGAAATTGTGCCGCGAATATTCCTGCTCGGCCTGCAGGAACACGTCGCCGTAGGTCACTTTTTCGTCGCCGTCGCGGCCGTTGAAGTTGAGGTCGTAGACGTTCTCGACGCCCTGCACGTACATCGCCAGCCGCTCAAGGCCGTAAGTGAGTTCGCCGGCGACCGGCGCGCATTCCAGTCCGGCGACCTGCTGGAAGTAGGTGAACTGCGACACCTCCATGCCGTCGCACCAGCACTCCCAGCCGAGGCCCCAGGCGCCCAGCGTCGGGCTTTCCCAGTCGTCCTCAACGAAACGGATGTCATGCAGATGCGCGTCGATGCCGATCGCCGCGAGCGAGGCGAGATAAAGCTCCTGAATGTCGGGCGGCGACGGCTTCAGGATCACCTGAAACTGATAGTAGTGCTGCAACCGGTTGGGATTTTCGCCGTAGCGTCCATCTTTCGGCCGCCGCGACGGCTGCACATAGGCGGCGTTCCACGGTTTTGGCCCGAGCGCGCGCAGCGTCGTCGCCGGGTGAAAGGTGCCCGCTCCCACCTCCATGTCGTAGGGTTGCAGGATGACGCAGCCGTGGTCGGCCCAGTAGCGCTGCAACGCCAGGATCAGGCCCTGGAACGAGCGTTCGGGCCGCATGTGGGGAGGAAGATCGGTCATTGATGATCGGGGATTCGCCGGGGATAAGTCGCGGGCGGACCGTATCGGCGGTGGATAAGGGAATCAAGGCAATCGCATCGACTCGGCAGGTGTGGTGAACCCTGTTTCGAACGGTGGGAGGCAGAACGCGCCCGCACAGCCAGCCTGGGGAGTTTCACCGCGCCATGCTGACGATCTGCGCTGCCTTTGCCCTGCTGACGGTTGCGGCCGCAAGCCCGCTGCTCGCCGCCGAAGCCGCCCAGCGCCGCTTTCTGGCGCGGCAGGCAGCCTTGCCCGGCCGGGTTACCCGGCATTCCGCGCGTTAACGACGATCAATCCGGCCGATAAGTGCCCGTTTCGCGATCGTAGCGCAGCTTGCGCGGGCGGTCGTGACGCGCCCGTTCGGCCACACGCGACAGCCGCGCCGCCTCAAGCTCGGCATTGATGCGCCGCGCCTCGCGAACGACAAAGCGGGCGATGACGGTGCCGCCGAGGGCTGCGGCAGCGAACAGAACGAACGGCGGCATGGCAGAATCCTCAAGGCTCACAGCGAGTGTCGCAGGGCTCCGTGGTGCGATTGTGGCCGAAAAGCTACAGCCCGTAGCGCGCCCACAGCGCCCGCGCCTCCAGTGCGGACAACGCCGCATCGGGCAAACCGTTCACCGCGTCGGCGCGCGAGCGGCGGCTCAGCAAGGCAAGCAGCCCGCCCTGCGGCGCGACCACCGGCGTCACGACCTTGTCGCCGAAGCGGGCGTGCAGCACCCCGCGCAGGTCGCCGATGGCGTCGGCCAGCCCCAGCGCCACCGCGCGCTCGCCGGCCCAGAACTCGCCGCTGAACAGTTCGTCCTCGCCGCCCTTGAGCCGGGTTCCACGGCGCTCCTTCACCAGCGCGATGAACACGGCGTGGATGTCGCGCTGGATCGCCTTGAGGCGGGCGACGTCGTCGGGGTTCTCCGGCAGGAACGGATCGAGCGTCACCTTGCGCTCGCCGGCGGTATAGACCCGCCGCTCGACGCCGATCCGGCGCATCAGGTCCTGAAAGCCGAAGGTGGCGCCGACCACCCCGATCGAGCCGAGGATCGAGGACGGATCGCAAAAGATCTCGTCGCCGGCACAGGCGATCATGTAGCCGCCGGAGGCGGCGGCGTCTTCGACGAACACCAGCACCGGCAGGTTCTTCTCCGTCGCGAGTTGGCGGATGCGCAGAAAAATCTGGCGCGACTGCACCGCCGAGCCGCCCGGCGAGTTGATCACCAGTGCTACCGCCTTTGCGCCACGCACCGTGAAGGCGCGCTCCAGAACTTTTGCGACGGCAGCGAGCGTCAGCCCCGGCCGGAACGGCGTGACAGCGCCGATCGCACCGGTCAGCCGCACCACCGGAACGACAGGGACGCCGCGGCGCCAGCGGGCCGGCACCAGCCGGGCGAGAAACTCCATCATGGTCGTCCTTCCACGATCACATTCACGCGATATGCCGCATGCCCCGTCCAACCGACCATAGCGATCAATACGTTGCGCCACAATTTGGTGCCGCAGTCATGACACCGGTGCGGGAACGTTGGTGCAGGCACGCCATTGATTCGCGTCCGGACGCGGGCCGGCGGCGAAGCGAAAAGGGTTGCGCAGATGAAGATTGCCTTGCTGGTCTGTTTGATTGGCGCCCTGTTGGCCGCAACCCGCGCAACTCCCACGTCGGGCAAGCCGCGGAAGCCGCTGCCGACGCCGTTGCCCTGAGCCGGCGTCGCCGCATTCAGATTTCCGCCAGCGCCAGCACCTGCCGTCCGCGCAGCACGGCATCGGCATGCGCGGCGGGACGGCCATCCGCATCGGCCAGCACGAGGCCGGGATGGAGAGCAAGCGGCGCGCGGCCGCCCTTGACCGCCGACACCAGCACACGGATCGCGGGCTCGCCCGCGCGCGGATGCACCGGCAGCATGGTGAGGCTGCCGAAACCGCGCGCCAGCGCCGCAAAAACCTCGGCGAGACCGTCGGCGCGCCAGATCAGCGTCAGCCTCCCGCCCGGCCGCAGCATGCGCCGCGCCGCGTGCGTCCATAGGTCCAGCGTGTCTGCCGGAGCCTCGTGCGCCAGCCGTCGCGCCGGGTCGCGCGATGCCCGGTGCCGCGCGGCCGGATTGAACGGCGGATTCATCAACATGCCATCGGCGCTGTCGGGTCCGAGCCCGAGCCGCGCCAACTCCTCCGCCTCTGCGGCGACATCGGCAACGACCACGCGCGCCACCAGGCCGTTGGCCGCGGCATTGTCCCCGGCGAGCCGCGCCAGCCCCGCATCGATCTCCACCAGCGTCAAATCGAGGCCGCCGACGCGCAACGCGAGCGCCAGCCCCGCGGCCCCGACGCCGGCGCCGAACTCGACGACGCGGTCGCCGGGGCGCGCCGGCGTTGCGGCGGCAAGGAGGATAGCGTCGTGGCCGGCGCGATGGCCGGCGCGGGGCTGCTTCAGTTTCAGCCGCCCGTCGAGAAAGCCGTCGGTCGTGACCGCGCCGTCACCTGCGGTCATCGGCGTCAAGCTCACGGTTCGAGCTCGTGGGCCAGCCCGGCATCGACCAGCACGCGCCGCGCCGCAGCCCAATCCTCGTCCGGCACCATGATACGGCGCGGGATGATGCCGAGCGAACCTTCGACGATGCTCATGTTCTGATCGAGCACGATGTGAGGAATGCCGGCGCCGTCGAGCAGCGCCCCCACCGCTGAAATCGTCACCGGGTCGTTGGTGCGGAGCAAAGGACGCAAAGTTTTCTCCCGTTGTTTTAGGCCGCACCCCGACATAAATCCGGCCTGCTCGCCCTTCGCCGCCCTTTGTCCGCCCTTTGTCTACCCTTGCCGCATGGCGCGGCAGTTTCTATGGTCGGGGCGCAGCCGGAACCCGGAGATTTGCGCGTGGCGGTGATTGTCCCCTTCGAGTCCCCCTCGACACCATCGATAGATCAACTCGTCGCGCTTGTCGCGCCCGACATGGAGCGCGTCAACGCCGCGATCCTGGCGCGCACCGGCTCCGAAGTGACGATGATCCCGGAGGTCGCCAACCACCTGATCTCTTCGGGCGGCAAGCGGCTGCGACCGATGCTGACGCTGGCGATGGCGGGATTGACCGGCTACGACGGCGACGGCCACATCAAGCTCGCCGCGGCGGTCGAGTTCATGCACACTGCGACGCTGCTGCACGACGACGTGGTGGACGAGAGCGAACTCAGGCGCGGCAAACTGTCGGCCCGCATGCTGTGGGGTAACGAGGCCAGCGTGCTGGTCGGCGATTTTCTGCTCGGGCAGGCGTTCCGCATGATGGTCGAGGTCGGATCGCTGCGCGCGCTCGACATCCTGTCGCAGGCCGCCGCCACCATCGCCGAGGGCGAGGTGATGCAGCTTGCCGCCGCCAAGAACACCGCCACCACCGAGGACGAATATCTCGCCGTGATCCGCGGCAAGACCGCCGAATTGTTCGCGGCCGCCTGCGAGGTCGGGCCGGTGCTCGCCGACCGTCCCAAGCCCGAGCAGACCGCGTGCCGTTCGGTCGGCATGAACCTCGGCATCGCCTTCCAGCTCGTGGACGACGTGCTCGACTACGGCGGCGTTGCCGCCAAGCTCGGCAAGAACGTCGGCGACGATTTCCGCGAGGGCAAGATCACGCTGCCGGTGGTGCTGGCATTCCGGCGCGGCAACGCCGCCGAGCGCGCGTTCTGGACCAAGGCGCTGGAGCGCGGCGAGATCGGCGACGACGACCTCGACCACGCCATCGGGCTGATGACCAAGCACCGCGCGCTGGAAGACACCATGGCGCGCGCCCATCACTACGGCGCCATGGCGGTCGATGCGCTGGCGCTGTTTCCGGCTTCGCCGATGAAGCTGGCTCTGGAGCAGGTGGTGGCGTTCTGCCTCGCACGCTCGCATTAGGGCATGATCCCGAAAAAGCCTGCCCTCGGGCTTGACCCGAGGGTGGGAACCGGTTTTCGGACGAGATCATGCTCGAACAAAAATAATGCGAAGGTCCCCTCCCCGCGTTCCTTCTTGCGTCATGGCCGGGTTTATCCCGGCCATCCACGTCTTGCTTCGCTGAGCCGCCATCAAAACAGGGATGCCCACGAGCGCGGGCATGACGAACCGCGGCTCAGTTCAGCGCGCCGGCATGCACCCACCACTGCGGCCGGGCGTGCCGCAACCCGGCTGCTGCCGCCGCCGCTGTGGCATCGTCGTCGAACAGCGCAAAGCAGGTCGCGCCCGACCCCGACATGCGGGCGAGCCGCACGCCGTCGGCCGCACGCAGCGCTTCGAGCACCTCGCCGACCACCGACGCGATCTTCAGCGCCGGCGCTTCAAGATCGTTGCCGTGCCGGCCGAGCGCGGCGAGCCAGTCGGCGAAGGCCGCGCCATCCTTCGGCCAGGCCGGCGCAACGACAATGTCGGCGGCACCGACCAGCAATTCGGCGCGCTTGAGACCGAGCGCGGCGAACACCTCGGGCGTCGAGACCTGAACGCGCGGATTGACCAGCACGCAAGGCAAACGCGGCAGCGGCAGCGGCAGCGGCACGAGGTTGTCACCGACCCCGCTCATGATGCAGGCCGCCGAGGGCAGGCACACCGGTACATCGGCACCGACCGCGCGGGCCACCGCGCGCAGCCGCGCGTCGTCCAGCGCGATGGCGTTGGCGCGGGCGAGGCAGCGCAAGGCTGCCGCCGCGTCGGCCGAGCCCCCGCCGATACCGGCCGCCACCGGCAGATACTTGTCGAGTGTGAAGCGCCCCGTCACCAGCCCGCCGATCTCGTCGGCGAACAGCTTTGCCGCGCGCAGCACCAGGTTGTCGGCCAGCGCGCCACATCCTTCCGCCTCCGGCCCCCGCACCACGAGATCGAGCGGCTCGCCCGGCTTGAAGGCAAGGTGGTCGGCGCAGTCGGCAAAGGCGACCAGACTTTCGAGATCGTGATAGCCGTCGGCGCGGCGGCCGACCACGCGCAGCGTCAGGTTGACCTTGGCGCGGGCCAGTTCGGACAGGGTCGTCATCGGTGGTGGCAGCCCCGTTTAAGAGCGTTTTTCGAGCGAAGCAGAAACCGCGGCAAAACAACAGTCCCGAGCTTTGCTTTTTAAGTCCATCAAAAGCAAAAGTGCTCTCGTCGCGTGCGGGCGGGGCAAGCGGGGTCAACCCCCGTTGCCGTCCTTCTTGTCCTTGCCGGCGGCGGTAGCCGAGGAGGTATCCTCGGGCAGGCCGTCACGCAGCTTGGCTTCGATCTTGGCGAGGTCCTCCGGCTCCGGCTTGAGGTCGCGCGCATGCGCCCACTGGAAGCGCGCCTCCAGCGTGCGCCCGACCCGCCAGTAGGCATCGCCCAGGTGATCGTTGATGGTCGGGTCTTCCGGCTTGAGGTCGATGGCGCGCTCGAGGTGCTTCACCGCGTTGTCGTAGTCGCCGATGCGGTAATAGGCCCAGCCCAGCGAATCGACGATGTAGCCGTCGTCGGGGCGGCTCTCGACCGCCTTGCGGATCAGCTTCATGCCCTCGTCGAGGTTGACCCCCTGATCGATCCACGAATAGCCGAGATAGTTGAGCACCTGCGGCTGGTCCGGCTGCAATTCCAGCGCCTTCTTAAGATCGGCCTCGGCGCGCGGCCACTGCTTGGAGCGCTCCTCGCAGATGCCGCGGAAGTAATAATAGACCCAGTTGTTCCTGGCGGCATCGGGCAGGATGTCGATGGCCTGCGAATAGGTTTTTGCGCATTCGGCGAACTTCTTGCGGCCGCGCTCGATGTTGCCGAGCGCAACCACCGCCTCGAGGTCGCCGGCATCCTCGGCGATGACGCGATGAAGGATCGCGATCGCCTCTTCGGTGCGGTCGGTGGCATCGAGGTTGGTGGCGAGCTGAATCTGGGCGTTGCGCTTGAGCGGCGAATTCGCCGGCACCTGCTCGTAGACCTTGATGGCCATCGGCGGTTTCTTCACCGACTCGTAGAGGTCGGCGAGCGCCAGCATCGCCAGCGCGTGGCGCGGCTGCAGATAGAGCGCAAGCTGAAGATAAACCAGCGCCAGGTCTTCGCCGCCGCGCCGCGTCAGCGAGGCGCCGATGCCATAGAGCGCTTCCGCCGCGCCGCCCTGCGCGCTGTCGACCAGCGGCGCCAGCTTCTTGCCGGCCTTCAGCTCCCGCATCGCCTCGACCACCAGCGGATGGCGGGCCAGCTTCTTGTCGAACGCCTCGTAGACGGCAAGCGCCGCATCGGTGCCCTTGTGGCGCGACAGCCAGCGCCCATAGGCATCGACGATGCGCAGCGCCGAATCGTCGAGCTTGTAAGCGCGCTCGAACCGCACGCCCGCCTCCTTGTGGCGACCGGCGGCATCGAGGATCAGGCCGGCATGCAGGTCCTTGAAGATCGGATACCATTCCGGCCCGGCCAGTTTGTCGATGGCGGCGATCGCCGCGCGGGTCTCGCCGGCGCCCTGGCTCGCCCACGCCGACAACAGCGTCGCCACCAGATCGGTGATCGGGCCGCGCACCGACTGCGTGATATTCGGCTGGGCGGTTGCGTATTTCTTCTGCTTCAGCGCGCGCACGCCCATCACCAGCCGCGCCACGCGGTTGGACTTGTCATTGGCGAGCACGCGTTCGGCCAGCGCCACCGCGTTGTCGATGTCGCCTTCGGCCAACGCCGAGATAAAGGCGCGGTCGATCAGTTCGACGTTCTTCGGATCGCCCCGCAGCGCCGAGCGGTAGAACGCGGCCGCAGCGGCGGCGTCGCGCTGCAGGCTGGCATGGCGGGCGGCAAGATAGCTGCCGGCGACCGTCATCGCCTTCAAGTCGTCCTTGGTCGGAAACGCCGGCGCCTCGGTCGCGCGGCTCGGGTTCGCCTGGGCCTGCGCCATCGCCACACCGGGCAGCACGGCGAGGAACGCGCAGGCGACAAGGGTCGAACGATCGAAACGAAGAGACAGCATCGGCTCGCGTCAGCTCCAAACTTCGGGGACGTTGCAGCGTCCGCGCATGGCCCGATCGGCCCCGGCGCGCCCTGTCCCCCGCCGCGCCGCACGGATCGCTTCCGGCGGGATCGGGCGGCGCACCATGCCGTGTTTGCCGCTCTCCCGCAAGGAAAGGCGGCGCCCGCCGCTGTTCGCCTGCAAGCACCGCGACTGTGGCGGCAGCGTGACCGCGGCCGGCGCCCGATGGTCACATGCCCTGGTAGTTCGGTCCGCCGCCGCCCTCCGGCGGAACCCAGGTGATGTTGGCGTTGGGGTCCTTGATGTCGCAGGTCTTGCAGTGGACGCAGTTCTGCGCGTTGATGACGAAGCGCGGCTGGCGGCCCTCCTCGACCCACTCGTAGACGCCGGCCGGGCAATAGCGGTTGGATGGCCCAGCATAGACGTCGTGTTCCGACGACTTCTGCAGCGCCATGTCGGCGACCTTGAGGTGAACCGGCTGGTCCTCCTCGTGGTTGGTATTCGATACAAATACCGACGACAGCCGGTCGAAGGTGAGCTTGCCGTCGGGCTTGGCGGCCGGCTTCGGCGTATGCTCCCGGGCCGGATCGAGCGTGGCGCTATCGGGTTTGCCGTGCGGCAGCGTGCCGAACAGCGAAAACCCGAACAGCGTGTTGGTCCACATGTCGAGGCCGCCGAGCGCGACGCCGAGCACGGTGCCGAACTTCGACCACAACGGCTTGACGTTGCGCACCTTGTGGAGGTCCTGCCCGACCGCCGAGCCGCGCCAGGCGTTCTCGTAGTCGATCAGTTCGTCGTTGGCCCGGTCCGCTGCCAGCGCCGCAGCGACATGCTCCGCCGCCAGCATGCCCGAGCCCATGGCGTTGTGGACGCCCTTGATGCGCGGCACGTTGACGAAGCCGGCGGCGCAGCCGATCAGCGCCCCGCCGGGGAACGACAGTTTTGGCACCGACTGGTAACCGCCCTCCGTGATGGCGCGCGCGCCATAGCCGAGCCGCTTGGCGCCCTCAAACACGTCGCGCACCGCGGGATGGGTCTTGAAGCGCTGAAACTCGTCGAACGGCGACAGATACGGGTCGCTGTAGTTGAGATGCACGACGAAGCCGACGGCGACGAGATTGTCGCCGTAGTGATAGAGAAAGGAGCCGCCGCCGGTCTTCATGTCGAGCGGCCAGCCGAACGAGTGCTGGATCAGCCCCTTCTTGTGCTTGCCCGGCTCGACCTGCCAGACTTCCTTCAGCCCGATGCCGAACTTCGACGGCTCGCGGCCGGCGTCGAGGGCGAATTTGGCGATCAACTGCTTGGTCAGGCTGCCGCGCGCGCCTTCGGCGAACAGCGTGTACTTGCCGAGTAATTCCATGCCGCGCGTGAACGACGCCTTCGGCTTGCCGTCGCGGCCGATGCCCATATCGCCGGTGGCGATGCCGCGCACCTCGCCGCCCTCGCCGTAAATCACTTCCGCCGCGGCGAAGCCGGGATAGATTTCGACGCCGAGCGCCTCCGCCTGCGGCGCCAGCCAGCGGCACACGTCGCCGAGCGAGCCGATGTAACAATGGTGGTTGTTCATCAGCGGCGGCATCATGACATTCGGCAGCCGGATGGCGCTGCCGGCCGTCATCCAGAAGAAGCGGTCGTCGGTCACCTGCGTCGTGAGCGGGCAGTCGGCATCCTCACGCCAGGCGGGAACGAGCTTGTCGAGCGCCACCGGATCGATCACCGCACCGGACAGGATATGGGCGCCGACCTCCGAGCCCTTCTCGACGACGACGACGGACAGGTCGGGGTTGATCTGCTTGAGCCGGATCGCGGCGGCAAGGCCCGAGGGGCCGGCACCGACGATGACGACGTCGAACTCCATGGAGTCGCGGGGCGGCAGTTCTTCCTCGCTCATGGTGCGTCTCGCGTCTGGTCCAGAATGTTTCTAACCAGCTCGTTGTTCCTGATTTTGCCGCCGACCACAAGTCCTCCGGGAACGCCGGCGCCCGCGCGCGCGCCGGAAGACTGTTCCACTGATGCGCCCGATTTCCTACACTGGGCACCTCATTCCGGAGCCGCCATCGCCGCCATGTCCATCGAGCGCACGCCCGCCCCGCACGACCTGCTCGCTTTCTATGTCGAGGCGGGGGTCGATTGCGCGCTCGACGAGGTGGCCGCCGACCGGCTCGCCGCGCCGGAGCCTGCACCGCCGCCGCGCCCGGCGGCGGCGGCGCCCCAGCCGCGACCCGCAGCTCCTGCCGCGCCGGCGCTGCTGCCGGGCCACGCCGCTGCTGCTCCCGACGTCGCCATCCAGTCGGCGCGCGAGGCGGCCCGCACCGCCGCCACCCTCGAGGACCTGCGCGCGCTGATGGAGGGGTTCGACGGTTGCGCCTTGAAGGTCACCGCGAGCCGGCTGGTGTTTGCCGACGGCAACCCGCAGGCGCGGGTGATGTTCGTCGGCGAGGCGCCGGGCCGCGACGAGGACCTTCAGGGCCTGCCCTTCGTCGGCCGCTCCGGCCAGTTGCTCAACCGCATGATGGCGGCGATCGGGCTCAGCCGCGACAGCGCGTATATCACCAACATCATCCCGTGGCGGCCCCCGGGCAACCGCGACCCGTCCCCGATCGAGACGCAGATCTGCCTGCCGTTCATCAAGCGGCACATCGAACTGGTCGACCCCGAGGTGCTGGTCTGCCTCGGCAAGCCCTCGACGCAGACGCTGCTCAACGTCACCGACGGCATCGTGCGTACGCGCGGCCGCTGGTTCGACTACGATACCGGCTCGCGGGTGATCGGCGCGATGCCGACCTTCCACCCGGCCTACCTGCTGCGGCAACCGGTGTCCAAGCGGCAATCGTGGCAGGACTTTCGCGCCATCGCCCGGCGCCTCGCCGAGCGCACGGGCGGGGCGCAGTGACAGCCGCGCGGCCGAATTGCGCCGCCGCGCTCAGGTGGAGAGCGTGAGATTGACCGCCTTCGGCCCCTTGCCCTTCTTGTCGGGCTCGACGTCAAAACTGATACGCTGGCCTTCCATGAGGTCCCTCAGGCCGGCCCGTTCGACGGCGGTGATATGAACAAATACGTCGCGGCCCCCGTCGTCAGGCTTGATGAAGCCGTAGCCGCGCTCCCCGTTGAAGAACTTGACGGTTCCCGTCATTGCCATCCGCGAACTCCTCTCCCCGAACGTTGCGTGCCCCTCCCCGGGGGCGGGAGCGTGTGCCCGCTCCTATGCGCCAAAGCATAATACGGTTCCGGCCCGATTGACCATGGCAAGATCGGGGGCAAGATCGGGCTTTTGCCGGCGGCGGATCAGGCGGAGCCGAGCCGCTGGCCAAGCGCAGCGAGGCGGAAACGGCCGGGGCCGCCCTGCCCGAGCGGGCGGGCAAGGTCCGGCAGAATCGCCTTCAGTTCGTCGCGCAACGTCCACGGCGGATTGACGATCAGGAGCCCGGCGGAGACCAGCCCGCCGCCCTCCTCCTGCGGCGCCACGCTGAATTCGAGGCGCAACCCGGAGGCTTTCGACGGCGCGGCGGCGACCGCGTGGGAGACCGCGGCGGCAAGCTCGTCAGCGGCGCGGCGGCGCTTGACCGGATACCACACGAGGTAACTGCCGGTCGGCCATTTGGCGAAGGCGGCGGCAAAGCCGGCCGCAAGCCGCGAAAACTCGTCCGGCGCCTCATAGGGCGGGTCGATCAGCACCACGCCGCGGCGCTCCTTCGGCGGCACGAAGGCGGTGAGCGCGGTAAAGCCGTCGAGATCGACGACGCGGGCCTGCGCGTCGTTGTAGAGCGCCGCGATCAGCGATTTGCGCGCTTTCGGCTCCAGTTCGCACGCCGTCAGCCGATCCTGCGGCCGCAACAGCGCCCGCGCGATCAGCGGCGAGCCGGGATAGGCGCGCAAATCCCCGCCGTCGTTGAAGGCGCGCACGATGTCGAGATAGGGCGCAACGAGCGCCGCCACCTCCGGCGACAGCCGTGCCTGCATCAACCGCGCGATGCCGAGGCGCCACTCGCCGCCGCGCGCGGCCTCGGGGCCGGCAAGATCGTAGAGCCCGGCGCCGGCATGGCTGTCGATCACCCGGAAGGCGGCCGGCTTGTCGTGCAGATAGGTCAGCATCCGCGTCAGCACGATGTGCTTGACGACATCGGCAAAATTGCCGGCGTGGAAGGCGTGGCGATAGTTCATGAGCGCTGCTTACGCCAGCCGCATCAAGACCGCCAGAGCGTCAACGCACCGGCGGCATGGTCACGCGATTGTTGCGGCAGGCGCGGCGGTCGATCTCGTCGCAGGCGCGAAAACGCAGGGATTTGTCCATGCAGAGGCGCACCTCGCTCAGCCGATGGCGGTCGCAGGTGACCGCGATGGCATCGGACGACAGCCCCGGATTGACGCGCCGGAAGGCATTCTCGATCTCGATCGGCGCCACGTTGCGGGGCTGCGACAGTTCGAGAAACTCCGGCGGAATCTTCACCGCGGCGCGCGCTTTCCGCACCGCTTCGAAATAGCCGCGCGGCCCGAGCCCGGAACAGGTGCCGTGCTTGTCCCATTCGTTGTAGATAAGGCCGGGCGCCGGCATCAGGTCGAGCATGTCGGAGACGATGCGGCGGTCGAGCCGCGGCGCCGGGCGCTCGCAGTAGTCGGGATAGCCGCGCTCGTATTGCGGCCACAGGCCGTGCACCACGAACGAATAGGGCCGGCCGCCGCACTGGATCTGTTGCGAACGCCCCATTTGCCCGCGCTCGCGCGCCGCCGCGCAGAACGACGGCGACCACGACAGCGACAGCACATAGAAATCGAACTGGCCGGGGACGTCGCGGCGCGCATCCTGTGCCTCGGCCGCCAGCGTCGCCGCAGCCAGCATCATCGCGGCGGCCGCCACGCGGCGGCCGATCCGCCATCGCCGCATTGCGTGCGTCATGACGGGGCTACGGCCGCGCCGCGCGGCAGGCGGGATTGTAGGCCCAGTTGCGGTCGAGCCCGACCATGCACCACTCGACGCCAAGGCCCGTGCCGGCAAAGCCGCCATCCTCGATGATGGAATAGCGAACCGTGTGATAGCGGCCGTCGTTGAGCACGGCGCGCGCCGCGCAGAAGCGGCGCGGGATCGCCTGCGGGGCCGACACCCACGGCCGGAACGCAACCTCGTGCACCTGCGAATAGCCGGAGATCTGGAGCGCCGAATTCCAGAACGTCGCTTCCTTTTCGGCAAATTCGGCGGAAATGGTGCCGAGCGCCGCCTCGCATGGCGGCAACGCGCCGTCATAGCGCGGGCCGGACAGATAGAAGTTCAGTTCCAGCGGGTTGGCGGCATGCGCCGGCAGCGCCAGCGCGAGCCCGGCAAGCGCAACGGCCGCCACGCCGGCGGCGCGCAGCGCGGTTTTGAGCGAAGTCAGGGCGTGTCGCATGAGCCATCCCGCCGTGTCGGCACCGATGCGCGGACGGTGCCGCGAAGCCACCGGCAGGTCAAGTGCCGCCGCGCCACAGCGCCCCGCCATTTCCACCGGGCACCGCGATCGCGGATTCACACCCCGTTCGGCTTGCTCTATGGTGACACAGATTCGAACGGAGGGTGCCATGCGACGATTCGGGGCGGTTCTGCTCGCGGCTCTCGGCGGGCTGACGATGACGGCGGCCGCGCACGCCGACACCGTGCCGCCGTTCAAGGGCAACGACACCGGCGGCATCATCTCCGCGGCGCTGGTCGGCCAGGCCGACTTCCGCGCGCTCGCCAGCGCCCATTGCGCGCAATACGGCAAGGTGGCGCGCTTCGTGTCGCACGACCGCCGTTACGGCCAATACACTTCGTTCGCCTGCCGTTGGGTGCCGGCTGGCCACCTCTCCCGCCCGCTCCGCGTCCGCTACTGAGGCTCCGGGCTGCCCCCGGAGTAGACGGTCGCCGCCTCTATGATATGATGATCGACATTCTATTTCCCGGCGACACCAGCTCCCAGGGTCGACAGCCATGATGTCCTTCTCCGACCTGATCGACGCGATCGCGCGCGAGGGCGACAGCTTCGTCACCCGCGTCAGCGACGACTGGCTGCAGGGCCGCACCGTCTATGGCGGGCTCGCCGGCGCGCTGTGCGTCGAGGCCGCGTTGCGCCATCGCGACGGCCTGCCGCCGCTGCGCTCGGCGCAGTTCGCCTTCGTCGGCCCGGCTACGGGGGAGTTGCGCATCCGCCCGACGCTGCTGCGGCAAGGCAAGTCCACCGCTTTCGTCGGTGTCGATCTCGAAGGCGAGGCCGGGCTCGCCACCCGCGCCACGCTGTGCTTCGGCGCCGCCCGCGCCTCGACGCTCGACCATCCTGCCCCGCGTGCGGCGCATGTGCCGCCGCCGGACGCCTGCGAGGATTTCTTCCGTCACGCCCCGCCGGGCCTCGGATTCGCCCGGCACTTCGACGGGCGGCTGGCCGCCGGTGCGATGCCGTTCAGCCGCGCCGGTGCCCCCGACATCACGCTGTGGCTGCGTCACCGCGACGACAGCCTGAAGCCGTCGGTCACGGCGCTGCTGGCGCTCGCCGACGCACCGCCCCCGGCGTCGTTCGTGCTGTTCGAGAAGCCGGCGCCGATCAGCACCATGACCTGGTCGCTCGATCTGCTGACCGAGGAGCTTGCCACCGACGACGGCTGGTGGCTGGTGCGCACCGCAGCCGACCAGATCGCCAACGGCTATTCCGGGCAGACCACGGGGGCATCTGGAACGCGCGCGGCGTGCCGGTGGCGGCGGCGCGGCAGAACGTGGCGGTGTTCATCTAAAGCGTTTCCGACTCATAGCCCTAGCGAAACAGGATGTCGTTGGCGCTGACGATGGCATAGGCCATGTGCTCGACCGTGGTGCGCTTGGCCATCGCCTGATCGCGGATGATCTGGTAGGCGTCAGGCTCGGAAACGTTGCGCGCCCGCATCAGGATCGCCTTGGCCTCGGCGACGTGCCGCACGCCGGCAAGCTTGCTCTCCAGCCGCTGCACCTGCCTGGTCATCGCCGCGCGCGAATTCCTGATCTGCCGCGCCACCACCAGCGCCGACAACAGGCCGAACGGCCGGATCGGCGAAGCGACGATGCCGTGCACCTCGAGCTTGACCACCATATCGACGATGGTCGGGTTCTCGTAGTTGACGATGGCGATGATCGTCGGCGCCCGCGCATCGCGATCCTCCGACCAGTTCGGCACCGCGGTGTCGGGCCGCACCGCGATGAACACCACATCGGCGCCTTCCGGCAGGCGCGGCGCCGGCGGCCAGAACGCCTGCGCGTGGCAGCCGATGCGCCGCAGTTGCAGGAGCAACTCCTCGCCGTCCTCGTCCGCCGGATGGAACGCCGCGACCGACAACGTCCGCAGGCTGCGCAACAGCTCGGATGTCGTGTTCTTCTGAACTACCATCGCAGCCTGTACATGCTATTTCGGCGTATCGAGGGAAATCGTCCAGTCGCCGAGCGAATGCGTGATCAGATAAGGGTCGGGGTGAACGGCCCGGATCGCCTGGCGGACAACGGTGAACTGGCCGCTGCCGTTGGCGATGCCGATCCGCGGATAGAGACAGGTGTGGTGATTGGACGGATCGATCCGCACCCGCCCCTGCGGCGCGTCGAACTCCGATCCGAGCAGGTTCGGCATCAGGGCGTCGATGGCGTCGCTGCCCGACAGCCGCATCGCGTTGGCGAACAGGTGAACCTGGAAATAGGCGGCCTCCCAGCCGGCATTCGGGATGACGTCGGAGCCGAACCGGCGCTTGAATTTCTCAAGGCTCTCCAGATTGCGCGGCGTTGCGATCGACTGAAAATACGGCGCGGCCGAGACATGGCCGGCGCCGACGTCGGCGCCCATCTGCGCGATCTCGGCTTCGAGCGTGGTCAGGCTCGCGATCGGCATGGTGCGCGGGTTCAGCCCGGCGTCGGCGTAAGCCTGGTAGAGGCACTTGGTGGAATTGCCGACGACGGTCGAGAAGATAAAGTCCGGCTGCTTGTCCCTGATGTCGGCAATGATGCTCTTGAAATCGTCCTCGGCGGCGTTGAGCGGCACATAGCGCTCGCCGACCTTTTCGCCGCCGCGCCGCTGCAGCACGAGGTCGGTCATGATGCGGTTGGACTCGTAGGGGTAGATGTAGTCCGAACCGACCAGATAGACCCGCACGCCGTAGCTCGCGGTCATGAACTCAGCGAGCTGGACGCTGTTCTGGTTGGGCGCGGCGCCGGTGTAGACGATGTTGCTCGAGCACTCGAAGCCTTCGTAAAGCGTCGGGTAGAACAATAGCCTGTTCCACTTCTCGATGATCGGGATGACGGCCTTGCGGGTGCTCGACATGTAGCAGCCGAAGATCACGTTGATCTTGTCCTCGAGCACCAGCCGTTCGGCGAGCACCCGGTAAAGGCCGGGCGACGACTGCGGGTCGTAGTGGATCGGAATGATCTCCCGGCCGTCGATGCCGCCGGCCTCGTTGACCTCGTCGATGGCCAACAGCGTCCCCATCAACTGCGACGTCTCGATGGTCGAGATGTCACCGGTCTTTGAAAACAGCAGGCCGACATGGATCGGGCTGTGGTCTGCCAAAGGTCAACGCTCCGCTGTCAACGTCTGTCGCAAGGCTCGATCACGCAAACGGGGTCCCCTTCGCTCAATGCCCGACCATCCACGGCCGGTCCGCCCCGGCGTGCTGGTGGCCATGATGACCATGGCCATGGTGGTGATGTCCATGGTGATGATCGTGGCCATGGTGGTGGCCGCGGTTCTTTGCGCGCGCAACGCGTGGCTCGTTCGAGTTCTTCTCGTTTAAGCTGTGTGCCTTGCGGTTGCTGCTCGCCATCAGGTTAAGCTGCGCGGCGGCAGCCTGACGCGGCGACAGCTTGCCGCACGAGGGACAGGCCGTGGGCTTGTCGTAGTCCGCCATCGGGCGGAAGTCCTCGAACGGGCCGCAGGCCGTGCACGAATATCCATAGATCGGCATCGCAGATCCTCACCATTGCTTCGCCGGTGGTACGCCACCGTCAATTCCGGCGCCGGCCATCCGGCATGGCCGAAGCCGGCGCGCGGGAGGCGCCGCGCGGCGCCTCCCCTCGTCGTCGAACCGTCCCGGCTCAGGTCTCGAACGCGAGGTCGCTGGTCTTGACCTGCCGCGACGGCCCCTTGGCGTTCGGGCGGATGTCGAAGTCGAAGATCGCCGTCGGAATCTGCACGGCGACGCAGGCGTTGGGGATATCCACCACGCTGCTGACATGACCCTCGACCGGCGCACAGCTCAGGATCGTGTAAGCCTGCTCGCCGCTGTAGCCGAACTTCTTGAGGTAGTTGACGGCGTTCATGCAGGCCTGCTTGTAGGCTAGCGTGACGTCGAGATAGCGCTGCGTGCCGTCGTCCTCGACCGAGATGCCCTCGAACACCAGGTAGTCCGAGTAGTTCGGATCGACCGGCCCCGGCTGGAACATGGCCTGGCCGATGCCGTACTTGTTGCAGCCGCCCTTGATGAGATCGACGTGCATGTCGACCCAGCCGGACATTTCGATCGCGCCGCAGAAGGTGATCTCGCCGTCGCCCTGCGAGAAGTGCAGGTCGCCGACGACGATGCCGCCGCCCTTGACGTAGACCGGCAGGTAGATGCGGCTGCCGCGGCACAGGTTCTTGATGTCGCAGTTGCCGCCGTGTTCGCGCGGCGGCACGGTGCGGGCGCCCTCGCGCGCCGCCTGCTCAAGGGCCGCGCCCTTCAGCTTGCCGAGGATGACGTCCTGCGGGTTCGGCGGCAGTGCCAGCGGCGGCACGCGCTTCGGGTCGGTGGCGATCAGCGCCGCCTCGCGGTCGTTCCAGCGCTTGAGCAACTCATGCGAGGGCAGACAGCCGACGATGCCGGGGTGGGTCAGGCCGGCAAAGCGCAGGTTGGGAATATGCCGCGAGGTGGCGAAGATGCCGTTGAAATCCCACACCGCCTTGGCGGTCTTGTGGAAGTAGTCGGTCAGGAAGCCGCCGAACTTCTCCTTGCTGAAGATGCCGGTATAGCCCCACCGCTCGTCGTCGAACACGCCGATGTCGAGAATATCGACGACGATGATGTCGCCGGGCTCGGCGCCCGTCACCCCGACCGGTCCCGACAGGTGGTGGCACGGCGCGAGGTTGACGTCGCGGATGTCGTTGGCGCTGTCGTCGTTGTTGATCTGGCCGCCCGTCCAGTCGAAGCACTCCACACGGAAGGATTCGCCGGGCTTCACTTCCGCGATCATCGGAATGTCGGGGTGCCAACGGTTGACGATCACCGCCTCGTCCTGCTCGGTCGGCAATCGCTTGCGATCGACGCTAATCACCTTTCTCATCGTGCTCTCTCTCCTTCAATTGGCGGCCCCTTGGCTGCACAGAAGCTCGTTACGTTCGGCTCCGCCCCCGCGCATGCGGCCGGGCGGCGCCGCCCGGTCACACCTTCAGAAACTCGCGGATATCCTCGATGCCGGCGTCGTCGCGGCGCTTCTCGTCGACGATGCGGCCGCGGTCGATCACCAGAAAACGGTCGGCAACCTCGAGCGCGAAGCTCAAGACCTGCTCGGAGACCAGGATCGAGATGCCGCGGTCGCGGCGCAACGCCACCAGCGTGCGCGCCAGCTCCTTGATGATCGACGGCTGAATGCCCTCGGTCGGCTCGTCGAGCACCAGCACCTTCGGCTCGGCAACCAGCGCGCGCGCGATCGCCAGCATCTGCTGCTGGCCGCCGGAGAGGTTGCCGCCCTTGCGCTTCTCCATCTCGCCGAGCACCGGGAAGTAGTCGTAGATATACGCCGGCACCTCGCGCTGCGGATTGTTCTCGGTGCCGGTCAGGATGTTTTCCTTCACCGTCAACAGCGGAAAGACCATGCGGCCCTGCGGCACGAACGCGAGGCCGGCGGCGACGCGGCGGTAGCTCGGCTGATTGTGCAGCGCCACGCCGTCGAGCACGATCTCGCCGCTGCGCACCGGCAGCATGCCGATGATGGCCTTGAACAGCGTGGTCTTGCCCATGCCGTTGCGGCCCATCACCGCCACCGCCTCGTGCGCGCCGACCGTCAGCGAGACGTCGCGGATGGTGTGGCTTTCGCCGTAGAACACGTTGAGCGCATTCACCTGCAACATCGCGGATCAGGCTCCGAGATAGACTTCGATCACGCGCGGATCGCGCTGCACGTCGCTGAGGCTGCCGGTACACAGCACGGTGCCGTGGTGCATCACCGTGACGGTGCTGGCGATGTTCTTGACGAACTCCATGTCGTGCTCGATCACCACGATCGACTTGCCGGGCGCGATCCGCTGCAACAGTTCGGCGGTGCGCTCGCGCTCGCGCGGGCTCATGCCGGCGACCGGTTCGTCGAGCAGCAACAGCGTCGGCTCCTGGATCAGCAGCATGCCGATCTCCAGCCACTGCTTCTGGCCATGGCTGAGCTGGCCCGCCTTCGTGCGCAGGTTGTCCTGCAAGAACACCTGCTCGGCGATGTCGCCGATGCGCTGCTTCACGGCGCTGTTGCGCTTGAAGAACAGCGAGCCGAACACGTCGCGCCCGGTCGGGATGGAGATCTCGAAATTCTCCAGCACCGAGAGGTCTTCGTAGGTCGATGGCGTCTGGAATTTGCGGGCGACGCCGGAGCGGACGATCTGGTACTGCGTCAGCTTCGACAGGTCGATGCCCTTGAACTTGACGCTGCCGACGTCCGCCTCTGTCTTGCCGCACAGGATGTCGAGAAAGGTCGTCTTGCCGGCGCCGTTCGGGCCGATGATGACGCGCAATTCCTCCGGCGCGATACTGACGCTGAGATTATCGAGCGCCTTGAAGCCGTCGAACGAGACGGTCAGGCCATCAACTTCCAGTAATTTGCCGTCCATGGTGTCGCAATGCCCCAGCGCCGCTTCGAAATATCCGTGATCGTCGTAGGTCATCGTGCTCATTGCGCCATGCTCCGCTCGGCCTTGCGTGCCGCCGGCCACAGCGCCGCAATTCGCGCCAGCAGCCGGTCAACGAGGTCGGACAACCCGTTCGGGATCACCATGACGACGACGATGAACAGCCCGCCCAGGAAGAACAGCCAGCTTTCCGGGAAATATTCGGACAGGTAGGAGCGCGCGAAACCGACCAGCAGGCTGCCGACGATCGCGCCCGGCACCGACAGTCGTCCGCCGACCGCGGCGTAGATCACCATCTCGACCGACGACATCACGCCGACGACGGAGGGGGCGATCAGGCCGACCTGCAGCGTGTAGAGCGCGCCGCCGATCGACGACAGCACGGCCGCGACCATGAAGGCGAACGCCTTGAACATCGCGGTGTCGTAGCCGGAGAAGCGCACGCGATCCTCGCGGTCGCGGATGGCGATCAGCACCTTACCGAAGCGCGAGCGGATCATCAGGCTGACTAGCGCGCCGACGGCGAACAGCATCAAGACCTGGATGACGTAGAGCACGAACTTCGACTCGTCGCTGATGATGTCGATGCCCATCAGCGTGTTGAAGTCGGTGATGCCGTTGAAGCCGCCGGTCTGCCCTTGCGCGCCGGTCAGGATCGTCGCCAGCGTCAGCGCCAGCGACAGCGTGACGATGGCGAAGTAGACGCCGGAGACCCGCTTGCGGAAGATCGCGTAGGAAAAGATGAACGACAGCACCGCCGGCAATATCAGGATCGAGACGATGGTGAAGGCGAACGAGTGGTACGGCACCCACCACGCCGGCAGCGCCTCGACGCTGCTCCACACCATGAAGTCAGGCAGTTCCGGCGCCGACGCCTCCAGCTTGAGGAACATCGCCATCAGGTAGCCGCCGATGCCGAAGAAGATGCCCTGCCCGAGGCTGAGGATGCCGCCATAGCCCCAGGTCAGCACGATGCCGATGGCGACGAAGGCCAGCGCCAGGTACTTGCTGACGATGTTGAGCCGGTAGGCGTCGAGTCCGAGCGGCAGGATCACCAGCAGCAGAACGGCGAGCAGGATGTAGGTGGAGATTTCGGAGGCGGTTCTGAGGTCCTTCATCACGCGCCCCTGACTTTCGGTGCGAACAGGCCCTGCGGCCGGAAGTAGAGCATGACGATGACGAACAGCAGGATCGTCACCTTGGCCACGGTGCCGGTTGCGAAGTATTCGATCGCGGTCTGCGACTCGGCGATGGCGAATGCCGACAGCGCGGTGCCGAGCAGGCTGGAGACGCCGCCGAACACGACGACGATGAACGAATCGACGATATAGAGCTGGCCGGTGCCGGGATTGGTCGAGCCGAGCATGGTGAACACGCTGCCGGCGATGCCGGCGAGGCCGGAGCCGACCGCGAAGGTCAGCGCATCGACGCGATCGGTGTTGATGCCGACCGCGGCGCTCATCGGCCGGTTCTGCGTCACCGCGCGCACGCGCAGGCCCCAGCGGCTCTTGAACAGCATCAGATAGACGCACAGCCCGACCACCATCGTCAGGCCGATGATGAACATACGGTTGAGCGGAAGCTGGATGCCGGCGACCGGCTCCCACGCGCCCGACAGCCAACTGGCCAGCGGCACGCTGACCTCCTGGGCGCCGAAGGTGGAGCGATAGAACTGCTGCAGGACGAGGCTCAGGCCCCAGGTCGCGAGCAGTGTGTCGAGCGGCCGGTTATAGAAGAAGCGGATGAAGCTGCGCTCCAGCACATAGCCGAACACGAACGTCGCGGCGAATGCGCAGAAGATCGCGAAGAAAATGTAGATGCCCATCAGCGAGGGCAGGTTGCGTTCGAAAAACAGCGCAACGAGATAGGTGACGTAGGCGCCGAGCGCCATCAGTTCGCCGTGCGCCATGTTGATGACGCCCATCAGGCCGAACACGATGGCCAGCCCCAGAGCCATCAGCAACAGGATGGTGAACAGACTGAGGCCGCTGAAGGCCTGCATGATGATAATATCGATGCCCACGCTCGTTCCCCGCGCGCACAAACCTCATGCCGGGCGTCCGGCCCGGATCGGGAGTGCCGCCGGGGCAGGACAGGCGCCTGCCCCGGCGACGATCTGTCGAACGCGTTACAGTTTGGGGAACGGGTCCGGCTGCACCAGGTCGGCGGTTTCGTGGACGATCTCGAACTGACCGTCCTCGAGCGCGCGGCCGACGCGCACCTTCTTCCAGACGTGATGGTTCTCCTTGTCGAAGCGCACCGTGCCTTCCGGCGCCTCGATCTCGAGGCCGGCGCTCGCCTTGAGCACGTCGTCCGGCGCGAACGATTTTGCTTTTTCGACGGCGTTCTTCCACAAGTAGACCGAGTTGTAGCCGCACTGCATGGGATCGCCGACGACGCGGTTCGCGCCGTACTTGTCCTTGATCGCCTTGACGAACTTCTTGTTGATCGGGGAGTCGATCGACTGGAAGTAGCCCATGCAGGCGTAGTAGCCGACGGCGTTGTCGCGGCCGATGCCTTCGATCTCGTTCTCGGACACCACGGTCGACAACAGCGTGATCTTGGAGCCGTCGAGACCGGCGGCGCGGAGCTGCTTGAAGAACGCGACGTTGGAGCCGCCGACCACGGTGGAATAGATGCAATCCGGGTTGGCCGCCTTGATCTTGTTGATGATCGAGGAAAACTCGGTGTGGCCGAGCGGCACATACTCCTCGCCGACGACGGTGCCGCCGAGCTTGGCGATGGTCGGCTTGGCGATCTTGTTGCAGGTCACCGGGTAGATGTAGTTCGAGCCGATCAGGAAGAACTTCTTGCCCTTCTCCTTGGCCATCCAGGTGACGGCCGCGATCACCGACTGCGTCACCTCCTGCGAGGTATAGAGGCAGCGCTTGTCGATTTCCTGGCCTTCGTAATAGGTCGGATAATACAGGAGGCCCTTGGCCTGGTTGACGGCGGGCAGCACCGCCTTGCGCAGCGCCGACGAATAACAGCCGATGATCGCCGCCACGTTGTCACGGCGCAGCAGCACCTTGGCCTTCTCGGCGAACACCGGCGCCTCGCTCGCGCCGTCCTCGATGTAGGGCACGATCTTGTGGCCCATCACGCCGCCGGCGGCGTTGATCTCGTCGATCGCCAGCTTCTCGGCATCGACCATCGACGCTTCGGCGATCGCGAAGGTGCCGGTCAGCGAGTGCAAAATCCCGAGACGAACGGAATTGCCATCGACGCCCTTCGGCTGCGCGCGCAGCACCGACGGCATCATGACGGCGGCGGCGCCCGCCGCGGTCGATTGCATCAAATGGCGTCGCGTGATCCTGATCATTTAGGTGTCCTCCCAAGACATCAAAGCGGCACATCAAAGCGGCCGAAGCCCGAATTTCGGCAAAGCACGGCCGTGCGCGGTCTCGCGCCCCGAGCGCGCAGAATCGACATGAACAAAAAAGCGGTGATGGATGCGGATGCCGCGTGCGCGGCGAGACTTATGTGTCTACAGCGGAGAGCATTGCGGTTTCCTCCTGCGTTTTCTCATGCGTTATCGTTTGCAGCCTCCGCATGCGGCGGCGCGTCAGCCTCGATGTCGTCGGCAGCCGGCAAACCCATTGGACAAAAACAAAAGCCCCACCGGACAGGTCATGTCCGAGTGGGGCTTTGTTGCCCTGCGCCTGACCGGCAATCATTGGCGGTCGGCGCGCGATGGAGTGCGCGACTGCTATCAAGCAATCCTTGTTAGCCTAGAGACTGGAGCCATTCTCGAAAATTGTCAAGCGGACTCTCCGTCGAAAGTCGAGCCTCGTCGGCTACGGAAGTACCGATGGGGCGCGTCGTCCGCCTCAACGCACGCACTGCCAAGGAAGAAATTACCTCGAAGCGCGTGCGCCGGCCCGCTTACGATTTTGCTTTCGCCGCGGCGCGTTCGGCGAAGGTCTGGCCGCCCTTCATCTTGTCGGACAGCGGCGCCTCGACGATCTGCACGGTGACCGCATCGAGGGCTGCGCCGGTCGAGTTCACGACCGCCTCGCTGATGCTGGCCATCAGCTTCTTCTTCTGCTCGGGCGTGCGGCCAGCGGCCATGTGAACGATGACTTCAGGCATGTCGGTCTCTCCTTGCTGTCAGGTTGATCGAATGGCGTGCCGGTCGAGCAGGTCGCGCACCTTGTCGACAAGCTCGCTTTCCTTGCATGAAAACTGCGCCGGCCGGCTCTCGCGCCACTCGGCGTTCGAGGCAATCGCGGCGGCGGCCCTGGCGCCCTCGATCAGATCCTTGATCTGCACCTCGCCGCGCGCCTTTTCGTCGCTGCCCTGAATGACGACGCACGGCGCGTTGCGGCGGTCGGCGTATTTGAGCTGGTTGCCCATGTTCTTCGGGTTGCCGAGGTAAAGTTCGGCGCGGATGCCGGCGTTGCGCAAGGTCGCGACCATTTTCTGATAGTCGGCGATGCGCTCGCGGTCGAACACGGTGACGACCACGGGACCGTAAACCTGTGCCGGCGGTTGATCGCGGTTGATGACATCGAGCGCCGCCTGCAACCGCGACACGCCGATGGAGAAGCCGGTGGCCGGCACCGCCTCGCCGCGGAAGCGCGACACGAGGCCGTCGTAGCGCCCGCCGCCGCCGACCGAGCCGAACCGCACCGGGCGGCCCTTCTCGTCTTTCGTCTCCAACAGCAGTTCAACTTCAAAGACGGGGCCTGTGTAGTATTCGAGCCCGCGCACGACGGACGGATCGATGCGGATGCGGTCCTCGCCGTAGCCATTTGAGAGTGCCAATCTTCTAATTTGGCCCAACTCAACAATACCATCTGCGAACGTAAGCCCCACTTGCGAGAAATAGTCGTTAAAAGGAAAATTCGAATGCGGAACGAACGCTGCCGCATCTCCGGAAGCCTCGCCACCCGCAACCGCCCCCTCAATAGCGACACTCGAATGAATAACTGCAACTACAAAATCTGCTTGGCTTTGATTTAAGCCCGCGCCTTTTGTGAAATCGCCACTTTCGTCTTTGCGCCCATCACAGAGTAGTTTGTAAATTTCTTCAACTGGAAACTTGTCGAGCTTGTCGATCGCGCGCAGCACCGTCAGCCTGCGCCCGGCGTTGTCATCGCCGCCAAGGCCGATGGCCTCCAGCACGCCGTCGAGCACTTTTCGATTGTTGACCTTGACCACATACTGGCCACGCTGAAAGCCGAGCGCCTCCATCGCGTCCGCCGCCATCATGCAGATTTCCGCGTCCGCCGCGGGCGAGGCCGAGCCGACCGTATCGGCATCGAACTGCATGAACTGGCGGAAGCGGCCCGGCCCCGGCTTCTCGTTGCGCCAGACATAGCCCGCGCGATAGCTGCGATAGGGTTTTGGCAGCGCGTCGAAGTTTTCGGCGACGTAGCGCGCGAGCGGCGCGGTCAGGTCGTAGCGCAGGCTCAGCCACTGCGCGTCGTCGTCCTGGAACGAGAACACGCCCTCGTTCGGCCGGTCCTGATCGGGCAGGAATTTTCCGAGCGCGTCGGTGTATTCGATCGCCGGCGTCTCCACCGGCTCAAAACCGTAGAGGTCGTAAACGCGCCGGATGGTGGCCAGCATGCGCTCGGTGGCCGCGATCTCGGCCGGGCCGCGATCCTCCAGCCCGCGCGGGCGCCGCGCCTTGAGCTTGTGAGGCTTTTTCTGGGGTTTGTCAGACATGCGCCGCGTGGTACCAGCCGGCAGCGCAGGCGGCAAGCGGCCTCAATTCACCAGCACGGCGCCGTCGCAGCGCAGGCCCGTGACCCAGACGTCGGCCTGCCCGAGCCCGACGCCGAGCGTGGCCAGCACGCCGCCGAGCAGATCGTCGAGCGCCGGCGTCGCCGTCGCCAGCACGCCGGCGACCGTGCCGGCAAGGCCGGGGATCGGCAGTCCGAGCCCGATCACCACCGGGGTCAGCGTCAACTTGCCGAGCAGGCTCGCGACCAGCGAGGAGGTGAAATCGGCGGTCGTCACCGTCTTGCGCGTCCGCTCCAGAATCTCGGCATGGCTGAATTCGACCGCGCGCGGCGTCATGTTGCCGATCTCGGCATGCGCCCTGCCCATCAGCTTGACCAGGCCGGCATCAACCAGCGTCGCGTCGCCGCCGGTGGGCTTGCGCGTAAAATTCGTCATCAGGGCTTCGTCGACGGCAGCGACCCAGGCATCGGCGACGCCGGGCGTGACGCCGAGCGTCACCGTCGAGGTCGCGACGTCCGGGCGGCCGCAGGCGATCGCGTCGAGGGTGGCGGTGCCGGCGGCAACCTCGACGTAGAGCGGCAGATTGATCAGCGACGCCTGCCCCGTCCCGACCAGCCGCACATCGAGGAACACCCGCGTCTGCGCCGTATGGACCGAGGCTCCTACCGCGCCGACGGTGAGCCAACTCGTACCCTGCGGCCGCTCGCCGACGGCGGCGACCAGCCTCGCGCTGGCGATCCCCGGCAGGGCGAGGTCGAGCCCGGCTTCGATCTGGTGCGCTCCGTTTGCAGCCGAGGCGGTCGCCGCGACGAGATCGTACAGCCCGACCCCGACGCCGACCTTCGGCTTCGTGCCCGCCGTCAGGCCGCCGTAAGGCCCGGCGTCGATCAGCGAGCCGAGCGCGACCTCGGTTGTCAGTCCGCTTGCGGCCTGCACGATCGCAGCCAGCGCCGCGGTCGCAGTGGACAGCCCCGTCGCCTCGCGCTGCACCGTCAGCATCGCGTCGAGCGCATCGACCACCTTGACGTTGCTCAACAACAGCCGGTCGTAACTCACCCCGGTCAGGTCGATCTTGGTCGCCAGCGCCGAGAGGACATCGAACAGGTCGATCTTCGCATCGAGCAGCGCCTGATAGTCCATCGCCGACAGCGTGAGCGTGGTGCCGAGCAGCCCGCCGAGCAACTGGTTCAAAAGCCCGCCGTCGAGCCTGACGAGCCGCGAGCCGATGGCGAACGAGGCAAGCTCGGTGGCGCCGGCGGTGGCGCGGGTGCGGATGGTGAAATGGTCGGTGCCGGCCAGCACGCGGCCGAAAAACAGCGGCGTCTGTGTCTCTACTGTCACCCGCACGGCGTTGGCCGGCAGCGCCGCGGCGGTGAAGCGTTGCGCCGGCGGCAATGCCGGATCGGCGCGGTAGCTGCCGCGTTCGATACCGACCAGTGCCGCCGCCGGCAGCCGGTTCTTCTCCAGCGTCGCCGCGGCCGCCGCCTCGGCCCGGGCGATGTCGGAGGCGGCGACGAGCGCGGCGAGGTCGGCGGCGCTCTGTGCATGCCGGCGGTCCACATAGATCGTGCCGAGATCGACCCCCAAAGCGGCGCAGCCGACCATCAGGAGCATGCCGGCGGCGGACATGATGGCGATGTTGCCACCCCGGTCGCGGATGAAACGGCGGAGCAGATTGCCCATGGCCGCCTCAATAGCCGCCGAACGGAATCGCCGCCTGGCGCACGATGCGCTGGGGCGGCGACGGCACGAACTGCGGCAGCGCGAAGATGAACATGTTCGATGCGTCGTAATCGACCGTGACCACGAACACCCGCTCGGCGCTGCCGGACGTCGCGGCGCTGACGGCGAGATGCTCCGGCGCGATCAGCGGATAGGCGCCGGCATTGGCGGCAACGTATTGCGTCGCCAGCGTCTGCCGCTCGCCGTCACTGAGGCCCGCGACCGACGACCGCGCGGCCTCGGCGGCCAACTGCTGCACGCCATGCACCGCCGCCAGATAGGAGCCGAACACGACGATGCCGAACACCAGCGCCAGGAACAGCGGCATCACCAGCGCGAATTCGACCGCCGACGCCGCGCGGCGGCAGCGTGCGAAACGGACAGGCAAAGTGAAAACGGGCACAACCGGCGTCATGGCCGGATTGCATCATACAATCATTACGTGTTATTTAATTTTACAGCTCTCATTGGTTGCATAGCCTGTTACCGCACGCAAACCGCGCCGGCACCGCGCCGGCCGCAGGTTCTCCGAGTCCACGCCTTTGCGAATTGACCAGCGCGCCGCCTCCCTTTTTCCCGGGAGGCGGCTTAGACTGATCGAGGCAACGCCCCGAGAGGCCGGCTGAGGCACGATCCGCCGGCCGGCGCGCGCGGGCGGTCTGCCGGCCATCAATTCTCCATGCAAGGCGCAACATCCGCCCCGAGCGAGGTCGTCATGAACGTTTCCAGCCCGATCAAGTCCGCCGCCGCCGTCCCCAACGACCTCGATGCGTTCTGGATGCCGTTCACCGCCAACCGCGCCTTCAAGAAAGCGCCGCGCCTGCTCGCCGGCGCCGAGGGCATGCACTACATCACCGTGGACGGCCGCCGCCTGATCGACGCCGCCGCCGGCATGTGGTGCACCAATGCCGGCCACGGCCGCCGCACCATAGCCGAGGCCATCGCCAGGCAGGCCGCCGCGCTCGACTACGCGCCCCCGTTCCAGTTCGGCCATCCGCAGTCGTTCGAACTGGCCAGCCGCATCGCCGCGCTGGCGCCGGACGGGCTCGATCACGTGTTCTTCTGCAACTCCGGCTCGGAAGCCGCCGACACCGCGCTGAAGCTGGCGCTCGCCTATCACAACGTGCGCGGCGAAGGCGGCCGCACCCGGCTGATCGGGCGCGAGCGCGGCTATCACGGCGTCGGCTTCGGCGGCACCTCGGTCGGCGGCATCGTGCCGAACCGAAAACTGTTCGGCACGCTGCTCGCCGGCGTCGATCATCTGTCCGCCACCTACAACCGCGAGACGCAGGCCTTCACCAAGGGCGAGCCGGAATGGGGCGCGCACCTCGCCGACGAACTGGAGCGGCTGGTCGGACTGCATGGTGCCAACACCATCGCCGCGGTGATCGTCGAGCCGATGGCCGGCTCGACCGGCGTGCTGCCCTCGCCGAAAGGCTATCTCAAGCGGCTGCGCGAGATCACGCAGGCTCACGGCATCCTGCTGATCTTCGACGAGGTGATCACCGGGTTCGGCCGCCTCGGCCACGCCTTCGCCGCCGAGCGCTACGGCGTCACCCCGGACATGATCACCTTCGCCAAGGGCGTCACGAACGGCGCCGCGCCGATGGGCGGCGTGGTGCTGCGCGCCGACCTGTACGATGCCTTCATGAACGGCCCCGAGCACGTCGTCGAGCTGTGCCACGGCTACACCTACTCGGCGCACCCGCTGGCGACCGCCGCCGGCCTCGCCACCCTCGACATCTACCGCGACGAAAAGCTGTTCGAGCGCGCAAAGGCGCTGGAGCCGAAATTCGCCGACGCGGTCATGAGCCTGCGCGACCAGTCCGGCGTGCTCGACATCCGCACCGTCGGGCTGACCGCCGGCATCGACCTCACCCCCTCGAAGGAGGGGCCGGGCAAACGCGGCTACGACAGCCTGGCCTGCGCCTTCCACGACAACGACCTGATGCTGCGGGTGGCCGGCGACACGCTGGCGCTGACCCCGCCGCTGATCGTCAGCGAGGACCAGATCGGCGAGATCATCGACAAGGTGGCCAAGGTGATCCGCGCCACCGCCTGAGGCGTAAGGCCGGCCGGGAGCGGTGCGAGACGGGGACAACCGCAGGACGCAGGCTGCGCGAGGGGCCGCGAATCAGCCATGATGGCCGATGGCTGCCGCGATCCGCGGCGGCGCAGGGCGTTTCCATGATCCGTGTCGCGACCGTGTTCATCGTCATCTTCATGGTGCTGATCGCCGCCGCGCTCGGTGTCGTGCTCCATGTCGCGGCCGGCCTCGACGCTCTCCACGCCGGCCTTGCCGGCCTGACCGTGTTCACGGCGATGATCCTGCATCACGTCATCACGATGCGCGGCCCCGGCGAGGACGACGACAACGCCCACCTCGCCGAACTGTCGAACGGCGTCGGCGATCTCGCCCGCCAGGTCGCCGACTTCGGCCGCCGGCTGTCGGCCATTGAGCACCGCGTCGTCGCCGCCGACATCAAGGGCCAGCAGCGGGTCGAGACCATGCTCGGCGAGATTGGCGAACTGGGCACGCTGGTGCGGCAGCTCGCCGTTTCGGTGGCCGAGCACGAGGACGTGCTGAGCGGCTTCGGCAGCGCGCCCGCCGCCGTCAACGACGACGGCGCGGCGGCGGACGCCGTGGCCTCGCCGGCACCGGCGTCGCGCGACTTCGACTTCGGCTTCTTCCCGCCCGAGGCGCCGGCCGATACGACCGTGCGCCAGGCCCTCGCCCACGCGATCGAGGACGGACGCATCGACGTCTACCTGCAGCCGCTGGTCACGCTGCCGCAGCGCAAGGTGCGGTTCTACGAGGCGGTGGCCCGGCTGCGCGGCGCCGACGGCACGGTGTTCGCCGCCGATCGCTTCCTGCCCGTCGCCGAGACGATGGGCCTCGTCGGGCAGATCGACACGCTGGTGGCGCAGCGCGCCATGCAGGTGCTGCGCCGGCTGATCGCCGGCAACCAGGACGTCGGGCTGTTCTGCAACGTCGCCGCGCCGACGCTGGCCGACCCGGCCGCGTTCGCCGCCTATCGCGAGACGCTGGAAACGCACCGGGCGCTGGCCTCGGCGCTGGTGCTGGAATTCCGCCACGACGCGTTGCGCGGTTTCGGCCCGGTCGAGCGCAAGCATCTCGGCACGCTCGCCGGCTACGGCTACCGCTTCTCGGTCGATCATGTCAGCGACCTGCGCATCAAGCCGCGCGACCTGGCCGAGCGCGGCGTGCGCTTCGTCAAGGTGCCGGCGATGCTTTTGCTCGACGAGGCGCAGGGCGCGGCCTCCGACATCCATCCGGCCGACCTTGCCGATCTGCTCGGCCGCTTCGGCATCGATCTCGTCGCCGAGCGCATCGAGGACGAGCGCGTAGTGGTCGATCTGCTCGATTACGAAGTGCGCCTCGGCCAGGGCAACCTGTTCTCGCCACCGCGCCCGCTGCGTCAGGACAAGGACCACACCACCCCCGCCAGCCATGACGGCGCGCGCAAGCAGCCCGCCCCCGAGGCGCCGCCAGCGCCGGCAACGGCACCGCCCCGCAGCGGAACGGCGGCCCTGTTGCGGCGCGCCGCCGCCGGCCGGGGACCGGTCCGGTCATGATGCCCACGATCTCCGGCGCCATGCCGTTTTGCGCCGCCGCCGGGCAGCGGCCATCACGGCGCCGTAAAGTACGGCTTTGGCTGCCGGCCTCATGACCTCCCTGTCCTTCACCGACGGCCTGCGCCATCTCGTCAAGGGCGTCGATATCGTGCTGAGCGACGTCTGGGGCGTGCTGCATGACGGCCTCACCGCCTTTCCCGACGCCTGCGCCGCGCTCGCCACCTTCCGCCGCGGCGGCGGCCGGGTAGTGCTCATCACCAACGCGCCGCGCCCGGCCGACTCGGTGCAGCGGCAACTCCGCCGCTTCGGCGTGCCCGACGACGTCTATGACGGCATCGTCTCCTCCGGCGACCTGACCCGCAACCATGTCGCGGCGCGCCCGAACGAGGCCGTCTACGCCATCGGCCCCGACCGCGACGGCCCGATCTATCGCGGCCTCGAGGTGCGCTTCGCGCCGCTGGAGGACGCCGACTACATCGTCTGCACCGGGCCGTTCGACGACGAGATCGAGACCGCCGAGGACTATCGCGACACCCTGCTGCAGGCACGCGAGCGCCGGCTGCCGTTCGTCTGCGCCAACCCCGACATCGTGGTGGAGCGCGGCGACCGCCTGATCACCTGCGCCGGCGCGCTGGCCGAACTGTATCGCTCGCTCGGCGGCGAGGTGATCTTCTTCGGCAAGCCGCACCTGCCGATCTACCGGCAGGCCATCGCGCTGGCCGGCGGCAACGGCCGCAACGGCCGGCCGAGCCGCGTGCTGGCGATCGGCGATTCGGTACGCACCGACGTCGCCGGCGCCCATGCCGCCGGCGTGCCGTGCGTGTTCCTCACCCGCGGCATCCATGCCGAGGAGTTTGCGGGAATCGACCGCGACGACGCCGCGGCGGTCGGCCGGCTGTTCGGCTCAACGCCCGCGCCCGCCGCCCTGATGCACGAATTGAAGTGGTAGAGCGTGCGCGGCAAGCCGTGAAAGCGATCCACGCTCTCTATCGTCACCGGTGGGCTTGACCCGGCGTCAACCCCACCCCTCCCTCCCCCGCAAGCGGGGGAGGGATTAAGGGAGGGGGTCGGAATTGCGGAACGCCGAAGAACAGGCGAACTCTACGCCGGCACGGGGTCCGGGAACACCGCCTCAATCTTGGCCTTCAGCGTCGCCGCGTTGAACGGCTTGACGATGTAATTGTTGACCCCGGCCTTCTTGGCGGCAATGACGTTTTCCGTCTTGGATTCCGCCGTCACCATGATGAACGGCGTCTTGGCCAGATTGGGGTCGGCGCGCACCTCGCGCAACAGGTCGTAGCCGGTCATCGGCTCCATGTTCCAGTCGGAAATGACCAGGCCGTAGCGCTTGCTGCGCAGCTTGGCGAGCGCCGCCGAGCCGTCGCTCGCGTCGTCGATGTTCTCGAAGCCGAGTTGCTTGAGCAGATTGCGGATGATCCGGATCATGGTGTTGTAATCGTCAACCACCAGAACCGACATCGACAGATCAACCGCCATCGTCAACGCTCCCTCTGGCGTTTTCAGACGAAGCGGAAACCGCCGGCACCTGAAAACGCATCAACACACCAACCCGGAGCCGTGCTTTCGTCGAAAGCCACAAGCTCCATCCGCATGGCCCGCAACATTCGATTTCGGCAAGGCATGCTTCGGCAGACACTCAAGCGGGCTGGGGAATGCAGTCCGTGGAAGCGCCGCGCGGTGCCGCACGCCGTCCACCTGCCTCAGCCCGGACGGAACGACCATAGCATTGCGGCTTAAACAGCCCGTTAACCCGGCGGTGCATGTTGCTTGCAAATCACGCGGGTTTCCGAAAGGGAATTTTACCGTGGTACCCTTGACTTCGCGCGCAGAGGCGCGCCACGGTCCGGCCCCCGGCCCGCCTCATCCAAAAGTATGACATCCGCATGAAACCCGCTGCCATGCCGCACTTCACCGTGATCCGCGACGACACGCCGGCCATCGCCATCGTCAAGGGCGCGGTGGTCGCGCTCGGCAATTTCGACGGCGTGCATCTCGGCCATCGCGTCGTGCTCAAGGCGGCGCAGGACATGGCGGCACGGCGCGGCGCACCGGCGATGGCGGTGACCTTCGAGCCGCATCCGCGCAGCTTCTTCAATCCCAACATCGCCCAGTTCCGCCTCACCGATGCGCGGGCGCGGCTCAGGCTGCTGGCCGGCGCGGGGCTTTCCGGCGCGGTGGTGATGACGTTCGACGCCGCGCGCGCCGGCACCGCGGCGGAGGATTTCGTCGCGCGCGATCTCGTCGGCCGCCTCGGCGTCACCGGCGTCGTCGCCGGCTACGATTTTCACTTCGGCAAAGGCCGCCGCGGCTCGCCCGACCTGTTGCGCGCCATGGGTGAGCGTCTGGGCTTCGAGGTATTCATCCAGCCTCACGTCGATCTCGATGGCCGCGCGGTGTCGTCCACCGCGATCCGCAATGCGCTCGGCCAGGGCGAACTCGAGGAAGCCAACACGCTGCTCGGCTACCCGTGGTTCGTCTCGGGCGAGGTGCTCCACGGCGACAAGCGCGGCCGCGACCTCGGCTATCCCACCGCCAATCTCCGGCTCGATCCGGCCTGCGGGCTCCGGCACGGCATCTACGCGGTGCGCGTCGGGCTCGACGGCAAGCGCCTCGGCGGGGTCGCCAGCTTCGGCCGCCGCCCGACCTTCGACAACGGCGCGCCGCTCCTTGAAATCCACCTGTTCGACTTTGCCGGCGATCTCTACGGCAAGTCGCTCGACGTCGCCTTCATCGCCTTCCTGCGCGAGGAATTGAAGTTCGACGACATCGGCGCGCTGGTGCGGCAGATGGACGACGACAGTGCCCGCGCCCGCGCCGCGTTGGCCGCGCAGCCGACGGCGTTCCCCGCGCTCGGCCGGATCGACTGAGACCGCCCCGGCATAGCTTTTCCCTTCAAGTCGTTTCCCATCCCGGCCAAAACACGCTATTCACGCCCGGCCATGACCGAAAAGCACAAATCCGACGGCCCTGATTACTCCAAAACCCTGTTCCTGCCGCAGACCGACTTCCCGATGCGCGCCGGGCTGCCGCAGCGCGAACCGGACATTCTCGCGCGCTGGGCTGACATGGACCTTTACCACCGCCTGCGCGAGACGGCGAAGGGCCGCCCGAAATTCATCCTGCACGACGGCCCGCCCTACGCCAACGGCAACATCCATATCGGGCACGCGCTGAACAAGATCCTCAAGGATCTCGTCACCAGGAGCCAGCAGATGCTCGGCTTCGACAGCAACTATGTGCCGGGCTGGGACTGCCACGGCCTGCCGATCGAATGGAAGATCGAGGAAGAAAACTACCGCTCCAAGGGCAAGCCCAAGCCGGACTTCAAGGACCCCGCCGCGATGGTGGCGTTCCGCCGCGAGTGCCGCGCCTATGCCGCACGCTGGCTAGACGTGCAGCGCGAGGAGTTCAAGCGGCTCGGCGTCATCGGCGACTGGGACCATCCCTACGCCACGATGGATTACTTCGCCGAGGCGCAGATCGCGCGCGAACTGATGAAGTTCGCCGCCAACGGCACGCTCTACCGCGGCTCCAAGCCGGTGATGTGGAGCGTGGTGGAAAAGACCGCGCTGGCCGAGGCCGAAGTGGAGTACGAGGATTTCACCTCGGACACCGTGTGGGTGAAGTTTCCGGTCGCCTCGCCTTACGGCCGGCTGAAAGGCGCCTCGGTGGTGATCTGGACCACCACGCCGTGGACGCTGCCCGGCAACCGCGCGATCTCGTTTTCCTCGAAAATCGCCTATGCGCTGTTCAAGGTGACCGAGGCGCCGGCCGACAACTGGGCCAAGCCGGGCGACGTGCTGCTGCTGGCCGAGAAGCTCGCTGCGGACGTGTTCACGCAGGCCCGCGTCACGGCCTACGAAAACATCGGCGCAGTCGATGCTGGCATACTCGATGCGCTCGAATGTGCGCACCCGCTCGCCGGTCTCGATGGCGGCTATGCTTTCAAGGTGCCGCTGCTCGACGGCGACCATGTGACCGACGACACCGGCACCGGCTTCGTCCATACTGCGCCCGGCCACGGCCGCGAGGACTTTGAGATCTGGACAGCGAATGCGCGCGAGTTGGAAGCGCGCGGCATCAACTCGACCATTCCCTACACCGTGGACGAGAACGGCGCGCTGACCGCGCAGGCACCGGGCTTCACCGGCCGCCGCGTACTGACCGACAAGGGCGAGAGGGGCGACGCCAACGAGGCCGTCATCAAGGCGCTGGTCGAACGCGGCATGCTGCTGGCGCGCGGCCGGCTCAAGCATCAGTATCCGCACTCGTGGCGCTCGAAGAAGCCGGTGATCTTCCGCAACACGCCGCAATGGTTCATCGCGATGGACAAGCCCATCGCAGACAATGATGCCGCGCAGCCCGGCGACACGCTGCGCGCCCGCGCGCTGCAGGCGATCTCGGTCACCCGCTGGGTGCCGCCGCAAGGACAAAACCGCATCACCGGCATGATCGAGAGCCGCCCGGACTGGGTGGTGTCGCGGCAACGCGCCTGGGGCGTGCCGATCACGGTGTTCGTGCGCGAAAAGGGCGACGGCTCCGTCGAACTTTTACAGGATGAAGCGGTCAACGCCCGCATCACCGACGCCTTCATGGCGGAGGGGGCGGACGCCTGGTACGGAGAGGGCGCGCGCGAACGCTTTCTCGGCGACCGCGCGAGCGAGGACTGGCAAAAGGTCGACGACGTGCTCGACGTCTGGTTCGATTCCGGCTCGACCCACGCCTTCGTCCTGGAGGACCGCGAGCACTTTCCGATCCTCGGCGACATCCGCCGCAAGATCGACGGCGGCGACGACACCGTGATGTATCTCGAAGGCTCCGACCAGCATCGCGGCTGGTTTCATTCCTCGCTGCTGGAGAGCTGCGGCACGCGCGGTCGCGCACCTTACGACGTCGTGCTGACCCACGGCTTCACGCTCGACGAGCAGGGCCGCAAGATGTCGAAGTCGCTCGGCAACACCACCGAGCCGCAAAAGGTGATCGCGCAATCGGGCGCCGACATCCTGCGGCTGTGGGTCGCTGCCACCGACTATTCCGACGACCAGCGTATCGGTCCGGAAATCCTCAAGAACATGGTGGAGACCTACCGCAAGCTGCGCAACACCATCCGCTGGATGCTCGGCACCCTGCACCACTTCCAGCCGGGCGACAAAATCGCGCATGCCGACATGCCCGAACTCGAGCGGCTGATGCTGCACCGCTTGAGCGAGATCGACGTGGTGGTGCGCCGCGCCTATGCCGATTTCGAATACAAGACCGTGGTGGCGCAACTCGCGGCCTTCATGAACACTGAGCTGTCGGCGTTCTATTTCGACATCCGCAAGGATACGCTGTACTGCGATCCGCCGTCGTCGCTGACCCGCAAGGCGGCGCTGACCACCATCGACATGTTGTGCGACGCCATCCTCAAGTGGCTGGCGCCGGTGTTGTCCTTCACCTGCGACGAGGCGTGGTCCGATTACCGGCCGCACGGCGAGGCGTCGGTGCATCTCACCCTGTTCCCCGACGGGCTCGACGCCTATCGCGACGATCGGCTGGCGCAGAAGTGGGCGACGATCCGCGAGGTGCGCCGCGTCGTCACGGGCGCGCTGGAGGTGGAGCGCGCCGCCAAGCGCATCGGCTCCTCACTCGAAGCCTCGCCGCTCGTCTACATCGCCGACCCCGATATCTTCGCCACGCTGGTCGATGTCGATCTCGCCGAGGTGTGCATCACCTCCAACGCCATGGTGACCAACGCCGAGGCGCCGGCGGACGCGTTCCGCCTGCACGACGTCAAGGACGTCGCCGTGGTGGTCGAGCGCGCGGCCGGGCGCAAATGCGCCCGCTCGTGGAAAATCCTGCCGAGCGTCGGCAGCGACCCCGACTATCCCGACGTGTCGCCCCGCGATGCCGAAGCGCTGCGCGAGTGGAAGGCACTGGGTCGCACCCCATGAACGGCGCGATGAGCGGCACGCTGCGCGCCGGCCTTCTTGCCGCGGTCGTGGCGCTCATCGCCGATCAGGCCAGCAAGCTGTGGCTGTTGCACGTGTTCCAGCTCGGCCGCCGCGGGATTGTCGAGGTCGGGCCCTTCTTCGACCTCGTGCTGGCCTGGAACACCGGCATCAGCTACGGCTGGTTGCAGACCGACAGCGCGGCTGGTCAATGGCTGCTGCTGGCGTTCAAGGTCGCCGCCGTCGTGGCGCTGGCGATCTGGATGGCGCGTTCGCGCACGTTGATGGCCACCGTCGGCCTCGGCCTGATCATCGGCGGGGCCATTGGCAACGCCATCGACCGGCTGGCCTATGGCGCCGTGGTCGATTTCGTGTTGCTGCACATCAGGATCGGCGGCAGGCTCTACAACTGGTACGTCTTCAACCTTGCCGACGTGGCCATTGTTGCCGGGGTAGCCGCGCTCCTGTATGACACTTTGCGCAGACCCGGCGCCGCAAAAGCGCCCTGATCACCGTCAATATCGCCCCTGTCCCGGGCGGGGCGGCAACGAGTTCAGGATGACCGTGATGCACACCCTCAAGCCTCCCATGGCCGACATTCCTGTTCGGTTTTATGGCCGGTTTCGCGGCAGCCGCGCGCGCCTGTCTTCGGCGATGCGGCTTGCGGTCGTGGCCGCCGGCATCGGCCTGGTCGCCGCGACCACCGCCCAGGCCCAGGACGACGACGACGAGATGACCTTCGAGCAGGGCATCATTCACAACATTATGACCGGGATCGGCGCCACCAACATGGAGAACCGCGGCATCGATTACCGCGAGCGCTCGCCGCTGGTGGTGCCGCCGAAAATCGACCTGCCGCCACCGGAGAGCGGCCAGAGCGTCGCCAGCGCCCCGAACTGGCCGCAGGACGTCGACGAGGTCGAGCGCAAGCAGCGCCGCGCCGCCGAGCGAAAGGCCGGCAAGAGATCGATCTTCGACAACGACCGGCCGCTGTCGCCCTCCGAGCTGAACGTCGGCCGCACCCGCACGACGCACGCCACCGAGCCGTTGCAGCCCGGCGCGATGCGCAACCCGATGATGAGCCCCTCCGAACTCGGCTACAAAGGCACCCTGTTCTCGACGATGTTCGGCGGCGCGGCGGCCGAAACCAAGCCGTTCACCGGGGAGCCGACGCGCGAAACCCTGACGCAGCCGCCGCCGGGCTACCAGACGCCGTCCTCAGCCTATGCCTACGGCTCCGGGCCGATCGAAATCAACCGCACCTACACTGACATCATGTCGGGCAAGGAAGTCAAAAACTGACCCCGATCGCCCCGCCCGCCCTGCCCGCGCAGACAGGCCGCCGCCCGTCCCGCCGCGCCGGCATCGTCATGCTGGCGCTCGCCGCCGTGCTGGCTTACGCGGGCCCGGCCCGCGCCGGCACCGCGCCGACCAGCTTCACGCTCGACAACGGCTTGCAGGTCGTGGTCATCCCCGATCACCGCACACCGGTGGTCACACAGATGATCTGGTACAAGGTCGGCTCCGCCGACGAGACGCCGGGCCAGTCGGGGCTTGCGCATTTCCTCGAGCACTTGATGTTCAAGGGCACCGCGCGCCATCCCGAAGGCGAATTCTCGAAAACCGTGTCGCGCATCGGCGGCAACGAGAACGCCTTCACCTCCTACGACTATACCGGCTATTTCCAGCGCGTGCCGCGCGACCAGCTCGCGACCGTCATGGGCTTCGAAGCCGACCGCATGACCGGGCTGGTGCTGAAGGACGAGAACGTACTGCCGGAGCGCGACGTCGTACTCGAGGAGTACAATATGCGCGTCGCCAATAACCCTGCGGCGCGGCTCGGCGAGCAGGTCGCGGCGGCGCTCTATCTCAACCATCCGTACGGCCGCCCGGTGATCGGCTGGCGCCACGAGATCGAGAAGCTCGACCGCGAGGCGGCGCTTGCCTTCTACCGGCGCTTCTACGCGCCCAACAACGCCACCCTGGTGATTGCCGGTGACGTCGAGGCGGCCGAGGTGCGCGACCTTGCGCAAAAGACCTTTGGCCCCATCGCCACCCAGCCGGCCATTGCCGCCAAGCGCATTCGCCCGCAGGAGCCGGAGCCGGCCGGACCGCGCACCGTCACCGTCGCCGACGGCAAGGTCGAGCAGCCGAGCATGATGCGCCAGTATCTGGTGCCGGCAGGGCCGGCCGCCGCGAAGACCGAGCGCGCGGCGCTCGACGTCCTCGCGCAGGCGCTCGGCGGCGGCAGCAACTCGCTGCTCTACCGCGCGCTGGTGGTCGATCAGGGCCTCGCAGTCAGCGCCTACGCCTGGTATCAGGGCGCGGCGGTCGATGCCTCTCAGTTCGGCGTCTCGGCGACGCCGAAGCCCGGCGTCGATTTCCCTAGCCTCGAAGCGGCGCTCGACAAGGTGATCGCCGGCGTCGCCGACA
The DNA here is from genome assembly GCA_003576765.1 of Pseudomonadota bacterium. Lineage (GTDB taxonomy): Bacteria > Pseudomonadota > Alphaproteobacteria > Rhizobiales > Xanthobacteraceae > PRO6. The sequence goes on from QEVP01000002.1 coordinate 73,422, forward strand.
ACGGCATCGCGGCCAGCGACCTCGAGGATGCCAAGACCCAGCTCGTCGCCGAGACCATCTACGCGCAGGACAGCCAGGCCAAGCTGGCGCGCTGGTACGGCGCGGCGCTGACGGTCGGCCTGTCGATCGACGACGTGCGCCAGTTGCCCAATACCATTCGCGCCGTCACCGCCGAGGATGTGCAAGCCGTCGCGCGCAAATACCTGACCAAAATCCGCTCGGTGACCGGCTATCTGGTCAAGGACAGCTCTGTCCCCGCGGAGAAACGCTCGTGAGGCTCGTCAGTCCCCGCCTCGTCCGGCTTGCGCTCGCCTGCACGATGGCGCTCGCCGCCGCCGTCGTCTCCGACGGCGCCGAGGCCATGACCAAAATCCAGCGCGTGGTGTCGCCCGGCGGGCTGCAGGCCTGGCTGGTGCAGGATGCCACGGTGCCGCTGGTCGCCATGGCCTTCGCCTTCCGGGGCGGCGCGACGCAGGATCCGGCGGACAAGCCGGGCGTGGCCAGCATGACCGCCAACCTGCTCGACGAGGGCGCCGGCGACCTCGATTCCAAGGCGTTCCATGCACGCCTCGAGCGCAACGCCATCGAGATGAACTTTTCCGCGTCGCGCGACCGGCTGCAGGGCCAGCTCCGCATGCTCAACGAGCACCGCGACGAGGCGTTCGGCCTGCTGAAGCTCGCGGTGACGGCGCCGCGCTTCGATGCCGAGCCGGTCGAGCGCATCCGCGCCCAGATGTTGTCGGGGCTGCGCCGCGAGAGCACCGAGCCCAACGCGCTGGCCGGCCGCGCGTTCTGGGCCGCCGCCTTCCCCGACCACCCCTACGGGCGGCCGCCGGGCGGCACGCTGGAGAGCCTGCCCAAGGTGACCGTCGCCGATCTTTCCGGCTACGCCAAGAACGTACTGGCGCGCGACAACCTGACCATCGCCGTGGTCGGCGACATCGACGCCGCCACGCTCGGCCGCCTGCTCGACGACACCTTCGGCAGCCTGCCGGCGAAGGCCAAGCTGACGCCGGTCGCCGACGTCGCCGCCGTCGCACCGCCGAAACAGGTAAGCGTGGCCCTCGACGTGCCGCAGACGGTGATGCTGTTCGGCGGCCCGGGGCTGAAGCGCAACGACCCGGACTTCATGGCGGCCTATATCGCCAACCACATCCTCGGCGGCGGCTCGATGTCGTCGCGGCTCTATTACGAGGTGCGCGAGAAGAAGGGGCTGGCCTATTCGGTGTCGCAGTCGCTGATCTGGCTCGACCATACCGGCGTGTTCGCCGGCTCGACCGCGACCCGCGCCGACCGCGCCGCCGCGACGCTCGCGACGGTCGAGGCCGAAATCCGCCGCATGGCCGAGCAAGGCCCGACCGCGGAGGAGCTGGACAAGGCCAAGTCCTACCTCAACGGCTCGCAGATGCTGGCGCTCGACACCTCGACCAAGCTCGCCGGCGCGCTGGTGCAGTACCAGCTCGACGGGCTCGGTATCGACTATCTGGAGAAGCGTCCCGGCATCATCAATGCGGTGACGCTCGAGGATACCCGCCGCGCCGCGAAGCGGCTGTGGAGCCACGGCCTGATCACCGTCACCGTCGGCCGGGCGCAGGCGGCATCGACCGGGCAACCCGCGCCAGCGCCGGCACCGAAGGCGCACGCCGATTGACGGCACGCCGCGCCTCGTGATCTGTCTCGGCGATGCCGCCGAACGCACCCGCCATCACGATTCCCGACGACGCGCTCGCCGTCTCCTTCGTGCGCGCCTCCGGCCCCGGCGGCCAGAACGTCAACAAGCTCGCCACCGCCGCGCAACTGCGCTGCGACACCCGGCGGCTCGACCTGCCCGCCGACGTCGCGGCGCGGCTGCGCGGCCTCGCCGGCAGCCGCATGACCGGCGATGGCGTCATCGTCATCCACGCCCAGCGCTTCCGCACCCAGGAGCGCAACCGGCAGGACGCGCTCGAGCGGCTGACGGCGCTGTTGCAGCGCGCCACCGAGCGCCCGACGCCGCGGCGGCCGACCCGGCCGACCCGCGCCTCCAAGCTGCGCCGGCTCGAGGGCAAGAAGCGCCGCGGCACCATCAAGGCCGGGCGCGGCGGGCGCGGCTTCGAGGACTGAACGGGAGGCCGGTTCCGGCCTGAAACAGCCCGCTACTACCACCGTATGGAGGTTGCCACCTAAGGTCGAGGCATTCGACAGGAATGCCCATGACCCGCCCGCGCCTTGCATCTTTTCTGATATCGACAGCGTACATCGCGCTCATACTGCTCGCAGCGCCGATCACCCGCACGCCGGCACAGATTGCCGTGCCCGATGCAAGACCCGTCGACGGCGCAACACTGTTCAAGCAGCAATGTGCGGCCTGCCATGCGACCGGCAAGAATGATGCGCCGCGCCAGGGGCCGGAGCTTGCCAATATCGTCGGCCGCAGGGCCGGCAGCGTGGCAGGCTTCAAGTATTCCGCCGGATTCGCCAAGGCCGATTTTGTCTGGAGCGACGACAAGCTGGACGCCTGGCTGGCCAATCCGCAGGCCGTCATTCCTGGCGCAATCATGGTGTACCGGCAGGCCAATGCCGCCACTCGCGCCGCGCTTATTGCCTACCTCAAGGAGCTGCACTGAATGGCCACACCCGTTCACTCAATGATCCGCGTCCTCAACGAAGCGCGATCGCTCGATTTTTACGCGCGCGCATTCGGACTCGAGATCGCTGACCGCATCCCTTTCTCGGATTTTGCGCTGATCTATCTGCGCCATCGATCGTCGCCGTTCGAGCTCGAACTCACTGTCAATTTCGATCGCAAGGAACCCTATGCGCCAGGCGACGGCTACGGACATCTCGCCGTCGTCGTCGACGACGTCGATAGCGAACACGCCCGTTTCGTTCGCGAGAATCTCAACCCCGGCCCATTGCGCGACTTCAGGCACGACGGCACGACGCTGGCCCGATTTTTCTTTGTGTCCGACCCCGATGGTTACAAGATCGAAGTCATCCAGAGGGGTGGCCGGTTCGGATAGCCCGCACGATCAAACATAACAACTGGAGGAAACCATGAGAGAAGTCGATCACCGAGCCAAGCTCAACCGCCGAATCTTCCTGCAGGGCGCGGCGACGGCAGTGCCGGCGGTGGCGATCGGTGCCAGCACCGGATTGAGCATCGGAGACGCCTTCGCCGAAGGCGCCACCACGCTTTCACCCTCAACGCTGAAGACTCTGGTGAAGGTAGCGCGCGACATCTATCCGCACGACTTCCTGGTCGACAGCTACTACATCACCGCGATCAAGCCATGGGACGGCAAGGCCGCCAAGGACCCCGCGGTGAAAACCCTGATTGAAGACGGCGTGAAACGGCTCGATCAGGACGCGCAGGATCGTCACAAGATGCCGTATGCGCAGGTGCCGTGGGAATCCGACCGCATCGTGCTGTTGCGGGGCATCGAACAAACCGCCTTCTTCGCGGCGCTACGCTCCGACCTCGTGGTCTCGCTCTACAACCAGAAAGACCTGTGGCCGAAGTTTGGCTACGAGGGGTCGTCTTTCGAGCATGGCGGCTACATCCACCGCGGCTTCGACGACATCAACTGGCTGCCAAAGGCCTGAGCACCCCGGGCAAACATCGGTTGGGAGGATTCAAGATGGCAAGGTTCGATTTGAATGACGATGGCGTCGTGGTGATCGTCGGCTCCGGCGCGGGCGGCGGTACGCTCGGCAACGAACTGGCGCAGCGGGGCATCAAGGTGGTGATCCTGGAAGCCGGCGCGCGCAACGAGATCCAGGATTTCGTCAACGACGAATGGGACAGCTTCGCCCAACTGGCCTGGAAGGACATGCGCACGACATCGGGAAACTGGCAGGTGGCCAAGGACTTTCCCAATCTACCGGCGTGGATCGTCAAGTCGGTCGGCGGCTCGACGGTGCACTGGGCCGGTGCGTCGCTGCGCTTTGACGAGCACGAATTCCGCGTTCGCAGCACCTATGGCGCCGTTGCCGGCGCCAACCTGCTGGACTGGCCGATCACGCTCGCCGAGTTGGAGCCATGGTATGCCAAGGCTGAGAACAAGTTGGGGGTGACGCGCACCAACGGTATTCCGGGCCTGCCTGGCAACAACAACTTCAAGGTGATGGAGGCCGGCGCGCGCAAGATCGGCTACAAGGAGGTCCACACCGGCAACATGGCGATCAACAGCCAGCCGCGCGATGGCCGCGGCGCCTGCCTGCAGATCGGATTCTGCTTCCAGGGCTGCAAATCCGGAGCGAAGTGGTCAACGCTCTACACCGAGATTCCGAAGGGTGAGGCCACCGGCAACCTTGAGGTGCGGCCGAACAGCATGGCGTTGAAGATCGAGCACGACGCCGCCGGCAAGGTAACCGGCGTGGTCTATGCCGATGCCGACGGCAAGACCCAGCGACAGAAGGCGCGGGTCATCGCGGTGGCCGGCAATTCGATCGAGAGTCCGCGCCTATTGCTCAACAGCGCCTCCAATCTATTCCCGGACGGCCTCGCCAACTCCTCCGGCCAGGTCGGCCGCAACTATATGCGCCACATGACCGGCAGCGTCTATGCGGTGTTTGAGAAGTCGGTCCATATGTATCGCGGCACCACCATGGCCGGCATCATCCGCGATGAGGCGCGCAACGATCCGAAGCGGGGCTTCTTCGGCGGCTATGAAATGGAAACGCTGTCGCTGGGCGTGCCGTTCATGGCGGCGTTCCTCATGCCCGGCGCGTGGGGCCGCAGCTTCACCAGCGCCATGGAGCAGTATCCACGGATGGCCGGCATGTGGCTGGTCGGCGAGGATCTGCCGCAGGAAACCAACCGCATCACTCTCGACCCGAAGGTGAAGGACCAGTACGGCCTGCCGGTCGCCAGCGTCCATTACGACGATCACCCCAACGACATCGCCATGCGCAACCATGCCTACGGGCGGGGCGCCGCAGTCTACCAGGCGATCGGCGCCACCACCACATTCCCGACGGTGCCCTATCCCAGCACGCACAACCTCGGCACCAACCGCATGAGTGCCAAGCCGCGCGACGGCGTCGTCAACAAGTTCGGGCAGAGTCACGACATCAAGAACCTGTTCGTCTCGGACGGCAGCCAGTTCACTTCGAGCGCGGCCTGCAATCCGACTCTGACCATCGTGGCGCTGGCGATCCGCCAAGCCGATCACATCGCCGGCGCGATGCAGCGCAAGGAGATCTGATAGCAGCGGGCGCCTTCTTAGCCCGTCATGCCCGCTATTCGGCGGCGTCGAGCAACGGCTCGGCGCCGCCGCAGTGCCCCGGATCGTCGGCGGCCGTGCGGACACGGTAGATCAGGCACGAGCAGCGCAGCAGCGAGGCGAAATTGCTAACCTCGCCGTGATGGTTCAGCACTTCCTGATAAAGTTGGCTGATGAACTTGGCGAGGGTCTTGCCTTCCTGCGCCGCGATCTCTTCCAGCGTGTCCCAGAACGACATTTCCAGTCGGATCGAGGTGCAGTGCCCTTCAATGCGGAGTGAGCGCGTCTGCGACTTGTAATTCCGCTGAGGTTGGTGAGCGAACAGGCTGCACATGGGATTTCCTCCGATCTCATTATAATTTTTCCAAACGATATACTGCCTTTCCTGAGCCCACAATGGTTCCACGCCGATTCCTGCGAGGCACGGTGCGCCGGTTCCGATTGAGGGGGGCGCCGCGCCCTCTTATGATGGACGATCCTCGGCCCGTTTGAGTCGCCCAGCGCCATGCCCGTCCGCCAGTTGCCCGAAACCATCGTCAACCGCATCGCCGCCGGCGAGGTGGTCGAGCGGCCGGCCAGCGTCGTCAAGGAACTGGTGGAGAACGCCATCGACGCCGGCGCGCGCGCCATCGACGTGTTCACCGACGGCGGCGGACGCCGCCGCATCACCGTCACCGACGACGGCCACGGCATGCGCCGCGACGACCTCGCGCTCGCGGTCGAGCGCCACGCCACCTCAAAACTCGACGACGAGGATCTGCTCAGCATCCGCACGCTCGGCTTCCGCGGCGAGGCGCTGCCCTCGATCGGCGCGGTGGCGCGGCTTGCGATCACGACGCGCCACGCTGCCGAGCCGCACGCCTGGACCATCGCGGTCGAGGGCGGCGCCAAATCGGAGGTGGCGCCGGCGGCGTTGACCTGCGGCACGCGCGTCGATATCCGCGACCTGTTCTTTGCCACGCCCGCGCGGCTGAAATTCCTCAAGACCGACCGCACCGAGGCCGACGCCGTGCGCGAGGCGGTCAGGCGGCTGGCAATGGCGCGGCCCGACATCGCCTTCACGCTCGCCGGCGAGGAGCGCGCGCCGGTAACATGGGCGGCGGCACTGCCCGATGCCCATGGCCGGCTGGCCCGGCTCGGCGATATTCTCGGCGCCGATTTCCGCGCCGCCGCGCTCGCGGCCGGCGCCGAGCGCGAGGGCGTCACCGTCGAAGGGTTTGCCGCCGCACCGTCCTTCACCCGTGCCAACGCACTCGGGCAATACCTGTTCGTCAACGGCCGCCCGGTGCGCGACAAGCTGATCCTGGGCGCGGTGCGCGCGGCCTATGCCGACTACCTGCCGCGCGATCGCCATCCGGTGGTGGCGCTGTTCGTTACGCTCGACCCGCGCGAGGTCGATGCCAACGTGCATCCGGCCAAGACGGAGGTGCGCTTTCGCAACGCGGGTCTGGTGCGCGCGCTGATCGTGCACGCGCTGAAGGAGGCGCTTGCCCGCGAGGGCCGTCGCAGCGCCGCCAACGTTTCCGGCGGCGCGGCCGTGCTCGCCGCGTTCCGTCCCGGCTTCGCCCCGCGCCCTGCCCCGCCTGCGCACTGGGACTGGCGCGCCTCGCCGGCGGCGCCGACGCTGGCGCCGGGCGGTTTCGCCGACAATACGCAAACGACCTTCGACGTCGGCGCGCCGAGTGCAGACGCGCGCGCCGATACCCTGCCCGTGGCCGCCGACACCATCGATCACCCGCTCGGCGCGGCTCGGGCGCAGTTGCACGACACCTACATCGTCACGCAGACCCGCGACGGGCTGATCGTGGTGGACCAGCACGCCGCGCACGAGCGCATCGTCTACGAGCGGCTGAAAGCACAGATGGCAGACGGCGGCGTCGCCCGGCAGCTCCTGCTGATCCCGGCCATCGTCGAATGCGACGAAGCGACGGTGGAAACGCTGCTGGCGCGTGCCGACGACCTCGCCCGCTTCGGCGTCGCCATCGAGAGCTTTGGCCCCGGCGCCGTGGCGGTGCGCGAGACGCCGGCGCTGCTCGGGCGCGTTGATGCGACCCGTCTCGTCCGCGACCTGGCCGAGCACATGGCAGAATGGGACGAGGCGCTGCCGCTGGAACGGCGGCTGTTGCACGTCGCCGCCACCATGGCCTGCCACGGCTCGGTGCGCGCCGGCCGCCGCCTCAAGGCGGAGGAGATGAACGCGCTGCTCCGCGAGATGGAAGCGACGCCCAATTCCGGCCAGTGCAACCACGGCCGCCCGACCTATGTCGAATTGAAGCTCGACGACATCGAGAAACTGTTCGGGCGGCGGTAAGAGGCGGCGGCAAGGTGTCCCGGACGCGCTGCGGCATGAAATGCCGCGGCGCTGATCCGGGACCGCCGAAAAGCACATCGTCTGTCATGGTCCCGGATCTGCGGCGCAACGTTTCACGTTGCGCCGCGTCCGGGACGCGGCCGCCTACCGTTGCAGCCGCACGCCGAGCAGCATCACCGTCGACTCGGAATTGTTGGCGCTGACGTTGCTCTCCAGCCAGTCGTGGCGCACGCTTGCCTTGATGTGGACGGTGCGCGACATCCGGTAGACGACATCGCCGCCGACCGAATAGGTGCGGTCGGAGCGGCCGGCGCCATCATAATCCACGGTGCCGTAGGCGAAGCGCAGCGTGCCGGTCAGCCAGCGGCGAAAATCGTGGTCGATCTGCACGCCGTAGCCGCGCGTGACGGCGCCGGACGAACCGGGCAGCGTGGTCTCGTCCACCGACGAGGTGGCGGTGAGCCTGACCGTGGTCAGCGCGCTCGGGGTCCACACCAGCGAGCCGGAAGTCAACAGACCCGCGATGCGGTCGAGCCGGGGGTCGTCGTAGGTGCGCATCAGGTAGCCGACAGCCGCCTCGCCGGTGATCAGCGGCGTCAGTTCGAAGGTCGAACCGAGCTTGACGTAACCGCCGCTGGAATTGCGCAGGTAGCCGTAGCGGTCGGCGCGGCGGTCGTGACGGCGGGTGTCGCCCTCGATCTCGACGAAGGGGCGGAAACCCGGCCGCAGTTCGTAGCTCGCCCGCCCGATGCCACCCATCTGGGTGACGTTGCGATCGGCATTGCTCAATACCGTTCCATCGGTCAGCGTCGAGTGCTGATAGACGGTGCGGTCGACGGTGGCGCTGGCGGATAGACGCAGGCGGTTGAAGTCCTGCTCGATGCCGGCGCTGGCGCCGTTTGCGAAGAACAGCGGGTACCTGGCAAGACCGGCCTCGATGTTCGGGCTGCCGGGGTTGTCGGTGCCGATCTGCGAGCGGCCTTCGCCGATGAAGCGGGTATCGCGCGTCACATCGAAACGCCCGGTGACGCGGCCGGTAAAACTCGGCCGGTCGAGCACGGTCGGACCGGGCGTGCCCAACTCCGGCGGAAAGGTGGTGCCGTAGCCGGTGAACGAGCCGCGCAGGTCGGCGATCAGTTCGTGCCGCGACCAGTTCGAGGTGATCAACAGTTCCGGCGCGATCAGGTAGAACGCCGAGCCGCGCTGCGGCGAAAAGCGGCCGGGATTGGTATCGTAGCCGCCGCTCAGTTCTACCGCCGTTTTGGCGAGGAAACTGCCGACATAGAAGCCGGCGGCACCGAACGGATCGGGGTCGGGCTTGAGCGGGCGGCGCGCCGGCTGGCCGTCGGCGATGCCGGCGACCGAGGCCGAGACGCGCGCGCGATTGCCGCGGTGCCGCGGCGCGACGGGGACGGATGCCGGCGTCGCCGTGCCGGGCGGCGGCCTGGCAGCCTTGCGCGGGCGGTTGCGCGAATCGAAGCCGCCGCTGCCGGCGCCGGTCGCGGCCGGGACGGTGTAGTCGGGCGGCTGGCCGATGCGCGACGGAGCGCGGCGCGGCGAGGTCGCAGCATCGTCGGCGGAGGCATCCGCAGCGGCCGCAGCGGCGGCACCCGGTCCACCGGTCCCGGCCGCGCCGGTGACGACGGCGCCCGTGACGATATCGTCAAGCGCGGGCTCGGTCGCATCGTCCGCCGCGCTTTGCGGCTGGTCCGCGCTTGCAGGAGACGGAGACGCGTCGGCAGGCGCAACCGGCGGCGGGGCGATCGCCGGCGGCGCATCGCGCAGCCCCTGCCAGGCGTCGATGCCCTCGGCCGCGGCCAGACCGAAGCCACAGGTGGCGACAGCGGCCACGCAGGCCAGCGCGGCCAGCGCCGGGCCGACCCCGCCCGGCCAGCGGGCGCGGGAGCCGTCGTCGGGGGCTGCAAGCGAGCCTGACACCGCACCTCTCCGGGCGTTCTGCCGGCGCCGCGCCGGCAATCAAAAAACCTTGCGATATCAGTTATCTGCCGGCGGCGCGCGGCAGCCCGCCGCGGCCCTTGGGTGCGCGGCATGGTTAAGAAACCTAAAACGGGGATGGTTAACGCCACGTTGCGGGCCGGAGCGACCCGTCCATCGCGCGGCCCCGGCCAACGTGCTATCACGCCGCCATGGACTCAGGGACGCGCGCGGACCAGACGCAGCGGCGCCGCCGAGCCACCACCGTCTGCACGCCGTTTGGACCCGCCCATGACGTCATCGCAACCGCGGCCCGCCGCGTCCCCGTCTCCGGACGCCGACATCGCCTCGGCGCTGCACACCTTCGAGGCCCAGGCGAGCGGCATCGCGGCGCTGGCAAGCGCGCTGCACGACGAACTGGCCACCGCCTTCGTCGCCGCGGTCAAATTGATGCGCGAGGCAAAGGGACGGGTGATCGTCACCGGCGTCGGCAAGTCGGGCCACATCGCGCGCAAGGTCGCCTCGACGCTGGCCTCGACAGGAACGCCGGCGTTCTTCGTCCACGCGGTGGAGGCGAGCCACGGCGACCTCGGCATGATCACCGCCGACGATGTCATCGTGGCGCTGTCGTGGTCCGGCGAGAGCGTCGAGTTGAAAGACCTCATCACCTATTCGCGCCGCTTCGGCATCGGCCTGATCGCCATCAGCGCCAATGCCGATTCGACGCTGGCGCAAGCCGCCGACATCGCGCTGACGCTGCCGAAGGCGCGCGAGGCGTGCCCGCACAACCTCGCACCCACCACGTCGTCCTTGATGCAGCTCGCGCTCGGCGACGCGCTCGCGGTGGCGCTGCTGGAAGGGCGCGGCTTCACCTCGGTCGATTTCGGTGTGTTTCATCCAGGCGGCAAGCTCGGCGCCAACCTCAAATTCGTCCGCGACCTGATGCACACCGGCGCAGCGATTCCGCTCAAACCGCTGGGCACCCCGATGTCGGAGGCGCTGGTGGAGATGTCCTCGAAAAGTTTCGGCTGCGTCGGCATCGTCGATGGCAACGGCGCTCTCGTCGGCATCGTCACCGACGGCGACCTGCGCCGTCACATGCGGCCCGACCTGATGACCGTGCCGGTCGATGACATCATGACGAAGAACCCCAAGACCATCGGCGCCGACGCGCTGGCCGGCCGCGTGCTCGACATCCTCAACTCGTCGAAAATCACCGCATTGATCGTGACCGACGGCGCCCGGCCGATCGGCATCGTGCATCTGCACGACGTGCTGCGCGCCGGCGTGGTTTAATCTCCGGATTCGCGCAACGCCTCGTCCACCAGGAGCCGCGACAACCAGGCGCGCACCTCGTCGGGCGAGGCGAAATGACCGGCGACGCCTTTGGCGACGCGGCCAACCGAGAACGCAAGCCCGTCGAAGTCCGCCATGATGGCGAACACCGACTCGTCGGTCACATCGTCGCCGATGAACACCGGGCGGCGCCCCGCGAACGGCGCATGCGCCATCAGTTCGCGCGTGCCGGTGGCCTTGGTCAGCCCCGCCGGCTTGATCTCGCACACCGCCTTCCCGGGCAGCACCTCGACCGGCGCGTTGGGCAAATCGGCGCGGATCGCGGCAACCGCATCGTAGATCGCCTGCTCGGCGTGCGGCGCCAGACGGAAATGCAGCGCCAGCGAGTATCCCTTGTCCTCGACGATGATGTCGGAATCGAGCGCGGCGATCCTGGCGAAGCGACGCTTGAGGTCCGCATCCATCGGCGGCGCGGCCACCGCCACCGCCTCCTCGCCGATCGCAAGCCGCATCTCCGCACCGTGACCGCCGACGGCGGGAAAGCGCGCCGCGCCGAACAGCCAGTCGATATCGGCGAGCGAGCGGCCGGACACCAGCGCGAGCGCCCCCGACATCCGCGCCATCAGCTTCTCCAGCGTCTCGGGCAGGCCGGGCGGCACCACGACCTCGCGCGGGGTAGCTGCGAGATCGAGCAGCGTGCCGTCGATATCGAGCAGCAGCGCGCAGTTGGCATCGCGCGGGATGACAGCGCCGGGCGGACAAAGGACGGATTGTGGACTGGTGTCGGACATGGCCTCTTTCGGTTGTCAGCGCAAATCAGGGTGCTCGACCCGAGCCAGCGGCGGGGCGACGTCCTCGAGCGGCCGGCGCTCCGCCGCGATGCCGTAGCACCAGGCGACGCCGGCGGCCGCGATCATCAGAACGGCGCCAAGAGCATAGCCTGCAAACACGCTGCCGCGCGAGCCGGTCTCGATCAGGACGCCGAACAATGCCGGTCCGATGACGCCGCCGATGCCGGTGCCGATAGCGTAGAACACGGCAATCGCGAGCGCCCGCATCTCCAGCGGAAAGGTTTCGCTCACGGTGAGATAGGCAGCGCTGGCCGCGGGCGAGGCGAAAAAGAAGATCACCATCCAGCAGATCGTCTGCGTCTGCGCATCGAGCACGCCCGCGGCGAACAGATAACCGGACAGCGCCAGCAACACGCCGGACACGCTATAGGTCAGCGCGATCATGACGCGGCGGCCGACGGTATCGAACAGCCGGCCGAGCAGCAACGGCCCGAGGAAGTTGCCGGCGGCGAACGGCAGGATGTACCAGCCGACACGGTCGGCCGGGATGCCATAGAAGTCACCGAGTACCAGCGCGTAAGTGAAAAAGATCGCGTTGTAGAAGAACGCCTGCGCGGCCATCAGCGTAAGCCCGACCAGCGAGCGGCGCCGATAGCGGACAAACAAGACCTCCGCCACCTCGCGCAACGGCGTGTGGTGGCGCATCCGCAAGGCGATCGGCGAGCGCGCGACATCGTCCGTCGGGTGCGGCCGGGCGACCTGCTCGATCTCGGCGGCGATGCGCGCGGCCTCCTCGGGGCGGCCATGGGTGATGAGCCAGCGCGGACTTTCCGGAATCCAGAAGCGCATGACGAACACCACGAGGCCGAGCACGGCGCCGGTGAAGAAAGCAAGGCGCCAGCCGATATCGGGGGCAAACAGCGCAGGGTCGAGCAGCACGATGGCCGCGACCGCGCCGAGCGCGGCGCCGAGCCAGAAGCTGCCGTTGATGACGAGATCGGTGAAGCCGCGATAGCGCGCCGGGATCAGTTCCTGGATGGTGGAATTGATCGCGGTATATTCGCCGCCGATGCCGGCGCCGGTGAGGAAGCGGAACAGCGTATAGCTCGCCAGATTCCACGACAGCGCCGTCGCTGCAGTAGCGGCGAGATACAGCGCGAGCGTCACGAAGAACAGCTTTTTCCGGCCGATGCGGTCGGTGAGCCAGCCGAAGCCGAGCGCGCCGATCACCGCGCCGGCGAGGTAGGCGCTGTTGGCGATGCCGACGTCGATATTGCTGAACCGCAGGGTGGGACTGTCCTTCAGCGCGCCGGCCAGCGACCCGGCCAGCGTCACTTCAAGGCCGTCGAGAATCCAGGTGATGCCAAGCGCAGTGACGACGCGGGTGTGAAACCAGCCCCACGCCAGCCGGTCGAGACGCGAAGGGATATCGGTGGCGATCTCCGCCAGCGGCGCACGCGGCGGCCGCTTGCGAAGAAGGCGGAATGGACGACGGAAAGCGATCTTTGAAAACCCTGCGACTGCCGGCATGAGCGAAGATGCGGTCGCATGGCTTGCACGGCCGCGTGAAACATCAACGCCCAAACCTGGAACCGGTTCCCTCGCCGGGCCAGGCGGAACGATGACGCAAGGCCCGCGGTTGTCGGCAGGGGCAAACACCGACAGGCGCCGCCATGACACGCCAAAACCCAGCCAAATCGAAAACGCCCGGCCGCCGCGCCGCACAGGCGACGACGGCGCGGCCCCGCAAGACCACGCGAAAGTCTTCCGCCAAACGCCCCGCCACGTCGGCGAAAGCCGCCCGCTCCACGGCCGCGCGCTGGTCGCAGCGCGTCACCGACAGCAGCGACGCGCTCGATCTCAAGCACGGCGTGTTCACGCTCAAGGATCCGAAGCGGATCGCCGCATCGCTCAAGCGCTCGGCCGAGCAGAGCAAGCGGCGCAAGACGAGCGCCTTCCGCTCGGCGCTGTCGATGCTGACGTTCTACATCAACCGCGCCGGCCGCACCCTGCCGCAGGCGCAGCGGACGCGGCTCGAACGGGCCAAGGACGAGTTGCGCCGGCAGTTCGGGCGCTGACGTCCCTACACTGCCGGCGCCGCCAGAGCTTCGCTCCCGATGGAATCAGAAGCGAAGCTCTTGGATTTTGTTTTGTCGCGTTTTCTTCACGCGAACCGGTTTCCACTTCGCTTGAAAACGCTCCACTATGCCGCACGGATGCTGGCCATGAAGCGGTCGAGCTCCTCGCGCAGCCGCGTGCTCTCGGTCGAGAGCGTGCGCGCCGAACTCAGCACTTCCTCCGACGCCGCGCCGGTCTCGGTGGCGCCGCGATTGACCTGGGTGATCGATTCCGCCACCTCGCGCGTGCCTTCCGAGACACTCTGCACGCTGCGGGCGATCTCCTGCGTCGCCGAAGTCTGCTGATGCACGGCGGTGGCGATCGCGGTGGCGATGTTGGAAATCTGGCCGATGGTGGCGCCGATCTCCTTGATGGCGGCGACCGACTCGCCGGTGGCCTCCTGCATCGCCGCGATATGTGCCGAGATGTCGTCGGTCGCCTTCGCGGTCTGGCTGGCGAGCGACTTCACCTCGGAGGCAACCACGGCAAAGCCGCGCCCCGCCTCGCCGGCGCGCGCCGCCTCGATGGTGGCGTTGAGCGCCAGAAGGTTGGTCTGTTCGGCGATGGCGGTGATGAGTTGCACCACGTCGCCGATCTGCTGCGCGGCGCGCGACAGCTTGGCGATGCGCGCATCGGTGGCCTGCGCCTGCTGCACCGCGCCTTCGGCGATGCGGCTCGACTCGTGGGCCTGACGGCCGATCTCGTCGACCGAGACCGACAATTCCTCCGTCGCCGCCGCCACCGACTGCACGTTGGAGGAGGTTTCCTCGGAGGCACCGGCGACCTGGCTGGACAGCCCCTGCGTGGTCTCCGCGGTATGGGTCAGCGTCGCCGCGGCGGCTTCGAGCTGGCTCGACGAGGCCGAGACGCTGGTGACGATGCCGCCGACCACCGTCTCGAACTCGTCGGCGAAGCGGATCAGTTCGGCGCGGCGCGCCTGACTGGAGGCCTGGTCCTGCTGCGTCCGTTCCTCGGCCTCGCGCTCGGCCTTGGCCACCGCCTGCATCTTGAACTCCTCGACCGCACTGGCCATGTCGCCGATCTCGTCCTTGCGGCCGAGCCCCGGCAGCACGACGTCGAACTTGCCGGCGGCGAGTTCGCGCATCGCGGCGCACATCGCCGTCATCGGCCGCGAGATGCCGTTGCCGAGCAGCCACGCCAGCAAGGCGCCGAACACCAGGCTGCCGGCCAGCAGCATGGCGATGTAGGTCTCGCCCTGATGTACCATGGTCTCGGTCTCGGCCTGCAGGCGCTCCTGATCGGCCGACAGATCGGCCTTCATGATATCGGACAGTTGCGCCATGGCGGTGCCCGCCATCACCAGCTCGGCGGACAGGTCGTCGATCTTCTTGGCGTTGACGACGAAGGTGTTGAAGTCGTCGCCGTACTTCTTCACCAGCTCGCTGATCTCCTTGACCTTCTGGTCGACGGCCTCGTTGTCGGCCTGGATCGGCGCGAGCGCGTTCTGCAGGAAGCGGATACGGGCGACGATGTTGCTTGCGGCAGCCTGATCGGGCCGGACCGTAAATGTGTTGGCAAGGGCGGCGATGGCAACGAACTGGGTGGTGACGCCCTTCACCACGGCCTGCACGCCGGACAGCCCGGCCAGCGCCGCCGTATCCGCGAGATCATCGAACTTGTAGCGCACCGTGCTGCCGTGGGACACGATGCGGTTCTCCGCAAGCACCGCGTTGACGCGCTTGGCCTCGACGATCTCCTCGAAGGCCTTGGCGACCGGCACGAACTGCCGGCGCAGCGCGGCGACATCCTTGCCGCGATTGCTGTTCTCGGTGACGTCGAGCGAGCGGTCGATGGCCGTCTTGACCGCCTCCTGCGCCGCGAGCGCCGCTTCGGCGTCCTCATCCTTGCCGGTGAGGGCGAAATAGCGCGCCTGCGCCTGGAAGTGGACCAGTTCGCGATCGATGGTGCGGGCGGCATCGGCCGCGACGACGCTGGCGCGGTAGGCCGCGACGCTGCCCGCGACCTTCTCGAAGCCATAATAGGCAAGCCCCATGCTGACCGCCGAAACGGCCAGAATCGCGGTAAAGCCGAGCACGATCTTGCCGCGGAATCGCAAACCCAGACGTGCGCGTGACGCCGAGCCGGCTCGGCTGCGCCCCAACCCCTTCATCATATTCCCCCACTATCGCCCCTGACGGACCTTGCGTCGGCGTCCCCACCGCCACGGCGCAATAAAATAGCGGTAAATAAATAAGAGCACGTAAACTATAGCCCTGCCCCGCAGCGGGCCGCGCCGCTATCCGCCGCTGCGCACTGCCGGCGGGCCGGCGCAACGTCGGCCGCGGCCGCCAAACCGCCGCCAGCCCAACGCTTTAGAAGCCCGATCCGGCACCGTCTTGGGCCGCGCCCGGGCGTTGCCGCCACACGCAAAGATCGTGGTTGCAAAGTTGTGCATGTGCGCATCTAATTAGAACCAGACTAAAGCGACGGGAGGCGTCTCGTGACGACGATAAACCTGACGGTCAACGGAAAGGCAGTTTCCGTTGACGTCGAAGACCGGACCCTGCTGGTCCACCTTTTGCGCGATCATCTCAACCTGACCGGCACCCATGTCGGGTGCGACACCTCGCAGTGCGGCGCCTGCGTCGTCCATGTCGATGGCCGTGCGGTGAAATCCTGCACCATGCTGGTCGGCGAGGCCGACGGCACCAGCGTCACCACCATCGAGGGGCTGGCCCAGGGCGACCAGCTTCACCCGATGCAGGCGGCGTTCCGCGACAATCACGGCCTGCAGTGCGGCTTCTGCACGCCGGGCATGATCATGTCGGCGATCGACATCGTGAAGCGCCATGGCGGCAAGCTCGACGAGGCGACGGTCCGGCACGAGCTGGAAGGCAACATCTGCCGCTGCACCGGCTATCACAACATCGTCAAGTCGGTGCTGGATGCCGCCGGGCGGATGAACCTCGCCAACGCTGCCGAATAGCCGCCTGCCCCCAGGCGCCGGAAGGCTTTTCGAAACGGACATGACAAGCGGCCTGCCCCCGCGCCACCGGCGCGCAAGGTCGCGGTGCGAAAGGGAGACGATCGATGGGAATCGAAGGCATCGGTGCGCGGGTGACGCGCAAGGAGGACAGGCGCTTCATCACCGGCAAGGGGCGCTATGTCGATGACGTCAAGGTCTATGGCGCGACGCACGCGCATTTCGTCCGCAGCCCGCACGCCCACGCCCGCGTCAAGGGGATCGACACCGCCGCTGCCGAGAAGATGCCCGGCGTGGTCGCGGTGCTGACCGGCCGCGAGATCGTCGACGACAAGGTCGGCAACCTGATCTGCGGCTGGATGATCCATTCCAAGGACGGCTCGCCGATGAAGATGGGCGCCTACCCGGCGCTGGCGCCGGAAGTGGTGCGCTACGTCGGCCAGGCGGTCGCGGTGGTGATCGCCGAGACCAAGAACCAGGCACGCGACGCCGCCGAGGCGGTCGTGGTAACTTACGAGGAGCTGCCCGCGGTGGTCAACGTCAAGGCCGCCATCGCGCCGGGCGCGCCGCAGCTTCACCCGGAGGCGCCGGGCAACATCGTCTACGACTGGTCGCTCGGCGACGAGGCCGCCGTCAACGACGCCTTCGGCAAGGCCGCCAACATCGTCAAGCTCGACCTCGTCAACAACCGCCTCGCGCCCAACGCGATGGAGCCGCGCGCGGCGCTGGCCCAGTACGACGCGGCCGAGGAGCATTTCACGCTCTACACCACCTCGCAGAACCCCCACGTCGCCCGCCTCGTGCTGTCGGCGTTCTACAACATCGCCCCCGAGCACAAGCTGAGGGTGATCGCGCCGGACGTCGGCGGCGGTTTCGGCTCAAAGATCTTCATCTACCCCGAGGAAATGGTGGCGCTGTGGGCCGCCAAGCGCGTCGGGCGTCCGGTGCGCTGGACAGGCGACCGCACCGAGGCGTTCCTGACCGACGCCAACGGCCGCGACCACGTTTCGACCGCCGAGATGGCGTTCGACAAAGACAACAGGATCCTCGGTCTGCGGGTCAAGACCTACGCCAATTTCGGCGCCTACATGTCGCTGTTCTCGTCCTCGGTGCCGACCTATCTCTACGCCACGCTGCTGTCGGGCCAGTACGACATCCCGGCGATCTATGCCGAGGTGCTGGGCGTCTATACCAACACCTCGCCGGTCGATGCCTATCGCGGCGCCGGACGCCCCGAGGCCAGCTACCTACTCGAACGCACCATGGAGACGGCGGCACGGCAGCTCAAGGTCGATCCGGGCGAACTGCGGCGCAAGAACTTCATCACGCAGTTTCCGCACCAGACCCCGGTGATCATGGCCTATGACACCGGCGATTTCGTCGCCTCGCTCGACGCCGCGATGAAAGCCATCGACTACGCCGGCTTCGCGGCCCGCAAGGAGAAGGCCAGGAAGGAAGGCAAGCTGCGCGGCATCGGCTTCTCCTGCTACATCGAAGCCTGCGGCATCGCGCCCTCCAAGGCGGTCGGCAGCTTAGGGGCCGGCGTCGGGTTGTGGGAATCCGCCGAAATCCGCGTCAACCCGGTCGGCACCATCGAGGTTCTGACCGGCTCGCACAGCCACGGCCAGGGCCACGAGACCACGTTCTGCCAGCTCATCGCCGACCGGCTCGGCGTGCCGATCGAGCAGGTCTCGATCGTCCACGGCGACACCGACAAGGTGCAGTTCGGCATGGGCACCTACGGCTCGCGCTCGCTCGCGGTCGGCGGTTCGGCCATCGTCAAGGCGATGGAGAAGATCGAGGCCAAGGCCAAGAAGATCGTGGCGCACCAACTCGAAGCTTCGGAGGACGACATCGTCATCGAGAACGGCGAGTTCAAGGTCGCCGGCACCGACAAGACGATGGCCTTCGCCAACGTGGCGCTCGCGGCCTACACCGCCCACAACCTGCCCGACGGCATGGAGCCGGGGCTGAAGGAAAGCGCCTTCTACGACCCCTCCAACTTCACCTTCCCGGCCGGCACCTACATCTGCGAGGTCGAGGTCGATCCCGGCACCGGCAAGACCTCGTTCGTGAACTTCGTCGCCGCCGACGATTTCGGGCGCCTCGTCAACCCGATGATCGTCGAGGGCCAGGTGCATGGCGGCCTCACCCAGGGCATCGGGCAGGCGCTGCTCGAACACGCCGTCTACGACGACAGCGGCCAGCTTTTGACCGCCTCGTTCATGGACTACGCCATGCCGCGCGCCGACGACGTGCCGTCCTACGACCTGCATCACACCACGACGCTGTGTCCGGGCAATCCGCTCGGCGTCAAGGGCTGCGGCGAGGCCGGCGCGATCGGCGCATCCGCCGCCGTCATCAATGCCATCACCGATGCCATCGGCACCAACAAGCTCGACATGCCGGCGACGCCCGACCGGGTGTGGCACGCCATTCACGCCGCCTGAAGGAGGAGCGCATGTACCAGACCCATTACCACCGCGCCTCCTCGATCGACGAGGCGGCCTCGCTGTTCGCCAAGGGCGACGACGCAAAATTTCTCGCCGGCGGCCAGACCCTGCTGCCGGTGATGAAGCAGCGCCTCGCCGCGCCCTCCGACGTCATCGACCTTGCCAAAATCCCGGCGCTGATCGGCATCGAGGTGACGGCGGACCGCGTCGTCATCAAGGCGGCGACCACGCATTACGACGTCGCCACCAACGCCCAGGTACAGAAAGCCATTCCGGCGCTGGCGGCGCTGGCCGGCATGATCGGCGATCCCGCCGTGCGCTATCGCGGCACCATCGGCGGCTCGCTCGCCAACAACGACCCGGCGGCCGACTATCCGGCCGCGGTGCTGGCGCTCAATGCCACGGTGAAGACCAACAAGCGCGAGATCGCCGCCGACGATTTCTTCCAGGGCCTGTTCGCCACCGCGCTGGAGGACGGCGAGATCATCACGCAGGTCTCCTTTCCCGTCCCGGCCAAGGCCGCTTACGAAAAATTCCGCCACCCGGCGTCGCGCTTCGCGCTGACCGGCGTGTTCGTCGCGCAAAGCAAGGCCGGAGACATCCGCGTCGCCGCCACCGGCGCCTCGGCCAGCGGCGTGACGCGCGTGGCGGCCATCGAGCAGGCGCTGAAAAGCAACTGGTCGGCGGCCGCGCTCGACGGCGTGACGATCTCGAGCGACGGCCTGATGTCCGACATTCATGGCAGCGCCGACTATCGCGCTAACCTCATCAAGGTGATGGCGCAGCGAGCGGTGGCCAAAGCGGGATAGAGCCTGATCCAGCCGTTCCCGTCATGCGCGGGCATAGCCCGTCGAAGACGGGCGTGAACGCCCTTTCGTCCCGACCATCCACCCCCCAACCCTCCCCTCCCCCGCAAGCGGGGGAGGGATAAAGGGAAGGGAGCTACAAAGACGTAGATAGCCGGGACGAAGCCCGACCATGATGGGAGTAAGGGATGGCTTGGCGCGCTTCGGCGCGCCATTCGCATTTTCGGGATTGGATAGGGCTTGCCCGATCGGGCCGCGCACCGGACAATCCTGCGCCCGAATGATGGACCTGGCCCGTGACTGACGCCCCACCTTCTGAGTCCCCCGCCCGCACCGGTCCCCTCACCGGCTTCCGCATTGTCGAGTTCGCCGGCCTCGGGCCGGGGCCGTTCGCCTCGATGATGCTCGCCGACATGGGTGCGGACGTCGTGACGCTGATGCGCGGGGAACAGCCGCAGGGTCTGCGCGGCCGCGTGATGATGCGAGGCCGCCGCAAGGTCATCGCCGACCTGAAAGACGAGGAGACGCGCGCTGAGGTGCTCGACCTGCTGGCGAACGCCGACGCCCTGATCGAAGGTTTTCGTCCCGGCGTGATGGAGCGGCTCGGGCTCGGCCCCGACGTCGTGCTCGCACGCAACCCGCGCCTCGTCTACGGCCGCATGACCGGCTGGGGCCAGCAGGGACCGCTGGCGCACGCCGCCGGGCATGACATCAACTACATCGCGCTGACCGGGGCGCTGGCCGCCATCGGCCCGCGCGAGCGGCCGGTGACGCCGCTCAACCTGGTCGGCGATTTCGGCGGCGGCGCGCTTTATCTCGTCGCCGGAATCCTCGCCGGGCTGTTGGAAGCAAGCCGCTCCGGCCAGGGCCAGGTCATCGACTGCGCGATGTGCGACGGCGCGGCCTCGCTGATGTCGATGTTCTGCGAGTTCGCCGCAGGCGGGCGCTGGCAGGATCGCCGCGAGGCCAACCTGCTCGACGGCGGCGCGCACTTCTACGGCACCTACGAATGCGCCGACGGCGAGTTCATCGCCGTCGGCTCGATCGAGCCGCAGTTCTATGCCGAATTACGGCGGCTCGCCGGGCTCGACGATGCCGTGTTCGACGCACAGATGGACGCCGAAAGCTGGCCGGCGCTGAAGGAGAAGCTGGCGGCTGTGTTCCGCAAGAAGACGCGGGCGCAATGGTGCGCGGTCATGGAGGGCTCGGACGTCTGCTTCGCCCCGGTGCTGGCGCTGTCGGAGGCGCCGCACCATCCGCACATGGCGGCGCGCGGGGTGTTCGTCAGCCATGACGGCGTGACGCAGCCGGCGCC
Organism: Pseudomonadota bacterium; assembly: GCA_003576765.1. Taxonomy (GTDB): domain Bacteria; phylum Pseudomonadota; class Alphaproteobacteria; order Rhizobiales; family Xanthobacteraceae; genus PRO6. The sequence goes on from QEVP01000002.1 coordinate 94,598, forward strand.
GGCACCGCGCTTCTCGCGCACGCCATCGGCGATCCGCTATGCGGAGGCGGCGAACCTCGCCGCCGTCATCGCGACATGGCGCGTGAAATCTTGAGCCGCTCCACCGGTCAGGTGCGCGCCGGCAAAATGGTGCCCGCCACCTCGCCGAAACCGACACGATAGCCCTCGCCCTGGCACCAGCCGCGGATGGTGAGGGTGTCACCATCCTCGAAGAAGGTGCGCCGCTCGCCGTTCGGCAGCGCGATCGGCCGGGTGCCGTTCCAGCTCAATTCCAGCAGGCTGCCAAAGGAGTCCGGCGTCGGTCCGCTGATGGTGCCGGAGCCGAGCAGGTCGCCCACGTTCATCGCGCAGCCGCTTGAGGCATGATGCACGAGTTGTTGCACCGACGACCAGTACATATGCCTAAAGTTGGTGCGGGCGATCACCGCGGGCTTCTCCGCTGCCGCGGTCCTCAGCGCCACCTCGAGATGAATGTCGTAGTTGCCCGCCTCCGACTGCCTCAGATAGGGCAGCGGTTCGGGATCCTGCACCGGACCCGGCACGCGGAACGGCGCGAGCGCTTCGCTCGCCACCACCCACGGGCCGATCGAGGTGGCAAACGCCTTGGCCTGAAACGGCCCGAGCGGGACGTATTCCCATGCCTGGATGTCGCGCGCGCTCCAGTCGTTGAGCAGCGTGAAGCCGAAGATCATGTCGGCCGCGTCCCGCTCGCCGATCCGCGTCCCCATCGCCGACGGGGTGCCGACCACCACGCCCATTTCCAGCTCGAAATCGAGCTTGCGCGAGGGGCCGAAGCTCGGCCGCTCGGCATCCGGCGCCTTCAACTGTCCGCACGGCCGGTGAAACGGCGTTCCGCTCACCACCACGGTCGAAGCGCGGCCATTGTAGCCGATGGGGATATGGGTCCAGTTCGGCTGCAACGCGTTGTCCTTGCCGCGAAACATGATGCCGACGTTGGTGGCGTGCTCGCGCGACGAATAAAAATCGGTGTAGCCCGCGACCGTGAACGGCAGATGCAGGCGCACACTGTTGCGGCGGATCAGCGCCTTGTTGCGCAAGCCCGTGTCGTCGCGCAGTTCGGCATTGTCGTGGCGCAGCAGTTCGCTGATGCGCACCCGCGCCGCGCGCCACACGTCCGGCCCGAGCGCCATGAACGGGTTGAGCGCGGCATTGGCGAACACGCCGCGCGGCACGCATTCCTTGAACAGGCCGGCCTCATCGAGGGCCGCAAGATCGAGCACAAAATCTCCGATCGCCACGCCGACACGCCGCGCGCCGCCGTCCGCCGACGAGAACACACCGTAAGGCAGGTTCTGGATCGGAAAATCCGAATCGGGATCGACCGCGACAAACGATTTTAGTTTGGGATCGTTGGGATGGGGCAAATGATTCTCCGTTCAACACGTATCATGCCGGCTGTGCCGGTCATGACGTCTTGATCATATCAGACCGAAACAGACGTGGATGGCCGGGACGAGCCCGGCCATGACGCGAGTATATATTCGGAAACGTTACGGCTTGGTCGGGTCGAACCGTTTCTCCAGCCCCTTCCAGCAGTCGGCATAGTTTGTCTGCAACGTCGGCGCGCCCGCCGCATGTGCGGTGACGCGCTGGGGGAAGCGCGTCTCGAACATGAAGGCCAGCGTGTTGGTCATCTTCACCGGCTTCTGCTCGCCGAAGCTCGCATGGTCGAACGCCTCGCGGTCGGGTCCGTGAGGCAGCATGCAGTTGTGCAGGCTGATGCCGCCCGGCGTAAAGCCTTGCGGGCGCGCATCGTAGACGCCCTCGATCAGCCCCATGAACTCGCTCATGATGTTCATGTGATACCAGGGCGGGCGGAAGGTGTTTTCCGCGACCGCCCAGCGCTCGGGGAAGATCACGAAGTCGATATTGGCGGTGCCCGCCGTTTCCGACGGCGAGGTCAGCACGGTGAAGATCGACGGATCGGGATGGTCGAAAGCAATCGCGCCGACCGGCGAGAAGGTGCGCAGGTCGTATTTGTAGGGCGCGTAGTTGCCGTGCCACGCCACCACGTCGATCGGCGAATGCGCAAGCTCGGTCACCCACAGCGCCCCGCCCCACTTCACATAAAGCTCGGTCGGGGTGTCCTTCTCCTCGTAGGCCGCGATCGGGGTGAGGAAGTCGCGCGCGTTGGCGAGGCAGTTGGCGCCGATCGGCCCGCGCTCAGGCAGCGTCAGCGCGCCACCGTAGTTCTCGCACAGATAGCCGCGCGCCGGCCCGGACGGCAGCTCGACGCGAAACTTGACGCCGCGCGGAATGACGACGATCTCGGCGGGCCGCGCATCGATCACGCCGAACTCGGTGACGAAGCGCAGGTCTCCGGTTTGCAGCACGAACAGCATCTCGCCGTCGGCGTTGTAGAAGTGCTGGTCGACCATCGATGTGGTGATGAGATAGACGTGCGCCGCCATGCCTGCCTGGGCGCCGGCGTCGCCCGCCGTGGTCATGGTCTCGACGCCCTGCAGGAACGTCTGGTCGGCTTCCGGGATCGGCGCCGGGTCCCAGCGCAACTGGGCGATCGGCATATCGGCCTCAAGGCACGGCGCGGTGCGCCACAGCCCGGCATCGGCTTTGACGAAACGGCCGGAATGCTTCACCGACGGCCGGATGCGATAGAGCCACGAGCGCTCGTTGGAGCCGCGCGGCGCGGTGAACGGCGAGCCGGAGAGCTGCTCGGCATAGAGCCCGTAGGCGCATTGCTGCGGCGAGTTGCGGCCGCGCGGCAGCGCACCGGGCAGCGCTTCCGTCTCAAAACTGTTGCCGAAACCGGACATGTAGCCCGGCGTCACGTCGATCCTGGTCTTTGCAACGATATCGGGAGCCGTGTTGTAGGTCATGATCAACCTCCTTGTAGGGCCGCCCACATCTCGCGGTCGCGCTCGGCCGTCCAGATCACCGGATCGTCGATGCCGGACGCCTCGTCGAAGGCGCGCGACACGTTGAACGGCAGACAGTGCTCGTAGATGGCGAAACTGGAGAACTTTTGGTCCATCGCCTCGCGCGCCGCCGCCATCGTCTCTTTCAGGTTGCGGCCTTTCGCGACCGACAGTTCGGCCGCGCCGTACAGCGTGGTGACGAAGTCGCGCGTCATGGCGATCGCCTCGCGCGCGGTGTCGATGCCCTGCAACGCGTCGCCACGTCCGGGCGCGATCGCCTTGGGATTGAACTCGCGGATTTCATTGAGCGTCAGCGGCCACTCGCGCAAATGCGCGTCGCCGCAATAGCACGCCGAGTGATACTCGATGAGATCGCCGGAGAACATCACCTCGGCATCCGGCACCCAGGCGACGATATCGCCGGAGGTGTGGCCGGCACCGAGCTGCATCAGCCGCACTTCGCGGCGGCCGAGATAGAGCGACATCTCGCCCTCGAAAGTCAGCGTCGGCCAGGTCAGGCCGGGGATGCTGTCGGCGTCGCGGAACAGCCGCGGAAAGCGACCGTATTCGGAATCCCAGTCCTGCTGGCCACGTTCGGCCACGAGGCGCCGCGTCTCCTGCGAGGCGACGACGTTCTCCGCACCATAGGCGGAGGCGCCAAGCACCCGCACGGCATGGTAATGCGACAGCACGACGTAGCGGATCGGCTTGTCGGTGACGGTGCGCACGCGCGCGATCACGCTTTTGGCCATCGCCGGCGTCGCCTGCGCATCGAACACGATGCAGCCGTCGTCGCCGACGATCACCGCGGAGTTCGGATCGCCCTCGGCGGTGAAGGCATAGAGATCGGGGCCGATCTCGGAAAACGTAACCTTCTTCTCGGCGAGGTCGGTGGTCGAGGCGAACCCCTTGGCGGTTGTGGCAGTCATGCGTGATCCTTCAATAGCGTCATGTCGGGTGAAGCAGGCCGGGCGATGCTGTGGCGCCTGGCAAGCGCGATGGCTTCGCGCAGCACGGCGATGTCGCCGATGTGGTTGGCCAGCACCAGCACCAGCGCGGTGTCGAGCGCCGCGCTTTCCTCGTCGCTGAGCCCGCGATGCGCCTCGACGATGAGGCGATAGGCGGCATCGGGATCGGCGAAGTTGGAGGCCGTCGAAAGCGTCATGGTCGAAAGCGTCATGGCGTCCCTCATGCCTGTCCGGTCGCGCGCACCACCGCGGCGTCGATGGCCTCGCGCGTCGGCGCGCGGAAGCGCGCAGCGACGTAGCCGTCAGGCCGCAGCAGATAGGCGGCGCCGGGTGCTACGGCATAACGTTGCGCGAACAGCCGGTCGCGGTCGGCAAGCGGCGCACCGTTGCCGATGCGAACATGGCCGACGCCTTCCGGCATGGCCGCCGCGGCGCCGTTCGCAGCCTCGATCAATACGAAGCCACCGCCGCAGGCGCGGGTCGCGGCCTGAAACGCATCGGTCAAAAACACCTCGCGGCCACCCGCGTCAGTGAGCGGCGCGTCCGGCATGTGCGTGCCCGGCGGCGGCCCGCCGGACCACGGCATATCGTCGGGCGTGGACAGCGGGGTGTCGTAGCGCGTGGGCGTCGAGAGCCGTCCGCCGTTGACCATGCGGCGGGCGAACTCGGTATCGCGCGCGAGGTTGAGCACCGCGTGACGCAGTCGCCGCTCCTGCAGCGAGTGCGGCGCGATAAAATCGGTGGAGAAGGTCGACGCGCGCAGGTTCTCGTCGGCCGCCTGGCCGCGCTCGATATCGTAACTCGCAAGCAGCGACTGCGGCGCGCGGCCCCGTAGCACCAGGTCAAGCTTCCAGGCGAGGTTCTCGCCGTCCTCCAAGCCAGAATTGGCACCGCGCGCGCCGAACACCGAGACCTGATGCGCCGCGTCGCCGGCGAAGATCACCCGCTCGTGCACGAAGCGCGGCATGCGCCGGCTCTGGAACTTGTAGACGGAAATCCACTCGAAGGTGAAATCGCCGTGCCCGATCATGCGCTCGATGCGCGGGCGCACGTTGTCCGGCTGCTTCTCCACCGCGGGGTCGGCGTGGGGGCCGAGCTGCAGGTCGATGCGCCAGACGTCATCGGGCTGGCGATGCAGCAGCGCCGACTGACCGGAATGAAACGGCGGATCGAACCAGAACCAGCGCTCGGTGGGAAATGCCGCTGTCATCTTCACATCGGCGATGAGGAACTGGTCCTCGAACGCCTCGCCTTCGAAGTCGGCGCCAACCAGACCACGCAGCGCCGAGCGCGCACCGTCGCAGGCAACGACGAAATCGGCGTCGAGGCGATAGGGGCCATCCGGCGTCTCGATGGTGAGGCGGGCATGATCGTTGCGCTGCTCGAGCGCCGTCACCCTGTTGCACCAGCGCAGATCGATCTGCGGCAACACCATGGCGCGCTCGACCAGAAACGCCTCGGCATAATACTGCTGCAGGTTGATGAAGGCCGGCATCTTGTGGCCCGCTTCCGGCAACAGGTCGAAGCGGTAGACCATGGCATCGCCGCAAAAAATCCTGCCGACGTTCCACACCACGCCCTTCTCGACCATGCGGCGGCCGACGCCGAGACGATCCCAGACCTCCAGCGAGCGTTTGGAGAAGCAGATGGCGCGCGAACCTTCGCCGATACGGTCGGCATCGTCGAGCAGCACCACCGGCTGCCCGCGCTGGGCCAGATCGATCGCCAGCGACAACCCGATCGGCCCCGCTCCGACGACGACGACAGGGTGGCGGGCCACATTGGCCGGCCCGCGATCCTGATCGGCGCTGCGGCGATAGTCGAACTGGAATAAGCGCTGCTGCACGCCTGATCCTCCCGCCGCGCTCGCTTGCCGTGGCCGGCTCGCGGTGCCTAGCCAGTCGCCCCGGCCACTGCTAAGATAGTTTTATTTGCAACTATCTAAATCCCAAGCGGCCATGGCCGTCAACCCCGTCAAGCCGGATCGCGTGTGACCGACCTCGACCTGTTCAAGTTCGTGCCGTTCCGCCTCAACCGGCTTGCCGCGGAGGTTTCGACGGCGCTTGCCACCGAATACGCCGACAGCTACGGCCTCGATATCCCCGGCTGGCGAATCCTGGCGACACTTGGTTTCCGCGGCGATGCCTGCACCGCGCAATACATCGCCCGCTGCACCCGCACGCATAAATCGACCATCAGCCGGGCGGTGACGGCGCTGCTCGGACGCGGCCTCATCGAACGGCTGGAGAATACCGACGACCGCCGCGAGTTCCGGCTGCGGCTCACCGACGAAGGCCGGGCGCTGTATCGCGCGTTGATCCCGCCGCTGTTGCGCCGGGAGGCCGAAATCCTGTCGTGCCTGACGGAGCGCGAGCGCATCGACTTCGTCATGGCGCTGTCCAAGATCGAACGCCATCTCGATCTCGTGCAGGACCTCAGCAGCAAGCCTCCGGCCGACGAACGCTAAAAACGCGTAACGAAAACGGGCGGCTGCCTTGCGCAACCGCCCGTTCTGCCCCCAGAAAACCCCGTCGCCGATCCGGCGACGTCGTTGCTCAGTAGCGCGCCGCCAGCACCGGCTCAATCGGGAAGCGGTAGTTCAGGCCGACGGTCGAGATGAAGCCACGGTTGCGAACGTCGACAGCCTCGAACGCCGGGGCACCGCCGGTCGGCAGGTTGTAGCGGGTGGTGCCGAGATCGAAGTAGTTGGTCTCGGTCCGCACCGTCCAGTTGTTGGTCAGCGCGAACTCGGTGCCGAAGCCCACGGTCCAGCCCACAGAGGTGTGGCTGTCGTTGGTGCCGCAGTTGGTGAAGCCGAACAGGTTCAGCGGGCCGGTGTTGCAGTTGCCGGTGACCTTGGTGTTTCCGAACGCGGCACCAGCACGGACATATGCCAGCGAACGATCCCAATAGGCGTAACCAAGGCGGGCCGTTGCAGTGCCGAGCCAATCCATGCTGGTTTCGCAGGTGTAGAATACGCTGTTCGGGCACGCGCGGGCGCCATGGGCGTTGCCTGCATGGATGTTGCCTTCGACACCGACGACCCACTTGCCCATCTGCCAGTCGTAACCGACCTGGCCACCGCCCACGAAGCCGGCATAACGCGGGTTGGTCGAGGACAGGGCCGCCGGGAAGAAGTAGTCGGTCTTGCCGTTGAGCACGCCGGCACCGACGCCGATGAAGAAGCCGCTCCAGTTATACGCCGTGCGGGCCATGGCAGGCGCCTTGGCGGCCTTGGTATAGAACGGAGAGATCGAGGCGATCTGCTCGGGGCTGAACTGGTAACGAAGGCCGCCGTTCAGGCTATAGCCGTCGATGTTCGACCCGGTGCGGTAGTCGGCGCGCAGATAGCCGAGCCAGCCGGTGTTCAACACCTGCGCCGCGACGCCGAGGCCGAACTGACCGTAGGTGCCGATCGACGACATGCGCAGGTTGCCGTTCATGTTCACGCCCGGCACGAGCGCGGCGAACGCATCACCGTTGAAGGACGCAGTCGCGCCGCCCTCGAACTCATGATAGACGCTCGCGGTTGCAAACGGCTGCCACGCCATGTTGCCGGAGACGATCGTAGTGCCGGCCCGCAGGCTCAACCGGCCCAGCGTGCTGCGGATATCGTCGACATTGAGCTGGCCCGGCAGCGTCAGGCCGGTGCCGGCAACCAGGGCGCCGGTCACGTTGAGCGGGTCGACGGAGACGCGCGAGACCACAAGTCCTGCGGACGGCTCGATGAACCAGTTGTTGCCGAACTGGTGATTGTAGCCGATGTTGCCGCTGAAGGCGTAACCGCGGGCATCGAGCTTCTGATTGAAGATGCCGCCGACGACCGGATCGTTCAGGCTGTTCTGGTAGTAGTCGAGACGGACCTGACCATCGATAAAGAAGCCGCCGCGGGTCGCCGCGGCATACATGCCGACGAACGGCACCTGCAGCGTATCCTGGAAGGTGCCGCCGAGCGGATTGAGGGGACCCGGCGCGGAAATGTCACGCGACTTGGCACCAAGGTAGCCGATCATCGAGCCGACATGGACGTTCCAGCCGTTCCAGTTCAGGCGGGCCATGTCGCTGCCCATCTGCACGCCGGCAAAGCTCAGGCGATTCTCGGTGGCGCAGGAGATGTCGCCCGGAACAGCCGCACCGGCAAACGACACGCCGGTCGTGGTTGCCGTGCTCCTGGTGGTGACTTCGCCGCCGATGCCGCGCACCCACACGCCGCCGCCTTCCTGGTCCGGACCAGGGTTGGCCGGCGCGCCGACGAACGCGGTGGACTGGGTGAGGAAGGCGGTATTCGAGGCGTTGATCGCCGACACCAGCGAACTGACCGCGCCGCCGGCGGCAAACGGCAGGAATTGAGAGCCGATACCAGCCAGCGCCCCGGTCCCCGTACAGGCCGCGATGGCCCCTGACGATGCCGACAGGGCAAAGACGAACGCGGCACCGGCAACGATGCGGCGACCAAGAGCGCCATTTCCAGTGACGGACGCGCGGATGACACCGTTCATAAACAAAACCCCCGGCTGCCGGCGTTCGCACCGGCCTGTGCAATCATAAATGCGTGCAGAACATAACCTGGAGTCGAGGCCCCCGAAAAGTGCATGACCGCACCCCCGCGGCCATTCTGCCACACTTTCCACGCTGTTGTGGTCGGGAGGCCACATTTTTTGACCCCATATTCGAGGGGGTGACGGTACGATAATCCGCCAATCCAGATGCCGGAGGCTGCAAGGGGCTGAACCTGGCTTGCGGGTTCCGTCACTTATCGTGGAGAATGTGTGACCCGCCGCACAGTCCGGCGGACATTGCCTGGACCATGATGACCGCGACAAGCCGGCAGGACCCGCCGCCGGCCCTCGAGCAGATGGAGACCTCACATGACGCGGCGATTCCCCTTTTCAACGACGCTTGGACTGGCGCTGCTGGCCGGCGCCTTCACCTTCGGGACCATGGACCCGGTCCTCGCCGGCGAACTGTCGGCGCGGCAGATCGTCGACGGCCTCAAAGCCCCAAAAACCCGCAGCCTGAGCGTTCAGGAGCGGCCCTCGCTGTCGGCCGACGACCTCGCCACCCTGAACCGCATCCGGCGCACCCGCTCGCTGTCGAGCGGCGACCGGGCGCAGATGGCCGAGATCGCCGGCAAGCGGCCGAGCGTCGATCTGCAGATTTATTTCGACTTCGATTCGGCCGAACTCTCCGCCAAGGCTGAACCGCAGCTCAACAACCTCGGGCAGGCGCTGACCAGCCCCGAGCTGGTCGGCTCCGTGATCATGCTTGGCGGCCATACCGACGCCAAGGGCAGCGACGCCTACAACCAGTCGCTGTCCGAGCGCCGGGCCGAGACCGTCAAGCGCTTCCTGATCGAGCGCTACAAGATCCCGGCGGAGAACCTGGTCGCGGCCGGCTACGGGGAATCGCGGCTGAAGAACAAGGCCGCTCCCGATGCGGCGGAAAACCGCAGGGTAGAGATCATCAACATGGCCGCCAGGGAACAGGCTGCCCGCTGACGTGACGGCCCTCCCTGCGACTGGCGCGGCGATTGATCGGCCGCACCAAAGCCGATAAATCTGGACAAACGCTCGCGGGGGCTCACGTTCCGCCGCGAGCGCACAGGGCAAGCAGGGAGGCGATGGCCGGGTCGTGCCGGCCGGATGGCGATCGAACCGCTTCGATCGCGCTCAAGCTCAAACAGAGGAATAGCGCACGATCGGCGTGCGCGGCACCGCAATGCTCAAGCGTCTCGGCCTCATCGCGGCGATGATCGGAGGAGCCATCATCATGGCGCTGTCCTCCGGCGCGGCATGGGCCGACAAGCGCATCGCGCTGGTGGTCGGCAACTCCAGCTATCAGACGGTGCCGCAGCTTCCCAACCCCGCCCGCGACGCCAAGGCCGTCGGCCAGATGTTCAAGGATGCCGGCTTCGATTCCGTCGACGTGCTGCTCGACCTCGGCAATCTCGACTTCAAGCGGGCCATCCGCAAGTTCGAGGCCTCCGCCGATCAGGCCGACATCGCGGTGATCTACTATGCCGGCCACGGCATCGAGGTGAACGGCAACAACTTCCTGATCCCGGTCGATGCGCGGCTCAGCAGCGACCGCGACGCCGAGGACGAAGCGATCCGGCTCGAGCGGATGGTGCTGTCGGCGGACGGCGCGAAGAAACTGCGCGTCATCATCCTCGATGCCTGCCGCGACAATCCGTTCACGGTGAAGATGCGCCGCGAGCGCCGCGCCGCGTTGCGCGCGATTTCGTCCGGCCTCGGCAAGGTCGAGCCGACCTCGACGGATACCCTGATCGCCTATGCCGCCAAGGCCGGGTCGACCGCCGACGACGGCGACGGCAATCACAGCCCGTTCACCACCGCGCTCCTGAAGAACCTCACCGTGCCCGGCCTCGACATCCGCCTCGCCTTCGGCCGCGTGCGCGACGAGGTGATGAAGCTGACCGGCGCCCGGCAGGAGCCGTTCGTCTACGGCTCGCTCGGCGGCGGCAACATCTCGCTGGTGCCGCCACCGGTGGTCGAGAAGGAGCCGGAGGCGGCCGACGTCAAGGCCGACTTCGAGCTGGTCGCCAAGATCAACTCGCCGCGCGCCTGGGAGGTGTTCATCAACACCTACAAGACCGGCTTCTATGCCGATCTGGCACGGGCGCAGCTCGCCAGCCTGACCAGCAAGGCCACCACCGCGACCGACGCCGGCGGCAGTACCGGCAACGTCGCCGTGGCGGCGCTGCCGCAGGATACGCCCGCGCCGGTCCACGAGCCGTCGTCGCGCGAGCGGCTCGAATTCGACCGGCTGAAGGATTCGACCGACCAGGCGGCCCTGAAGCGATTCATCAGGCGCTATCCGGATTCGCCGCTGGCGTTGCAGGCGCAGGGCCGCCTCGATGTGTTGCAGCGCGCCGCCGCCGAGCGCGAGGAAAAGCAGCGCGCCGAGCGCGAAGCGGCACGGCTCGCCGCAGAGCAGGCGCGCCTCGCAGCCGAGCGCAAGAAGGCGGAGTTGGCCGCCGCGAAGAAGCGCGAGGAGGACGAACGCCGCGCCAAGGCCGAGGAAGCCGCACAGCAGGCCCGCGCAGCGGAGGCCGAACGCAAGGCGGCCGAGGCCAAACGCAAGGCCGAGGAAGCCCAGCGCAAGGCTGAAGAGCTCGCCGCCGCCAAGAAGGCGGCGGAAGCCGCGCGCCAGAAGGCCGAGAGCGAGCGCGCCGCGCGTCACGCCGAGCAGGAGCGGCAGAAGGCGGAAGAAGAGCGCCGCAAGGCCGAGCTTGCGAAGCAGAAGGAGGAGGCCTGCACGGCCGAAGAAAGCCGCTTCAAGGAACTCCTCGCCAAGAATAGCGATGGCGAGGGCAGCGAGGGCAAGGGGCTCGACAACGTCAAGGCCTTCGCCAAGGAGGCGACTTGCGAGCGCCTGCAGCCGCAGGTCGCAAGCACGATCAAAGCCTTCGAGGACGAGATCGCCAAGCGCCTGGTCACGGCGGCGCAAGTCGCGCTCGGCCGCATCGGCTGCTTTGCCGGCGAGGCCGATGGCCAGTTCGGCCCCGCCACCAAGGCGGCGTTCGGCCGCTACCAGGCCGCCAAAAGTCCGTCCGACAAGGGCCGCAGCAACGGCGACGTCGCCATCACCGAGGACGTGGTGAAGGAGCTTGGCCAGCAGAGCGGTCGCGTCTGCCCGCTCGAATGCAAGGCCGGCGAAGTGGTCAAGGGCGACACCTGCGTCGCCGAGACCAAGCCGCAGCCGCAGCCGCCGGCCACCGCGCAAGACAAACGTGACGGCAAGCGGGACGACAAGACGACGGCGAGCAAGCCCGCCCGCCGCCCCGAGCGCACCCAGACCAGCCGTCAGCGTGAGCCCGCGCCACGCGCCCGGCAGGAAGCATCGCGCCCGGCCTCATCGTATCGCGCAGGCCCCGCCATGATCGGCGTCGGCTTCTGACACGCCGCCAAAAGGATCAGGAAAGGCACCGCCCATGACCGCAGCACGGCTTTCCCCGCTTTACCTTGCAGCCGCGCTCAGTGCGGCGGTGGCGCTTGCCGGCCCCGCCGCGGCCAGCGAGGGCACGATCACGAGCGCGGCAGCGACGGCGGCGACGCAAAATGTTGCGGCGTCCGTGCCGGCGCCACGCGCGGCCCCGGCACGCGCGGCCCGCGCCCGCACCGCGAGCCACGCCGCGGAGCGCGGCATTGCTTCACCCGTTCTCACTTCGGTCCGCTATGCCGGCGCACCGTCCGGCGCGTGCACCGGCTTGTGGTGCGGCCGGCTGGTGATGCTGATGCTCGGCATCGGCTTCTGACCATGCCGCATCAGCCGCGTTGCCAGCCGTCTTTGATAATGCCCGCGCGCCACGCTAGTGTCGGCGCTTTCCTTCGACAGAGCCAAGCGCTTCTCACCCGGACCCGCGTTCGCATGCACAGCCCCGCGCCTTTCCGCATCGTCATGCTGCTGCTCGCCGCACTGTTCGCCGGGGCACCGACGGCGCACGCCGCCGCCAACCGGATCGCGCTGGTGATCGGCAATGCGAAATATCCCGACAGCGAGACGCCGCTTAAGGAGCCGCTCAACGACGCCCGCGCCGTGGCGGAAGAACTCAACCGCGCCGGCTTCGAGGTCGAGGTCGGCGAAAACCTGACGGGGCAGGCGATGCGCCGCGCCATCGACCGTCTTTACGGCAAGATTAAAACGGATTCCGCGGTGCTGATGTTCTTCAGCGGCTTCGGCATCCAGTCGAACCGGCAGAGCTACCTGATCCCGGTCGATGCCCAGATCTGGAGCGAGGCCGACGTGCGCCGCGACGGGCTGAGCCTCGAAGCCATTCTGGGCGAGATCAATGCGCGCGGCGCCGGCGTCAAGATCGCGCTGCTCGACGCCTCGCGCCGCAATCCGTTCGAGCGCCGCTTCCGCAGCTTTTCGGCCGGGCTTGCCCCGGTGATCGCGCCGAGCGGCACGCTGGTGATGTATTCGGCGGCGCTGAGTTCGGTGGTCAGCGATGCCGGCGCCGACCGCAGCCTGTTCGTCAGCGAACTGCTCAAGGAAATCCGCGTGCCCGGGCTCTCCGCCGAGGAGACGCTGAACCGCACCCGCGTCGGCGTCACCCGCGCCTCGCGTGGCGAGCAGGTGCCGTGGCTGTCGTCGTCGCTGGCCGAGGAGTTTGCCTTCAGTGCCTCGGCGCCGGCTGTAACGGCGCCGGTGGCGGCGGCAGCGCCAGTGGCGCCGGTCGAGGCGGCGAAGCCTGCATCCGCCGAAGTCTCCCAGGCACCGGCACCAGCCAAGGAAGAGCCGCCAAGGCCGGCCGAACCCGCACCGCCTGCCGCCGTCGCGGCGGCCAAGCCGGCCGAGCCGCCGAAACAGGAGCCTGTCACGGAAGCTCCGAAGCCCGCCGCGGAGGCCGCCAAGCCGCAAGTGGCCGCGCTGCCGCCGGCGCAGGAGCCCCCGCCCGCCGAGTCTCACCGCGAGGAGCCGAGCGCTGCCGCCCTCGCCGGCGATCCGACCATCAAGGCGCTGACCGACAAGCTCAACGCCAATCCGAAAGATCAGGATTCCTGGTATCGCCGTGGCCAGGTCTATGCCAGCAAGGGCGCCTACCAGCTCGCCATCAAGGATTTCAACGAGGCGCTCCGCCTCAACCCGCGCGACGTCGAAGCCTTCAATAACCGCTGCTGGACCCGCGCCGTGACCGGCGACCTCGCGGCGGCACTGAAGGACTGCAACGAGGCGCTCAAGCTCAGGCCCGGCTTCGTCGATGCGCTCGACAGCCGCGGCCTCGTCCATCTCAAGAACGGCCGTACCCGCGAGGCGATCGCCGACTTCGACGCCGCGCTCAAGGTCAACCCGCGGCTTACCTCCTCGCTCTACGGGCGCGGCATCGCCCGCACCCGCAGCGGCGCTGCTGACGACGGCCGGCGCGACATCGCCAACGCCAAGGCGATGGATCCGAATATCGTCAAGGAATTTGCCGGCTACGGCGTGCAGTGACGCAAATCGTTCAGCCCCCTCCCCCGCGGCGCATCGAGAGGTTCATGACACCGGCGATCTTCCTTTCCCCGTTCGCGGCAGCGGCGCTGTTTCTGACCGGCGGCATGGCCCACGCCCAGACCACGGAGGCCGCCGGCGCGACGGTGATCGTCGCCAAGGCGACCAATGCCTGCTTCTCCGATCTCGTGCGCGTCACCGGCTTCGTCACTCCGCGCCGGGTGGCGGTCGCGGGCGTCGATAGCGAGGGCGCGCGCGTCGCCCAGGTGCTCGTCAAGGAAGGTGACATCGTCAAGGCCGATCAGGATCTCGCGCGCCTCATTCCGGCGGGCGCGACGCAACCCACCGCTACCCTCAAGGCGCCGGCGGCCGGGCTCGTGACCGAGGTGCGCACCCGCGAGGGCGCGCCGGCCTCGCCGCAGGCCGGGCCGCTGTTTCGCATCGCCGTGAACAACGAGTTCGAGCTCGACGCCGAAGTGCCGAGCCTGCACCTGTTCAAGCTCAACAAGGGCGCGAGCGCCCGCGTCACGCTGGCCGACGACATCGAGATCTCCGGCCAGGTGCGGCAGGTGGCGGCCGAGATCGATCCGCGCACCCAGCTCGGCCATGTCCGGCTGTCGCTGCCGAACCATCCCGGCATGCGCATCGGCCAGTTCGCCCGCGCCACTATCGCCGCGCGGCGAAGCTGCGGCGTCGCGGTGCCGCGCGCGGCGATCGATCACCAGAGCGTGCAAGTGGTCAAGGACGGCATCGTCGAAACCCGGCGCGTGCAGACCGGCCTCGTATCCGATACCGGCATCGAGATTCTCGCCGGCGTCAACGAAGGCGAGATGGTCGTCGCCAACGCCGGCACCTCGCTGCACGACGGCGACCGCGTCAAGGCGATCGCCGCCGACGACCGCGATCAGCCGCAAGCCCGGTGAGCCATTCATGAATATCTCCGCCTGGTCGATCCGCCATCCGCTGCCCTCGGTGCTGTTCTCCATCATCCTGCTGGTGCTGGGCTGGACCAGTTTCACCAAGCTTGCCGTGACGCGGCTGCCGGCCGCCGACATTCCGGTGGTGTCGGTCGCGGTGGCGCAGTTCGGCGCCGCCCCGGCCGAACTGGAAACGCAGGTCACCAAGACCATCGAGGACGGCGTGTCCGGCGTCGAGGGCGTGCGCCACATCGCCTCCTCGATCACCGACGGGCTGTCGGTGACGACGATCATGTTCAGCCTGGAGACCAACACCGACCGGGCGCTCAACGACGTCAAGGACGCGGTGACGCGGGTGCGCGCCAACCTGCCGCAGAACGTCAACGAGCCCTTGATCCAGCGCGTCGATGTCATCGGCCTGCCGATCGTCACCTACGCCGCGATCGCGCCGGGCAAGACGCCCGAGCAGTTGTCGTGGTTCGTGGACGACGTGGTCAAGCGCGCGCTGCAGGGCGTGCGCGGGGTGGCACAGGTCGAACGCATCGGCGGCGTCGAGCGTGAAATCCTCGTGTCTCTCGATCCCGACCGGCTGCAGGCTGTCGGCCTGACCGCGCTCGACGTCAGCCGCCGCCTGCGCGGCACCAACGTCGATGTCGCCGGCGGCCGCGCCGAGATCGGCCACAACGATCAGGCGATCCGCACGCTCGCCGGCGCCCGCACGCTCAACGAACTGGCTGGCACCATGATCGCGCTGCCGGCCGGCGGCGAGGTTCGGCTCGACGACCTCGGTACCGTCACCGACACCATCGCCGACCGCCGCACCTTCGCGCGCTTCAACGGCGAGCCGATGGTGGCGCTCGGCGTCAAGCGCGCCAAGGGCGCCAGCGACGTGGTGGTGGCCGAAGCCATCGAGAAACGCATCGAGGCGCTGAAGAAGACCCATCCCGACGTCGATCTCAAGCTGATCGACACCTCGGTGGAGTTCACCAAGGGCAACTACGAGGCGGCCATCTCGACGCTGTTCGAGGGCGCCATGCTTGCGGTCATCGTCGTATTCCTGTTCCTGCGCGACCTGCGCGCCACGGTGATCGCCGCGATCTCGCTGCCCCTGTCGATCTTCCCGGCGTTCTGGGCGATGGACATGCTTGGCTTCTCGCTCAACCTCGTGAGCTTCCTCGCCATCACGCTGTCCACCGGCATTCTGGTCGATGACGCCATCGTCGAGATCGAGAACATCGTGCGCCATATGCGCATGGGCAAATCGCCGTACCGCGCGGCGCTGGAGGCCGCCGACGAGATCGGGCTCGCGGTGATCGCCATCAGCCTGACCATCATCGCGATCTTCGCTCCCGCAAGCTTCATGTCGGGCATCGCCGGGCAGTTCTTCAAGCAGTTCGGCATCACCGTTTCGGTGCAGGTGTTTTTCTCGCTGCTGGCGGCGCGCTTCGTCACGCCGGTGCTCGCGGCCTACTTCATGAAGCCGCACGCCCATGTGGAGAAGCCGCCGGGCCGCGTGCTCAACGCCTATACCCGGCTGGTCACCTGGTCGGTCCGGCACTATCTGTTGACGGTGCTCGCCGGGCTGTTCGTGTTCGCGCTGTCGATTGCCTCGATCTTTCTGCTGCCGCAAGGCTTTCTACCGGCGCAGGACACCGCGCGCTCGCTGCTGGCGCTCGAACTGCCGCCCGGCACGCAACTTGCCCAGACCGAGAAGGTGACGGAGGAGATCACCCGGCGCTTACGCAAGCGGCCGGAGATCGAAAGCATCTTCGTCGATGGCGGGCGGGTGCCGCCGGGCACGCAGGAGGTGCGGCGCGCGGCGCTGATCATCAACTACACGCCGAAGGGGGAGCGCTCCGTCACGCAGCGCGACCTTGAGCTGTCGATCAGCCGCGAACTGGAGAACGTGCCGGACATCCGCTACTGGTTCCTCGACGAGAACGGCCTGCGCGCCATCTCGCTGGTCGTCACCGGCAACGACTCCGCCATCGTCAACAACGTCGCAAGCGAGCTTGCGACGCAGATGAAGCGCATCCCGGAGATCGCCAACGTCATCGCCGAGACGGCGCTGGAGCGGCCCGAACTGCGCGTGCGGCCGCGCGCCGACCTCGCCGCGCGGCTCGGCGTCTCTACCGAAGGGCTGTCGGAGACGGTCCGCGTCGCCACCATCGGCGACGTCGGCCCGGCGCTGGCGAAGTTCGATGCCGGCGACCGCCAGGTGCCGATCCGCGTGCAGCTCGACGATGCCGCGCGCGCCAACCTGCAAACGCTGGAACGGCTGCAGGTGCCGTTCGGCGGCGGCCGCGGCACGGTGCCTTTGTCGGTCGTCGCCGATATCCGGCTCGACCAGGGGCCGACCAGCATCAACCGCTACGACCGCGAGCGACAGGCGACCGTCGCCGCCGATCTGGTCGGCACCGCGGCGCTCGGCGATGCGCTGAAGCAGATCTACGACCTGCCGGTGATGAAGACCCTGCCGCGCGGCGTCAGCGTCAACCAGTCGGGCGATGCCGAAAGCCTCAACGAACTGTCGGAGGGCTTTGCCACCGCCATCACCGGCGGGCTGATGATGGTCTATGCGGTGCTGGTCCTGCTGTTCGGCACTTTCCTGCAACCGATCACCATCCTGTTCTCGCTGCCGTTGTCGATCGGCGGCGCCATCGGCGCGCTGCTGATCACCGGCAAGCAGCTCACCACCCCGGTGTGGATCGGCATGCTGATGCTGATGGGCATAGTCACCAAGAACGCCATCATGCTGGTGGAGTTCGCCATCGAATCGATCCGCGAGGGCAAGTCGCGCGACGAAGCGATGATCGACGCCGGCAAGAAGCGCGCGCGGCCGATCGTCATGACCACCATCGCCATGGCGGCCGGCATGGTGCCGAGCGCGCTGGCGTTCGGCGCCGGCGGCGAGTTCCGTTCGCCGATGGCGCTGGCGGTGATCGGCGGGCTGGTGTTCTCGACCGTGCTGTCGCTGGTGTTCGTGCCGGCAATGTTCATGCTGATGGACGACATCGGCCAGTTCATCTGGCGCATCAGCCGCCGCGTCATCGGCGCCAACAGCGACGATGCGCCGTCGCCGGCGGAGGGGCTGCCGCCCGTCCCCGCCGCCGCGCCGGCCACGGACGCGCACTGAGCCGGCGCGAGCCTGATCTGATCATGCGCTACCCGCCGCGCGCCACCGCCGCCAGCGTATTCATCTTCAGGAGCAGGATCCGGCCGCGTTGCAGATCGACCACGCCGTCCTTGCGCCACTGCTGAAGCTGGCGGTTGACGCTCTCGCGCGCCGCGCCGACGAAGATGCCGAGCTGCTCCTGCGAGATGTGTACCTCGGCGCCGAAATCGGAAGCGAGCGCGCAGAGCCGCCGCGCCAGCCGCACCGGCAAGGGTTGCAGCACGGACTCCTCCATGCGCTCGCTCATCCAGCGGATGCGCTGGCACAACAGCCCGATCAGCTTGATGGCGACTTGAGGCTCGCGCTCCAGAAAGCCGAGAAAATCCTCGCGACGCAGCACGAACAGTTCGGTCGGCTCGGTGGCGGTGGCGTCCGCCGTGCGCGGCTCGCCGTCGAGCACCGCGACCTCGCCGAACAGATCGCCCGACCCTAGAAAATTCAGCGTCAGCCGGGTGCCGTCGGCAGCCCCGGTCTCGATGCGGATGCGGCCGCGACGAATGCCGTAGAGCGCGCCGCCATCGTCGCCCTTCTGGAACAGCACCTCGCCCTCGCCAAGCTGCTGCGTGTGGCACAGCGCGGCGATGCGTCCGATCGCCTCCGCGCCGAGATCGGCGAACATCGGATTCATCTTGAGGATGACCGCGAACTCGGCCTGCCTGCTCATCGTCTTCCCCCAAAATCCCGCCGTGGCTAAAGCGTTTTCGAGCGAAGTGGAAACCGGTTCGCGTGAAGAAAACGCGTCAAATCAAAATTATAGAGCCCCGCTTCTGATTCCATCAGAAGCGGAAAGGCTCTAGCCCATCGCGCGGGGATTATACGGCCCCGCCCCTCGTCTGCGCAGGCCCCGCTGCAAAAGTCGCCCGGTTTCCCCCAGCCGGCACGGTTACGCGACCGCAAAAGCGATGCCCCCGCGCGCGATCCAAGATAAAAAGGGCCGCGACCGGGCGCGACAGGCGCGGGCATCGTCGGAAGGGGCATGGATGGCGGCAAACGATACAGCCTGGATGCGGCGCGGCGGCCTGTTCGGCAAGTATGTGCTGGCGCTGGTCGGGCTCGTCCTGTTCGTGCTGGCGGTCAACGGCGCCATCGAGACCTGGATCATCTACCAGCAGACCAAGGCCAATCTCGTCGCCGCCATGGCCGAGAAAGCCGACGCCACCGCGCGCCGCATCGATCAGGCCATCGGCGAACTGGAGCGCCAGATCAGTTGGGTGACACGGGCCAGCGTCACCACCCTCGACCAGCGCCGCGCCGACTATGCGCTATTGCTGCGCCAGCAATCCGCCGTCGCCGACCTCGCCTATCTCGACGGCGATGGCCGCGAGCAGGTGCGGCTGTCGCGGCGCGAGACGGTGGCCGGCGGCAATGCCGACCATGCCCGCGACCCGCGTTTCACCCAGGCGGTCGCAAAGGGCGTCTGGTACTCGCCGGCGGAGGTGCGCGACGGCGACCCCCGCATGGCGATCGCGGTGGCGCATTCCGGCCGCAACGCCGGCGTGACGGTGGCCGGGATCGACCTGTCGTTCCTCACGGGCCTCGTCACCGATGCGCAGGGCGGCAAGGTCGGCCATGCCATCGTCGTCGATCACAAGGGGGTATTGCTGGCAAGCTCCGAGCAGGCCGCGCGCCCTGGCGCGGACCTGTCAGCCCTGCCGCAGATCGCCGCGCTGATTGCGGGCGCGGGACCGCTGGCGGAGGGCCGCCTGCAAAACGGCAAGGCGGTGCTGAGCGCAGGCCGGGCGCTGCCCGAACTCGGCTGGTCGGTGGTGTTCGAGCAGCCGCGCACCGAGGCGCTCAAGCCGATCGGCGACCTGTTGTGGCGCGCGGCCCTGCTGGTCGTGCTCGGGCTCGTGGTCGCCACCATTGCCGGCACCATCCTCGCCAGGCGCATGCTGGTGCCGATCCGCGCGCTGCGGGCCGGCGCCAGCCGGTTCGGCGCCGGCGACTTCGCCCATCGCATCGAGGTCGAGACCGGCGACGAACTGGAAGAGCTGGCGCAGCAGTTCAACGGCATGGCCGGGCAACTTCACGAATCCTATTCGCGCCTCGAAGCCAAGGTGGACGAGCGCACCCGCGACCTCGCCCAGTCGGTCAACGAACTGAAGGTGCTGGAGGAGGTCGGCCGCGCGGTCGCCTCCTCGCTCGACCTCGCCGCGGTGCTGGCGACCGTCGCCGAGCGCGCGCTGGCCATCACCGGCGCCGACACCGTGCTGATCTATGGTTTCGATGCGGCGGCCGGCCGTTTCGACCTGATCGAGGCCAAGGGCGCCGGACCCGCGCAGGGCACGCGCGACCATCTCGTGGTCGATCAGCCGGCAAGCATTTTGCACGAGGCGGCGGCGCGCCGCGAACCGATCGCCGTCGCCGACCTGACCTCCCTGCCCGACCAGCCGCTGAAGCAGCCGGCGCTCCAGGCCGGCTTCCACTCCGTGCTGGTGGTGCCGCTTGCCGACACCACGGGCGTGCTCGGTGCGCTGGTGGTGATGCGCAAGCGCAGCGGCGCTTTCTCCGCCAGCGTCGTCGGCCTGATGCGCACCTTCGCGCACCAGGCGGTGGTGGCGATGCGCAACGCGCGGCTGTTCCACGAGGTCGACCGCAAGGGCCGCGAACTGGCGAGCGCGCACGCCACCGTCAAGTCGCAGGCCGACAAGCTGCAGGAGCAGACCGAAGAGTTGCGCGACTGGAACAGGTCGCTGGAACAGCGCGTCGCGCGCCAGCTCGGCGAGATCGAACGCATTCGCCGGCTCGAGCGCTTCCTCGCCCCACAGGTGGCGCAGCTCATCGCCTCCTCCGACGGCCACGAGGCGCTGCTGGCCAGTCACCGCCGCGAGGTGACGGTGGTGTTCTGCGACCTGCGCGGCTTCACCGCCTTCACCGAGGCGACCGAGCCGGAAGAGGTGATGACCATCCTGCGCGAGTATCACAAGACGCTCGGCGAACTGATCTTCCGCTACGAGGGCACGCTCGACCGCTACGCCGGCGACGGCGTGATGATCCTGTTCAACGCCCCGCTCAAGTTGCCCGATCACGTCGCACGCGCGGTGCGGATGGCGGTCGAGATGCGCGACGCCATGGACATCATGACCGGGAAATGGCGCAACCGCGGCCATGCGCTCGGCTTCGGCATCGGCATCGCGCTCGGCTACGCCACGCTCGGCCAGATCGGCTTCGACCGCCGGCTCGAATACGCCGCCGTCGGCAGCGTCACCAACCTCGCCTCGCGACTGTGCGATGAGGCCAAGGCCGGGCAGATCGTCGTCAGCCAGCGTGTCTACGGCATGGTCGAGCCGTGGGTCGAGGCGCGGCCCATCGCCGACCTCGACCTCAAGGGCTTTCATCGCCCGGTGCCGGCCATGGAGGTGCTGCGCTGGCGCGGCGACACCGAGGCGACGGCCGCCGGGGCGCCGCCGTCGCACCCCGGAAGCGGCCGCGATCCCGGCTGAGCACCGGCAGTCTTCTTCACGCGAACCGGCCGTCGCCGGGCCGGAGCCGGCTATGGCCCGGCGAAGGCCGGTGCCCACTTCGCTCGAAAACTCTATGATACACTGAACCTTCGTGATGGGGGCGGCGTCTCACCAGCGGCGCCGGCGCCTCCCGCCCGCAGCACCTTGCCGACAGGACCGCCGATGCCCCAGCGCGCCGCGCCTCCCTTCCATACCCGCCTCGCAATAACGACCCTCGCCGCTGCCGCGCTGCTGGCGCCGCTGCCGGCAGGGGCGCAGGACGCCGCCAAAGGCGCCGCGGTCACGGTATTGCGGGCGACGAAAGCCTGCTTCGCCGCCACCGTGGAGGTGGCCGGCGTGCTGATCCCGCGCAGCGAGGTGCCGGTCGGTCCCCCGCGCGACGGGCTGAAGATCGCCGACGTGCTGGTCGATCCCGGCGATCTCGTCACCGCCGGCCAGGCGCTTGCCCGGCTCACTGCGCCCGATGGCGCCGCGGTGACGCTGTCCGCGCCCGTTGCCGGCATCGTCAGCGCCTCCACCGCCCTGATCGGCATGACGGCATCGCGGCAGGCCGACCCACTGTTCAAGGTCATCGCCGACGGCGAGTTCGATCTGGCGGCGCAGGCCGATGCCGCCAGCATGCGGCGGCTGAAAACCGACCAGGCCGCGGCGATACGCGTCGCCGGCACCGGCGAGGTCAAGGGCAAGGTCAAGCAGGTCGCGACCTCGATCGAGCCGAACACGCAGCTCGGCCGCGTCTTCATTTCCGTGGACACGTCGCGGCGCCTGCTCGCCAACGCCGCGGCGCAGGCAACCATCAAGACCGGCGAAAGCTGTGGCATCGCCGTGCCGCTGACCGCGGTGCTGTACGGCGACGGCGCCACGGTGGTGCAGGTGGTGCGGCGCGACCGGGTGGAGACGCGCCGCGTCGAGACCGGGCTGATGTCCGGCGGGCAGGTCGAAATCCGCGAGGGCTTGAGCGAAGGCGACGTCGTGGTCGCCCGTGCCGGCGCGCTGCTGCGCGAAGGCGATCCGGTGCGCCCCATCGCCGCCGGGATCGCGGCGGCGAGCGAAGCCAGCAAGGCGACGAAGTAAAGCAGCGCGAACCTGTTCCGGCCATCCACGTCTTCTTCTTTGATGAGCAGCCACTAAGACGTGGATGCGCGGGACAAGCCCGCGCATGACGAAGTGAGATAGATTGCCGGTTTACACGCGAGCGAAGCGACACCGTCCTTCGAACGGCTATGCTCGCGCATGCTACGTGGGGATTACCGCACCAGAACGTTGCGGAACTGCCAGGGATCGTCGGTGTCGATGTCTTCCGCGAACAGGCCGGGGCGGCCTGCCAGCGGCGTCCAGTCGGTGTAATAGCCCTTGAGCGGGCCGAGATACGGCGACTGCACCTCGAGGCAGCGACGGAAATCGATCTCGTCGGCTTCCACGATGCCGGCGCGGGGATTTTCCAGCGCCCATACCATGCCGGCCATCACCGCGGACGTGACCTGAAGACCCGTGGCGTTCTGATAGGGCGCGATGCGCCGCGTCTCCTCGATGGAGAGCTGCGAGCCATACCAGTAGGCATTTTTGGCGTGGCCGTAGAGCAGCACGCCGAGTTCGTCGATGCCGTCCTCGATCTCGTTCTCGTCGAGGATGTGCCACGACGGCTGCATGGTGCCGCCGTTGCCGAACATCTCGTGCGCCGACAGCACCGCGTCGTTGGCGGGATGATAGGCGTAGTGGCAGGTCGGCCGGTACGCCACCTTGTCGCCGTCGCGCACGGTGAGATAGTCGGCGATCGAGATCGCCTCGTTGTGCGTGACGAGGAAGCCGTATTGCGGCCCCGGCGTCGGGCACCACGAACGCACGCGCGTGTTGCCGCCCGGCTGCAGCAGATAGATCGCCGCCCCACACCCGGAAGCGTGGGTGCGGGCATTGTCCGGCATCCATTTCTCGTGCGTGCCCCAGCCAAGCTCCGACGGCTGCAGGCTCTCGGAAACGAACCCTTCGACCGACCAGGTGTTGACGAAAACGTTCATCGGCTTCGGCTTCTTCGAGCGCTGCGTATCGCGCTCGGCGATGTGGATGCCCTTGATGCCGAGCCGCTGCGCCAGCCGTCCCCAGTCCTCGCGGGCGGCGGGGGTCTTGACCTCGATCTTGAGATCGCGCGCGAGATCGACCAGCGCCTGCTTGACGAACCACGACACCATGCCGGGGTTGGCGCCGCAGGTGGACACCGCCGTGGTGCCGCCGGGATTGGCACGCTTGGCGGCAAGCAGCGTCTCGCGCAGCGCGTAGTTGGTGCGCGCTTCCGGCCCAGCATCCTTGTCGAAATAGAAACCGAGCCACGGCTCGACCACGGTATCGACGTAGAGCACATCGATGCTGCGGCACAATTCCATCAGCGCCACCGACGAGGTATCGACGGAGACGTTGACGCAAAAGCCCTGCCCGCTGCCTTCCGTCAACAGCGGCTTCAGCACCTTGACGTAATTATCCTTGGTGATCGCCTCCCTGATAAAGCGCACGCCGTGCTTTTTGGCGAGCGTATCGTCGGCATGCGGATCGATGATGACGAAACGCGACCTGTCGAAGGCGAAGTGACGCTCGATCAGGGGCAAGAGCCCTTTGCCGATCGAGCCGAACCCGATCATGACCAGCGGACCGTCAATTCGCGCATGGACGGGAGAAGCGACCATTCAGACAAACTCCATAAAGGCAGACAAAAAACGATGGCGAGAGACGTGACGTAAGAGACGTCGCGCAAGAGGCACGGCGAACCGCGGTGCGGAGACGACATCGGGCGATGCCGCCGCGACCGTGGTTGTTTGCTTACATCAAAATACGATGACAGGCGTTAGACAATTTTCCGGCACGGGAGGGCGAGGAGCGCAAAGCGCCGCGACGGACGAATGCCCGGCACGGTCGCTCGCGCCCGCATGATCAGATCGCCTGCGGCTTGACCGTGAGCACGGTCAAGGCGCGCCAGCCGCCGGTCGGGGTCTGGAACTCGATGGTCTGCCCCTCGGACAGGCCGATCAGGGCCGCGCCGATCGGGGTCAGAATCGAGATCTTGCCGGCGTCGACGTTGGCGTCCTCCGGATAGACCAGCTGGACGCTGCGCGTCTGGCCGCTGACGTCGTCGCGGAAGGTGACGTTGGAATCCATCGTCACCAGCCCGACGCACGGCGTCGCTTCCGGCAGGACCGCCGCGCGCTCGATCTCGCGCGCAAGAAAATCCGACGTCTCCGGATACTTGTTGGCCGCCGCGTCGGCGAGCTTGCGCAGCCGCTCGATATCGGTCGGGTTCATGGAAATGGGCGGCAGTTTCGTGTCCAGCGTATTGGTCATCTCTTTCACCATGTCTTTCACCACCTCGCGTTGCGCCATCAGGCGGCCGAAGGGCCGGGATCGGGATCGGGCAGCGGTCCGAATGCGTCCTTGCGCGGCGGGCGACGCCGGAAGAACGCGATACCAGGCGGCGGCGCCAGGCTCTCCACCGCAGCAACGCGCGTTGCCCCGTCGTCGTCGCGATAAGGCATCCGCGCCCCGACACGCAGGCCGAGCAGCGCGGCGCCGACCGGCGACATCACCGACAGATGAATGTCGGCATTGATGCAATCCTCGGGCAGCGCCAGCATGCGCGTGGACACGGCCGCGCCGTCGTCCTCGCGGAATGCCACCCAGTGATCGACGCACACCACATCGTCCGGCACGTTCACCGTGTCGAACACCGTGGCGCGGTCGAGTTCCGACAGCAGGAAGCGAGCGATCGGATCGGCATCCTTCAAGGCGCGCAACGCCAGACGCCGCAGGCGCCCGATGTCGCCGGCGGGAATGACGATGGGAGGAATGGCTTCCGAGATCATGATGCGTCTCGCAATGAAGGAACCGGCGCGCCGCACCGGAGCCTGTCGTTATTCGATTGTAGGGGAATTGACTTTGTCCCGGACGGCGTAAACGCACGTCCGCCCGGGCTACCTTCCTTTGTGAAGGTGGCCTGCGCGAAGAAACAAGTAATTGCGCTGCACGGTCGTCATAATGTGTTGAAGGTAGGGATATTTGCCGGAAAGTCAATATCCGCGCGGCTTCGCACGCTGCGAACGCCTCGCAGCACGCTCTCGCACGGCGCGCCTCACACGGCCGATTCCGAGGCAAGCACGCAAGCGGCCGCGTCGATATCGATCTGCACCGTGACGTGCCCGATACCGAAGCGATGCTTCAACTCATCGGCGATGGCGGACAGAAACGCATCGCCCGGATGGCCGCCCGGCATGACGAGATGCGCGGTCAGCGCCGTCTCGGTGGTGCTGATCGGCCAGATGTGCAGGTCATGCAGCGCGGCGACGCCCGGTCGCTCACCGAGATACGCGCGCACCTTGGCCGGATCGATGCGCGCCGGGACGGCGGCGAGCGACATCGCCGTGCTTTCGCGCAGCAAGCCCCAGGTGCTCCAGACGATCACCGCGACAATGACAAGACTGATCAGCGGATCGATCCATAAGGCGCCGGTAAACAGAATGATCGCGCCGCCGATGACGACGCCGACTGACACCAGCGCATCGGCGACCATGTGCAGATAGGCGCCGCGGATGTTGAGATCGGTGTCGCGCCCGCCCATGAACAGCCACGCCGTGAAGCCGTTGATGAGAATGCCGATGGCGGCGACGACGATCACCGTCACGCTCTTGACCGGCTCGGGGTTGGCGAGCCGCTGCACCGCTTCGAGCGCGATCGCGCCGGCGGCCAGCAGCAGCAGGATGGCGTTGATCAGCGCCGCGAGGATCGAGGCGTTGCGCAGGCCGTAGGTCAGGCGCGGCGTCGGCGCGCGCCTCGCCAGCACCACCGCCACCCACGCCACCACGAGGCCGAGCACGTCGGAGAGGTTGTGGCCGGCATCGGCGATCAGCGCCGTCGAATTGGCGAGGAAGCCGAACACGGCCTCCACGGTCAGAAAGGCGGCGTTGAGCCCGACCCCGATCACGAAGGCGCGGCCGAAATCCTGCGGCGCGTGGCTGTGCGCATGGCCGGAATGATCGTGGCCGTGATGCGTGTGCATGGCTTGTAATCTACCGCCGCGCGGCGGAGATGCCTACGGCGCCGCGCCTGGAATCGGTCGCGACAGGTTCGTCATGCCGCACGCGAAAGCGGGGCGTGCCGGAGCCGGCGCCCGGTGGCGACCAGCACGCCGCGCGCGCCCTCAAGCGCACCCGGCTGCAACTCGCACCCGAGCAGCCGCTCGCGCTCGAACGGTCCCGGCAGGAACAGCGCGCCGGTCTTCTCCGCGGAGAACCCGAAGCGGGCATAGTACGGCGCATCGCCCAGCAGCACCACGCCGGCGTGGCCGCGCGCATGCGCCTCGGCGAGCGCACGCGTCATCAGCACCGCGCCCAGGCCCAGCGAGCGGCAGGCGGGATCGACCGCCAGCGGGCCGAGCATGAGGAACGGCGCGCCGGACGCGGCGACATTCCACAGCCGCACGGTGCCGATCAGCCGTCCGTTCCGCGTCGCGGTGAAGGCCAGTCCATCGGCCGGCAGCCGGCCTTCGCGCAGACGCTGGCAGGTGCGCGCATGGCGGCCCGCACCGAACGCTGCGTCGAGCAGCGCCTCGCGCATTGCGGCGTCGGTCGCGCGCTCGTGACGAATGGCGAACGGCGCATCGTCACGGGCATGGGCAATTCGCAGGGTCTTGGTCATGACGCACCTCGCCCCGCTGTCCTTTCGGACAGCGTTGTCAGTCCGGATCTCGGAGGTGACAGGATGGGAGCCGGATCGTCCGGCTTCCCCACTTTCTCGCTCCCTCCCCCTACAAGGGGGAGGGTCAGGGTGGGGGCCAAAATCACGATGACCCTCTCCCGTCTCGCATCTGACGATGCTCGCCGACCTCTCCCTTTCAGGGAGAGGAAGACGGCGCGAAGCCCCGTGCCTCAGATGTGGTAGGTCTTCAGCGGCGGGATGCCGTTGAAAGCCACCGACGAGTAGGTCGAGGTATAGGCGCCGGTGCCTTCGATCAGCAGCTTGTCGCCGATCTCCAGCGTCACCGGCAGCGGATACGGGTTGCGCTCGTACAGCACGTCGGCCGAATCGCAGGTCGGGCCGGCAAGCACGCACGGCGCCATCTCGGCGCCGTCGTGCGGCGTCGTGATGGCATAGCGGATCGACTCGCCCATCGTCTCGGCGAGACCGCCGAACTTGCCGATGTCGAGATAGACCCAGCGCATCTCGTCCTCGTCGCTCTTCTTTGAGATCAGCACCACCTCGGTCTCGATCACGCCGGCGTTGCCGACCATGCCGCGGCCCGGCTCGATGATCGTCTCCGGGATGCGGTTGCCGAAGTGCTTGCGCAGCGCGCGGAAGATACCGCGGCCGTACTGCACCACCGGCGGCACGTCCTTGAGGTAGCGCGTCGGAAAACCGCCGCCGAGGTTGACCATCGACAGGTTGATGCCGCGCTCGGCGCAGTCGCGGAACACGGTCGCGGCCATCGCCAGCGCACGGTCCCACGCCTTGATCTTGCGCTGCTGCGAACCGACGTGGAACGAGATGCCATGCGGCTCCAGCCCAAGCCGCTTGGCGAGGTCGAGCACGTCCACCGCCATCTCCGGGTCGCAGCCGAACTTGCGCGACAGCGGCCACTCGGCGCCGGCGCAATCCCGAGCGCGTAGGCGCGCGCGATGTCGCGCTCCTTCTTGATGGTGTTGCCGAAGGAAATGCGCTCGGGCGTGGCGCCGGCGGCCAAAGCCATCTCGATCTCGGCCACCGTCGCGGTGTCGAAGCACGAGCCCATCGAGGCGAGCAGCGACAGCACTTCCGGTGCCGGGTTCGCCTTGACGGCATAGAACACGCGGCTGTCGGGCAGCGCCTTGGCAAACGTCATGTAGTTCTCGCGCACGACGTCGAGATCGACGACGAGGCAGGGCTCGGTGTCGCGGCCTTCGCTGCGGCGGGCGCGGAGAAATTCGCGGATACGCTCGGTCATGGGTGTCCCCCAACGCGGCTTCAGGGGCGGCGAACCGCCCGAGGGTGAGCGCCGATCATGCCGTGAAAGCGACGGGCGCGATGGAGGCGCGGCGTCGCTCAAGCGTCAGATCGAACTGTGCTGCCGTGGATTGGTGGGATGAGATCCCGCCGCACGCCTGGCAATGATGGACAAGCCTCTTCGGTAACCGGGCCGGCTGGTGGAGAGCCGGTAGAGACCAAAAAAGCCCGCTCCGTCGTTGCTTTAAGTCGCGTCTCCCGTTGAGAACGGGATGCGCCGGTTTCGCCTCCGGCTGCCAGTCACCCGAAAGTTAGGCAAGGCGGGACCTTCTCGATCGAAGAGCATCTCCCGAAGGCGATGCCGGTCCTCATCTTCCCTGGCGGCTGCCCGGCCTCTTGTCCGGGTACCCACCGACTGACACACGACCACAGGCACGTGCGAAATTGGGCAGGAGCGGAGATAGGTGCTTTGCATCGGCTGCGCAAGATTTTTTTCGCGCGCGCCACCGTTTTTTCCAAACCCGCGCGCGGATGTGGCCGCCACGCCGCTCGAAGATGAACGGTTGTTAAGGTTTGCCGCGAACGGCGGCCTCAGCCGCGGCGCGTGAACGGCTCCACCGTCTGCGCGTGGCGCATGAAGATGTACATCACGTAGAGCCCGGTCAGGAACAGGATGCCCTGCAGGACATGCGAGGTCACCTCGTCGAGGCCGAACAGCACCGCCAGCGCCCAGCCGCCGGCGAAGGCCACGCCGAACACCTCGGACGCGATCAGGATCGCGGCGCTGAGGACCGTTGAGACGTTGCGCCAGACGATGACGCGGCGGCCGGTCGGGGATGGTGCTTGCTCAGTCATGACTACCTTGGATCGTCCGGGGGGTCGCCTTTGGGTTGTCTTGGGGTTGTCTTGGGGTCGTCCCGGGCCTTGCCCGCCGCGGGTGGCGGGTTTGCGACGAAAACGGCGGCAATCTCCCCGAAAAGGCCGGCGCGATCAAGGGCTGCGAGCCTAAAAAACGGCCCGATCCGGTATATATTGGGATCGCCGATTTGGCCGAATCCCGGGATTTTTCATGACCGCATCGCCGCAGTCGTCTTCGTCCGCCGACAACCCGCTGCTCGCCGCCTGGCGGACGCCGTTCGCCACGCCGCCGTTCGATGCCATCCGGCCCGAGCACGTGCTACCGGCGCTGACGCAGGCGTTCTCCGATCATGTGCGCGAGATCGACGCCATCACCTACGATCCGGCGGAGCCGGACTTCGCCAACACCATCGTCGCGCTGGAGCGCGCCGGGCGGCTGCTCGACCGCGTCTCGGCAGTGTTCCATGCGCTGGTCTCGGCGCATTCGAACGAGGCGCTGCTGGCGATCGAGGGCGAGGTGGCGCTGCGCTCCGCCCGGCACTGGAACGCCATCCTGATGGACGCCGTGCTGTTTGGCCGCATCGCAAAACTCTACCACGAGCGCGCCCATCTCAAGCTGACCCCGGAGCAGCAGCGCCTGCTGGAGCGCACCTACACCCGCTTCCGCCGCGCCGGCGCCGGCCTCGACGAGGCCGCCAAGACGCGCATGGCCGCGATCAACGAGCGGCTGGCCGAGCTTGGCACGCGCTTCAGCCATCATCTGCTCGGCGACGAGCAGGCGTGGGCGCTCGAACTCGGCGAGGACGACCGCGCCGGCCTGTCCGACAGTTTCATCGCCGCGGCCGAGGCGGCGGCAGCCGAGCGCGGCCAGCCCGGCAAGGCGGTGGTGACGCTGTCGCGCTCCTCGGTCGAGCCGTTCCTGCAGGCGTCCACCCGGCGCGATCTGCGCGAAAAGGCCTACAAGGCGTTCGTGGCGCGCGGCGACAACGCCAATGCCAACGACAACAACCCGGTGATCGGCGAAATCCTGACGCTGCGCGAGGAGGCCGCAAAGCTGCTCGGCTACCCGCATTTCGCCGCCTATCGGCTCGACGATTCGATGGCCAAGACGCCGCAAGCCGTGCGCGGGCTTCTGGAAAAAGTGTGGGTGCCGGCGCGCGCCCGCGCACAGGCCGACCGCGACGCCTTGCAGGAGCTGATCCGGGAGGAAGGCGGCAATTTCGCGCTGGCACCGTGGGACTGGCGCTTCTATGCCGAAAAGCTGCGAAGCCGCCGCGCCGATTTCGACGACGCCGCGATCAAGCCCTACCTCACCCTCGACGGCATGATCGCCGCCGCCTTCGATTGCGCCACCCGCCTGTTCGGCCTCACCTTCACCGAGCGCCACGATATCCCGGTGTGGCATCCCGACGTCCGCGTTTGGGAGGCGACCAATGCCGCGGGCAAGCATCAGGGCCTGTTCTACGGCGACTATTTCGCCCGCCCCTCCAAGCGCTCCGGCGCCTGGATGACCTCGCTGCGCGACCAGCAGACGCTCGACGGCGAGGTGACGCCCTTGATCATCAACGTCATGAACTTCGCCAAGGGAGCCGCCGGCCAGCCGGCGCTGCTGTCGCCCGACGACGCCCGCACCCTGTTCCACGAGTTCGGCCACGGCCTGCACGGGCTGCTGTCGAACGTCACCTATCCCTCGCTGTCGGGAACGGCGGTGTTCACCGACTTCGTCGAACTGCCCTCGCAACTCTTCGAGCACTGGCAGGAGCGCCCCGAGGTGCTGCGCGCCTTCGCCCGCCACTACCAGAGCGGCGAACCGCTGCCCGACGACCTGTTGCAGCGCTTTCTTGCCGCGCGGAAGTTCAATCAGGGCTTTGCCACGGTGGAGTTCGTCGCCTCGGCGCTGCTCGACCTCGAATTCCACTCCCAGCCGGCGGAGGCGGCGCGCGACGTCCACGCGTTCGAAAAGCGCGAGCTTGAGAAAATCGGCATGCCGGCGGAAATCGCGATGCGCCACCGCCCGCAGCAGTTCGGCCACATCTTCTCCGGCGATCACTATGCCGCCGGCTACTACAGCTACATGTGGTCGGAGGTGATGGACGCCGACGCCTTCGGCGCCTTCGAGGAGGCCGGCGACATCTTCGATCCGGCGACCGCAAAACGGCTGCACGACGACATCTATTCCTCCGGCGGTGCGCGCGACCCGGAGGAAGCCTATGTCGCCTTCCGCGGCCGCAAGCCGGAAGCGGACGCGCTGCTGCGGCGGCGCGGCCTGATCGATACCGAGGCCGCCTGAGATGACAACGCCGATGCTCCGATCGTGGCTCCGCGCCTTCGCTATCGCCGCCGCTCTTGTCGCCGGCACCGGCGCGGCTTCGGCCCACCCGCATGTCTGGGTCACCTCGCACAGCGAAGTGATCTACGCCGCCGACGGCACCGTAACCGGCGTGCGCCACAGCTGGGCGTTCGACGAGATGTTCTCGACCTACGCGCTGCAGGGCATCGAGACCAAGCAGAAAGGCGTCTACAGCCGCGACGATCTTAAAGCCCTGGCGCAGACCAACGTGGAATCGCTGAAGGAATACGCCTTCTTCACCTTCGCCAACGCCGACGGCAGGAAACAGCGATTCCAGGAGCCGGTCGATTATTACCTCGAATACAAGGACTCGGTGCTGGTCCTGCACTTCACGCTGCCGTTCAAGGCGCCGTTCAAGGCCAAGAAGCTCGCGCTCGAAGTGTTCGATCCGTCCTATTTTGTCGATTTTACGCTCGCCAACGACGAGCCGGTCAAGCTGGTCGGCGCGCCCGCCTCGTGCCAGCTCGCCATCGAGCGGCCGAAGTCCGGCACGCCCAGCGCCCAGCAGCCTATCAGCGAGGACAGTTTCCTGAGCGACGCCTTCGCCAACTACGGTGCGATGTTCGCCAACAAGATCACCGTCGGCTGTTCATGACGTCGGACTTGAGCACGCCTGGCCACCGCCACGGCCTCCGCCTCGTCCTGATGCTGATGGCGGCGCTGGCGCTGGTGATGCTGGCTGACGCGCTCTGGGCGCAGGCGTTGGCGCAAAACCCGTTCGGCGTCGGCAAGGGAGCGGCGAGCGCCGCCGAGGCCGAGGCCGGCGGCGTCGTGGCATGGCTGCTGGCCAAGCAGGCCGAGTTCTACCGCGCCATGTCGGCGACCATCCGCGCAGCCAAAAGCGACGGCAGCGCCGTCGTCACGCTGCTCGGCATCGCTTTTTTCTACGGCATCTTCCACGCCGCCGGCCCCGGCCACGGCAAGGCGGTGATCTCGTCCTACCTCGTCGCCAACGAGGAGACGGCGCGGCGCGGCATCGCGCTGTCGTTCGCCTCCGCCTTCATGCAGGCGCTAGTGGCGATCCTCATCGTCGGCATCAGTGCGTGGCTGCTCAACGTCACCGCCAAAACCATGTGCGGCACCGAGCGCGCCGTCGAGATCGCAAGCTACGGCCTGATCGCGGTGCTCGGCGCCCGACTGATGTGGGTCAAAGGCAAGGGCCTGTTCCGCACGCTGGCGCGGCCGGCAGCCCTCGCCTCCCCGGCGCTGGCCTATGCGGCCGCCAGCGCAGGCGACCGTGGCCATAGCCATGGCCACGATCACGGCCACGGCCATCATCGTCACGACCATCACCACGTCCACGACGATGGCTGCGGCTGCGGTCACAGCCACGGACCAGAGCCGGCGGCGCTGGCCGGCCCGCAGGGCTGGCGTCACGGCCTCGTGGCGGTCGCGACCGTCGGCATCCGGCCGTGCTCCGGTGCCATTCTGGTGCTGGTGTTCGCGCTGGCGCAGGGCCTGTTCTGGGCCGGCATCGCCGCCACCTTCGCGATGGCGCTCGGCACCGCCATCACGGTCACGGGCTTCGCGCTGCTCGCCGTATCCGCCAAGGGATTGGCGCGGCGGCTTGCGAGCGGCCACGGCGGCCGCGCCGCGACCCTGCTGCGCGGCATCGAGTTCGGCGCCGCGACGCTGGTCATGCTGTTCGGCGTGGCGCTGCTCTCCGGCTATATGGCGGCGGAGCGGACCGCCTGTTTTTGAGCGTCCCGTCCCTTGACAGGGCCGGACCCGCACGCCAAGCCAACAGCATGACGACCGATGCCGCCCCCGTGCCTGCCCAAGCGACCACTGCCGCCGCACCGGAGCGGGTCGGCGTGCTGCTGGTCAACCTCGGTACGCCTGACCGCGCCGACGCCCAGGCCGTGCGGATTTACCTGCGCGAATTCCTGTCCGATCGGCGCGTCATCGAGAACCAGGGCCTGGTCTGGAAGCTGGTGCTCAACGGCATCATCCTGCCGCGCCGGCCCGCGGTAAAGGCACGCGACTATCAGAAAATCTGGAACGTCGAGAAAGACGAATCCCCGCTGTTCACCTTCACCCGCGGGCAGGCCGACAAGCTTGCCGCGGCGCTCGCCGGGCACGGTCACGTCGCGGTGGACTGGGCGATGCGCTACGGCAACCCCTCGATCCGCTCGCGCATCGATGCGCTGGCCGCAGCAGGCTGCACCCGGCTTCTGGTGGTGCCACTCTATCCGCAATATTCGGCCGCGACCTCGGCCACGGTGTGCGACGAGGTGTTTCGCGCCCTCATCGACATGCGCGCCCAACCGACGCTGCGCGTCGCCCCGCCCTATTACGACGACCCGGCCTATATCGAGGCACTCGCGGTCTCGATGGAGCGCGCGCTCAAGGCGTTGCCGTTCACGCCGGAGGTGATCCTCGCCTCGTTCCACGGCATGCCGCAGGCTTATATCGACAAGGGCGACCCCTATCAGGCGCAGTGCGTCGCGACGACGAAGGCGCTGCGCGCGCGGCTCGGCCTCGACGAAACGAAGCTGATGCTGACCTTCCAGTCGCGCTTCGGCAACGAGCCATGGCTGCAGCCTTACACCGACGAGACGGTCAAGCGGCTCGCCCGCGAAGGCATCAGGCGGATGGCGGTGGTCACCCCCGGTTTTGCCGCCGACTGTCTGGAAACGCTCGAAGAAATCGCTGAGGAAAACGCCGGCTTCTTCCGCGACAACGGCGGCGAGGAGTTCGCGCTGCTGCCCTGTCTCAACGACAGCGACGAAGGCATGGCCATGCTGCGCAAGCATGTGACGCGCGAACTGTCCGGCTGGCTTTAGAGCATGATCCCGAAAAAGCCTGCCCTCGGGCTTGACCCGAGGGTGGAAACCGGTTTTCGGACAAGATCATGCTCAAACAAGAGAATAGCCGACGGGACTGATTCAACGCAGTTGGATCAGACCCTCGCGATCTCCCGCCGCCCTCATCGAACCTGATGCGCTGTCGTTTCACCTAAACCGGGGGTGGGCGCTGCTCCCGCCATCGTGCTAGGTTTTATGACGATCGCGGCACCGCGGTCCGCGGCAAGGGGGTTTCGCATGTTCGGCTTCGACATCTTCGCCATCGTCTTTGCGCTACTGATCATTTTCACGCTGCTCGCCGGCGTCAAGACGGTGTCGCAGGGCTACAACTGGACGGTGGAGCGCTTCGGCAAGTTCACACGCACGCTGGAGCCCGGCCTCAACATCATCGTGCCGTTCCTCGACCGGATCGGCCGCAAGGTGAACATGATGGAGCAGGTGATCAACATTCCCGAGCAGGAGGTGATCACCCGCGACAACGCCACCGTCACCGTGGACGGCGTCACCTTCTATCAGGTGTTCGACGCGGCGAAAGCGAGCTACGAGGTGTCCAACCTCGTCGAGGCCGTCACCACGCTGACCATGACCAACATCCGTTCGGTGATGGGCGCGATGGACCTCGACCAGGTGCTGTCGCATCGCGACGAGATCAACGAACGGCTGTTGCGCGTGGTCGATGCCGCGGTGGCGCCGTGGGGCCTGAAGGTCAACCGCATCGAGATCAAGGACATCGCCCCGCCCGACGATCTGGTCGAGGCGATGGGCCGCCAGATGAAGGCCGAGCGCGTCAAGCGCGCCGAGATTTTGCAGGCCGAAGGCCAGCGCCAGTCGGAGATTTTGCGCGCCGAGGGCGCCAAGCAGGCGCAGATCCTGCAAGCCGAGGGCCGCCGCGAGGCCGCCTTCCGTGATGCCGAGGGACGCGAGCGCGCCGCCGAGGCCGAAGCGCGCGCCACCGAAATGGTCAGCGAGGCGATCGGCCGCGGCGACCTTGCGGCACTCAATTACTTCGTCGCCGACCGCTACATCAAGGCATTCGGCCAGCTCGCCGAATCTCCGAACCAGAAGATCATCATGCTGCCGATCGAAGCCACCAGCATGCTGTCCTCGCTCGCCGGTATCGGCGAGATCGCCAAGGCAACGTTCGGCGACGCAGCCGCCGGCGGTGCAAGCGCGGCCGGCAGCGCCGCACGGCGGCGCCCGACCGTGCCCAACACTGACACGCCGCAAGGCTGAGAGCGCGGCGATGACGGACATCGTGGTCACGCTCGGCACCTGGAACTGGCTGATCGCCGCGCTGGTGTTGATGGGGCTGGAACTGCTGGCACCCGGCGTGTTCCTGTTCTGGCTCGGGCTTGCGGCATTGATCGTCGGCATCGTGTCATTCGCCATCGACTGGCCGTGGCAGGCGCAGCTTCTGACCTTCGCAGTGCTGGCGATTGCCGCGGTGCCGCTATGGCGCCGCTTCGCGCAGCGCACCGCCACGCCGTCCGATCATGCCTTCCTCAACCGCCGCGCCGACGCGCTGGTGGGCCGCGTGTTCACGCTGGACAAGCCGATCGTCGATGGTCGCGGCACGGTGCGTGTCGGCGACACCGTGTGGCGCGTCGATGGTCCCGACACGCCGGCCGGCAGTCGCGTCAAAGTCGTCGGAACCGATGGCGCAAAGCTCACCGTGACTGCGGCCTGACACGCACCAACAGCGCCGTTCCCGTGAGATTTTTTTCAAGTTTATGAGTTCCGTTACCCGGAACTGTCCGATCTGCGCGCCGCGGAACCGCTGCGGCAAAATTAAAATCACCGCATTTCAACCAGCTAGCAGGAGTCGCGAACGAATTGCGGCATCAGGCCGTGCATTGCATGGCATGACGGGACACAGGAACCATATTGATGAACAACCGTTTATCATTCCATCCGTGTTCTGTGAGGTGTCCCCCGTGAATCTCGTTGTCGTCTCGAATCGCGTGGCACGCGCCAAGACCAACGAGCCCATGACCGGCGGCCTGGCCGCGGCGTTGTTGCCGCTGGTCGAATCGTCCGGTGCGATCTGGGTCGGTTCCAGCGGCCAGATCCTTGAAGACTCGTCCGCCGACGCTTTCGCCACCATCGAAACCCTCGGCAAGGGTGCGCTTGCCCTGCTCGACCTGCCGGCCGCGCATTACGGCGGCTACTATGAGGGCTTTGCCAACTCCGCGCTGTGGCCGGCGCTGCATTCGCGCGTCGATCTGATCCGCACCTCGCAGGACGACTACGAGTCCTATCGCGAGGTCAACGCCTTCATGGCGCGGGCGCTGCTGCGCTTTCGTAACCCCGAAACCGCGTTCTGGGTGCAGGATTATCACTTCCTCGCGCTCGGCGCCGAACTGCGCGCGCTCGGCACCACGCATCCGATCGGCTTCTTCCTGCACACGCCGTGGCCGGCCGCGAGCGTCATGCGCTGCGTGCCGCATCATCGCGAGCTGATCGAACGCATGCTCGCCTACGATCTCGTCGGCTTCCAGACCGCCGCCGACTGCGACAACTTCGCGGGCTACCTGCGCACCGAACTGGGTCTCGCCGTCAAGGGCGGCGTCGTCGCCTCGCCCTACGGCATCACGCGGCTCGCCACCTTCCCGATCGGCATCGATGTCGATGTCTTCGCCGCGCAGGCGGCGAAGGCCGCGCTGCATCCGGAGGTCTCGCGCCTGCGCCACAGTCTGGAGGGCAAGAAGCTCGCCATCGGCGTCGATCGGCTCGACTACTCCAAAGGGCTGGTCGCGCGCGTCGATGCGTTCGACCGCATGCTGGCGCTACACCCGGAGTTGAAGCGCAAGGTCTCGTTCCTGCAGATCGCCACGCCCTCGCGCGGTACCATCGAAGCTTACGGCGCCTTGCAGGACGAACTGGCCCGTCACGTCGCCGAGGTCAACGGCCGGCACGGCGAGGTGGACTGGACGCCGATCCGCTACCTCAACAAGGGTTTTGGCCAGACCGTGCTGGCCGGCTTCTACCGTACCGCGCATGTCGGTGTGGTCACGCCGTTCCACGACGGCATGAACCTCGTCGCCAAGGAATACGTCGCAGCCCAGAACCCGCAGGATCCCGGTGTCCTCGTCCTGTCGAAGTTCGCAGGTGCCGCCAACGAGCTCGACGCCGCGCTCCTGATCAACCCGCACGATACCGACGCCGTGGCGCGCAGCATCGCCGCGGCGCTGACGATGCCGCTCACCGAGCGCCGGGCGCGCTGGGAGACGATGATGCGGCGGCTGCGCACCAACACCATTCACCAGTGGTTCTCGCGCTTCATGGCGGCACTGGCCGATACGCGCATCAACGATATCCTGGTCGATGTCAAGCAGCCCGTCATGCCGTTGCAGGTGCGTCCGGGGCGTGGCTCAGCGGCGCTGCATTGAGCGTTTCCAAGCGAAGTGGAAACCGGCCTATGCCGGCCATAGCCGGCTTCGGTCGGCGTCGGCCGGTTCGCGTGAAGAAAACGCGACAAAACAAAAACCTAGAGCTTCGCTTCTGATTCCATCAGAAGCGAAAACGCTCTAAGCGGGGGACATCGCGACAAAAAAAGCGCCGGATCGCGTCCGGCGCTTTCGGTTTTTTCAGGAGCGTCAGGCGAGCGCTATCAGTGGCCGGCTTGCGCCGTCTTGCGCGGGGCATCGGCCTTGATGCGGATATCGTCGGAAAGCGACGACGATACGCTCGGCACCTGCGCGCCGTCGGTTGAGCGTGACACCGCGAGCCGGGTGCGGTTGAACGCGCCCTCTGCGGTCGCATCCTCGGCCTTGAGATTGTCGAGCAGTTCAGAGACCAGCACGCTGTTGGGGCGGGCACCATCGTCCGCCACCCGGCCCGGCGTCGCCGACGACAGGATCAGCGCGTTGGCCGGCGCGTTGATCGGCGCAAGGCCATGCGAATACTGGCGGAAGCGGCGCTCGTAAGGATTGCGGCGCGACGCGTCGATGACCGCGAGCTTGGCGCGTGCGCCGCGCTGGGTGAACTCGGCCAGCGTCGCCTCGATGCTGATGCCGGCGCGCCGGACATCGGCTTCCTTCCAGATCGCGGCATCGACCGGGATCATGTAGCTCTCGCGGCCCGACTGCACGCCATAGCCGCCGAAGAACAGCATCACCACCGATTGCGGCGTGACCTTTGCGGCGAGCCGATCGATCGCCCCGCGCATGTCGGCGCGGTTGGCGTCCTCCAGCATGTCGACGTCAAACCCTTGCGCCCGCAACGTCCCGGCGAGCGCGCGGGCATCGTTGACCGGCTGATCGAGCGGGGCGGAGGCGTCCGGGTAATGGCCGTTGCCGATCACCAGCGCAAGCCGCTGCGCCCCCGGCGCGACGGCAAAGACGGCGGCCTTGTCGGCGTCCGGCGCGCGCAGGTTCAGCGCGGCATGCGCTCCCAGCGCCAGCGACACTAGGCCGACAGCCGCGGCGACGGCGATGGTGGCGCTGCGGCGGGTGAAGCGGATCGGCCGGATACTCATGCTCTCAATCCTCGGCAAAAGCCGGCACGGGTGGTCGCCGCGCGACTGCCTTCTAAACGATGCTCGGGATGCCAGGGTTCTGGTGCCGCAAGATTGTGCTGGATTTGCGGCACTGCACCATAACAGACCCTTAACGGGCTTCGGTCTTCTCGGCAACCGTGGTCAGGTTCTTGTCGAACACTGCCTTGCAGGCCGGGCTGAGGTTGGCCTTCTGGCGCCGCATGCAGGCGGTGATGCCGGGAATGTTGGGGATTTCGCTGCTGCACAGGCGGAAGGCATCCGGCATGCAGGCCATCTTCTGTTCCTGGGTGTAGGCGAAGCTGGAACCGGCAAACGAAGTCAGGCCCACCACCAGCGCCATC
This sequence comes from Pseudomonadota bacterium, assembly GCA_003576765.1. GTDB lineage: Bacteria > Pseudomonadota > Alphaproteobacteria > Rhizobiales > Xanthobacteraceae > PRO6. Next base: position 133,781 of record QEVP01000002.1, read on the forward strand.
ACCGGCATAACGGCGAAACCGGCGCGGCGGACGATCGCGGTCGAGGTCAGGCTCTTGGTCATGGTCGTCTCCTCAAGGTGCCCGGTCATTCGCGGCCGGCTGTGATCTGATGGCGACAGGATGCCCGAGCGCCGGCGCTTGCGATGTGACCTCCCTCACACTCGCGATATCCAGAAATCAACTCGTATTTTCAACGATTTACGACAACGAACCAGGTTTCCTCGCGCTGCCCTTATGGCGCGGCGGTTGCGCCGGACGCCGCAATGTCGCAAAGGCAGGGCGCGCGACCGGAAAGAATCCCTATGCCGACACGTCACATGGCCGGCGCCGCGCTCAGCGCCCTCATCGCGCGCCGGGACGGCCCTTCGCTCTACGACATCTGCGATCCCGTGCTGCGGCGGCCCGCCGGCGGCGACCCGCATCTGGCGCAGTTCTATCGCACGGCACTGGGAAACCCGCCGCTACGGGCATTGCTGCGTGGCGCCGGCTTGCCGGAACTCGGCGACGAAGAACGGCGGGCGGCGCTCGTCGCGGCGCTCACCGAAGCGCGCGATGCCACCGCGCCGGACTGGCAACGGGTCGGCCGGCCGATTGCTGCCCTTGTCGACAGCCTCGACCTTCGCCATCCGGCGCCGCCGCGCGTGGCGGCAGGCGCCCCGCCCTCGTCCGAGACCATCGAGTCCATCATCCGCGCCTGCGGCCGCCATCTGCTCACGTCCTATGCGCGCAGCGGCTTTATCCCGGCCTATGCCGCCTTCAACCTGATCGGCGACCCCGACATGCGGGGCCGCGACGTGCTGGCGGCGCTGACCGGACTTGACGCCCGCGGCTACAAGAACTCGACGCTGTTGTTCAATCTGGCACGGGTGTTCATCGCCCGCTCGGCCGCGCGTGACGTTATCAACCCGCCGTGGCGCGGCATCGCCGAACAGATGTGGCAGCCGATGCAGATCCGCCATCGCTCGGCCTATTACGATGCCTTCTTCGTCGAGGCGCTGCTGGCCTTCACCGACAGCGGGCTGGCCTCGCCCGAGCAAACAGCAGACGCGCGCCGCGCCATTGCCGCGATGGCGGAATTCTGCCTCAAGCCGAGCCGCGAGCGTGTGCAGGGCCGCGACGGCCGCGACTACGATGTCGTCACCGCGCTGGCACCGGCGCCGCATCCGCGTTTCAGCCGCTTCTTCGCCGGGATCAAGGAACGGCTCGGCTTCGGCGTCTACGTGCCGGACTGCGACACCACCGCCTGCTCGGTCTCGGCGGCCACGCAGGCCGGCATCGACGATCCCCTGCTGCATCAGCCGCTGATCGACTTCTACGCCGGCTACCAGGTGGCAGACGGCGCCAATGCGCCGCTGGTCACGGTGCCGCTCAACGACCATCTCGACTACACCGGCGCCATCGTCACCTGGATCGACAACCTCAAGGGCGAGCGCCCCTACGGCAACGATCTCGACCCCACGCTCAACCTCGACGTGCTCGAAGCAAGTTTCCGCAATGCCGAACGCTGGCGCCTCGTCGAGACGCCGGAGCGCGTGAAAACCATCCGCGCCATCATCGCCTTCCAGCGCCGGCTCGCCGAGAGCGGGGCGTTCGCCGATCCGCGCTCGCACATCTACTATCTGCCGGAACTGTACTGTGCGTATTTCGGCCGCTGTTACGCGACCTTCATGACGCTCCCCGAAGCGGCGCGCGCCACCCTCGATCCGGACGGCTCGTTCGCCGTCATCCGCAGCCATGTGCTGGCTTACGTCCGCGACCAGCTCACCGCTCACGAGATGAACGCCTTTGACGCCGCGCTGGCGCTGATCGCGCTCGGCCACCTCGGGGCGGAGCCGGCGGCGTTCGCCCCGGCGCTGGCCACCGTCGCGGCGACGTTTGGCGAAGGCGGGCGGCGCGGCCCTTATCGCGCCTACGAGTGGAACAAGATGAAGACGCCGACCCGCATCCTGGTCGGCGGGCCGGAGGTTACCTCCGCCTTCGTGCTGATGGGGCTCGCGCTGGTGCGCCGCGCTTGTCGGGCCGAGCCCGGTTGAGCCATATTTGGCCTGTATTGACCGGCGATAGGACAGGATCGGCCGCATCGGGGCAAAGCCTTAGCGGGCAAAGCCCTGGCGGCATGGAGATCGGCGTGGCGGCGAGGGCGACAGCGGTGGTGCTGGTGTGTGCGATCGCGCTGGGCGCGGTGGCGCTCGGCCTCGCCACGGCCGGGGTCATCCCGTCCGCTCCATCTGAGGACGCCGTCCGCGCCGCCGACCAGGCCGCCACCCGCGCGCTCAAGGCCGACGTCGAAATCCACGCCAACCGTGAGAGCAAGGAGGACCGGCTGACGCTTGCGCCCGCGGTCGAGCCGGTCGCCCCGGCGGTGCGCTTCGCCGACCTGCCCGGCACGCCCGGCGATCTGCTGCGCGAGAGCTTTGCCGCGATCGCGCTGCCGCAGACGCCGCCCGAGCGTTACGCCGCGCTGCCGCCGGTGCTGCCGGCACCGGCCGCGCCGAAATCGCCGATCGGGGACTTGCGCAACCCGCTGCTGAACGACGCCCAGATCGAAAGTATCCGCAAGCGCCTGAAACTGACGCCGGCGCAGGACAAGCTGTGGCCGGCGGTGCGCAGCGCGCTGCACGATGTCATTCTCGCCCACGCCGCCCGGCAGAAGAAGGCGCGGCGCGGCGAGAGCGTCGCGCTCGATCCGGCCAGCGCCGAGATCGGGCGGCTGAAGGCGGCGGCGCTGCCGCTGCTTGCGCAACTGCGCGCCGACCAGAAGCGCGAACTCAACATGCTCGCGCACATCATCGGGCTGGGATCGGCGCTGGCGCGGCTGTGAGGGCTGACAAGCCATTCCCGCCGTCATGCCCGGCCTTGTGCCGGGTATCCACGTCTTGACAGCCACTCGGCGAGGAAAGACGTGGATGGCCGGGATTAAACCCGGCCATGACGGGAAACGGACATTCGTGGAAGCGTCACGGCCTTGCACGCGCGCGCCCACGCTCTATATCGGACCGCAAAATCGTCCGAAGCAAAAGCCAAGGGCCGCCATGACCGCCGATGCCGACACCCACGCCGCCTCCACCCAGCCGTTCCAGGCCGAAGTCGCCGAGTTGCTGCACCTGATGGTGCATTCGGTCTATTCCGAGACCGACATCTTCCTGCGCGAACTGATCTCCAACGCCTCCGACGCCTGCGACAAGCTGCGCTACGAGGCCATCGCCACGCCGGAGCTGTTGGAGACCGGCGGCGCGCTGGCGATCCGCATCACGCCGGACAAGGACGCCGGCACGCTCACCGTGTCCGATACCGGCATCGGCATGACGCGGCAGGAGTTGATCGACAACCTCGGCACCATCGCCCGCTCCGGCACCCGCGCCTTCGTCGAGCGGCTCAGCGAGGCCAAGGACAGCGCCAGTCTGATCGGCCAGTTCGGCGTCGGCTTCTATGCCGCCTTCATGGTCGCCGACCGCATCACGGTGACGAGCCGCCGCGCCGGCGCTGGCGAGGCCTGGGTGTGGTCGTCGGCGGGCGGCGCCGGCTTCGAGATCGCGCCGGCCGACGAGGCGCAAGCGGCGCGCGTGCAACGCGGCACCGAGATCGTGCTGCACCTCAAGGACGACGCCAAGCGCTACCTCGACGCTCACGAGATCGAGCGCATCGTCTCGGCCTATTCCGACAACATCCAGTTTCCGATCGAACTCGCCGCCGGGGACGAGGCCCCGCGCCAGATCAACAGCGCCAGCGCGCTGTGGCAGCGATCCAAGTCCGAACTCACGGCGGACGACTACACCGCAGCCTACAAGGCGATCACCAGCGGCTTCGACGAACCGGCGATGACGCTGCACTACAAGGCGGAAGGACGCCAGTCCTACGCCGTGCTGCTGTTTGCGCCGTCGCGGCGGCCATTCGACCTGTTCGAGCCGTCGCGCAAGGGCCACGTCAAGCTCTACGTGCGCCGCGTGTTCATCACCGCCGATGCCGACCTCTTGCCGTCGTACCTGCGCTTCATCCGCGGCGTGGTGGACAGCGAGGACCTGCCGCTCAACATCTCGCGCGAGATGCTGCAGAACAACCCGCAGCTTGCGCAAATCCGCCTCGCGCTGACCAACCGCGTACTCGGCGAACTCGATACGCTGGCGACCAAGGACGCCGACGCCTTCGGAAAAATCTGGGACGCCTTCGGCGCGGTGCTCAAGGAAGGCATCTACGAGGATTTTGCCAAGCGCGAGCAGTTGCTCAAGCTCACGCGCTTCACAACCACGGCCGGCAGTGGACGGACGCTTAAAAATTACATCGAAAGCCTCAAGCCCAATCAAACCGAGATTTACTACCTCGTCGGCGACAGCCTCGAGCGCCTGAAATCGAATCCGAAACTTGAAGCCGCCCGGGCGCGCGGCATCGAGGTGCTGCTGCTGACCGATCCGGTGGATGCGTTCTGGATCTCGGTGCCGCTCGACTTCGAGGGCAAGCCGCTCAAATCGCTGAGCCAGGGTGACATCGATTTCAGCCTGGTGCCGCTCGTTGGCGAGGACAAGCCGGCACCGGCCGCCAGCGCCGACGAGGCCGCGGTGATCGCCGCGGTCAAGGACGCGCTCGGCGACAAGGTGTCGGAGGTGCGCGCCTCGCAGCGCCTCACCGACAGCGCGGCATGCCTGGTGTCGTCCGGCCTCGGCCCCGACCGCGCACTGGAGCGCTTCCTCGCGCAACAGAACCACGGTGCGCTGTCGAAGCCGATCCTCGAACTTAATATGGCGCACCCGCTGATGGCCGCGCTTGCCGCAGCGACCAAAGGCGAACGCAGCGACGACGTTGCCGACATCGCAGCGCTCTTGCTCGATCAGGCGCACATCCTCGACGGCGAAGTGCCGGCCGATCCGGCGGCGTTCGCGGCAAGGCTCAATCGCCTGGTGTTGCGCGGCGTCGTTGCCCCGACCACCGCGGCGGATTGAACCACGGCCCGCGTGCGGCGACGAACGGCAGGACAGACATGCCATCGCTCGCCCGCGTCAGGGGGATGGCTTTCCCTTCTCATTGACGAGGTGAGGCCATGCCACGCTCTGCCCTTCATCTGGCGCTGGCCGTTGTCGGCGCTCTCGCGTTTCCGCTTGCGACGCTGGCTCCGGCGATCGCTGCCGACCGGCTGGCGCTGGTGATCGGGCAATCCGCCTATCGCTCCGTTGCGCCGCTGCCCAACCCGGCCAACGACGCCGCCGCGATGGCGAAACTGCTCGAAGAAGCCGGCTTCGACGTCTCGACCGCGTCCGATTTGTCGCAGAGCGACCTGCGGCGCAGCGTCAGCGATTTCGCGGCAAAGCTCGCCGACAACGGAGCGGACGCGGTGGCGCTGGTGTTTTATGCGGGGCATGGCATCCAGGTGGACGGCGAAAACTACCTGATCCCCGTCGATGTCGACCCCAAGCGCGAGGCCGACGTGCCGTTGCAGGCGGTGCGCCTCAACGACGTGCTCAATACGCTGACCTCGGTGCCGAGCCGCATGCGCATCATCCTGCTCGACGCCTGCCGCAACAATCCGTTCCCCGGCATCGAGCGCACGACCGGCAACGGGCTGGCGATGGTCGATGCCAAGACCGGCGCCGCCGGCACCTTCATCTCCTACTCGACCTCGCCCGGCGCCGAGGCCGAGGACGGCTCCGGGGCCAACAGCCCCTACACCACCGCCCTGATCAAGGTGGCGCGCGAGCCCGGCCTGACCATCGAGGAAGCCTTCAAGCGCGTGCGTGTCGCGGTGGCGCAGGAGACCGACGGGCGGCAGGTGCCGTGGGATAGCTCCTCGCTCACCGACAGCTTCAATTTCTTCGGCGGCGATGCCGGTGCGCAAAAGCCCGCAGCCGCCGACAAAGCGCGCTCCACCGAGGACTGGCGCAAAGCCCTTGCCGGCAAGGAGCCGCGCGTCGCCTACGAGATGGTGATCGCCGACGACAGCGTGAGCGCCTACGAGGCGTTCGTCGCGCTGTTCGCCAAGGCGCCGCAAGCGCCGCGCGTGCGTGGCCTGCTCGACCGGCGGCAGGAGATGGAGGCGTGGCGCCTTGCCGTGCTCAACAACACGGCGACCTCGTATGGCGCGTTCCTCGCCGCCTATGGTGCCAGCGACCTCACCGCCACGGCGCGACGGCTGGAACAGCGCGCCCGCACCCGCTCGCTCGACGCCGACAAGACGCCGCTACCACAGGTCGCGGCCGTCGCGCCCACCTGCCAGTGCTCGACGCCGACCCCACCGGCGAAGAAGCAGACCCCGACCCGGCAGCAGAAGCGCGCCGCCGCCCCGCCGCCGCGCCGGCCGCCGCCGGTGATCTATGACGACGTGCCGCCGCCACGCTATGCGCCGCCCGTGTTCGTGCCGTCGATCGGCATCCCGTCGATCGGCATCGGCCGCTCGCCGGTGTACGGCGGATCGGGCAGAGGCCCCATGCCGGGCAGCCGCACCGGCGGAGGTTATGGCGGGCGCACCACCGGCGGCTCGATCAACATGCGCTGACCGGGGTCTCTGTTTGCGGACCCGACACGGCAGGCGTGCCACGGCGCGCCTTGCTGCATCGCGGGCGGCACGGCATTGTCGTGGTATTCCCCGACCGGAGGCGATGCCGTGAGCGATTCTCCCTTTCATCCGCTGCCGCAAGCGCTGCTCGACGCGCTTGGCCGCTACGACACGCCGACCGTCTGCAACGCGCTTGAGATCGTCGCACCCGCGCGGCGGCTGACCGGCTTCACCGTGCGCCCGCTGATCTGTCCGTTCCCCGACCTGCCGCCGATCGTCGGCTACGCCCGCACCGCGACCATCCGCGCGTCAGTCGTACCGACGTCGGCGCCGGCAGACCTGAAGGCGCAGCGCATGGCCTATTACGAGTACGTCGGCAGCGGCGAGGCTCCGCGCGTTGTCGTCATTCAGGATCTCGACGGCGCGAACGCCGGCTTCGGCGCGTTCTGGGGCGAGGTCAACAGCGCGATCCACAAGGCGCTCGGCGCGCTTGGCGTCGTCACCGACGGCGCGATCCGCGACATCCCGCAATGGGCGGACGGCTTTCAGGCGCTGGCCGGCAGCGTCAAGCCCTCGCACGCCCACGTGCATCTGGACGGTTTCGGCGGCGACGTGACGGTGGCCGGCATGACCGTGCGCTCCGGCGACCTCGTTCACGCCGACCGCCACGGCGCGGTGGTGATCCCGCACGAGGCAGCGGCCAGGGTGCCGGATGCCGCCGAGTTGTGCGGCCGCCGCGAAGCGCCGATTCTCGCCGCCGCCCGCGATCCCGCCTTCACGCTCGACAAGCTGCGCGCGGTCCTCACCCGCCCCGACGATATCCACTGACCGTCCCCAACCTTCGACCGACGCGAAGCCGCGAGCGGCGCCGACCGGACGCGCGTCAAGTCCTTTTTCGTCCGTCGGCAAAAAAAGACTATTTGAACCGACCCTCGAATCGCCGCATAGTTACAATATATGGTGTCTCGGTGCCCATGAGCCGCTAGACTCAGGGGTAAAAGGGAACCCGGTGCTCCGCCGTGCGGCGGCTAATCCGGGGCTGCCCCCGCAACTGTAAGCAGCAAGTCGCGTCCGAATCTCAGCCACTGGGCTTTGCCCGGGAAGGCACGGACCCGGCGCCGGAGCTGCGAGCCAGGAAACCTGCCGCGCCACCTGACACGTCCTCGGGCGGGGTGCCCCGATGGCCGCTTGCGGTGGGCTGCCGGCATGTGCGGGCCGTCGCGGCGACCTTCGACCCCTCTCCGGCTTCATCGTTCTTTGGGGGTCCGCATGTCTCTCGCACTCGACCACGACGCCACATCCGTCTCGCCACGCGGCCCGTCCCGTGCCCAGCCCGCTGCCGCGTCGGCCGGGCACGAACCGCGCTACCAGATCATCCGCCGCAACGGCGCGGTGACGCCGTTCGACGCCAGCAAGATCGCGGTGGCGATGACAAAAGCGTTCCTCGCGGTCGAGGGCGCCTCCGCCGCCGCCTCGCGCCGGGTTCACGAGAGCGTCGAAAGCCTGACCGCCGATGTGGTGGCGGCGCTGACCCGCCGGGTCGGCGAAGGCCGCACCTTCCACATCGAGGACGTGCAGGACCAGGTCGAACTGGCGCTGATGCGGGGCGAGCATCACAAGGTGGCGCGCGCCTATGTGCTCTACCGCGAGGAGCGCGCCCGCGAGCGCGCCGCCAAGGCCGACACGGCAACGCCGGCGACAACGCTGCACGTCACCCACGCCGACGGCCGCCGCGCGCCGCTTGACGAGGCGCGGCTTTCGCTGATCGTCAACGAAGCCTGCGCCGGCCTCGACGGCGTCGATGCGGAGGCCGTGCTCGCCGAGACGCGCCGCAACCTCTACGACGGCATCACCCGCAATGAGCTTGCGCTCGCCACCATCATGGCCGCGCGCACGCTGATCGAGCAGGAGCCGAACTACACTTATGTCAGCGCCCGCCTCTTGCTCGACAAGCTGCGCAGCGAAGCGCTCACCGCCGTTCACGACCGCCCGGCCGAAGCGTCGCAGGCCGACATGGCGTCAGCCTATGCCGACTATTTCCCGGCCTATGTGAAGGCCGGCATCGCCGCCGAACTGCTCGACCCGGAGCTTGGCCGCTTCGACCTCGATCGCCTTGCCGCGGCGCTCAAGCCCGAGCGCGACCTCACTTTGCAATTCCTCGGACTACAGACGCTCTACGACCGCTATTTTCTTCACATCGGCGGCACGCGCATCGAACTGCCGCAGGCGTTCTTCATGCGCGTCGCCATGGGGCTCTCGCTGCGCGAGATCGACCGCGAGGCCCGCGCCATCGAATTCTACGACCTGTTGTCGTCGTTCGACTTCATGGCCTCGACGCCGACGCTGTTCAACTCCGGCACGACGCGGCCGCAGCTGTCGTCGTGCTTCCTCACCACCGTCGCCGACGACCTCGACGGCATCTTCAAGGCCATCAAGGACAATGCGCTGCTGGCAAAGTATTCCGGCGGGCTCGGCAACGACTGGACGCGCGTGCGCGGGCTCGGCGCGCACATCAAGGGCACAAACGGCGAGAGCCAAGGCGTGGTGCCGTTCCTGAAAGTCGCCAACGACACCGCCATCGCCGTCAACCAGGGCGGCAAGCGGAAAGGCGCGGTGTGCGCCTATCTGGAGACGTGGCACGTCGATATCGAGGAGTTCCTCGACCTACGCAAGAACACCGGCGACGACCGCCGCCGCACCCACGACATGAACACCGCCAACTGGGTGCCTGACCTGTTCATGCAGCGCGTCGAGGCGGACGGCCCGTGGACCCTGTTCTCGCCCGACGAGGTGCCGGATCTGCACGACCTGACCGGCGCCGCCTTCGCAGCGCGCTACGCGCATTACGAAGCCGAGGCCGAGCGCGGTAACATCAAGGTGTTCAAGTGCGTCCGCGCCATCGACCTGTGGCGCAAGATGCTGACCATGCTGTTCGAGACCGGGCATCCGTGGATCGTTTTCAAGGACCCCTGCAACCTGCGCTCGCCGCAACAGCACGCCGGCGTCATTCATTCGTCCAACCTGTGCACGGAGATCACACTCAATACCTCCGACGACGAGGTGGCGGTGTGCAATCTTGGCTCGATCAACCTCGTCAATCACTTGACCGACAAGGGCCTCGACCAGGCGCGGCTTAAGCGCACCGTCAGCACCGCCATGCGCATGCTCGACAATGTGATCGACATCAATTTCTACACCATCCCGGAGGCGCGCCGCTCCAACCTGCGCCACCGCCCGGTCGGCCTTGGCCTGATGGGCTTTCAGGATGCGTTGCAGATGCTGCGCCTGCCTTATGCCTCGCCGGAGGCAGTCGCGTTCGCCGACGAAAGCATGGAAGCGATCGCCTTCCACGCGATCTCGGCCTCGGTCGATCTCGCCGCCGAGCGCGGCCGCTATCCGTCCTATGAGGGCTCGCTGTGGTCGAAGGGCGTGCTGCCGCTCGACTCGCTCGCGCTGGTCGATGAGGCGCGCGGCACGCCGGTCGATCTCGACCGCTCCGCCACGCTCGACTGGGATGGCTTGCGCGCGCGCGTCGTCAGCGTCGGCATGCGCAACTCGAACGTGATGGCGATCGCGCCGACGGCGACCATCTCCAACATCTGCGGCGTGTCGCAATCGATCGAGCCCGCCTACCAGAACCTCTACGTCAAATCCAACATGTCCGGCGACTTCACCGTGGTGAATGCGCTCCTCGTGCGCGACCTGAAAGCGCGCGGGCTGTGGGACGAGGTGATGGTATCGGACCTGAAATATTTCGACGGCAGCTTAGGGAGCATCGACCGCGTGCCCGACGACCTCAAGGCGCTCTACGCCACCGCCTTCGAGATCGATGCGACGTGGCTCGTGGAAGCCGCCGCGCGGCGGCAGAAGTGGATCGACCAGGCGCAGTCGCTCAACCTCTACATCGCCAACCCGTCGGGCAAGAAGCTCGATGCGCTCTACCGCCTGGCGTGGCGGCGCGGCCTCAAGACCACCTATTACCTGCGCTCGCTGTCGGCGACCCATGTCGAAAAATCGACACTGAAGGGCACCGACGGCAAGCTCAACGCCGTCTCCGCCGCGCCTGCGGCCGCGCATGCGCCGATCATGGTGCCGGCCTCCGCGCCCGACCTGTCGGAGGCCAAAGCCTGCCTCATCAACGACCCCGATTGCGAGGCGTGCCAGTGAGATCCTCACCTCGCCCCGCTTGCGGGGAGAGGTCGACGCGCAAAGCGCGGCGGGTGAGGGGCTTTCACGATAGCAGCGCCCCTCACCCCGCCCTCTCCCGTAAGAACGGGGAGAGGGAGCCGTCACCACCAATTCAAGGAATTGCATCATGCTCGACTGGTCCGAACCATCTTCCGAAACGATTGCCCGCAACACGCTGCCGCTAGCCCCTGCCGCCGCCGGCGCGACAGGGCTCGAGGACATCGACCGCAACGGCGGCCGCGTCTCCGTCGACGACAAGGCGATGATCAACTGCCGCGCCGACGTCAATCAGCTCCTGCCGCTGAAGTATCGCTGGGCATGGGAGAAGTATCTCGCCGGCTGCAACAACCACTGGATGCCGACGGAAATCCCGATGCAGGCCGACATCGCGCTGTGGAAGTCCCGCGACGGGCTCTCCGCCGACGAGCGCCACGCCATCAAGCGCAACCTCGGCTTCTTCGCGACCTCCGAGTCGCTCGTCGCCAACAACATCGTTCTGGCGATCTACCGCCACCTCACCAATCCCGAATGCCGGCAGTACCTGTTGCGGCAGGCGTTCGAGGAGGCGGTGCACACCCACACCTTCCAGTACATCGTCGAAAGCCTCGGCCTCGACGAGGGCGAACTGTTCAACATGTACCGCGAGGTGCCTTCGATCACCGATAAGGCGGCGTGGGCGCTGAAGCACACGCAGAACCTCGAAGACCCCGGCTTCAGCACCGGCACGCCGGACAAGGATCAGGCGTTTTTGCGCGACCTCGTTGCCTTCTACGTCGTGTTCGAGGGCATGTGGTTTTACACGGGCTTCGCGCAGATCCTGTCGCTCGGCCGCCGCAACAAGATGGTCGGCATCGCCGAACAGTACCAGTACATCCTGCGCGACGAGAGCATTCACCTCAACTTCGGCATCGACGTCATCAACCAGATCAGGAACGAAAATCCGCATCTGTGGACGCCGGCGTTTCAGGACGAGGTGCGCAGCATGATCGCGGAAGCGGCGGAGCTGGAAGCCGCCTACGGCCGCGATACCATGCCGCGCGGCTTCCTCGGGCTCAACGCGCAGCTCTGCGAACAGTACATGCACTTCATCGCCAACCGCCGCTGCGCTCAACTCGGGCTTGCGCCGGTGTTCGCCGCCGCCGACAACCCGTTCCCGTGGATGAGCGAGGCGATGGACCTGAAGAAGGAGAAGAACTTCTTCGAGACCCGCGTGATCGAGTATCAGAACGGCGGCGCGCTCAACTGGGAGTAACCGGCGAAGCCCGCAAGGGTCCGCTTGTCCGGCCCGGAGGCGCCGCCTTCGGGCCGCTTCGGCGCCGCGCCGGCCGCGCCAACGACACGCCTGCAACCTGCCGGCCGCATAAATAGTTGGTCGAATGGGGCCACAATCCGGCGACAAAGTGTTGACACGGGATTTGAAACGCGCTCTCACTCCGGCGTAAGGACCAGCTTCGCCGTGCGCTGGGGGACGACCAACCGTCCGGCCGGAGCCTGCCTCACACCCCGCCAGCAGAGTTCATCTGCTCCCCGACCGGGACACCCCTTGCCACGGTCCGTGTGCGGCGTCTCGCCCTACGTGCGGACTTAATCGAAGAGTATACGCATGGAGCAATCCCCCCTCGACCTCGCCTTGCAACGCCTCGATACGGCGGCCCGCCATCTCAACCTCGACGGCGACGTGCTCGAAAAACTGCGTTATCCGCGCGAAACCACCAAAGTGCGCCTGATGATCCGCATGGACGACGGCTCGCGCAAATCATTCATGGCCTGGCGCTGCCGCTATGACGACACGCGCGGCCCGACCAAGGGCGGCATCCGTTTCCATCCCGACACCAACGAGGCCGAGGTCGAGACGCTGGCGTTCTGGATGACCTTCAAATGCGCGGTGATGAACCTGCCCTACGGCGGCGGCAAGGGCGCGGTGCGGGTCGATCCGCACACGCTGTCGAAGGCCGAGCTTGAGCGGCTGTCGCGCGCCTACATGCAGGCGTTCTCGCGCATCATCGGCCCCGACCGCGACATCCCCGCGCCGGACGTCTACACCAACGCCATGATCATGGGCTGGATCGCCGACGAGTATTCCTCGATCGTCGGGCAGGCGACGCCGGCCGTCGTTACCGGCAAGCCGATCGCGCTCGGCGGTTCGCTCGGTCGCGACGACGCCACCGCGCGCGGCGGCTACTACCTCGTCAACCACCTCGCCAGCGAACTGCGGCTGCCCAAACAGGCGCGCATCGCCATCCAGGGCTTTGGCAACGCCGGCTCGCACATCGCCCGCCTGTTCGCCGCCGACGGCCATCGCATCGTCGCGGTGTCCGACTCGCACGGCGCCATCGCCCGGCCCTCCGGCCTCGATCTCGCCCGCGTCGTTGCCGCCAAGGCGGAGACCGGCTCGGTGGTCGCGCTGGCGCAGGCCGACGGCGTCGAGCAGATCTCGCCCGACGAACTGGTGGATTTCGACTGCGACGTGCTGGTGCCCTCCGCGCTCGAGGACATGATCCACGCCGGCAACGCCCATGCGGTCAAGGCCAAGGTCATCCTCGAACTGGCCAACGGCCCGATCACGCCGGAGGCCGACGAGATCCTCAACAAGAAGGGGGTCGTCGTGCTCCCCGATATTCTCGCCAATGCCGGCGGCGTCACAGTGTCGTACTTCGAGTGGGTGCAGAACAAGCAGTGCTATTCGTGGCCGCTCGAGGACATCCACGCCCGCCTCGCCTCCATGATCGAGAAGGAAGGCCGCGAGATCTGGAACCGCGCGCTGGAGCTGAAAACGTCGCTGCGCACGGCGGCCTATGTCCATGCCCTGGCCCGCCTCGCCGAGGCCATCGAGGCCCACGGCACACAGCAGTACTTCGCCTCGTAAGGCGGAAAGATTGTAGAAACAGCCCCGCTCCGGCCGTCGGAGCGGGGCTTTTTTCATGGCGTTTTCACGCAAAGTGATATCCACTCCGGCCAAAATACCGTGAAGATTTCAGGCCATGCCCGAAAGTGAGACCTTCTCCGAGATTGTGCTGACGGCCGCCCGCTCGCTCGGTGCCGAGATCGGATCGCCGTGGTTCTACTTCCAGATCGGCGCCATTCTCGTGCTGGCCGGCATCGCCTACGGCATCGCCGCGCTGGTCCGCGCCCGCTTCGCCCTCACCCCGCATGTGGCGACATGGCCGGCACCGCTGCGGCTGATCGCGCGGGTGCTCACCGAAAGCGTCGGCACGCTGGTGTTCGCCGTGCTCGCCGGCGCCCTGCGCCTCGGCATGGTGGCCTCGACCTGGCCGAGCCGCAGCTACCTGCTCTCGGTCGCCGCCAATCTTGCCGTTGCGTGGCTCGCGATCCGGCTCATCACCGGCATGATCCGCAACCAGTTCCTGGTCCGGCTGATCTCGGTCAGCGCCTGGGCCATCGCCGCGCTCAGCATCCTCGGCCAGCTCGAGCCCACGGCGCGCGCTCTCGATGCCGTCGCCGTCACCATCGGCGGCCTGCGGCTGTCGCCGCTCCTGATCATCAAGGCCACCGTGCTGCTGGCGGTGGCGCTGTGGATCGCCAACCTCGTCAGCAATTTTCTCGAAACGCGCATCACGCGCTCGCGCGACCTGACCCCCTCGATCCAGGTGCTGCTGTCGAAGCTGGTGCGCGTCGTGCTGGTGGTGGTCGCGGTGGCGATCGTGCTCGGCGCGGTCGGCATCGACCTGTCGGCGCTGGCACTGTTCTCCGGCGCGGTCGGCGTCGGTATCGGCTTCGGCCTGCAGAAGATCGTCTCCAACTTCATCAGCGGCATCATCCTGCTCGCCGACAAGTCGGTGAAGCCCGGCGATCTCGTCACCATCGGCGACAATTTTGGCCGCATCAGCGCGATGAACACGCGCTACATCTCGGTCGCCGCCGGCGACGGCCGCGAGTTCCTGATCCCCAACGAAGACCTCGTGACGCAGAAGGTGACGAACTGGACCTACACCAGCAAGGACACGCTGGTGAAGGTGCCGTTCAACACCAATTACGACGCCGATCCGCGCACCGTCTGCAAGCTCGCCGTCGAAATCGCGGCCAAGACGCCGCGGGTCGCCGAACTCAAGCCGCCGTCCTGCATCCTGTCCGAGTTCACCGAGCGTGGCATGCGCTTCTCGCTGACGTTCTGGATCGCCGATCCCTACGCCGGCATGGACAACGTCAAGAGCGACGTGATGATCGCGCTGTGGGACGCCTTCAAGCGCGAGGGCATCCGCGTACCCTACCCGGTGCGCGAACTGCGCATCCGCGGCGGCGCGCTGCCGGTCGAGACGATCGCCGACGACGAGGCGCCCTGACGTGCGATTTGCATGCGACCTGATGCCGGCGACGCTGATCCGCCGCTACAAGCGTTTCCTGGCCGACGTCGAACTGGCCGACGGCAGCATCGTCACCGTTCACGTCGCCAATCCCGGCGCGATGACCGGTCTGCAGGCCCCCGGCGCGCGGGTCTGGCTGTCGAAATCGCCAAACCTCAAGCGCAAGCTGCCCTATTCCTGGGAACTGATAGAAGCCGATTTCGGCACTGGCTTTGAGCTGGTCGGGGTCAATACCGCCCATCCCAATACCATTGTCGCCGCGGCGCTGGCGGCAGGCACGATCCCCGAACTGGCCGGCTACCCGGTCGTCCGCCGCGAAGTCCGCTACGGCGCGGCCTCGCGCGTCGATTTCCTGCTGGAGGCAACCGATCGCCCGCCCTGCTATGTCGAAGTCAAGAACGTCCACCTGATGCGCAGCCCCGGCCTCGCCGAGTTTCCCGACGCGGTGACGGCGCGCGGCGCCCGCCACCTCGACGAACTCGCCGCGATGCGCGCTGAAGGCGCGCGCGCGGTGATGCTGTTCGTGATCCAGATCGCCTCGGCGCGCGCACTGGCGCTCGCCCGCGACATCGATCCCACCTACGGCCGCGCCTTCGACCGCGCCCGCATGGCCGGCGTCGAGGCGCTGGCCTATACCTGCCGCCTCGCCTGCGACGGCATCGATCTCGCCACGCCGGTTCCCGTCCGGGGCTGACCGGCGCCGCCGCCATCGGTCACCGCTTGCGCCGGCGGCGACATCAACTAGATTAGGGTCGACCCTCCACCCCACCCGGCGAAGATATCCCGATGAGTTACGTCGATGCCGACCAGGCCGCGCCACGCAAGACCGGCCAGATCAAGCTGCACGGCCCCGCCGCCTTCGCCGGCATGCGCAAGGCCGGCGAACTGACCGCACGCTGCCTCGACGAACTGACCGCGCTGGTGCGGCCCGGCCTGCCGACGGCCCAGATCGACGCTTTCGTCCGCGACTTCGCGTTCAGCCACGGCGCCTATCCGGCGACGCTGATGTATCGCGGCTATCGTTACTCGACCTGCACCTCGATCAACCACGTCGTCTGCCACGGCATGCCCGGCGAGCGGCCGCTCAAGGAAGGCGACATCCTCAACATCGACGTCACGCTGATCGTCGATGGCTGGTACGGCGACTCCAGCCGGATGTATGCGGTCGGCGCGATCTCCCGCAAGGCCGAGCGGCTGATCGAGGTGACCTACGAAGCCTTGATGCGCGGCATCGCTGCCGTGAAGCCCGGCGCCACCACCGGCGATATCGGCCACGCCATCCAGAGCTTCGTCGAGCCGCAGCAGATGAGCGTGGTGCGCGACTTCTGCGGCCACGGCCTCGGCCGCATCTTCCATGACGAGCCGAACATCGTCCATGCCGGCCGCCCCGGCGAGGGCGTGACGCTGAAGCCCGGTATGCTGTTCACCATTGAGCCGATGATCAATCTCGGCAAGCCGCACGTCAAAATCCTGTCCGACGGCTGGACCGCGGTGACGCGCGACCGTTCGCTGTCGGCGCAGTTCGAGCATTCCGTCGGCGTGACCGAGACCGGCGTGGATATCTTTACGCTGTCGCCGGGCAAGCTCGACCATCCGGTGTTCGGCTGAGCCCCGGCTCGTGAGCCGATCATTTCGGTTGCAATCGCCTGCGGGCACGGCAGGGTGACGGGCATGACGCGCTCCGCCCACGATACTCCGCCCGCCGCAGACGACACCGGCGCAGCACCCGGCTTCGCCGAGGCGCCGCACTTCCATGGTCATCGCGAGCGCCTGCGCCAGCGGTTCCGCAGCGCCGGCGCCGAAGCGCTGAGCGACTACGAACTGCTCGAACTGGTGCTGTTCCGCGCCCTGCCGCGTCGCGACGTCAAACCGCTTGCGAAAACCCTGATCGGCAAGTTCGGCTCGTTCGCCGAGACGGTGCATGCCGCCGAGGCGCGGCTGCGCGAGGTGCCGGGCCTGGGCGAGGCAGCCATCACCGAGATCAAGCTGATCGCCGCCAGCGCCAGCCGCGTCGCCCGCGGACAGTTGAAACAGCGCACCGTGCTGTCGTCATGGGCACAGGTGATCGAGTATTGCCGCGCGGCGATGGCGTTCGCCGACAAGGAGCAATTCCGCATCCTGTTCCTCGACAAGAAGAATCAGCTCATCGCCGACGAGGTGCAGCAGGTCGGCACCGTCGATCACACCCCGGTCTATCCGCGCGAGGTGCTCAAGCGCGCGCTGGAATTGTCGGCGACGGCGCTTGTTTTGGTGCACAATCATCCCTCCGGCGACCCGACACCGTCAGGCGCCGACGTGCAGATGACCAAGGCGATCATCGACATCGCCGGACCCTTGGGCATTTCCGTGCACGATCACATCATCGTCGGGCGCAACGGCCACGCCAGCATGAAGGGCCTGCGGCTGATCTGAGCGGCAATCCACCACCGTCATTGCCGGGCGCGACCCGGCAATCCATCTTTCTCCCAAGGAAGATGACACGCGGGTCGAGCCCGCGCGTGACGCAAGAACAATGGTTGCGCGGATCAAGCCCGCGCATGATGGTCTTTGATTCCGTCAAAAGCTGAAAGACTTTACTGCCGCATCAGCAGCAGGGGATCGGCCTCCTCCGGCACGCGGCGCCACTGCGCGTTGTCGTCGGCCTGGAAATGCCAGGTCTGGCCGTTGGCGGCGATCAGGATGATTTCGCCGCGTTCGAGCCGCCACATCACCGGGTTGAAGCCGGTCACCAGCGGTCCGCAGCCGGAATTGAGAAACACCTTAAAGTTGTCGTTGTCGGCCTCGGTGTTGGTCAACGTCATGTTGCAGATCGTGCGGCCGGAGCCGCGCACCAGCGCCCACTCGCCGATCATCTGATCCATCGAGCGGGTCAGCGCGCGGGCGGCGGCGAGGTTCTGCATCAGGTAGACGCCCTCGCCGGTGCGCACGCCCTCGAAGATACCGCTCTCCACCTCGGTCAGGTCGATCACCGGCTCACCGGCCGCGTTTTGCAGCCGGACGATATCGAGACCTTTGACGCTCCACGCGGCGATGTCGCGGGTGAACGGCAGCGCGGCGGCGCAGCCGCCATCAAGCTCGATCTGCATGCCGTTCGCCGCCCGCTCCGTGGCGAGCGTCAGCACGCAGGTCTTGCCGCGCTCGGCGGTCGCCAGTTCCCATTGCCCGACCATCTCGCGCGCCAGCGCACCGGCATCCTGCGCCCGCGCCGCCGACGCGGCCATCATGGCAAGCACGACGACGCAGGCCGGGCGCAGGCGCAACCGCAGCGACATCAGCGCCCCTTGACCGGCGTTTCCGGGATCGGCGTCAGCGGCGCCTTGCCTGCAAACCACGCCTTGAGGTTATCGACCACGAGTTGCTCCATGGCACGGCGCGTCACCACCGAGGCCGAACCCATATGCGGCAGCAGCACGGTGTTGGGCAGCGCGCGCAGTTCGTCCGGCACCTTCGGCTCGCGCTCGAACACGTCGAGGCCGGCACCGAGGATGGTGCCGTCCTTGAGCGCGGCGATCAGCGCGGCCTCGTCGATGACGGTGCCACGCGCGACGTTGACCACCACGCCCTCCGGGCCGAGCGCCTTCAGCACCTCGGCGTCGATCAGGTGGCGGGTCGCCGCGCCACCCGGCGTGATGACGACCAGCGTTTCCACCGCCTTGGCCATGTCCATCAGGTTCGGATAGTGCTTGTAGGCGACGCCCTCGGCCGGGCGGCGCGAATGGTAGACCACCGGCACCTGCATGGCGTCGAGCCGGCGCGCCACCGCCTTGCCGATGCGGCCGAGCCCGACAATGCCGACGGTGCGCCCACGCAGCGAACCGCGTGTCAGCGGATAGTCGCCGCGCGTCTCCCACTGGCCGCTGCGCAGATAGCGGTCGGCGCGCACAAACTCGCGCAGCGTGGCGATCAACAGGCCGAGCGCGGTGTCGGCAACTTCCTCGGTCAGCACGTCCGGGGTGTGGGTGACGACAATGCCATGCTCGCGGGCATAGGCGGAATCGACATGATCGTAGCCGACGCCAAAACTCGCCACCATCTCAAGCTTCGGAAACCGCGCCAGCACCGAACTGTCGGTCGCGACCAGCCCCGTCACCGCGATGCCGCGGATACGCGCCGCGACATCGTCGGTGAGCCGCGTCAGGTCGTTCTTGCTCTCGATGGTGTGGGCCACGAACGGCGCCGCGAACCCCGAATTGATCACCGGCTTGACCGGCCCGTAAACCAGAAGATCGATCGCATCCGTAGACGTCGCAGTCGCCATTACATGTCCTTTCCCAGCGCGCTCTCGTGCCAGCGCCGCAAGACGAGATGCGAGACCAGCGCGAGCGCCATATAGATGACAATGCCCGCGATCGAGAGCAACAGCAACGCCGCGAACATGCGTGGAATGTTGAGCCGATAGCCGGATTCCGCAATGCGGTAGGCAAGGCCGGAGCCGGAGCCGGCGGCACCGGCGGCGATCTCGGCGACCACCGCGCCGATCAACGACAGCCCGCCGGCGATGCGCAAGCCGCCCATGATGGCCGGCAGCGCCGCCGGCCAGCGCAGATAGCGCAAGGTCTGCCAGCGCGAGGCGCGATAGAGCGTGAACAGCCCGACGAGGTTGCGGTCGGCGGAATTGAGGCCGAGCGTCGCGTTGGACAGCACCGGGAAGAACGCCACGATGCCGGCGCACGTCACCACCGCCAGCTGCTGCGGCAGGTAGATCAGCAAGAGCGGCGCGATGGCGATCACCGGCGTCACCTGCAGGATCACCGCATAGGGGAAGAAGCAGTATTCCAGCCACTTCGACTGGCTGAACAGGACCGCGAGCGCCAACCCGATCACGGTGGCCGCGGCAAAGCCCTCGAACGTCGTCACCAGCGTGATCGCCAGCGACTGCCACAGGATGGCCCAGTCCTGCACCAGCGTCGCCAGCACGAGGCCCGGGCCGGGCAGCACATAGGGCGGCAGATCGTTGAGCCGCACGATGAGGTCCCACGCGACAAGGCTTGCCGCCAGCGCCGCGAACGGCAGCACCAGCCGCGCCGGATGGCGACCGCCGGCGCCCGCCGTCATCGTACGCCCTCCCGTGATGGATCCTCGCCGGCGCCGGCAAGCGCGGCGGACACCGCGCGGCACTGCGCGGCATAATCCGGCGAGGTTCGAAACGCCTCGCCACGCGGCTCGGGACCGGCGATCGCGAAGGTGGCGCTGATGCGCCCCGGCCGCGCCGTCATCACCAGCACCCGTTGCGACAGGTAAACCGACTCGAACACCGAATGGGTGACGAACACGATGGTCTTGCCGAGGTCGCGCCACAGCGCCAGCAGGTCGTTGTTGAGGCGGAATCGGGTGATCTCGTCGAGCGCCGCGAACGGCTCGTCGAGCAGCAGGATGTCCGGCTCGGTGACCAGCGCGCGGGCGAGCGACACCCGCATCTTCATGCCGCCGGACAGTTCGCGCGGCACCGCCTCGGTGAAATCGGCGAGCCCGACCCGCGCCAGCATCGCCTCGACCCGGGGCATGGCGGCGCGGCGCGCCACCCCCGCTAGCCGCAGCGGCAGGTAGACATTGTCGCGCACGCTCGCCCACGGCATCAGGGTCGGCTCCTGAAACACGAAGCCGACCGCGCCGGGTGCCGCGGCGCGCGCCACCTCGACCGCGCCGGTGCTCGGCGCGGCGAGGCCGGCAATCAGCCGCAGCGCCGTGGACTTGCCGCAGCCGGAAGGGCCGAGCAGCGAGACAAAGGCGCCGCGCGCGATATCGAGATCGAGCGGGCCGAGCGCCGCCACGCCGCCGTCATAAACTTTTGTGACGCCGCGCAGGCGGACGGCCGGCTCCGCTGTCGTCACGGTTGCTTCGGCCGCAGGTTGAGCCCGACGCCCTTGTTGACGAAGCGCAGCGTATAGGCCTTGCGATAGTCGATATCGGAGCGGACGACACCTGCGCGCGCCATCTTGTCGAAGAAGCTCGTCATCCGCGCATCGCTCATGGCGCCGATGCCATTAGTCAGGCTGTCGCCGGAATCGACGATGCCGAACTCCTTCATCCTGGCGACCGAATAGGCCAGCACATCGTCGGTCATCTCCGGGTTCATCTTTTTGATCAGCGCGTTGCCCTTGGCATTGTCGCCGTAAATGTAATTGTACCAGCCGACGATAGAGGCATCGACGAAGCGCTGCACCAGATCGGGCTTTTTGTCGATGAGATCGCGGCGGGTCTCGATCAGCGTCGAATAGGTATCGAAGCCGTAATCGGCGAGCAGCAGCACGTCGGGCTTGAAGCCGGCCGCTTTTTCGACGGCGAACGGCTCGGAGGTGACATAGCCCTGCATTGCGCTTTTCTTGTCGGCGATGAAGGGCTGCGGGTTGAAGGTATAAGGCGTGACCTGCGCATCGGAGAAGCCGTGCTCCGACTTCAGCCATTGCAGATAGCCGGCGATGCCCTCCTTGGAGATGAACAGCGTCAGCGGCTTCAGGTCGGCGAGCGTTTTGACCCTGGCCTCGGGATGGGTCAAAAACACCTGCGGATCCTTCTGGAACATCGCCGCCACCGCCACCAGCGGGATGTTGTTGGCGACCGCATCGAAGGATTGCAGGCAGTTGGCGCTCATGAAGAAGTCGAGCTTGCCGGCGGCGAGGAGGATGCGGTTGTTGGTGTTGGGGCCGCCCGGCACGATGGTGACGTCAAGGCCATAAGCCTTGTAGGTGCCGTCGGCCACCGCCTGAAAGAACCCGCCGTGCTCGGCCTCCGCCACCCAGTTGGTGCCGAACGACACCTTGTCGAGCTTGTCCGGGGGCGGCGACGGCGCGTTTTGTGCCTGCGCCGCGGCCATCCCGACCATCAGCAGTGCAGCGAGCGTCCTCACGCAGCCGGCAAGTTGCATCCGTCGTCCCCTCCCGATGAAAAGCCGTAAGGCGGCACACCGCCTCATAAACCATTCCGCCGCGTCGTTGAAGGAAACGCTGCCCCCACGGGCGCATTTTAGGTACATTGCGGCGACAGGATCCTGCACATGACCCCGCCGCCGCCATCCCGCGACTGGGCCGCGCTTTGCTGGCCCGACCTCGACCGCGACGCCGCCGCCCGCTGGATCGCGGTGCTGCCGCTCGCCGCCACCGAGCAGCACGGCCCGCATCTGCCGCTCGGCACCGATACGTTGATCGCGGAGGCCTATCTGGCGCGCGTGCGTGCCCTGTTGCCGCCGGACAGCCCGGCTGTGTTCCTGCCGGTGCAGCCGGTCGGGATTTCGACCGAGCACACCGACTATCGGGGCACGCTGACGATGCCGCCGGCGGCAGCGCTTGCGACCTGGACCGCGCTCGGCGAGGCGGTGGCACGGGCCGGCCTGCGCAAGCTGGTGATGGTGACGAGCCATGGCGGCAACAGCGCGGCGATGATGCTGGTGGCACAGGAGCTACGCGCCCGCCACCGGATGCTGGCGGTGACGACGTCATGGGCGCGGCTCAGCAGCCCGGAGGCCGCGTTCGCGCCCGAGGAAATCCGCGACGGCATCCACGGCGGCGCCGTCGAGACATCGATCATGCTGGCGGCATGGCCGCAGCATGTGCGGCGCGAGGCCCTTGCGAATTTCGCCTCGGCAACGCACGACCATGCCTTCCGCCGGCTCTCGATCGGCCGGCCCGCGCCCTATGCCTGGCAGGCGCAGGACCTGCACCCGGAAGGCGCCGTCGGCGACGCCACGCTGGCGAGCGCCGAAGCCGGCGAGCGCCTGATCGACCACGGCGCGCGCGCCTTCTGCGAGCTGCTGGAGGACGTGGCCCGCTTCGATCCCGCGGCCTTCGACCGGCCGCCACCCGGCGCCTGACGGCATCCCGCACCGGCATACAACGGGGAGAACGACGTGAAGCTCTACGGTTACTTCCGCTCCAGCGCCGCCTACCGCGTGCGCATCGCGCTCAACCTCAAAGGCATCGGCGTCACCCACGTGCCGCGCCATCTGCGCAAGGGCGAACAGCAAGAGGCCGCCTATCGCGCGCTCAACCCGCAGGGGCTGGTGCCGGTGCTGGTGCTCGACGACGGCACGACGCTAACGCAGTCGCTGGCGATCATCGAATGGCTGGAGGAAACCCATCCCGAGCCGCCGCTGCTGCCACGCGATCCATTGCGGCGGGCGCGTGTGCGGGCCTTCGCGCAGGCCATCGCCTGTGACATCCACCCGGTGCAGAACCTCAAGGTGCTGAACCGGCTGCGTGCGCAGGGCCTTGCCGACGAGGCGGTGACGGCATGGGCGGCATGGATCAATGCCGACGGGCTTGAGGCCTGCGAAAAACTGGTGGCCGCGGAGCCCGGCCCGTTCTGCTTCGGCGCTGCGCCGACGCTCGCCGACATCTGCCTCGTGCCGCAGCTCGTCAATGCGCGCCGGTTCGGCGTCGACGTTGCGGCGTTTCCGCGTCTGCTTGCGGCGGAAGCCGCCGCCATGGCGCTGCCCGCCTTCGCCGACGCCGCGCCGGAGCGGCAGCCCGACGCCGAGTAAACCGAACGGAAGGTGGCGCACATGGAGCGCGCGGTCTTCATCTATTCCACCGTACCCGATAGGGCGACGGCGGAGGCCATCGGCAAGGCGCTGGTGGAGCAGCGGCTCGCGGCCTGCGTCAACATCGTGCCGGGCATGGTCTCGATCTATCGTTGGCAGGATGCGGTGGAGCGCGGCGACGAACTGGTGCTGATCGTGAAAACCCGTGCCGCGTTGACTGAGGCGGCGAGCGAGACGATCCGTACGCTGCACCCTTACGACACCCCGGTGATCGCGGTGATCCCGCTGGAAAGCGTGGACAGCCGCACGCTGGCGTGGCTGCTCGACGCCACCGCCGCGCCGGAGTGCGATTAACCCGCACCGGCGCGCGCCCGGTCATGACGTCGTCCGATGGCAATGCCGAGCGCGGCCCACACGCCGGCCAGCACCGCACCCGCCAGAGCGACGACGGCAAGATTGGCGACCGCCGCGATCCCGGCATAGGTCCAGCCGGCCAGCGCATCGCCGCCGCGATAGACGAAGGTGTCGAGCGCATTCTTGGCCTTGTATTTGGTCTCGGCATCGAGCGGGGTGAACAGCATCTCGCGCCCCGGCCGCACCAGCGCGTATTCGCCGACGCGCCGCACGATCATCACCGCCACCAGCACCGGGAAAGTCGCGGCCAGCGCCAGCACCCCGAAGCCGAGCATCATCATCAGCGGCACGGCGGCGAGCAGCACCGTGACGCCGAGCCGTTTCGCGAGCCGCCCGGTAAAGAAAATCTGGATGGCAATCGTCAGCGACTGCACGGTAGCGTCGATCGCAGCGAACACCTGCGTCTGCGCGGTACGGTTCGGGAACGTCGCGGCAACGATGCGCGCCTGCTCGAAATAAAGGAACGTGCTCGCAGCCGTCAAAAGCACGATGAAGCCGGCGATGGCGATGAGATACGGCGAACGCAGGATCAGGGTGAGGCCGGCCCAGATCGAGCCGCCGATGCGCTCCGGCGGCGGCGCATCGGTGCGCGGGCCGATACGGTCGCGCCACCGCAACAGATAGCGCACGCACACGAGCGTTGACAGCAGCAACGCGGCGGAAAGAAACAGCAGCCCCGCCTCGCCGAGCGGCGCGACGAGGACGCCGGACAACAACGGCCCGATCAGGCCGCCGAGGCTGGCGCCGGCGGCGATCTGGCCGAACAGGCGATGGCTGCGCTCTGGCTCGAACAGATCGGCCATCAGGCTCCAGGCAATCGAGATGACGAACAGGTTCATCACCGACAGCCAGATGTAGAACGCGCGCGCGATCCAGACGTTGCCGGGATCGGTGGCAAGGCTGGCGGCAAAGCCGGCCATCACCAGCGCGCAGGCGCTATAGAGGATCGGCAGCAGCCGGCGGCGCGGCACATTCGCCGCGACCCAGCCGTAGAGCGGCACCACCAGCAGCGTCGCAAGGAAGGTGCCGGTGAACAGCCATTGCAGGTTCTTGACGCCGCCGGCGATGCCGAACGTCTCGCGCACCGGTCGCAGCATGAAGTAGGAGGCGAACAGCAGCACGAACAGGAGAAAGCCGGCGACGACCGCCGGCACCTCGTCGCGTTCGGCCGCAATCGCGCGGCCAACCAGCGCCGCTGCCGGCCGCAGCTCAGAGCGCATCGATGAACTGCTCCATGCGCTTGCGCATGGCGGCATCCGGCAAGGGGCCGCGCGCCGCACCGAGATTATCGTCGACATAGCGCGCTTGCGCCATGCCGGGAATGGCGATCGGCCGGCACGGATGGGAGAGCACGTATTTCAGAAATACCTGTGCCCAGCTTGTCGCGCCGATCTCGGAAGCCCAGTCGGGCAACGGCTTGCCGCGCGTGGCGCTGAACAGCCGGTCGCGGCCGAACGGCAGGTTGATCATCACCGCGACGCCCTTGTCCTGCGCCAGCGGCAGGATGCGCGCGGCCGCGTTGCGGTTGTCGATCGCATAGTCGATCTGGATGGTATCGAGCGCTTCGCGCTTCATCACGCCCTCGAAGGCCTCATACTGGCGGTCGAACGAGGTGGTGATACCGAGCACGCGGATGCGCCCCTTGGCCTTGAGATCGCGCAAACTGGCAAGCTGGTTGGTGACGTCGTTGAGGTTGTGCACGGCGATCAGGTCGATCCGGTCGGTGCGCAGGTTGCGGAACGAGCGTTCGATCTGCGCCGCTCCGTCCGCCGGTGACGATGCACCGACCTTTGTGGCGAGAAACAGTTTGTCGCGCACGCCGAGATCGGCAACGAGCTGGCCGATTACCTGTTCGGCGCGGCCATAGGAGGGCGCGGTATCGATCACGGTGCCGCCAAGCTCGACGAAGCGTGCCAATGTCGCGCGCAGCGGCGCGAGCGCGTCCTCGCCTTGCGGATCGTCATAGCGGCGCGCCGTGCCGATGCCGATCGCCGGCACCTCGACGTCCGCGCCGGGAATACGGACGGTCCGCAGCGCCCCGCCTGACGGCGATTGCGCCAAAACCGTCGAGGACGCAAACGGCGCGGCAGCGAGGGCGGCGAGCAGACGGCGGCGGTCGATCATGGCAATGTCCTCGTCGTTAGCGGCAGCAGGGGAGAGCACGCGGCGGATTTGCATGGCCCGAACTCCCGCCACTATCTCCACGCCCCGCCGGGTTCGCCAGCGGCGTTAGTGCCGCATCGCCCTCACAATGTTGTTTAGAAAGATTCTAACAATAAGATATGGCGCTTTAGCCGCATCCGGCGCGGCGTTTGCCGCGGCGATTTGGAATGAAGCTAAACTCCAGCGGGTAGCGCGTGACCGCCGGCTTGGCTACAACGCCAATGGATCGACGGACAATCGGATAACCGGAACCGATCCGCCGGTCGTTCATCTTACGCTGCATGGTCATCTCTGCCGACGGCATGCCGTCACGGTGCCATGTCCCAACGCCGACGACTTCGCATGCACGGCCGCCCCGCTCCGCAACAACGCCTTTCGAACGATGCCGACCGGTTGTGGCAACGCAATCAGCGCCGTGCGTTCTGGCTGAAGCAGTTCCTCACCTGGCACTGGATGAGCTCGGCGGTCTGCCTGATCGGCATGCTTTTGTTCGCCATCACCGGCATCACCCTCAACCATGCCGGTCAGATCGAGGCCCGCCCCAGCGTCACCACCCGCGAGGGCACGCTGCCGCAGCCGCTGACGGAGACGCTGAAGGCCGAGCCGGCGAACGCCAAGGCGCCGCTGCCTGCCGCGGTCAGCGACTGGATCGCCGCCAATCTCTCGGTCGGCACCGCGGGACGCGACACCGAGTGGTCGCGCGACGAGGTCTACATCTCGCTGCCGCGCGCCGGCGGCGATGCCTGGCTCAGCATCGACCGCGCCGACGGCAAGGTATCGTATGAATTGACCGACCGCGGCTGGATCGCCTACCTCAACGACCTGCACAAGGGCCGCAACACCGGCCCGGCGTGGAGCTGGTTCATCGATATCTTTGCCGGCGCCTGCCTGGTGTTCTGCGCGACCGGGCTGTTGCTGCTCAACTTCCACTCGGCGCGGCGGCCGGCGACCTGGCCGATGGTCGGCCTCGGCCTGATCGTGCCGTTCCTGCTTCTCGTCCTGTTCGTTCACTCATGAGGTCCGCTCCATGCGTCTGATCATCTCCGCGGCAGTCACCGGCCTGATGAGCGCGCCGGCGCTTGCCGGCAGCGCCGCCATCAGCGTCGATATTCCGCGCCTGAACGTCGCCGAATATCATCGGCCGTATGTCGCGTTCTGGATCGAGAGCAAGGACGGATCGAAGATCGAGAACCTCGCGGTCTGGTACGATCTCAAGCTGAAGGACAACGAAGGCAACAAGTGGCTGAAGGACATGCGGCAGTGGTGGCGCCGCACCGGGCGCGAGCTGACGATGCCGATGGACGGCCTCAGCACGCCGACGCGCCCGCCCGGCACCCACAAGCTGACCTTCAAATCCGCCGCCAAGCCGCTGTCGCAGTTATCCGCGGGCGAGTACGTTCTGGTGGTCGAGGCCGCGCGCGAGGTCGGCGGCCGCGAGCTGCTGCGCCTGCCGTTCCAGTGGCCGCCGGCCGCCACGGCCACAGTCGAAGCCAAGGGCGAGAATGAACTCGGCGCCATCACCCTGACCCTCACCCCGTAACGGGAGGACTTGACCATGAAGAGCAACATCAAGCTGGCCTTTATCGCCGCCTCCGCCCTGACGCTGCTGGCGGTGCCGGCGAACGCGCACCGGGCATGGCTGTTGCCGTCAGCCACGGTGCTGTCGGGCAACGACCTGTGGGTGACGGTCGATGCCGCGATCTCCAACGACCTGTTCTATTTCGAGCACCACCCGATGCGGCTCGACGGCCTTGCCGTCACCGCGCCAGACGGCAGCGCCGCCAAGACCGAGAACATGGCGACCGGGCGCTATCGCTCAACCTTCGACCTCAAGCTGGACCAGCCCGGCACCTACAAGATCGCGGTGCTCAATCAGGGCGCCTTTGCGCGCTACAAGCTCGACGGTCAGGACAAGCGCTGGCGCGGCCCGGCGGACGAGATCGCAACCAAGATTCCGACCAACGCCACCGACGTGCGCATCACCCAAAGCCAGGGCCGCATCGAGACGTTCGTGACCACCGGCAAGCCGACCGAGGCGGTGTTCAAGACCACCGGACAAGGGCTCGAGCTGGTGCCGGTGACGCATCCCAACAACCTGCTCGCCGGCGAGGAGGCAAAATTCAAGCTGGTGCTCGACGGCCAGCCGGCAGCCGGCCTCGAGGTCGAAGTGGTGCCGGGCGGCATCCGTTATCGCGACCAGTTGAACAGCATCAAGGTCAAGACCGACGAGAGCGGCACCTTCGCCGTGAAGTGGCCAACGCCGGGCATGTACTGGCTGAGCGCCTCGGTGCAGGACGACAAGGCGACGATCAAGGAGGCCAAGCGGCGCGCCAGCTACACCGCCACCGTCGAAGTGCTGCCGCCGTAATCGTGGCTGAAGGCGCCGCGGCCGCGCGGCGCGTCGCCATTCCGCTGCGGCTCGCGCGCGGACAGGTCGCGCCGCTGACCGGCGGCGAGATCGTCCGGCTCCATGGCGATACCATGGGCACGTCGTGGTCGGTCGCGACTGTTACCGCGCCCGGCACCGATACGGGCCGACTCGAGGCGATCGTCACCGAGGCGCTCGACCTGGTGATCGCCCAGATGAGCCCGTGGCAATCCGGCTCCGACATCAGCCGCTTCAATGCCGCGGAGGCCGGCGCCGCGGCCACGCTGCCGAGCGAATTCCATCACGTCCTGCAGTGCGCGCTGCGTATCGCCGCCGAGACCGGCGGCGCCTACGATCCGACGCTCGGCGCGCTGGTCGATCTGTGGGGGTTCGGCCCGCAGCCGGCGGCGACACTGCCGCCGGCGCAACGCGACGTCGAAAAAGCCTTGCGCGCCTGCGGCTGGCAGCGGCTTACGCTGTCGCCCGGCGGCATCTTGTGCCAGCCCGGCGGGCTGCGGCTCGACCTGTCCTCGATCGCAAAAGGCTTTGCCGTCGATCTGGTCGCGGCACGGCTTCACGCGCACGGCTTCTCGCATGTGCTGGTCGAAATCGGCGGCGAACTGGTGGGCAGAGGCGTCAAGCCGGACGGCACGCCGTGGTGGGTCGGCATCGATCATCGTGGCGGCTCAAGCCTCTCATTGGCGTCTGGCATCGCGGTGGCGCTGCATGACATAGCGATCGCCACCTCCGGCATCGAGCGCGCCGTCGTGCTGGACGGCCGCCGCCACGCCCACACCATCGACCCGGCGACCGGCGCACCGGCCCACAGCGACGTCGTGCGCACCACCGTGCTGGCACCCTCCTGCATGGAGGCGGACGCTTATGCCACCGCCTTCATGGTGATGGGCGCGGAGCGCAGCCTCGCCTTCGCCGCCGCCCGCCACATCGCCGCCGTGCTGATCGATGACGTCGGCCGCGAGCATATCAGCCCGACGCTCGCCGCGATGCTGGAGTAAACGACGCCGAATATCCCGGACGCGCTGCGGCACGACGTGCCGCGGCGCAGATCCGGGATCGTTCGGGAACGCCACGTCCGCATCGGTCTCGGCTCTGCGGCGCATCGTTACACGCTGCGCCGCGGCCGGGACACCGCGACCTCCCCATATCCACGCACAAAAAGAAGCGGCGCCTTTCGGCGCCGCCTCGAGCAAGTATCAGGGGGCATCCAACCGCTACTTGCTGACGTAGTGCGCGGCCTTGACCGGATAATCCAGCACCGGCGGCGGCGGCGTGAAGCGGATGCGGTAGCTCAGCATCGCCGTGCGCCCGGAGGCCGGCACCGCGTGTCCGCCATAGTACTGCGCGTAGTAGTGCTCGTCGGTGACGTTGTAGACGTTGAGTTGCAGGATCGAGTCCTTGGTGACCTTGTAGCTGGTCATCAGGTCGAGCTTCCAGTATTCGGGCACATAGGACGTATTGCCGGTGTTGACGAATGTGCGCGCCGCATAGGTGACGCCGCCGCCAAGGGTCCATTCCGGTGTGACGTCGTAGGTGGTCCAGAACGTGAAGTTATGCGGCGGCGTGTTCGGCAGCTCACGCCCCAGCTCGGCCAGGTTGTTGGTCTCGACGATCTTGGAGTCGAGATAGCTGTAGCCAACGAACACATTCCACTGGTCGGTGATCTTGCCGGCGGCTCCTAGCTCGAAGCCATCGACGCGCGCGAGGCCGCCGAGCTGCTGCGCCGAGTTGCGGCCCGTGTCGGCGGGATCGAGCGGAATGCGCATGTTGGTCTTCTCGATGCGGAACACCGCACCGGACAGGGTCAACCGGCCACCGAGCACGTCGGCTTTGACTCCGACCTCGGTGGACGTGTTCTGCTCCGGGTCGAGGATTTGGGTCGGCCCTTTCGGCTGGTTGGCAAGCGTGCCGAATTCCGCCGACGGGTTGAACGAGACGCCGTGTGCGGCGTAAACGCTCACGTTGGGCAGCGGGTGGAACACACCGCCAACGCGCCAACTGAACATGCCATCGGTTCGGCTGATGTTCTGGTTCGCCGGAGCGGCGGCCAGGTCCTGATAGTCCGTGCTGAGGTGATCGTAACGCACCGAGCCGAGCAGCTCGAAGTACTCATTGAACTTGATCTGATCGAAACCATAGACGGCCAAGTTAGTCGAGGTTGAGGAATTGGGTGCCCCCCATCCGGTCTGTGCGCCGCCATATGATGTCTCGACCGGATTCCACAGGCTGGTGCGGCAGCCCATGTCCAGCACCAGATCGCACAGATTGCGCCCGCCGGCGCCGTTGGCACGAACCTGGTCGCGGGTTTCGCGGGCCGCCTCAAACCCGACCGCGAACGAGTGCTCCAGCCCGCCGGTCCAGAACTTGCCGGTGAGGTCGGTCTGGTTGATCAGCATGGCGTTGTCGGTGTTGGTCAGGAAGTGCTCACGGCCGATGGTCATCTGGTTGACGGGATAGCCGGCAGGCACCGGCCTGATTTCCGGATTGCCGCTGCTGTTCAACCGGGTGGTGCTGTTCGCGTCACCGAGGCTGCGCGGCGACGTCACCAGCGCCGAGCGATTGACGCTGATGTAGCGCGTGGCGTTGGTAATCTTCAGGTATTTGTTAAAATCGTGCTCGAACCGTGCGGTCGCGATGTGCGTGTCGGTCAGCACGCGGTCGGCCAGCGGCCCGCTTGCCACGCCGAACCAATTGTTGCGCGGGATCGGTACCGGCGGCGTCGGCTGGCCGTTGCCGTAGTAACCCGGATTCGTCAGGGCGCCGGTGACCGCGCTGCGAGCCGGCGCGGGCAGATACGGGTGGCCGTAATCCGGTACGCTATCCTCGCCCTGGTAGATGTAGCCGAAGATCGCGCGCGTGCTCGGGGAGAAATCATAGCGGAACGACGGCGCCACGCCCCAGCGCTTTGTGAATACATGGTCGCGGTCGGGCGTGGGAATGTCCTGATACATCGCGGCGATGCGTCCGGCGGCGTTGCCCTGCCGGCCATTGGCGTCCATCTCGACGCGATAGCCTCCGTGGGCCGTGCCGCTGACGGTGCCGTCGATGAAGTTCAGCGACGACGGCAGCTTCGACACGGTGTTGATCGCGCCGCCGGTGGAGCCGCGGCCGAAGGCAAAGCCCGATGGTCCCTTGAACACCTCGACGCGGTCGGCGCTGAACAGATCGCGCGTGTACCAGCCCGGATCGCGGATGCCGTCGCGGAAGATATCGCCGCGCGCCGCGAACCCACGAATGATCGGCGTGTCGCCCTGGGTGCCACCTTCACCGGCGCTGAAGGTGATGCCCGGCACAGTGCGCAGCGCGTCTTCCATGCTGGTCAGGCGCTGATCCTGGATCACCTGCTGCGTCACCACGTTGACCGTCTGCGGCGTATTGCTGAGCGGCACGGGCAGACGCGAAATGCCCACTTGCGTCGGCGCCTGATAGCCGCGCGCGCCGGAGCCGTCGCCGGTGATCGGCGTCAGCGGCGTCTCGACCGGCTGAGCCACGACCGGCGCCGGTGCCGCGGGCGCCGCGCGACGCACCGGCTGCTGGCGCTTGGCGGTGCGCTTGGGCGCGGTGACGCGGATCTGCGGCAGGTCGTCGCCGCTCGATGCCGTTTGCGCGTCGGCGCTATCGGAGATCAGCATCGCCGCGGCGATGCCGATGGAGGCCCGCGCCCACGCCACCTTCGAGACGATGAAGCCGCCGCCTTCCGTTGCACCAGACAATTCAAGATCATTCGACGCAGACGTCGTCATCGCCCAACCCCCGTAACCTGGCCGCACCCCAATGGCGACCGGTATCGTAGTGGCTCTATCACGATGATTTTTGCAGCCGCAACGCTACGGCGCCCAGATACCAGTGATTTATAGAACTTCTAGTTTTTGCACCGCGCGAACACGCTCAACTTTATAGGCGTTCTAAAGGCTGCCTTGCTTTATCTCGCGACCACAACGAGGTACCACCATAATGGTATAACGCTGCCGATCGGCAGAGCGCGTGCCGCTGCATGCGCGGATATCGCAACCGAAACACTGGTCCAATGATCCATCGCCTGACACGCCGCGGCCGATCGCAACCGGCCATCATCAACCTGTGGCGCTGGATGCTGGTGATCTCGCTCGCCTGCGGCACGCCGCTGGCGCAGGCGCAGACGGTTCCGCCGCCGGCCGCCGAACAGCCAGCGGCAGCGCCCGCCACGCCGGAAGCCGAGGCACCCGCTTCGCCGGCCACCACGACACCTGCAACCACGACACCAAACACCGCGGCATCGGACGCTCCGACACCGGCTACCACGATGCCGGACGCCGCCGCACAGGACGCCGCCGTGCCGGTGCCTGTCGCCCAGGAGGCCGCGCCCGACACCGCGGCGCCCGCCACCGTCCCGAGCGCCGATCCCACGCTGCCGCGCGATCTCTCGCCGCTCGGCATGTTCATGCAGGCCGACATCATCGTGAAGGCGGTGATGATCGGGCTGATCTTCGCGTCAGTCGTGACGTGGTCGGTGTGGCTCGCCAAGACCATCGAGCTGTTCGCCGCGCGCCGCCGCGCGCGTCGCGATATCGCGCGGCTGGCCGAGGCCGGCGCGCTGGCCGATGCCGGCGAAACCTTCGCCAGCGTCAACAGCGACGTCGCCTTGTTGTGCCGCGCCGCCGTCGATGAAATCCGCCGCTCGCACGACGCGATGAATCCCGACGGCGTCAAGGAGCGCGTCGCCTCGCACTTCAGCCGCATCGAAGCCGCCGCCGCACGGCGCATGACGCGCGGCACCGGCATCCTCGCCACCATCGGCTCGACCGCGCCGTTCGTCGGCCTGTTCGGCACGGTGTGGGGCATCATGAATTCCTTCATCGGCATCTCGAAGGCGCAGACCACCAACCTCGCGGTGGTGGCGCCGGGCATTGCCGAGGCGCTGCTCGCCACCGCGCTCGGGCTGGTGGCCGCAATTCCCGCCGTCATCATCTTCAACATGTTCGCCCGCGCGACCGCCGGCTATCGCGGCCTGCTCGGCGACGGTGCGGCGGAGCTATGGCGGATGGTGAGCCGCGACCTCGACCGCGCCGGCGGCTTCCGCCACCGCGCCGCGGCGGAGTGAACGGAGAGACGGCGTGGGCGCGCAGCTCCAACAATCGACCGACGACGATCTCGCCCCGGTGCATGACATCAATGTCACGCCGTTCATCGACGTCATCCTGGTCCTCTTGATCATCTTCATGATCGCAGCACCCTTGGCGACCGTCGATCTGCCGGTGGACCTGCCGGCCTCGACGGCCAAACAGCAGCCGCGCCCCGACAAGCCGATCTTCGTCAGTCTCAAGAGCGACGGCACGCTGGCCATCGGCGACACCCCGATCAGCCGCGCGGCGATCGGGCCAAGCCTCGATCAGGTCGCCGGCGGCGACCGCACCAAACGCATCTTCGTCCGCGCCGACAAGGTCATCCCTTACGGCGAGGTGATGAAGCTGATGAACGACCTGCGCGATACCGGCTATGTCAAGATCGCGCTGGTTGCGCTGGAGAAGGCGGGTTCGCCATGACGCCGTCGATCTCGTTCGGCATGACGCGCACCGAGCTGATCCGCTGGGGGACCTGCTTCGTCGCGATCTTCGCCCTGCATTGCGCCGTCGCCGCTGCGATCATCATCAAGCCGAGCGAGGGCGACGTGCTTGACGATATCGACGCCATCGAGGTCGATTTCACCACGGCGTCGTTCGAGAACGCCCCGCCGCGCGACGTCGCGCCGGGCGAGGAGCAGATTCAGACCGAGCAGGCGCCGCCACCGGCCGAGCAGGTGGTCGAAAAGAAGGAAGAGCAGCAGGAGGAGCAGGAGGTGATCCCGCCGACGCCTGCCCCCGAGCCCGAGGTCGCGCTGGCCCCCACGCCGCCGAAGCCCGAGGAAAAGCAGGAAGAGCAGAAGGAAGAAAACCCCAACACCGCGCCGCCGCTCATTTCCTCGTCGGTTACCACCGCACCGACCGCAACCGCCGCCCGCACCGCCTCCATCGTAAGCTGGAAGCGCAAACTGGCGCTGCATCTGCAACGCAACAAGCGCTATCCCGCCTCGGCACAGGCACGGCGCGAGCACGGCACCGCACGGGTGGCGTTCGTCGTCGATCGTCATGGCCATGTCATCGAGAGCCGTCTGATCAAGGGCACCGGCTCCGAGGCGCTCGATCAGGAAACCCTGGCGCTATTGCGGCGCGCCGAGCCACTGCCCACGCCGCCGTCCGACGTGCCCGGAACGCAGTTCGCCTTTTCGGTGCCGTTCCGCTTCGACCTGCAATGAGCCTCACACCGCTCGGGCGATGGCTCGCCGGGCGCCGTCAGCCGTCTCATCAAGCCCGCGCCCACGCCACGGCAGTCGAACAGGCGGCGGCCGAGTTTCGCACGCTGAGCGACGCGGCGTTGCGGGATCGGTTCAACGCGCTACGCAGTCAAGTCGCTGACGGTGCGGCCGCGACCGTGGCAATGGTGCCGGCCTTCGCGCTGTGCTGCGAAGCGGCGCGGCGCAGCTTGCGGCAATCGCCGTTCTTCGAGCAGATTTTGTGCGGGGTGCTACTGCATCAGGGCCATGTCGTCGATATGAAGACCGGCGAGGGCAAGACGCTGGCGGCGACGCTGCCGGCTTGTCTGAACGCGCTGACCGGTCCCGTCCACATCATCACCGCCAACGACTACCTCGCCGCGCGCGACGCGGCATGGATGGCCCCGCTTTATCGGCTGCTCGGCTTCAGCGTCGGCCACCTCCAAGCCGATCTCGACGACGAAGCGCGGCGCCGTTCCTATGCCTGCGACATCACCTATGGCGCGGCGAGCGAGTTCGGCCTCGATTACCTGCGCGACAACATGGCTTACGCCGAGGCCGACCAGGTGCAGCGCGGCCACGCCTTCGCCATCGTCGACGAGGCCGACGCCGTGCTGATCGACGATGCCGGCACGCCGCTTACGCTCTACGGCGACACCGCCGACCAGTCCGGCTTCTATCGCGCCATCGATAGCCTGGTGGCGTCGTTGTCACCGTCCCATATCGAGGTTGACGAAAAGACGCGCCACGCCGTACTGACCGAGGCTGGCCTCGCCGCGTGCGAAGCGCGGCTCACGGCCGCCGGACTGTTGACGTCGGCGTCGCTGTTCGACGTCGGCAACGTCGCGCTGCTCAATCACCTCAACGAGGCGCTGCGCGCCCGTCTCGTGCTCAAGCGCGACGTCGATTATGTCGTCCACGACGGCGAGGTGGTGATCGTGGACCGGCTGTCGGGGCGGCCGATGGCCGGGCGACGCTATGCCGACGGACTGCACCAGGC